>NZ_LJHO01000003.1:0-599203 GCF_001295765.1 Novosphingobium sp. AAP1 | reverse complement strand
TCGCAGCCCCGCCCGGCTATGCTCGCGTCGAGCGATATCAGTCCATGCCATTGGTCACACCATCTTCTCGCAAGGACGGCGTGAATCACAACATACTGGTATCGCTCAACAACTTTCGGATCGGGCTCTTAGTACGCCCTAATGGCACCATAATAACCTCAAGTCTCTGGTAACAACCACTGCATTGCCATTATTATAAAATCTATTGAATTTTATGCAAATTAAATAACAAATATGAGTATTATTACTTCTCCTACTGAATAACGAACTTCTGATAAATTCTATGGGATGAAATTAAGATTATTGACCCTCCTCCCGTTCTTAGGCCGCCGATAAATTAGATCCGGTGCCCTTATGGCCTTGGCGAGGGCTTGCAAACTCAGCGGGTGCCATCCCGCCAGGGCTGCCGTGCGGACGCACGGCGCTGTAGTCCGTCCGCCATGCCTCGATGATCCTTCCTGCGTCGGCCAACGACGGGAACAGGTGCTATGACGATGCCGTGTGACGATGCTGGCGCTATGGGGGTGCGGCGCTTCAAGGTATTCACTGTCGTAGGCCGCCGACGGGATTGACCGGCGGAAGTGAAGGCATCGATCGTGGTCGGGAGCTTTTCAGGCCACGAGACGGTTTGCGCGGTGGCGCGCCGGCATACGCTGAGCCCATCGCAACTGTTCACCTAGCTCCGGGAGCTGCGCAAGCAGTTCGAGGAGCGCGGTATGGCGCCGCCAGCGGCGCCGGCGCTCGAAGGCGAGTGCGGTCGAACTGGAGATCGACGGCGTGCTGTGAAGATCGGCCGTGGTGCTGATGCCGGCGTGATTGCTGCGGTGAGACTTAACGCATCAATCACAGTAGGTCGGGGTCCGGCTCAAGGCCGACCAGATGGCGCCCGACGATGACCAGGCGATTTTCGAGATCGAAAAACATGTGATTGCCGGCAGTATGGATGTCCCGCCAATAGCGCTGCAATGGTCGCGACTTGAATGTCGCGCTTCCGCCAGCGGCGGCGAGCAGCCGGTCAACCGCGTTCATGATCATGCGCCCGGCAAATGCTTCGTCGCCACGCGAGCGCAAGACCTCGTCCATCGCCGGACGGGTTCCCGCCTTGGCGTGATCGACAATGCCTTGCCAGTGCGCGGTGATCAGCGCACTGGCAGCGCGGATTTCCATATGGCTTTCGGCAAGCCGGATGAATGACAGGGGATTGTCCATCCGCAGCTTGCCGGTATGCGGGCGAATGCGTTTCTGCACACTTTCGCGGTAGGCAGCCAGGGCGCCATCCGCAGCACCGAGCAGTACGGCGCCGAAGTTGGCCGCAGTGGCCAGAAATGGCATCCGGAAGAGCCAATGGTCGTGCAGACCGGGTTCTGCTGGCGGCGCGAACATGCCTGGCCCCCAGCAGCGATGCTGCGGCACGAACACGTTGCGCACTTCCACCCGCTTGCTGCCAGTGGCACGCATGCCAACCGTGTCCCAGTTGTCTACGATATTGAAATCGCTGCGCGGGATCAGGCCAAGGTATGACACGCCCGGAATGCCCTCGACGCGAAATCCAAGCTGGGCCCAGGCAGCATGGTCGCAACCGCTGGAAAAGTCCCATGCGCCGGTAAGCAGATAGCCGCCCTCGGTCGGCTGCGCGGTGACTACCGGCGCGAACGACGAGCAGATGCGGGTGTCGGGCCCATCGGCCCAGATGTCATCCTGCGCCTGTTTGCCGTAATAGGAAATCCCGTGCGAATGCGTGCCAACCACACCAGCTATCCAGCCAGAAGCAGGGCACACCGCAGCGAGGCGCCGCACGCCGGCGAGGAATTCGATGAAATCGACCTCGTCGCCACCATACATTGCCGGCACGAGAGCGCGGAAGACACCTGCTTGGGTCAAGGCAGCGATGCTGTCGGGATGAAGCGAACTGCGCTCATCGCCTTGTGCAGCTGCGGCGGCGATCTGCGGCAGTATCTGCTCTATCCGTGCGCCAAAGCCATCGGTCGCGACGCCATGTGAATCTGGTGGCGGCATGAGCAGGGCGTGATTCATGGGGGCTCTCCTGAACGGTGGCACCGCGCTTCATCGCGCGTTGCGGGCCGCGTTTTGTCAGGAAGCCAGACTTCAGGAAAATCGTAAGGCGTGTACGAATACATCACGTAAAATGATAGATGCCGGCATGGCGCCAGCCTTCATGCCGCATGGTCATCCATCATGTGCAACACCCTTTCGAGCCGGGACAGCAGCCATTCGAGGCCAGGATCGGATGTCCGGTGACGATGCCATTGCGCAATTTCGACCACGGGCTTGAGCGCGAGGGGCAAAGGCAGAACCTTCAAAGGCAACATGCATGCAAACCGTTCGGCTTGGCGGCGGTGCATCACACCCATGTGCCTGCTGCCGACCAGTGCAAAAGGCACCATGGCGAACGAGGCGACCGACACCTCGATGCGGCGATGGATACCCATTTCCGCCAACTGCTTTTCATACACGGATGGGTGCGAAACGCCCCTGAATTCGGCACAGACATGGCCCATGTCGAGGAACTGGTCGAGCGTGATGCGATCGCCAATCGTCGGATTTCCGGCCCAACAGACAGCCCGCGCGTCATCCTCGAACAGCACGCGCCGCGGGTGTTCCGGCCTGGCGAAACTTTCGGCAACGATCAGAAGATCGATGTCGCCTCGCTCGAACATCTCCAGCGCACTAATATCAGGGGGAAGGAACTTGAAACTGATCCCCGGCGCCTCGTTTTGAACCTGCAGCGCAAGGTCGTGGCCAACGATCATCGCCACATAGTCCGAGCACCCCAGCGTGAAACACCGAACCGCGGTGGCCGGGTCGAATTCGGATGGGTTGGTAATGGTGGATCGCACCTGTAGCAGAATCGCGCGAATGGCAGGGGCAAGCTGCTGGGCCTTGCCGGTCAGTACCATGCTGCGGCCGTCTCTCGCCAGAAGCTCGTCGTTGAAATATTCACGCAGCCGCTTGAGCGCCCCACTGACCGCCGATTGGGTCAGGTTCAGGTGCTCCGCCGTGCTGGAAACGCTCTTCAATTCGATCAGCGCATCGAGCGTGACCAGCAAATTGAGATCCAGTTTGTCAAAACGCATCGCGCCACTCTCCCAGCTACGCGGATGCGTGCATCTAAACCGGAACACTACATGCTTTTGCAACCCAAAGATGGGCGATGCCCGGCAGAGGAACGACGGCCGCCATATGGCCCGGCGCGGCTACCCGGCTCGGGAGCTAGGCCCGCCAATGCCGAGCATTATCTGCATCGGCGCGCTGGTTCCGCTCAGATCGGATAATGGCCGGGCAGGGTTTCCACCGTAATCCAGCGGGTTTCGGTGAAGCTGTCGATGCCCTGGCGCCCGCCGAAGCGGCCATAGCCGCTGTCGCCTACCCCGCCGAACGGCATTTGCGCCTCGTCGTGCACGGTGGGGCCATTGATGTGGCAGATGCCTGATTTGATGCGCTTGGCCAGCATCAGGCCGTTGGCCGCGTCGCGGGTGAAGATCGCGGCGGAAAGGCCGTAGTCGGTGTCGTTGGCCAGCTCGATCGCGTGGTCTTCGTCGCGGGCGCGGATGATGCCGACGACCGGGCCGAAGCTCTCGTCGCGGAACAGCTTCATGTCGGTGGTCACGTTGTCCACCAGATGGGCGGGCATGATGACGTTCTGGCTCGTCTCGCCGCTGACGAGAAGGTTCGCGCCTTTTGCGACGGCATCTTCGACCAGGGAGAGGCAATGGGCGACCGTCTTGGCATCGACCACGGCGCCCAATGGAGTCTTGCCCCCACGTGGATCGCCAGCGGTCAAACTCTTGACCTTGGCAGCGAATTTCGCGGCGAATTGATCGGCCACGGCATCGACTACGATAATCCGCTCGGTGCTCATGCAGATCTGGCCCTGGTTGAAATAGGCGCCGAACGCGGCGGCCTTGACCGCCTCGTCAAGGTCGGCGTCGGCGCAGACGACGAATGGCGCCTTGCCGCCGAGTTCGAGCAGGCACGGCTTGAGGTTTTCAGCCGCACGTTTGGCGATGATGCGGCCCACCGCCGTACTGCCGGTGAAGTTGATGCGCTTGACCTGTGGCGCGTCGATCAGCCCGCCAACGACATCGGCAGCATCCTCGGGTCGGTTGGTGACGACTTGCACCAACCCTTCCGGAAAGCCGGCAGCGGCAAAACTTTCGATGATCAGCGTGTGGGTGCGGGGGCATTGTTCCGACGCCTTGAGGATCACACCATTGCCGCAGGCCAGCGGCACGGCAATCGCGCGCACGCCCAGAATGATCGGGGCATTCCAGGGGGCGATGCCGAGGATGACCCCGACCGGCTCCTTGAGCGCCATCGCCAGGCAACCCGGTTTGTCGCTGGGAATAACCTCGCCCGCGATTTGCGTAGTGAGGGCCGCTGCCTCGCGGATTATGCTGGCACCCAGCATGTGGTTGAAGCCCGCCCAGCCAGCGGTTGCCCCGATCTCGGCCATCATCGCGGCGATGAAATCATCCTTGCGCGCCACCAGGGCATCTGCTGCCTGCATCAAAACCGTGCGCCGCGCATTGGGGCCCATCGCGGCCCATGCGGGCTGTGCGGCCGCTGCGGCCGCAGCAATCGCGGGCACGTCGGCTGCTGTCATCGCGCGCGCCGTTGATGCCACTTCGCCGGTGATCGGGTTCAAACGGGTAAAGGTCACCAGATCTTCTCCTCAAACTTTCCGGCTGACAGCTTGGGGCATAATTAGTTTGTCGTCAAACTAAAATGCTGTATCAGCGCGCCAAGGCCGTGAACGAATCGACGGCCTGGAGGAGAGCAAAAATGAGACTTGCAGGGATGGATGCACGGATATCGGCGAGCGTGACCGCGATGATCGTAGCGGGACTATGGGCCTCGTCGGCGCAGGCACAAGCGGCAGACCAGGCGCCGGATCAGGCGGCCAAGGATGCGGCCGTGGCGCAGGAGATTGTCGTGACCGGGTCGCGCGTTGCCAGCAATGGCAATGCCCAGCCAACCCCTGTTACCGTGATGTCGGCCGACCGCCTGCAGGATTCCTCGCCGCGTGGCCTGGCCGAAGGCGTGCTGTCACTGCCCAGCTTCAACGGGTCCAACTCGCGGACGGCGGGTGGTGCGGCAGCCAACGCCGGGCACAGCTACCTCAACCTGCGCGGCCTGGGCACCAACCGCAATCTCGTGCTGCTCGATGGCCGCCGCTTCGTGTCGACGCAAGATGCCGGCGCGGTAGACATCAACCTGTTCCCGCAGTTGCTGATGAAGCGCGTGGAAGTCGTGACCGGTGGGGCGTCGGCGGCCTATGGTTCTGACGCCATCGCGGGCGTTACCAACTTCATCCTCGACGATCGCTTTACCGGGCTCAAGGGCCTCGCCTCGCAAGGCATCAGCCGTTACGGCGACAGCAAGACCACCCGTCTCTCGCTGGCCGGCGGCACGTCGTTCCTGGATGGCAAGCTGCGCGTCGTTGCAAGCTTTGATTACACCAAGGACACTGGCGCCCAAGGCTACAACATCGGCGGCAAGAACCGCGCGTGGCAGCGTCTTGGCAGCTTCCTGGTCAACAACCCCAATGTGTCGCCAGCCAATCCGGCATCGCCCACCAACCCCACGCTGATCGTGGCCAACAACGTGGTGTTTCCCTATGCCACCACAGGCGGTCTGATCGTGTCGGGCCCGCTGGCGGGAACGCAGTTCCTGCCGAACGGGGCAACCGCGCCATTCACCTTTGGCACCAACCGCACGTCGGGTTCGATGTCGGGCGGGGATGGCGCCAGTCCGGTTGGAACCGGCACGCTGGAAACGCCGCTGGATGCCAAGGTGGGCTTTGTCCACGTTGCCTATGGCGACAAGGACAGCATCGAGGTGTTCGCCGAGGGCAACTATGCCCATACCTACATCACCAACAATGCCGGTGCCAACAGCTATGGCGTGAACGGCACGGCTTACACGATCTTTGCCGACAATGCCTATCTGCCGGCCAGCATCGCCTCGCAAATGGCGCCTGGCAGCAGCTTCAAGATGGGCCGCTACAACATTGACCTTGGGGTCTACCAAAAGCAGGTCGAAACCGAGGTGATGCGCGGCGTCATTGGCGCGCGGGGCCGCATCGGTGCCAACTGGAACTGGGACGCCTATTTCCAGCATGGCCGCACGCAGGGCAACTTTACCGCCGCCAACGGCATCATCACAGCCAATCTCTACAACGCGGTTGATGCGGTGGTGAACCCGGCCACCAACCAGATCGTCTGCCGCTCGACGCTCAGCAATCCTGGCAATGGCTGCGTGCCCATCAACCTGTTTGGCGCCGGCACCCCGTCGGCCGCGGCGCGCCAGTATATTGCCGGCAATGCCTATGCCAACCAGACTGTCACGCAGGATGTACTGGCGGCCACGCTGCGTGGGTCGCCGCTGGAACTGCCCGCCGGCAAGGTGCAGGTGGCCGTGGGCGCCGAACACCGCCGCGAAGGCCTGAAGCAAGTGGTGCCCTCGCTGGCCACCATCACCCAGACCGGCAATGGCGCGCAAGGGTTTCCCGGCAGCCTGCTGGGCACCCAGGGCGGCTATTTCCTGGGTAACTCCTCGCCGGTCAATGCCAGCTATCTGGTGGACGAAGCCTTTGCCGAAGCACAGATTCCGCTCCTGGCCGACAAGCCCTTTGCCAAGTCACTGGAACTGAACGGCGCTGCCCGCGTCACGCACTATTCCAACGCCGGCACGGTGTGGACCTACAAGGCGGGCCTGGTCTATGCGCCGTCAAGCGATCTGCGCCTGCGTGCCACGGTCTCGCACGATATTCGCGCGCCCAACCTCGGCGAACTTTACCTGTCTCAGGCGCAGACGATTGCCACGGTAATCGATCGCCAGAATGCCAATGCCTCGGCGACGGCGACGATCCAGTTGCCCGGGAACCCCAACCTGAAGCCGGAAAAATCGAACACCATAACGATCGGTGCGGTGCTCACCCCCAGCTTCTGGCGCGGTTTCAGCGCATCGGTCGATTATTACGACATCAGCATCAATGGCGCGATCACCCGCCTCAGTAACCAGCAGACGGTGGATGAGTGCGCCGCGGGCAATGCGGCCCTGTGTGCGCTGATCACACGCAATGGCGGCGCCATCTCGGTGATCTCCACGCCCAATCTCAACCTTGCCACGTTGAAGACGCGCGGCTTCGATGTCGAAATGAACTATGGCTTTGGCATCGGCACGGTGTTCGGCCAGCCGAGCCGGGTTTCGCTGCGGGCGCTGGCGTCCTACGTCACCAAGCTGCAAACCACGACGCCGGGTTCCGCGCCGATCGATCGCGCCAGCCAAACGCCCTTTCAGGGCACGGCCAGCGCCGATATCGACCTTGGCCGGCTGAATGTGCTGGTGCAAGAACGGCTGATCGGCAGCCGCGCGATCGACAGCACCTATACGCCCTCGTTCGTGGCCAACAACCATATCGGCGCGGTGTGGTATACCGACCTCAATGTCACCTATCACCTGGGCGGCAAGCTGGAGGGGGTCGATGTGTTTGCCTCGGCCAACAACCTGTTTGACAAGGCCCCGCCGCTGGGTGCCACCACCTTTGGCATTGCCCCGTCTTCCACCCTGTCGCAGTTCTATGATGTCATCGGGCTCTATATGACCGCCGGCATTCGCTTCAAGTTTTGACCCTGTTGGCTGGCGCCCTTTGTGGCGCCAGCCTTTTTCGCATGGGGAGCTTCGACCATGACCAAGATTTCAATCGCCAGTCTCGCGCTGGCCGGCGCGATGGCGCTGACCACAGTGGCCCCCCTGCAGGCCGCGCCTGCCGCATCGTGTGACCGGGCCTGCCTGACCGCGATGATGGAAAGCTATATAGACGCCATTCCCACGCACGATCGCGCTGGCCAGCCCATCGCGGCCGGCGCCAGGGAAACCGTCAACGGCCGGGTATCGCCCGCCCAATCGGACTATTTCTGGAAGCTGGTGGACGGTATCACCTATCGCCAGATCCTGGCCGATCCTTCCACCGGGCAGGTCGCCATGCTGGGTGTTGCGACCGAGGCGGGCGGCCGCGGCGCCTATTGGCTGCGGTTGGCGGTGAAAAATCGCCAGATCACCGAGATCGAGCAGGTGATCGGCGACCGGCCTGCTGGCGGTGTGCCGGGCCTTGCCGCGCCCAACCCCTATTTCGAGCAGATTCTGCCGGAACAGAGCCGTTCCACCCGCGCGCAGCTGATCGCCATTGCCGACAGCTATTTCGAGGGTTTGCAGCGCCACGATGGGGCAGGGGTGCAGTCTGCCCTGGGGTGCCGGCGCTATGAAAACGGCAACCAGACCTCGCTCAACCCGCTGGGCAACACCTGGGCCTGCAACGTAATGAGCGACTACACCTACATGGACAAGATCAAGGAGCGCCGCTTCCCCATCGTCGATGTGGAACGCGGCATCGTGGTCGGCGCCATGGTGATCGAGGTGTCAAAGCCCAAGGCCAGCGCCGCGATCACCGGGGCCGTTCCCGGCGGCCCGCAGTCCGTTGTGCCGCTGTTCAGCCGCCCGCACGACACGCTGATCCAGGAGGTTTTCAAGATCGCCGACGGCAAGATCCAAGAGATCAACGTGATCCGCCAGGACATGCCCTATCAGTGGGGCAGCGGGTGGTGATGGCCCTTATCCGAAAGACGCCGGCATGAAGATCATGGTTGTGGGGGCAGGCGCCATGGGCACCCTGTTTGGCGGGCGCTTGGCCCGGGCCGGCCATCAGGTGGTGTTCGTCGATACAGACCCCGCGCGGGTCGCGGCCATTGCCGCCAATGGCGTCTGGGAAAACGACATCCCCGCCCGTTGCGCGGCGGCGTTGCCCGGCGTGGCGCAGGGTGAGACTGATCTGCTGATCCTGTTCACCAAGGCCCAGCATACCGCCGCTGCCATGGTACAGAACGCTGGCGCGTTGCGCCTCGATGGCATGGTGCTCACGCTGCAGAACGGCCTGGGCAACGGTGTCGCGATTGCAGGCGTTGTCGGCGCTGATCGAGTGCTGGTGGGTATTACCAATTGGCCTGCCGATTTGCTCGGCCATGGGCGCATCCACGTGGCGGGCGATGGCATGGTCAAGTTCTGGAGCCTGACAGGCGCGGATACCCCCGCCATTCACCAGGTTGCCGCCGCATTGGCCGAGGCGGACCTTGGCGCGAGCGCCGAGCCTTCGGTCAAGGTCGCGATTTGGGAAAAGGTGATTTTCAACGCCGCGCTCAATGGTATCTGCGCCCTGACGCGGATGACAGTGGGCGAGGTCGGTGACTTCGCGCCCGCTCGTGATCTCGCGTTGCAGGTGGTGGCGGAAGGAATCACCATCGCGCTGGCCAACGACGTGGCGGTCGACGGTGAGAGAGTGCGCCAAGCCGTTGCCTTTGCCATGACCCATCACCGCGCCCACAAGCCTTCCATGCTGCAGGATGTGGAGGCCGGCCGCCCCACCGAAGTCGATGCCATTCAGGGTGGTTTGCTGGCCGCAGCCCACCGTCACGGCGTGACGACGCACGCACTTGCCCATTGCACCGCGCTGTTGCGCAGCATCGACCACATCGTTCGGAGTTCGTGATGTACACCACCGCCACTGCCTTTCTGGAAGCCCTTGTCGAGCAAGGCATCACGCACGCGTTCGTCAATCTGGGTAGTGATCATCCGGGGCTGGTAGAGGCGATCGCCGAAGCGCGCGCAAACGGGCGGGCCGTTCCGACCATCGTGACCTGCCCGAACGAGATGGTGGCCTTGACCATTGCCCATGGCCATACCCAGATTAGTGGTCAGCCGCAGGCCGTCATCATCCACGTCGAATGCGGGACGCAGGCCCTGGCTGGCGCGGTGCACAATGCCGCCAAGGCGCGCATTCCGGTGCTGATCTTCGCCGGTTCTTCGCCCTTTACCCAGGACGGGGAAATGCTCGGCAGCCGCAACGAGTTCATCCAGTGGATTCAGGATGTCCACGACCAGCGCGGGCTGGTGCGCGGCTACATGCGCTATGACAACGAAATCCGCACCGGCGCAAACGTCAAGCAACTGGTTCATCGCGCGATGCAATTTGCCAGGTCTGACCCCAAGGGCCCCGTCTATCTGATGGCCCCACGCGAAGTGCTGGAGGCGCCGTGCGAGCCGGTAAGCGTGGACATGGCACGCTGGCAGCCGGTGACGCCCTGCGCGCTGGCAGCGCAGGATGCGCGCTTTCTGGCCGAGCGGCTGGTCAAGGCGAAGCGCCCGTTGATCGTCACGTCCTATCTCGGCCGTAATCCGGCAGCGGTTGACGTGTTGGCGGCGTTGTGTGCCCAGGTGGGTGCGGGCATGGTGGAATCGGTGCCCAGCTACGTCAACCTGCCGCACAACAACCCGTTCTATCTTGGCAACTACTGGAACAATCCCGAGCAGAACCCCGATCTTGCCGCTGCCGATCTGGTGCTGGTGGTAGACTGCGACGTGCCGTGGATTCCGATCAAGAACACCCCGTCCGAAGCGGCCGAAATCTATCACATCGACATCGACCCGCTGAAGGAGCAGATGCCGCTATGGTATATCGAGCCGCACCGCAGTTTCCGCGCTGATGCCGCGCAAGCCTTGCAGGCCATCGGCGATGCAGCAGCGGCACTGGACACGGATGCCGCTGCCTTGGCCGAAAAGACCGGGCACTATGCCGCGCGCAGTGCTGCGCGTCGCGCCCGCGTCGCGCAGGAAGTGTTCGCGGGCGAGGGGCTTACGATCGCCCGCCTGATGGCGGCCCTGCGCGAGCAGTTCGATGGCCAGACCATCGTGATGAACGAAGGCATCACCAATTATCAGCCGGTGTTCGATCATCTGGCCCCCGTGCGTGCTGGCAGCATGTTTGCCAGCGGCGGCGGATCGCTGGGCTGGAACGGCGGCGCGGCAATCGGGGCAAAGCTGGCCAATCCCGAAGCGACGGTGATCGCCGTGTCGGGTGATGGCTGTTATATGTTTACCGTGCCGTCCAGCGTGCACTGGATTGCGCGCCGCTATGCCACGCCTTTCCTGCAAGTGGTACTGAACAATGACGGCTGGAATGCGCCGCGCCATTCAGCGCTTGCGGTTCATCCCGATGGGCATGCCAGCAAGGCCGCCGACCTTGATTTGAGTTTTACGCCAGCGCCTGATTACGGCGCGATTGCAGCGGCATCGGGCGGTGCGGCCAGTTTCGTCGTGGACCGCGAGAGCGACCTTGCCACCGTGCTGGGCGACGCTTTCGCCGTGTTGAAGAACGAGCGCCGCGCGGTGGTCGTCGAGGCGAGGCTGGGCTGATGGCGTTGGGAGAGGCGCCTTCGTCCGTTGCGGGGGTAATTGATGACCGACCCTGGGGCTGGCGGCAAAAGCTGCTGCTGGCGCTGGTGTCGCTCACCATCCTGCTGGATGGGTTTGACAACCAATCCTTGGGCTTTGCCTTGCCCAGCCTGATGAGGGATTGGGGCCTGCCCAAGGCGGCGCTGGGCAGCGCGCTGGCGGCTGCGCAGGTTGGCATGTTGATCGGGGCGATCAGCGGCGGCGTTGTGGGCGACAGGTTCGGTCGCAAGGCTGCCCTGGTGGCCAGCACGACCTTGTTTGGTGCGGGCACCTTGCTGATCGGCTTTGTCCACACGCCGCTGCAACTGGCAGGCTTGCGATTTGCCGCCGGCCTCGGGCTGGGGGCGGCTTTCCCCACTGTTGCCGCGCTGGCCGCAGAATTTACGCCGGCGCGCCATCGCAGCCTGGCGGTCATCCTCTCGATCGTCTGCGTGCCGCTGGGCGGCGTGGTTGGCGGCATGGCGGCATCGGCGATCCTGCCCGTGATGGGCTGGCAGGCACTGTTTGTGCTGGCCGGCGCCTGCACCTTGGCGCTGGCACTTCTGCTAATGCTGGCGGTGCCGGAATCCGTGACGTTCCTGCTCTCGAACGGCGCGAGCCCCGCGGTTGTCTTGCGCAGCCTGCGCCGGATGGGCCTGGGCGATGCGGTTTTGCCCGAACGCGCCGCAGCCCGATCGCATGGTGCTGCCGCGCCGCTGTCGGCCGTCTGGGCCCCGGCGTTGCGCGCCGACAGCATGCTGTTGTGGGCGGCGTTCTTCTTTTCCCTCGTGTCCGTCTATGCCGCGTTCAACTGGCTGCCCACGCTGCTGGCAGAGAGCGGTCTGAGTGTGGCGCAGGCCGCTGAAGGTCTGGCGGCGTTCAACATGGGCGGGGTTGTCACAGCCCTGCTGGGGGGCGCGTTGATGGCCCGCTTCGGCTCGCGCTGGGTGATGGCGGCGATGGCGCTGGTGGCGGTTGGCGCGGCTGCGACCCTGGCCTTGCTGGCCAATGTACACCTGCCGCTTGCCGCGACATTCGCGCTCATCGCGATCGAGGGCGGCTGCGTGAACGGGGTCCAGACCAGCCTCTATGCCTTGGCGTCGAACATCTATCCGGCGCCAACCCGCGCGCGTGGCGTGGGCATGGCAACCGGGATTGGCCGGCTTGGCGCGATTTCCAGCGCGTTGCTGGGGGCAGTGGTGGTTGGCGCGCTCGGCATGGCCGGCTTTCACTGGGCGATCGCAGGGGTGATGGTGGTGGTGTTGGCAGCGATTGCCCTGATCGTGCGCCATGTGCCATCCCGGTGATTGCTCGGCATTTCCGCCAAGCTTGACTCCGCCGTGCCAGCCGTGCGACCGATCCGGACCGTTTGCCGGATTTGGGACCATTGATGCCGCGATGTAGTTGCTGTCATGTTGATTCGGCGCTCGTTGTGCGGGTCACGCCAGCGGTGGTCCATGGCCGGTAAGAAGCGGCGCGGTGAAGCGGCCGTAGCTACCGAAGACAGGCAATGGACGCGCGGGCTCGACGACGTCATCGCCTATCATCTGCGCCGCGCGCAGGAGGCATCGTTTGCCGCCTATTCCCGCAGCATTGGCGAAATCCGCATCTGGCCGGGCTGGTATGCCCTGCTGCGGATCATTTACGACAACCCCGGCATCAACCAGACCGAACTGAGCGCGGCCAGCGGGCGCGACAAATCCACCCTGACCGCGTCCTTGCGTGAACTCGGCAAGGCAGGGCTGGTCGAGCGCGAGCGCGACGAGATCGACCGCCGCAATTTCCGCCTCAAACTGAGCGCGGCTGGCGAGGCCCAACTCGCCGAGCTGGAACTCAAGGCAGCGGCCCACAACGCCAGGATCGACAGCATCATCGGGCCAGAGCATCGCGATCTGTTCCTGGCGCTTCTCAAGGAACTGTCAGCCCGGCTCTGACCAGATCGCGCTGCGTGGGTCGATCGGAGTTGCACGCTATGCACCACCGCATTGGGCCAAACGGCCCTGGCAATGCTTGCTCTCACTTGGCGGGGCAGTGCATGTTTCTGGTGTTTCATAGTAAGCGCCAACGGAGGGCGGCGTTGACGCGGCGTCGGGCTGCCGCGCAGCAGCGCTTGTACTTCATGCCCCAGCCGCGTTTCGACCTGTCTTGCCAGTCTGCATGGCGCGGAGAGCGGGTTTCTTGTCCTCGCGCATGAGCGCGAGCTTGCGCATTCCAACTAGGGCGCAGGGTATGAGGGCTGCGTGCTCATCGCGGATTGTGTTGGCGTCGTCGCGTTCATCGCACGGCTCGCCGATGTCCATGAAGCCGGTGAACAGGGCAACGAGCGTGGCGGTTCGTTCGTCCTCGGCGATCACCGACCAGTAATCCGGCGCCAGCTTCATGGCGCTCCAGAAGCCCCTGCCCCAGGTCCTGACCTTACGTGGTCTGGCTTCTGACCCGGCTCGCAGAAGGCGGGGGAGAAGCCTGGCCAGCCTTTGGCGAAGCTTGCCTCGGTAGCCTTGTGATGGGCCAGGACCGTAACAAGGCCCTGCTCGATCCGGGCAGGATCGACCGCAGACCGTTCTCGCCACAGACCCATATCCGCCTCTCTGGACAGCGATCGCGGCTTCGTCCGCGCCCGCGAAGCCGCGATCGCAAGAGTTCAAAATGACGCGATCGTCGGAGGAATATGTCCGGCTTCTGCGGATCGCCGAGGTGAAGCGATGCGTGAGCATCGGCAAGAAGCGGATATACCGGCTTATCAAGCGGGTGGATTTTCTTTTCACATTAGCACTTTTCAGCGCTTGCCGGTATTCCGCTCAGACACGCTCTAGCAGAACCGCCAGCCCCTGCCCCACGCCGATGCACAGGAACGCTAGGGCATAGCGGCCCTGCTTGCGGTGCAGTTCCTCCACTGCGGTCATCGCGATCCGTGCACCAGACATGCCCAGTGGGTGACCCAGCGCGATCGCCCCGCCGTTGGGATTGACGCGTGGATCGAGCGGATCGATGCCAAGATCGCGCAAGGTAGCGATCGCCTGGCTGGCAAAGGCTTCGTTCAGTTCGATCACGTCGAGTTGGTCGATCCGCAGCGCGTGGCGGGCCAGCACCTTGCGCGCCGCCTCGATCGGGCCGACGCCCATGATGCGCGGCGCGATGCCGGCGGCGGCCATGCCGATGACGCGGGCGCGCGGTGTCAGGCCATGCGCAACAGCCGCTGCCTCTGTCGCAACGAGCATGGCTGCGGCGCCATCGTTGAGGCCCGATGCATTGCCCGCCGTCACCGTCCCGCCAGGCTTCACAACGGGCTTGAGAGCGGCGAGCGCTTCCAGCGTCGTGGCGCGCGGATGCTCGTCTGCATCGAACAGGATCGGCTCGCCTTTGCGCTGCCGGATCGCCACGGGCACGATTTCGGCGGCAAAGCGCCCGCTGGCCGTGGCGCGATGTGCCTTTTCCTGGCTGGCCAGGGCAAAGCGGTCCTGGTCCTCGCGGCTGATCTGCCATTGCTCGGCGACGTTCTCGGCCGTCTGCGGCATGGTATCCACACCATAGGCCGCCTTCATCGCGGGGTTGATGAAGCGCCAGCCCAGCGTGGTGTCCTCGATCTTCTGGTCGCGCGCGAATGCGCTATGC
Organism: Novosphingobium sp. AAP1; assembly: GCF_001295765.1. NCBI lineage: Bacteria > Pseudomonadati > Pseudomonadota > Alphaproteobacteria > Sphingomonadales > Sphingomonadaceae > Novosphingobium > Novosphingobium sp. AAP1. The sequence continues at coordinate 584,305 of NZ_LJHO01000003.1, read as the reverse complement.
GCCTTGCCCATGACGTAGGGCGAGCGCGTCATACTCTCGACGCCACCCGCGATGAGGAAATCCGCGTCCCCCGCACGGATCGCCTGGGCTGCCATGCCCAGCGCGTTGAGACCGGAACTGCACAGCCGGTTGACGGTAACCCCCGGCACCGTTTCGGGCATGCCCGCCAGCAGCACGGCCATGCGGGCCACGTTGCGATTGTCCTCGCCCGCCTGGTTGGCACAGCCAAGCAGCACATCGTCCAGTTCCGCCCAGTCTGCCCCCGGGTTGCGCGCCATCAGCGCCTTGAGCGGCACAGCCGCCAGATCGTCGGCGCGGATGGTGGCAAGCGATCCGTTGAGCTTGCCGATGGGGGTACGGATGGCGTCGCAGATGAAAGCATCGGGCATGCGGTATCAGCTTTCCAGAAAGGCGGCGATGGTCGCGGCCAGCGGCTCTGCCGCCTCTAGCGGGGCCAGGTGCGCCGCTGCCAGCGCAACATGGCGCGCGCCGGGAATGTGCGCAACCAGGTGTTCCCCATGGCCCTCGAACGGCGTCGAGGTGTCGCGCGTGCCGGTCACTACCAGCGTCGGACAGGCGATGGTGTGGAGCCGGTCGGCCAGGGCCATGTCACGAATGGCGCAGGCACAGCCGGCATAGCCTTGCGCGTCCATGGCAAGCAGTTGGCGCCGCACCGCTTGATAGATGGCCGGATCGGCAGCATCGGACAGGAAACGCCCCATCGCCAGATCGACGATTCCGGCCATGCCTTGCTCGCGCACGGTGGCAACGCGGCTGTCCCACGCGGCGCGGTCCATCGTTGCCGAAGTGCAGATCGGCAGCAAGGCCCTTACCCTGCCCGGCGCGCGCAGCACCAGTTCCATGGCGATCATCCCGCCGAGCGAAACACCCGCCACGGCAAAGCGCGCAAATCCAACGGCGTCGGCTGCGGCCAGCACATCGTCTGCCAATTGCGCCAGGCTGTAGTCCCCCGGATCGGCCAGCGAAGCGCCATGGCCGCGCGTATCGATCCGCAGCAGCGCGAAGCGATCGCGCAAATGCGGCAGGACGGCGTCCCACAGGTCCATGTCGGTGCCGATGCTGTTGAGCAGAACGAGCCCGGGCGCCTGATCGCGCCCGTCGTGCTTGATGTATAGCCGGGCGCCAGGGCGCGCTAGGAACGGCATGCCAATTCCTTTGATGCGGTCGGTGCGTGCTCTGACGCGGTCAGGGAAAGCGCCAAGGGCGCCGCCGTCTTGGCCAGCACCTCCTCCTCGGTTACACCCGCTGCGCATTCGATCAGGGTGAGCGCGCCCTTGCCGCGATCGACCGCAATAACAGCGAGATCGGTGATGATGAGGTCCACCACCGCCTTGCCGGTGAGCGGCAAAGTGCAGGCAGGCAGGATCTTGGGGCTGCCGTCCTTGGCAACATGATCCATGACCACGACCACACGCTTGACCCCCGCAACCAGGTCCATCGCGCCGCCCATGCCTTTCACCATCTTGCCCGGGATCGTCCAGTTGGCGAGATCGCCCTGGGCCGAGACCTCCATCGCGCCAAGCACGGCCATGTCGATGTGGCCGCCCCGGATCATGGCAAAGCTGTCTGCCGAAGAGAAGAAACTGCTGGTCGGGAGCGCGGTAACGGTCTGCTTGCCGGCATTGATCAGGTCAGGGTCTGCTTCCCCGTCATAGGGAAAAGGTCCGATGCCCAGCATGCCGTTTTCAGACTGCAGCGTTACGTTCACACCGGGCGGCACATGATTGGCCACCAGAGTGGGAATGCCGATGCCCAGGTTCACGTAATATCCGTCGCGCAGTTCGCGCGCGGCGCGGGCGGCCATCTCGTCGCGGGTCCAGGCCATCATGCACTCTCCCGCTGACGCGTGGTCAGCTTCTCGATGCGCTTCTCATTGATCGTGGCGAGGACGATCCTGTCGACGTAGATGCCCGGTGTGTGGATGCCATCGGGGTCGAACGTCCCTTCAGGCACGATTTCCTCCACTTCCACCACGGTCACTTTGCCGGCCGTAGCCATGTTGGGGTTAAAATTGCGCGCCGTCTTGCGATACATGAGATTGCCCGCGGGGTCCGCCCGCCAGGCTTTGATGATCGAGAGGTCCGCCCGCAGCCAGGTCTCTCGCACATATTCGGCGCCTTCAAACACGTCCACCGGCTTCCCCTCGGCCACGACAGTGCCGACCCCGGTTTTCGTGTAAAAGGCCGGAATGCCCGCGCCGCCGGCGCGGATCCGCTCGGCCAGCGTCCCTTGCGGGTTCAGTTCCAGTTCCAGTTCGCCAGACAGGTACTGGCTCTCGAACAACTTGTTTTCGCCGACATAGGACGAGATCATCTTCTTCACCTGCCGGCTTTCCAGCAGCATCCACAGGCCAAAGCCATCGGCACCGGCATTGTTGGAAATGATCGTCAGATCCTTGACCCCGCTTTGGCGGATTTCGGGGATCAGGCTTTCGGGGTTGCCCGAAAGCCCGAACCCGCCCGACATGATGGTCATCCCGTCAAACAGAAGGCCATCAAGCGCAGCGGCAGGATTGGCGTAGATCTTGTCCATGTCGTATCGAAACCTTTAGCCGAAGAATGCGCGTTATCCGCCCTGGCGGTGCGTTATGCCGCATCCACCGGTTCGGCAGCAGCACGGGCGCGGGCGGAAAAACCCTCGTCTTCGGCATCGCTGGCTCGCTGCAACTGGAAATCGAACGCGATATATGCCGCATCACCCTGGCGATTGGGCACAGGCAGCAGGCCTTCGCGCGTGCCAAAGGCAAAATCGTCGGCTGCAAAGGGGTCGTCGCCGAAATTGATCTGGGTGGTCAAGGTGCGATAGCCCGGTGCCTCGATGAAGAAGTGCACGTGCGCCGGGCGATTGCCATGCCGGCCCAAGGCCTGCATCAGTTGGTCCGTTGCGCCACCGGGCGGCACCGAATAGCCGCTCGGCTGCTTGGAATGAAACGCATAGCGCCCGTCCTTGCCCAGCTTGATGCGCCGGCGGTTGTTGAACGGGGTCTGTTCGCCAGTTGGATCGAAGTGCGAATACCACCCTTGGCTGTTTGCATGCCAGACATGCACGATCGCATTCTCCACCGGCTCGCCATCGGGGCCAGTCACCGCGCCGTTCATGTAGAGGGTGTGGGCGCCTTCGTCGGGATCGACCGTCAGCGCGGCATCGCCTTCCACCAGCGGCGCCCCCGCCACATAGAGCGGCCCCTCGATAGTGCGCGGTGTGCCGCCAACCCGCCCGGCTTGCGCGTCCTTGGCATCCAGGAACAGGTCGATGAAATGCTCAAGCCCGATGCCCGGAACGATCAGCCCGAGTTCGCCGGAACCTTCGGCAAGATACTTGACGGCCAGCCAGAATTCGCTCTCCGACACGTCATGCTTGACGATCACGGTCATGGCGCTTTCGATAAGGTCGCGCATGATAGCCTTGAGACGCGGGTTGCCACCGCTTTCCTCGATGCCCGCCGCGCGATCGAGCAGCTTCTGGACTTCTGGCGATTTGACGAAGCTGGTGTCCATGTTCACTCTCCTGGATGTCTTTTATGCCCGGTTTTCGTACGCTGCGCTCAGCGATCGTCGTCGTGGAGCGACGAGGGATGCCGGCACAGCGGGGTCACTTTGATGGTCATGAACGGAAACAGCGGCAGCGCCATCAGCGTGTCATGCAGCGCGGCATTGCTCTCCACATCGAAGATCGAGACGTTCGAATAAAGCCCCACCTTGCGCCAGATGTGGCGCCAGGTCCCTGCCGCCTGAAGCTGCTGGGAATAGGCCTTTTCCTCGGCCTTAATCCGCGCCGCCTCGTCAGCATCGAAGCCCAGCGGAATGTTGACGTCCATTTCCACCATGAACAGCATGGGTTTCAGGCTCCTGCACTGACGGGATGAAGACGCGGCCCGTCGCGGTCGCGCCGGAAGAAGGCGAGCTTGTCCTCGTCGAAAGCGATGCCAAGCCCTGGCCCGTCGGGCACGCCCAACGAGAAGTCGCGATAGTCGAGCGGCTCGCGCAGAATCTCTTCGGTCTGCAGCAGCGGGCCGAACAACTCGGTTCCCCAGGCCAGATGCGGGACGGTGGCAAAGACATGGGCCGAGGCGGCCGTACCGACACTGCCTTCGAGCATCGTCCCGCCATAGAGACCGATGCCTGCGGCCGCGGCGATTGCCGCAACTTCGGCCGCAGCAAACAGCCCCCCGGATTGGGCGATCTTGAGCGCAAACACATCGGCCGCGCCGGCCGAGGCGATGCGCAGTGCGCTGCGCGGCCCGTGCAAGGCCTCGTCGGCCATCAGCGGGATCGTCTGCTGCGCGGTCAGGCGGGCCATCGCCGCGATGTCATCGCCCGCGGTCGGTTGCTCGACCAGATCGCAGCCCACATCGTGCAGCATCGCCATGCCCAGGCTGGCCTGCGTTGCCGACCAGTTCTGGTTCACATCGACGCGAATGCTGGCGCGATCGCCCAGCGCCTTGCAGATCGTACCGACGTGGGCAACGTCGTCGCGCACCGCACGCTTGCCGATCTTGAGCTTGAAGATGCGGTGCCGGCGCCGATCGAGCATTTCCTCACCCTCGGCAATGTCGCGCCCGGTGTCGCCGCTGGCCAGGGTCCAGGCCACGGGCAGCCGATCGCGCCGCGCGCCCCCGGAAATCAGCGCCGAGACCGGCACGCCAAGGCGTTTGCCTGCGATGTCGAGCAAGGCGGATTCCACTGCGCATTTTGCAAAATGGTTGCCGCGCACACTGGCGGAAACCTTGGCCATGGTCGCGCCGACCTGCGCGATATCGCAGGTTTTCAGCACGGGCAGGATATAGGTGTCTATCGCCGACTTGATGCTTTCGGGGCTTTCCGGGCAATAGCTGAGACCACCGATCGTCGTGCCCTCACCCACGCCTTCGATGCCGTCGGCGTCGGTCAGGCGCACGATCACCATCGATTGTGCATGCATTGTCGCCATGGCCAGGACATGCGGGCGGATCGTCGGCACATCGACAATGAAGGTATCAGCCCGACTCAGCGTTGCCATTGCAGAAATTGCCCCAAACAGCAGAATTTCAATGATCGATAAGCCTTGCGCCGGAAGCAATCCAACATCTATTGGGTCTAATCTCTATACCTGATAGGTATGAACCATGCTGGACCTGCGCCTCTTGCGCTATTTCGTGATCGTTGCCGACGAAGGCAATTTCAGCCGCGCGGCCGAGCGGCTGCATATTGCCCAGCCGCCATTGTCGCGCGCGATCCAACAGCTCGAAGCCCATGTCGGCGCGCCCTTGCTGGATCGCACGATGCGGCCGCTGCGCCTTACCGAGGTTGGTCGCCTGCTCCATGCCCAGGCCGTGCAATTGCTGGCGCGGATGGAGGATGTCGACACGATGGTGAAGACCGCCGCCACCAGCCGCCGGCGGCGGTTCGTCATCGGGTTTGTCGCCTCCACGATCTATGCCCGGCTGCCCGAAATGATCCGCGAGTTCCGCAAGGTCGCGCCAGATGTCGAGATCGTGATGGTCGAAAGCACGACGCTCGAACAAATCGCACAGTTGAAGGACGGGCGCATCGACGTAGGCTTTGGTCGCATCCGCTTCGACGATCCGGCCGTACGCCGCATCGTTCTGCACAACGAGCGGTTGATCGCCGCCTTCCCGGTCGACCATCCCCTGGCGCGGGGTGAAGGGCCGATCTCGCTGCACGACCTGGCGAACGAGCCGCAGATTCTCTATCCGCGCTCTCCGCGCCCAAGCTATGCCGACCAAGTTCTATCGCTGTTCCGCGACCAGGCGATCGAACCACGCATCGTCCACGAGGCGCGCGAACTCCAGATCGCCATTGGCCTTGTCGCGGCGGAGGAAGGCATGGCCATCGTCCCTGAGTCGGTGCGCCGCGCGCGCAGCCACGATATTGCCTTTCGCGAACTGGCCGAGCCTGCGACATCGCCGATCATCATGAGCCACCGCGTGGGCGATCTTTCGCCCGATATTGCCAGCATGACCGAGGTTGTGCGCCGCAAATATCGCGATTGGGGCCATGATGCGCCTTTGTCAGGCCAACTGTGACGATGCCCTGCGTTGGCCCCGCAACCAATAGTTGACCTGCGAGCGCGTCATGCCAAGGCGCCGCGCCGTTTCGGTGACGTTGTTGTTGGTGGCCACGAGCGTTGCGCCGATCAGACGGTCTACCACCTCGTCGCGGGTCAGGCGCGCATCGAGCAGTAGGGCATCGATCCTATCGGACGTTTCGGGCAGGCCAGATGCCCCGCGGCGAATGCGATCCATCACATAGGCGGAAAATGGCTCACCGGCTCGCCCGTCGCCATCGCTGTGTCCGCCGTCGAACGATTGCGCCGTCATCGTCACGTGGTGGATGCCGATCAGCTCGTTATCGTCGGCCAGGATCACCGCCCGCTCGATCAGGTTTTCCATCTCGCGAATGTTGCCCGGCCAATCGTATTCCAGGAAATGGCGAATGATCGCATCGTCGAACGCCACCTGGGTGCGCCCGTGCTTGGCGCACATCTTGCGCAGGAAATAGTTGGCCAGCAGCGGGATATCGGCGCGGCGCCGGCGCAGCGGCTGGATCGTGATCGGAAAGGTGGAAATCCGGTGCAGCAGGTCTGACCGGAACGTGCCGTTTGCCACGTCCCGGTGCAGATCCGCATTGGTTGCAGCGACAAGCCGGGCGTTGGTGCGCAGCGGCCGACTTCCACCCACGCGATCGTATTCGCCTTCTTGCAGCACGCGCAGCAATTTGGCCTGAGCCGCGAACGACAAGGTGCCGATTTCGTCCAAAAACAGGGTACCGCCTTCGGCCCGCTCGAAGCGACCGGGGCGCGACGCCGTAGCGCCGGTGAACGCCCCCTTGTCCACGCCGAACAATTCCGCCTCGATCAGCGTTTCGGGAATGGCGGCGCAGTTGACCGACACCAGCGGACCATCGGCACGGTTGCTGCGCTTGTGCAACTCGCGCGCGAACACCTCCTTGCCCACGCCGCTTTCGCCGGTGAACAGAACCGGCGCATCGGTTCTCGCCACCTTGTTCACGAGGTGAAGCGCCAGGTTGAACGCCGAGGAGGCGCCGACGATGGAGCGTTGGCCGATGCGCAGGTCTTCATCGGGTAGCAGCTTTCCCGCCGCCACCCCGCCCTGTCGCTGTGCGTAGTTTTCCGCGCGGAACCAGCGCATTTCCTCGTCGGCGTTTTCCCACTGCTCGGCCGCCTTGCCGACGAGGAAGCAGCGATCGTGCCCCATGGCGACGCATTGCACTTCTCGAAAGATCATCGCCCGCCCGAAAAACGCCGAAGCATAGCCCGAAGCATAGCCCACCTGCTGCCAGCCACCGGGATAGGGCGTGATGCCCAGCTCCTGCCGGTGCGACAGGCATTCGGCAGAATTGTGCCAATGATATTCGCTGTAGAAATGGCCGGTCTTGCGATCCGCTTCGAACACCAGCGGCTCGACCTTGACCGATCCCTTGAGCGCATGAAGCTGCGGCCCGACAGCGAAGCCAGCGAAAATGTCATCTTCCTTGCGCAGGTCCAGTGCCAGTTGCGCATCGGCCGAACCGATGCCGTACCCGATCCGCGTCACCAGCCCGCGCGCTTTGTCATAACCCAAAGAGGACACCAGCTCGCGCCGCATGATCCCCAAGGCATTGTTGTCGGTCAGCACCATGCGCTGGCCGTTCAGCGTGATCTCGGCCCGATCGGGATCGTAGTGGAAGGACTTCCACAGATCGTCGAACGATGGCTCACCGGCCACGACCAGTTTCCGCGCCAGATCGCGCGCGGCATCGCGTTCTCCGGCCCAGGCCGGATGCGAAGGATGCTCGCTGGGCATCACTCTCCCCTGTGTTTGTTTTTATACAACTCCAGCATAGTGAATGGCCAATTTTGCGCAACAGCTCTCCTGCTACACGAACGATCTCGCGCATCATGCCAATTATTTCATGCCCTTATTTAAACTGGCACATTCCCTGCTTTTACACTCTGCGCAACGGCACTCCGAAACAACGGGGGCCATTACGGAGGGGTAGAAATGATCAAAGCAGCCTTGCTCACCGGGACCACCATGCTGTCTGCGGCGTTGGCAACTCCCGCCATGGGCCAAACCACAGCCGGCACCGAACCGGCTGCCACCGCGCAGAATGCTCCTGCCGCCGATACCGGCATCGCTGAAATCGTCGTCACCGCGCAGAAGCGTGCGCAGAACGTGCAGGACGTGCCCATCGCCATTTCAGCCTTTGCCGGCAATGCGCTGAAAGAGCGCGCCGTGGCTGATGTGTCGAGCCTTTCGAACATCTCGCCCAACGTGACGCTCGATGCTGGCTCGCCGTTCTCGGGTTCGTCCTCGGTCCTGTCAGCCTATGTCCGTGGCATCGGCCAAAGCGACTTTGCCGCCAACTTCGATCCAGGCGTCGGCGTCTATCTCGATGGCGTCTATCTTGCCCGCACCGTGGGCGCCAATCTCGATCTGCCCGATGTGCAGCGCATCGAAGTGCTCAAGGGGCCGCAGGGTACGCTGTTTGGCCGCAACACGATCGGCGGCGCGATCTCGATCGTCACGCGCGATCCGGGCAACACCACGTCGTTTCGCGGCGACATCACCACCGGCCGCTACAATCGGCTCGACATGAATGCGAGTGTCGACTTGCCCGTGTCCGACACGCTTGCTTTCGCGATAACCGGCGCCTCGCGCCACCGCGATGGCTATCTCAACCGCATTCCCTATCCTGGCGCGGCGACCTACGCCACCGATCCGGAATCCGCTTTCCGTGCCAACGGTACCGATCGCTCCGCCCAGGAAGGCGGGCAAAGCGAATGGTCGCTGCGCGGCAAGATGGTGTGGCGCCCGACAGACCGCCTGACCATCCGCGTCTCGGGCGATTACATGCGGCAGAACCAGCAAGGCACGGCCAACAAGCTGATCAAGACGACATCCAGCATGCCTTCGACGCTGGCCTTTCTCTACAACACCTGCATCAACACCCCGCAGGCGGGGCTGGCCGCAGCAGGGCTGAGCGCGCTGTGCGGTTCGCGCGGCACGCCGCTCAATCCGGGGCAGATGCTCGGCGGTATCGGCGGCGTGAATGTCGATGCCGATCCGAACAACAACCGCCTACCGTATGACGACCGCTTCGTTACCAACAGCATCGATACCAGCTATGCCACCGGCATCAACTTTTCCAAGATGAAGGCCTGGGGGCTTTCCGCCACCGTCGATTACGAACTGGCCGATGGCCTCTCGCTGAAATCGATCACGGGTTATCGTGATCTTGACTGGGCAACCGGCCTCGATGCCGATGGCTCGCCGCTCAACATCCTGGAATTCTCTTTCGGCCTCAAGAACTGGCAATTCAGCCAGGAGTTGCAGCTGGTTGGCCAGACCCTCGACAACAAGCTCAAGTTCGTTCTGGGAGGCTATTACTTCAAAGAACGCAGCCACATGAACGACTATGTGACGTTCGACCAAGGCCTGATCCAGATCGATGGCCCGAATTATCTCGACACAAAGAACTATGCTTTCTTCGGGCAGGTCGATTATGAAATCTCACCGCTTGTCTCGGTCACCGTTGGCGGACGCTATACCAACGAGAAGAAGATCTTCAACGGCGGCCAGAGCGACCTCAACGGGTTTTTCTACAAGGTCAGCGGCTGCACGACCTATGGCAATCCCTGTTCCTCGCTGCTCGGGTTCCCCGATTCCAACCAGCCGCTGCGCTTCTTTGTTTCGCAAGACCAGCATCAGAAATTCAACAACTTCTCGCCCAAGCTGGGCATCCAGTTGCACCCATCACGCGATGTGATGGTCTACGGTTCGTGGTCCAAGGGCTACAAGACCGGGGGTTGGACCACGCGACTTTCCGCGCCGCTCGACTATGCGCCCACGTTCAACCCGGAAAAGGCCGAGACGTTCGAGGCCGGGATCAAGTCCGAACTGCTCGATCGCCACTTGCAGATCAACGCTGCCGTGTTCACCACACGGTATTCCGATATCCAGCTCAATTTCCAGCTTGGCATTTCGCCCACCATCCAGAACGCCGGCGATGCCCGCATCAAGGGTTTCGAGGTCGAGGCCGTGCTCGCCCCGGTCGCGGGCCTCACTATCAACAGCTCGATCGGCTACACCCAGGCGAAGTATACCAGCGTGCTGCCGGGCGCCGTGGTGGCCCCCAACACGCTGCAGGCCGGCGTCTTTGTCGGCGCCCCGCTGCCCAAGGCCCCGAACTGGAAGTTCAACATCAGCCCGCGCTATGAATATCGCCTAGGCAACGGCGGCTCGGTTGTCGCGCTGCTCGACTATACCCGCACCAGCAGCCTGTGGAACGATACCGAGCGCACGCTCCTGCTCCAGCGCCCGGGCGTGGACTCGCTCAGCGCCAGCCTCACCTATCGGGCCCCGGACAAGCGCTGGAGCGCCACGGTGGGCGGCACCAACCTGACCAACGATCGCTACATCGTCAGCGGCAATCTCCAGGCCGCCGGCCTCATCTTCGGCACCTACAACCGTCCCACCGAGTGGTATGCCCGGCTGGGCGTGGAGTTCTGACCATGCCAACCAAGACTGAAACATTCCTGCAAAACTGCTGGTATTGCGCCGGCTGGGGCACCGATGTCGGGCTCGGCAGCCGCGATCTAGTCGTGCGCAAGATCGCGGGCCGCTCGATCCTGCTCTATCGCACGCCGCAAGGTGCGCTGGTGGCGATGGAGGATCGCTGTCCACACCGTTCCGCCCCCCTCTCGCTTGGCCGCAAGGAAGGCGATGCCGTGCGCTGCATGTACCACGGCATGCTGTTCGGCCCCGATGGCCGCTGCCGCCAGGTGCCCGGCATGGACAAGATCCCGCCTGGCGCTGATGTGCCGACGCTCGCGGCGGTGGAAAAGGACGGCTGGATTTGGGTCTGGCTGGGTGATCCCGCCAAGGCCGACCCCGCGCTGATCTGCGAGGCGGTGGGGCCGACCGATCCCGACTGGGTGCTCAAAACCAACGCGATCCGCATCGAGACCAATTACCGGCAGGAAATCGCCAACCTGGCCGATCTCAGCCACGTATCCTGGGTGCATGGCGAAACCTTTGGCGGGTCTGACGACTGGAGCCTGATCCGCCCCCGCCACAAGAACCTGCCGCGCGGGATCGAGACGCGCTACACCGTGCGCGGCGTACCGGCGCCCAACTTTGCCAAGCACCTGTTCGATCCGGCGGCACGGTTCGATATCGATGTGCATGTCACGCTTACCGTGCCGTGCAATTTCATCATGAGCTTCCGCATCAAGTCTGCCGGCGATGCCACGTCGGGAGAGAGCAACGGAGACTTGCTGCTCGATACGTTTACCAGCCAGGCGGTCACGCCGCGCGACGATGGATCGATCGACTATTACTTCTCGTGGGGCACCAGCAAGGCCACCTGGTTTCCCGGCATCGTCGAACTGATGCATGCCACCAACCTCGATGCCTTTCTCGAAGACAAGCGCATTCTGGAAGGTCAGCGCGAGCGGCAACTGCAATATCCCGACGCCCCGCAAATCGACATCGTCCACGATGCCGGCCCCGGCCGCATGCTGTGGGTGCTCGACAAGCTGCTGGAGCAGGAAGCATCGGACCACGTGGCGGAGACCGTTGCATGAACGGATGGATTTCCGTTCGGGTCGCCGAGCGGCGCGAGGAAGCCGAGGGGATTGTCGGCCTCGTCCTCGCGCCGCTGCCCGGCGCCAGCCTGCCGCCATACGAACCGGGCGCGCACATCGACCTGAAAATGCCCAATGGCATGATCCGCCAATATTCGCTGTGCGGCCAGGTGGGCGACACAACGGTCTATGAACTGGGCATCCTGCTCGAGACCGCCGGGCGTGGCGGATCGCGCCATGTGCACGAGCAGGTAAACGTGGGCGACATGCTGGACATCAGCGCGCCGCGCAATCTCTTTGCCCTGGTGCCAGGAGAGCCCGCGCTGCTGTTTGCCGGCGGCATCGGGATCACCCCGATCATCGCCATGGCCGATCATCTGGCGCGCAGCGGCACGCCCTATGCCCTGCATTATTGCGCCAGAACGCACGCGCGCATCGCGTTTCGCGAACGCATCGCGCACTCGCACGCGCCCCACCACGTGCATTACCATTTCGACGATGTGCCGCAGACGCGGCTGGACATGGCGCGCGTGCTGGCAGAGGCTGATCCGCAGGCCCACCTTTATGCCTGCGGCCCGGCCGGCTTCATGGATTTTGTGATCGGCGCGGCGCGGGCGGCCGGTTGGCCCGAAGCACGCCTGCACGTGGAGCATTTCTCCGCGCCGGAAGGGCAGGATCCGGGCGATGCCTTCGAGATAGAGATCGCCGGAACCGGGCAAATCGTGCCCGTTGCTTCTGGCCAAAGCGCGGCAACCGCGCTGGCCGAGGCAGGGATCGAAGTGCCGCTGTCCTGCGAACAGGGCATCTGCGGCACCTGCCTCACCACTGTGCTCGCTGGGGTACCTGACCATCGCGACATGTACCTGTCCGCGGCCGAACAGGCTGCCAACGACTGCTTCACGCCCTGCTGTTCGCGCGCGCGCACGCCGCGCCTTGTCATCGAAATCTAGATTGGAGAGGTCTTGCCATGAAAACCCGTGATCATTTCCTCATGAAGGCCTGGTACATCGCCGCCCTGTCCACCGAGGTGGACGGCGCGCAACTGTTCCATCGCAAGCTGCTGGGCAAATCGGTGCTGATCTATCGCCAGGCCGATGGCACCGCAGTGGCGCTGCACGATCGCTGCCCGCACCGCTTTGCCCCGCTCAGCATGGGTACGCGCCATGGCGACGAGGTGGCCTGCCCCTACCACGCGCTGCGCTTCAACGCGCAGGGGCAATGCACCCACAATCCCCATGGCACTGGCCATATTCCCAAGGCAGCGCAGGTCGATACCTTTGCCCTGGTCGAACGCCACGGCTTCCTGTGGATCTGGATGGACGCATCCGAACCCGATCTCACCCTGCTGCCCGATTATTCCCCGCTCGACATCGGGCACGAAAATGCCGTGGCCTACACCTACATGCATCTGCCGGTGAATTACGAGCTGATCATCGACAATGTCATGGACCTTAGCCACATCGACCACGTCCATGGCGAGATCATCACCACGCGCGGCAAGCTATCGCCGATCGTGCCGCAACTGCGCGAAACCGAAAAGAACGTGAGCGCGCGCTGGGAATGGTCGCAGCAGCCGGCGATGATGATCTTCGCCCCGTTCCTGCCGCGTCCCGAAGACGAGGCCAGGCAGTTTTTCGACATCACCTGGAGCGCGCCGGCCAACATTCAGCTTACCGTTGCCGCGGTGCAGGACAGTGACCGCTTCGACGACGCGCTCGACCAATACGACCTGCACAGCTGCACGCCCGCCGATGCCTTCTCCACCCACTACTTCTTCGCCACGCGGCGCAATCACGTGGTGGAGGATGCAGATTACAACGCCGCCAAGATCGCCGGCATGCATGCCGCCTTTGAAGACGAGGATGGCCCGCTGGTTAAAGCAGTGCAGCAGGAAATGGGCGATGCCGAGTTCTTCTCGCTCAACCCCGTGCTGATGTCCAACGACGTCGCGCCGGTGAAAGTGCGCAAGATGCTCGATCGCATGATCCGCGCCGAACGCGCCGAGGCCTAGCGCCACGCGAACACCCTGGGGGACGCCGCACCGGAGCCTCAAGCCGAACAGGGCGCCGGCGCGATAACCTGACGTCCTGCGGGCAGCGTGGTTTGCGCCAGGCTGCCCGCCTTTTCATCTGGTGCACGTGCTCGCGGCACAAGATAACCGGCCAGCATGCAGAGCAGCGCGATTGCGCCACTTGGCCGGCACCTTGTGCGTTATACGGGGTGGCGATGCGCGCAGCGCTTGGTACAGGAAGCTGAGGTGGTGCCGCCTTCTTGGACAGTTTGACAGCTGAGTTAAGCTAATCCCGGTTTCATTATGCCGCCTGATTGCCTGATCCGCCGACAGGTCCACCGGGGTTCTCCCGGCAAGTCACGAGTGCGGACGCTCGGTGTCGCTGGCAGCCCTGGCTACATCGCCACCCCCGGAAAATGTGCCTGCCGCTTTCAGGCGGCAATCATCGTATGATGCACGCCGCGCTTGGCTGCCAGCTCTGCCAGCGTCAGGTCGCCACGGACCGCCTCCTTTACCTTGAAATCGGCGCTGTAGCGCTTCCTTGTCGTCTTCATTCCCATACCAATCCATCAGGTCCGGAGTAGCTCAACACCCTGTCCAGATTTCCGGCACCACCTCACTATTTGATGCGGCGAGAACAGCGCTACCCCCCGTCAAGTTAAACATCCGAATTGCCGAACGCGCGGCGAAGGGCATCGAATTTGGCCTTGGTGAACTGGCGTGCCGGTGCCGTATCGGCAGCGACAACATCAAAGCCGTGATAGGCACCAGGGATCACCAGCAATTCGCATGGCACCTTCGCCTCGATCAGCCGACGCGCATAGGCAACGTCTTCAGACACGAACAAGTCGATGCCACCAACGCCAATGAACGCCGGCGCCAGTCCGCCCAGGTCCTTGACACGAGCAGGAACGCCTGCCGCCGGCACGTTTGCACCGCCTGGCCGCATGCCCAAGAACGAGGACCAGCCATAGCGATTGCTGGGCGCATCCCAGCCAATCGAACCGAGCGGGAACGGCGGAATAACAGTGCTGCCGGTGCGATCGTCCAGCATTGGATAGATCAGCACCTGCAACAGTACGGGCACCTCCCCGCGATCGCGCGCGGTGATCGCCAGACGCGCGGCATGGCCGCCGCCGGCACTTTCACCCATGATGGCGATGCGGTTAGGATCGACACCGAGCGCGGCTGCATTGTCATGCACCCATTTCAGCGCCGCGTAGTTGTCCTCGACCGAACCGGTGAAACGGGTTTCGGGGGCAAGGCGATAATCCACCGTAACAATGACACAATCGAGTTCCTTGGCCACTGCTTGGTGCTTGCCCACCTCGAAGGCGGCTGTGCCGACGATATACCCGCCGCCATGCATGTGCACGATGGCGGGTCGCTTGCTGCCGGCGCGGGCGTTGATGACAAACACCTTTACCGCTGGCGCGCCACCTGGAACGGGGATCAGGCGCTCTTCCACCGCAACATCGGGCAGTCGCTTGGGCATGAATTCAGGGTGCGGACGGCGCAGTTCAGCCAGGGTGCTGTCGTCGGGCGTGCCGTGTTCGGCACTCATGCGGGCAACCATTTCAGCCGACGGGCGCAAGGCTGGATTTACATAGCGCAGCGCATCGCCCGGGGTGAGCGCGCCGCCAGTTGCGGATCCGGCCGCCGCGCGGGCGATGGGAGGCACCAACTGACTGACGGCCAAACTGCCGGCCCATTGCGCAAGACTCCGGCGCGTGATCTCGAGTGCCATGATCGATTTCCAATCGTGTAACGGGTTTTCAGGAAAGCTGCGTCTGCGCCCAGGCATGGAACAGATCCGGCCAGGCTTTATTGGGTTGATTGGCCCGACCCGCGCCAAAGGCGTGGCCGCCCTTTTCGAACATATGAACCTCGACAGGCCGCTGCGCTGCCGTCATTGCACGCATCATCACCAGCGTGTTTTCCGGTTTGACCGCAGGGTCATCCAGGGCATGCGCCAGGAACATCGGCGGCGTATCGGCCGTCACGTGCAAGGCTGGGGAGTGGCGCGCGATCTGCTCCGCCGTCGGATTGGCGCCGAGCAGATTGGCGGTCGAATCATGGTGGCCGAGGTCTGGGGAAAGACTGATGACCGGATAGATCGCCGCCACGGCAGCAGGCCGTGCATCGGAATCATCCAGCGCGTCCACCGCTGGAAAAACCCGATTGCCATAGCCGCTAGCGAGTGAAGCCGCGAGATGCCCACCGGCCGAAAATCCCACTGCCATGATGCCGTCAGGCCTGAGTTGGCGGCGCGCCGCGTCAAGGCGGATGACCTGGACGGCGCGGCGCGCATCGGCGAGCGAAACGTCTGCGCGCTGCTCCCACCCCTCGCCCGGCAAGCGATAGACCAGCACAAACGTGGTATAGCCCATCGCGCCGAACCGCGCGGCAACCTCGATGCCCTCGTTGAGGATCGACACCCAGCTGTAGGCCCCGCCGGGAAGGAGAAGCAGGCTAAGGCCGTTGGATGGCACGCCTGCTGGTGGCGGAAAGACCCGGATTTCGGGGCGCGCGACATTGCGGATCAGGATGTCGGGAAAGCCAGCGGGCAAAGGCTGCGCCTGGAACCCCGTGCCCGGCACTGCCCCTGGCCACAGCGGCACGCGTTCCACGCTGTTCCATGACGCCGGGAGCGGTGGCAGTTGCAATCCTCTGGGCAGTACCTGCCCCAGCGCCGGGCCGGTTGCGCAGGCCCCCGCGGCTAGGCCAAGCGCAGGCAGTATTGCGCGGCGCGTCCACCCTGCTGCCCGCCGGTTGCCTCCGTCCATCGCTGCATCCTCTCTCGCTTATTCCCAGTCCATTTATATCAAATGGTAGAAAATGCAATTGATTGCAGCAAGATTCTCGCTATGGTTTCGGCAAGGCTGACGAGGCCACGAGAGGATCCCTGATGATGCAGAAATATTCAACTGGCATAGCGGCGATCTGCGCCGTGCTGTCCATGGCGGCAGCGCCGCCCCAGCCCGACCTGGCGCGGGTGGATGCGCGCGCGCCGGCCGGTAGCGGCCGCTTTCCAGCCGTGATGGAGCAGGCGGCATCGTTTCCCGGCTACACGGTATTCGCGCCGGCCCATCTCGCCACTCAATCGAAGCTGCCGGTCGTGCTGTGGGCCAACGGCGGATGCATGGCCTATGGCAACCGCTACCGGACGTTTCTGACCGAGATCGCCTCGCACGGGTATCTGGTGATCTCGATCGGTGGGATTGGGCCCGCCACGATCGAGGGTGGCTCGGAAGAGGGCATGCCCCCGCCGCCAGTGAGCATGACCGCCCCGGCCCTGTCGAACTATACCCAGCTGACCGACGCGCTCGATTGGGCGACAGCGCAGAACCGCGATCGCAAAAGCGCGCTGTTCGCCAAGGTGAATACCGCTGCCGTGGCCGTGATGGGTCACTCGTGCGGAGGACTCCAGGCTATCGCAGCCGCCGCCGATCCACGGATCAAGACCACGCTGGTCATGAACAGTGGGGTCTGGAACAAGGGCACGGGTGGCTTGCCCGGCGCTCCGGTGACCAAGGCGAGCCTGGCCAAGCTCCACGGCTCGGTGCTCTATATCGGCGGTGACGCGTCAGATGGCGCGCACGAAAACAGCCGTGACGATTTCGAGCGCATCACCTCCATTCCAGCGGTCTGGGCCTATCCGGACGGGGTCGGCCATGGCGGAACCTACTTTGAGCCGGGTGGCGGCACGTTTGGCAGCGTGGTGGTCAACTGGCTGCAATGGCGGCTCAGGGGTGATCGCGCCGCTGCATCGCTGTTTTCGGGGCCGGATTGCGGGCTGTGCCGCGACACCCGCTGGCATATCGCCCGCAAGAACCTGAAATGATGATCGGGCGCGACCCGGCCGATACGCCAGCTGGCAAGCCGGCGAAGCGAAAGGAAATACGCCATGCTGTTTGACCGCCGCAGCGCGATGGGCGCGACGCTTGGCTGTGCCGCGCTCATGGCGTTTGATCGCCCTGCGCATGGTGCGGCGGCAACATCGGTGGCGCGGACGACCGCTGGCCGGGTTGCGGGCGTGCTGGCTGACGGGGTGCACCGTTTCCTCGGCGTTCCCTATGGCGAGCCAACCGGAGGAGCGGCCCGCTTCCTCCCTGCCCGCCTGCGTCGACCGTGGAGCGGCATCCGCCCGGCCATTGAGATCGGCCCGCGTTGCCCACAAAAGGGCCATGACGGCTCAACCCCAGAGGCTTCGGAAGACTGCCTGTCGCTCAACGTGTGGACCGGCGCGCTCAAGGGGCGCAAGCCGGTCATGGTATGGCTGCACGGCGGCGGATGGGAAGCCGGCATGGGCTTCGATCCGCTCACCGATGGGGCGTTCCTCGCCCGCACGCAGGACGTTGTCGTCGTGACTATCAACCATCGCCTGAATGTCTTTGGCTATCTCAATCTCGCCCACGCCGGGGGCGAGAAATACGCCGCTTCGGGGAATGCCGGGCTGCTCGACATCGTCCTCGCCCTGCAATGGGTGCGACACAATGCCGAGGCATTCGGTGGCGATCCTGACCGCGTGATGATTTTCGGCCAATCGGGCGGAGGGCGCAAGGCCAGCGTGATGCTGGCAGTGCCGGGCGCGGCGGGCCTGTTCCATCGCTGTGCGTCGGAAAGCGGGCCAGCGCTGCGCATGGATGATGCCGACCTTTCGTTCGAGCGGGCCGATCGCCTATTGCACACGCTTGGGCTGAATGCCGGTGAAGTGAGCAAACTTGCCGATATTCCCGTGGCGACGGTCACCGCAGCGGGCATCACCGTGCGCAACGCCATGGGGCAGTTCCGGCCCAATGTGGATGGCGTGATCCTGCCCCGGCAGCCCGTCGATCCTGGCGGCTTGGCCCCCAGTGCCCATGTGCCACTCATCGTCGGAACGGCGCGCGATGAAACAGCGCTGTTCCTTGGCGCCGACCCTGCCTATGCCACGCTTGGCGAAGCGGAGTTGCGGCGGCAGCTGGAACCATTTCTGCCGTCCAGCCATGCCGAGGCGGTTATTCAAGCCTATCGAGCGCGCTATCCCGCGCTCGACAATGGCCGCTTGTTCGCGCGGCTGACCACCGATCGCAGCTATCTGCTCGATGCGATTCTGCTTGCCGAGCACAAGGCAGCGCAAGGCGGAGCGCCCGCCTACCTCTACGCGTTCGACTATCCCATGACCGTCGGCGCATTTCATGACGTGACCCCGCATGTGGCCGAAGTTCCGTTCATCTTCGGCACGCTGCCGGCCTGGCGCTATGTCACGCCATCGGCAGAGGCGCTGCGGCTGGTCGACACGATGTCAGGCACTTGGGCAGGTTTTGCCCACACGGGCGTGCCCCATGGGCCGCGACTGCCGTCATGGCCGCGTTTTGACGTTGCGACGCGATCGACGATGGTGATCGGCAAGACCATCCGTGTCTTGTCCGATCCGTATCGTGCCGATCGCGAAACCATGCTGCCGTTCGGTTCGCAGCAACTCGATCGCTTCGAGCCAAGGCCCCCCGGGCCCTGGATCCGCCCATGACCAGCGCATCAAAGCCAGCAAGGCAATCAGGCAGGACAACAGCGATGACCGAAACAAAGCGAACCCGGTGTTGGTCCCGTGCACTGATTGCCGGCGCCGTGGCTGCCATGCCGCTCTCCAGCAGTGCCCAGACGCCGCCAGCGCCAGCCGGCGGTCCCTCGCCGATCGAACTGGCGCGCTATGCGGGCTATTTCGCGTTGCCAGACCTGCCGGGTACTGGCCCGATGCCCGCAATCGTAGAAAACCGCGCCACCCTCCCCAACCACCTCATCTATCGCCCGGCCTCGCTCCCGAAGGGTGGTGGCAAGCTGGGCGTCCTGCTGTGGGGCAACAGCGGATGCTCGGCCGATGCGGCCAGCGCGCGGCTCCACCTGCTTGAAATTGCCTCGCATGGTTATGTCGCCATTGCGCCCGGCACCGCGTTGACCGGGCCAGACGCACCCGCTGCGCTTCGCGGGATCATGCCTGATCACGCGTTGCGCCCGGTGGCGACGATGCCGGCGGATATCCTCAAGGGCCTCGATTGGATTCTTGCCGAAAACGCCCGGCCGGGAAGTGATTTCTATGGCAAGATCGATCCGCGCCGCGTTGCAGTTTCCGGGCACAGTTGTGGCGGCGTACAAGCGCTGGATGCCGCGTCCGATCCGCGCGTCCATGCCGTCATCATCCACAACAGCGGCATTTTTCCTGATGGGACGCCGTTCATTCCCGGGCTGACGACACCCAAGCAAGCGCTGGAGCGCCTGCATACCCCGGTCCTCTACATCATGGGCGGCCCGGGCGACATTGCCTACGATAACGGGATGGATGATTTCCGCCGGATCAGCCGTGTGCCGGTGGCTATGGTCAATATCCAGCTCGGCCATCGCGGCAGCATGGACGAGCCATATGGCGGGCGCGTTGCGCAGGTGGCACTCGACTGGCTGGATTGGCAGCTCGATGGCAATGCAGCGGCTGGGCGAACGTTCACGGGCCCGATGTGCCGCCTCTGCGTCGATCCGGCGTGGGCTGTGCAGCGCAAGGGCTTTTAAGCGCCAAGTGGGCGGCATCGGGCGGTTGGCTCCGCCTGATGCCGCATACGCTGCTCAGGGCAGCTTCTGCTTGTTGGGATCGATCTTGCGATCGCTGCGGAGCATCGGGTCCCAGTGTTCGGCGATCCGGCCATGCGCAATGCGGAACAGATCGAACCAAGTGGTGACATAGCGCTGCCCGGCCGCGTCGGTTTCTGGCCGTGCGAATGCGATCATCACATAATCGCCCTCTGCTATGATATGTATCATCGGGATTTCGAGATGATCGAGCACCGGCCGTACTGGCCGGGTCGCCTTGACATAGGCGATGAGCCCGGCAAGCCCCTGCGCGGCATTCGGATTATGCTGGATGTAGTCCGTGGCGATGAATTCATGCGCACGGTCGGTGTCTCCGGCCTGCAGCACGATCCGATACATATCAAACACCAGGCGTTTGTTCGCCGCCAGCTTGCGATCGGCACTGGCGAGCAGAGCCCGCTGATCCTTGGCCGCGAGGACCACCACAGGTGCGGCGGGCGGGGTTACCGTAACACTAGGCGGCACTGCGGCAGGCGCGCTGGCGGCCGCAGCCAGGAAGAGCAGGGAAGACAGGGCCATCGGAGTATCCAAACAGGAAGATGCAGGAAAGGAGATCGGGAGCTTCTACCAGATGGAGAAGCTCCCGATCCGATCGATCAGAACGAGCGCTTGACCGTGATGCGCCATTGGCGCGGTGCGGCCGGGAAGCCGGTCACCAGGCCATTGACGGCACGCGCATCGAGCAGCGCATAGTAGTACAGCTTGTTGGTAAGGTTCATCAGGTTACCGATCACCATCCACTTGCCGTCGGGCGCTTCCCACGCGAGCGAGGCGTTGAGCAGGGTGTAGCCCGGCACCTTGTTGAAGGTGGTGTTGGGGATCGAGGTATAGAAACTCGACTGGTACGTCATGTCGAGGCGCGGCGTGATCGCTCCGGCAGATTCCGTGTCGATCCGATATTGGGCGCTTGCGCTAGCCTTCCATTTCGATGCCAGCGGGAACTGCGAATTGAGTGTCGTCCCCGCGCTGATGGCCGCAGCCTGCAGCGACTTGAACCCGATGTCGAGATAGCCGAGGGTCCCTTGCAGCGTGAGCTTGTCGATCGGACGGGCGGTCACTTCGAGTTCACCACCCTGGGTCCGGGCCTTGCCGGCGTTGAGCAGGGCGCTGCATGGCTGGGCATAGCTGGCCAACGGAACGTTCGGATAGGCCGGATTGGCCGGGCAAGAACTGACCGGCAGCTGCAGGTTGGTATAGTTGCCGTAGAACAGGCTGGCGTTGACGCGCAGGCGGCGATCGAACAGGTCGCTCTTGAAGCCAATTTCATACGAGGTCAGCCGTTCGGGATCGAACGGGATAACCTGATAGAGGTTGTACGGCCGGGGATTGACCCCGCCACCCTTGAAGCCGGTTGCGACCGAAGCATAAGTCATGAACGTCGGCGTCCACTGATACTGTGCGGCCACGCGATAATCGACGTTGTCTCCCTTGAACGTGCCCGACAAACCGTTAACCGGGCAGACTGCCACGTTGACCACGGTTCCGCCTGCCTGCGGGCACGGGAAATAGGGCGGGCCATCGGGATGGAAGCCAGCGACCGACCCCGGCACGCCAAGGCGCCCGAAGTTGAAGGTCTTTTCCTGCTTGGAATAGCGCAGGCCACCGATCAGCTGCAGCTTGTCGGTCGCTTTCCAGTCGATGTTGCCGAACGCAGCATACGTGGTGGCGGGCACGCGATCACGCCCCAGGAAATCGAAGGGTGGGATATCGATGCGCGAATCCAGCTTGGTCTTCTCGTTCATGTAGAACCCGCCCAGCGTCAGGTTGATGCGGTTGTCGAACAAGCCGGCATTGAGACGGAGTTCCTGGGTAAATTCGCGATAGGTCAAGGCATTGGTCAGCAATGCGCCGCCGATCGGGGTGGTGTCGCTGTCATCGACATAGTCCATGCGCTGACGACGATAGGCCGTGATCGACTTGAGCGAGACATGATCGCCGATCTTGTAGTCGATGGTGAGCGAACCACCACCGCCATGCGTGGCCGAACGCGGCTGGACGCAATAGGCCGCGGTCTTGTCGCTGGGCGACGGATCGCAATACGTCGCATAGCTTACATAGGCGCTCTTGCTGTACGGATCGGTGGCATAGGCACCATAGGGCGAATAGCTGATGAACTGTGATGCGCCGCTGGCGGTGCCAAGGCTTACGCCGTTGATGCTCGTTTTGGGCGTTTGCCCCTGGTTCTGCGCATAGAGCAGCGTTTGCGGCGTGCCTTCCGAATTGTCGTTGATGTAGTCGCCGGCCAGATTGACCTCGAGCGTGTCGCTGGGAACCCAACGCAACTGTACGCGGCCCGCCGTTACCGACTTGCCGCCCAGCGTGCCCAGCTTGCAATCGCCCGAAGATCCGAACGAGGGGACCGCCGTGCCGGGATGGGTGCAGGCAAAGTCATAGCGCGTGACATAGCCATCCTTGCTATCGGAAACCCCGGTGATGCGCATGAACAGACGATCGCGGACCAGCGGGATATCCGCCGCAGCATTGACCCGCACATTGTTGAACCGGCCATAGGACAGCGCAACATAGCCGCTGCCATCACCGGTCGGCTTCTTGGAATAGAGTTTGACCGAACCACCGATGGAGTTCTGCCCCGCCAGCGTCCCCTGAGGCCCGCGCAACACCTCGACGCGGTCAAGGTCAACAAGATCGAAGTTCGCCCCGGCGATCGAACCGTAATAGACGTCGTCGATATAGGTGCCCACGCCGGGCGACACCGCCGGGTTGGAATCGACCTGGCCTACGCCGCGGATAAACGATTGTACCGACGGGCCAGCACCCGCTTGCGCCGGCTGCAAGACAACGTTGGGCGCCTGCGCCGCAATGTCGCTCACGTTCGTCAGGCCCTGT
Organism: Novosphingobium sp. AAP1; assembly: GCF_001295765.1. Lineage (NCBI taxonomy): Bacteria > Pseudomonadati > Pseudomonadota > Alphaproteobacteria > Sphingomonadales > Sphingomonadaceae > Novosphingobium > Novosphingobium sp. AAP1. The sequence goes on along the minus strand of NZ_LJHO01000003.1, from coordinate 561,216 downwards.
GCCGACATCGTCTCGGCCGAAAGGGCCGTGATCGCCAGCGGCGTGCGTTGGACGTTTTGCGCGCGGAACTGCGCGGTAACGACGATTTCGCCGATCGCCCCTTCGGTGGTGGCGGTGTTTTGCGCAGCGCCTTGCGGTTCTTCAGCCGGGCTCTGCGCGGTTTGGGCCCAAGTGCTGCCCGGGAAAGCAAGCACAGTGGCAAATGTGGTAAGCGCCGCAGACTTCAGCAGCCAGGTCTTGCGCCACGTCGAAGCGTTAATTCTATCGGTCATGATAACTCCCCTCCTAATAATGGCGGGTTCTGGCCGCCTTGTTTGCCGTTAAACGTGCAATCGATTGAATCTTTGGACACAAAAACGCGATGGTCGTTATCGCGTCATTTGACTGGCTTGGCTTTGGACAGTGGCAGGAACCCAGCACCCATGGACTTGCGCCCGCAACGGAAGCGGGACATGCACCCGGGCGATCGGGCCGCGGCTGGGCCGATCGGCATCGAGCACCCACAGTTCGGATTGAAAACCCGCGTCGCCATTGGCCTTGTCGACAATGCACAACAGCCAGTCACTGCCGTTGGGCTCTGTCGCCGGAACGTGAACGGGCTCGCTGACAGCATGGCCCGGCGGCAGCGCCAGCATGTCGATCTCGCCATGCGGCAGCGTGATGCGGATCAGGCAATTGAAGGCAGCGCCCACTGGCCCACCCGGAAGCGGCGGCCCACCCTGCGGGTTCATCGAGAGATACCAGCCGGTCTTGTAGTCCCGCCCACAATCCGCATCGCGAATCCGCGGCATGTCTCCGGGCGGCCCGAGCGGCGTCACCGTGAAATGTTCGCCCTCGCCAGCCAGGTCGAACGTCCAGCGTTCAAATCCCCCGCGAATGGCGCGTTGATCGATATGGATACCGCCCGCCTCGCGCATAAAGCCAAACGCATTGGTTTCCGAAACGAACAGATCCAGGTGCACCACATCGCCCTCGTCAAAGGCATTCATGATGTGAAAGGCCGAAGCGCCCTTGGCACCCTTGAACCACCGCATTCCCGCCACGTCGCCGTCTCGGCCCATGATCCCCACGCAGCATTCCAGGTTCTGGTCGTGCGCCCATTTCGGCCCCCCTGCCCGCAAGCGGTCGAGATCGGTCGTAGTGGGGAAGAACGGCAAGATCGCGCGGCTGCGCGTGATGGCAAAATCATGGATCATGCCGTGATAAGGCTGCTTGAACCACTGCTCGCGCATCAGATGCCCGCGCGGGTCAAGCACCGCATAGGAAACGTCGCGCGAGCAGGCGCCATCGGCTTCATAACCGAACAGGAACAATTCGCCGGTCTCGGGATCGACGCGAGAGTGCGCCGTTACGGTTTGCGAACGCAACGCCCCGTCGAAATCGCATGCCCCCTTGGTGGCCAGCGTGTCCGGATCGATCTCATAGGGGAGACCATCCTCCTTGGTCATGAACAGGCGCCCGGCGTGCCACAGCGGCGTCGTATTCGCGACGGTACGATCGGTTTCGGCCACCGAGGGGTGATCGGTGAACGGATTGCGATAGCCGCCGAACAAGGCCCGGCCAGCGTGTTGCTCAGCGAGATAGCGCGCGGTCTGGACGTAGCGGATGTCGAAATCCACCGCACCTTTCCTGAAGCGAAAGCGGGAAATCATGCCATCGCCCGACAGGATGTTGTCGTCGGCAAACATCGGTGGATGGGCCGGGTCTGGCACGGCCCGGAAAAACGATCCTTCCAAACCGGACGGTAGCGTCCCTTCCACAGTAAGGCCGGGCACCGAGGCCTCGATGCCAACCGGGGTGTTAAGGCCGCGAAAATGGACAGTATCGGGATAGGCGTCGCGATCGCTGGCCACCCAAGGCTTTTCGCTGACCGGCAGGGTGCGTTCGTCGTGCACGTGTCTCTCCTAGATCGGGCTTGCGGCCCGCCATCCGTTGCTTGAAAATATCGAGAATGGCGGCCCTGCCCGGTCTTTCTGAGATTTGGATATCGGCAAATCGCCGAACATCTATAAAAAACCGGACAATTGAATTTACAGCAACCCAATGGGCGTCAGGCTTCCGGACGGCTCACCGAGCGGGCGCCGACGCGATGCCCTGTCACACCAGTGCCCAATAGGTGAAGATGGAGTGCGATTTGTCGCGATCCGCCTTGCCCACGAAGATAGTCTGGCTGAGCCATTCATGGGGCCCCTCGGGCGCTTCGAAGCGGGGCGTCAGCCCCATGTAATACTCCGACGGATCGACGTGTTCGTACCGCTGCATGCGATCCAGCACAGCCTTGTCGGCGTGGCGGATTCCGGTGTTGTGAAGCGCAACGATAGTGCCGTCATCTGCCTGGAGCAGGTAGCGCGCATCAAAACGCACGCTGTTGTCGGGCCGGATGGTCGGCCAATCGCCACCGCTGTGCGGAATGACTTTTCCGGAAAAACGCGGCCCCGTCACCGTGCCCCCAAGAACGCCGACGTAGCCACGATCAAAGCCCCAGTACGTCGGCCCATAGCGCAGCCGCTCGCCCAGTTCGATCCGGATCTGAAAGGCAAATTCAAAACTTGGCGGCCGCGCATCGGGCGGGATCACGAAGCCGTTCGCGCTCGTCTGGGTTTTGACAACTTCGGTGGCGGCGTTAGCCAGGGTTGGCAGCATTCCCGCGACGCCCACTGTGCCTGCAATCATGCTCCGGCGCGATACTTCAGCGGTCATCAGATGTCTCTCCCGGCCTGGGCTGGCGATTTCCAGCTCCAATTGTGACGCATTCGTGCGCCTGCTGCAGCGGACTAACCATATAATGTCTGCTTTTTCAAGCCGATTCGATTTAGCTTTTCCCGGATATCAGCCAATCGAGCGATAAAATGACATCGATTGCAAGGAACATGGGTGCACGCCATCGCCTGATATCTGCCAAGGCTAAACGTGCAATTCCTTCTGATTCAGTGCATTATAAATCATCGAATTGCCCGCTCAACGGCTTGCCATCGGGGCACTTTTGGTGACTATGCATTGCACGGTTGAGGGCAGCATGAATTGTCAGGGTAATGACAGTCCGTGATGAGGTTCCGCTAACCCGCGCCTGCTGATATTGCGATGCTGTCGGGCTCCATGATCTGCCCCGCAAATTGGAAGAACAAGATATGACTGCTGCAGCCCATCCTGCGAGTCCTTCGGCGAAAGGTGGCGGCCGAAAGAAAAAATCAAGCCTTCACAAAAGCATAGCCCATGATTTGGGAGTCGCGATCGTCACCGGCCGGCACCAGCCCGGCGATATCCTCAGCACTGAAATCGAATCGAGCGAGCAGTTGAGCGTCTCGCGCAGCGCTTATCGCGAGGCGATCCGTATTCTCACCGCCAAGGGTTTGGTGGAATCCCGCCAACGCACGGGAACGATCGTCTTGCCGATCACGCGTTGGGCCATGCTCGATCCCGACGTGATGGCCTGGATGTTTGAAGGCGGCGCCTCCGAATCGGTGCTGGATGGGCTGTTCGAAATGCGCCTGATCATCGAGCCGGCGATGGCGCGCCTGGCCGCGATGCGCCGCACGCTCGACCATATCGCCGATATGCGCAAATCGCTCCAGACGATGGAACGCCATACGCTCGCCACCGACGAAGGCCAGGCGGCAAACCGCCGGTTCTACAGCATCATCGTGCAGGCGACGGGTAATCCGCCGCTGGTCAACCTCGGCAACAGCCTCGGTACTTTTGTGCTGTGGTACACCGAATTCCAGGGCAACAGCGGCTCTAAGCCACGGGATACGATTGCCGAGCATTGGGAACTGTTCGATGCCGTTGCAGCGGGCATGGTCGACGAGGCCGGCATCGCGATGGAAAAGCTCATCCGCGCCAACCAGGCAGACTTTCCAGAGCGGCAGAATATCGCAATGTAATCCTCAAGGTAGCCAATCGGTAACAATCAAGGTTGTCCCTAGGCGTTCAAAGGTAGACCTGGCTCACATTCCTTTCGAATTTGGCATTTCCGCGCGTTATCCACCCCACTCCACTGGGGTTCAGCATTGAGTGCACAGCAATTGCCTCAAAAGCATGGGACATTAGGCGGCGTGGACAAATTGGCGCTTGAAGCGGACTATCGGTTATGACGGTTGCGCTGAACGGACGATGTTGACCAGAGCAAGCTCATCCATGACCGTTGCGCTCCAGCACCAAACACCTGTTAGTCCAGTCAGGGGCACAATATGGCTGTACAACTCATCGCAGGCGGCTTGTGCGATGTGATCCGATGCCCCCTCGATCGGCTGTTCTTTGCGCAGCAGGGTGGCCCATTCGACCAGTGCTTTTTCGTGATCGATGGCAAGGACTTGGGAGACGTATGTCCCGCCCTCGTATTCGCAGATGAATGTGAAGAGGTCCGATGCCATATGGCAGGCATATATGGTTCGGATCGCTATCGCCACCGGATCTATAGCTGACGCTGCCACCAAGCCTTGATTCAAGGCTGCTTTTTTGGAGGCAGGCTTGAGCAGGGGCGATCTTACAGAAGCGGAATGGCGTGTTCTGAAGGGCTTATTGCCCATCGAGCCTGCAAACCGTGGCCGAGGCATGCCGCCCGAGCAGAACCGCTCCATCATAAATGGCATCCTGTGGCGCCTCCGCTGCGGCGCTCCGTGGCGCGATGTCCCGCCCAAATATGGCAGTTGGAACACCATCTATAGCCGGTTCCGGCGGTGGAGCGAGGCCGGGGTCTGGGAGGCCGTCGCCGTGACGCTGGCCGAGATCATGGCGGACAGCGGCCACTACAGCATCGACAGCACCACCGTTCGCGCCCATGTTTCGGCAGCGGGCGGAAAGGGGGGACTCATCGACGCGCTCTTGGCCGCTCGCGGGGCGGGTTCACCAGTAAACTTCACTGTCTGGCTGATGCCCATGGACGGCCAGTCGCCTTCCACCTGACGGGCGGCGAGGCGGCGGATTGCAAGGCCTATGATGATTTGATCGACCTGCCTGAGCAGGCACCCGATGCCTTCCTTGCGGACAAAGGCTATGACGCCGATGCCATCCGCGCCGATCTCGCCGAGCGAAAGATCAAGGCAGTCATCCCCGGCCGGTCAAACCGCCGCGTGAAGATCGAATATGATCGGGCGCTCTACAAGCAGCGCAATCGCATCGAGTGTATGTTCGGCCATCTCAAGATCAACCGCGCCATCGCCACCAGATACGACCAACTGGCAAACAGCTTCCTCGGCATGGTCCATCTCGCCACAACCAGATACTGGCTCAAATTTGTCCACAGCGCCCGGCTGGAGGCAAAAACCGCCAGTTCAAGGAGGCGAGGAAGCGCAATATCGGGAATATTGTGCGACGAGCCGACGCGGAAATGACGATTTTAGGTCCAGCCCCGAAGGGGTTGTGGAATTTGTTCACGCCGCCGAACTGGCGGCTACCAGGTTTGCTCGTGGAACGCCGGATTGTGGTCAACGGGATTGTCGACATGTCACGCCAGCTGGCGGCCACCCTCGCGATTTGCTCGGACGGTGCGATGCCCTCAACGTCGATTCACAGCCGATACGAGCGTATGTTAGTGGATCTGCCGATCAGCGGGAATGGCGTCAGACTGCAGTTGTCGTTTCGACGGTTCCGTTGCACGCACGTGCTTTGCCCCCGGTACACATTCAGCGAGCCGCTGACTCCGTAGGTTGGCCGGCGATATGGCCCGGTCCAGCCGTCAGGTCGAGGGCAAGGTCAACCGCTTAAAGGTCATCAAGCGCCAGATGGTACTGGGCGCGCCAAAATCGACCTGCTCAAAGCCAGAGTTATGGCGCCAACATGAGCCGAATTGCACGGAATGTGCGTCAAACCAAATTTGCACGCCGTGTGACACGATGTCGGTGTGAGAAGCGTAAGTGCAATCGTTGATGAATCGTATAAAAGTAGCTCGGCCCATCATATTCGATGATGCAGCGGCCCCAGGTTCCGGCGCCACTATCCTACAACTGTATCTTCACGGTCCGGACTCCGTAATAGTTACGCTGCGCCCTCGGCGGGGTGATTCGATGGCACCAAGAACTCAAACCTCCCCAAGAAAATTTTGAGGGTATCGCTTAGGGTACCATGCAGAAGATCGCTGCCAAAAAAGTGGCAGAATTGAGGGATAAATGGGTGCAAATACGAGTTCTCTCCTGGCGCCCCATAACCACCGGCGAAGACAGGGAAACAGCAGCAATGGGCAAGACTTCCAAGCTCCTGGCGATCATGGCGATCGTCCTGGCCCTGTGCGGCATGGTGCTGTTGGGCGGGGGATTGTGGCTTGCGATCGAAGGCGGCAGTTGGTTCTATGCCCCGGCCGGGCTGGCGCTGATCGCCTGCGCCGTGCTGCTGTGGCGCCGCCAGGTGGCTGCATTGCACCTCTATGCCGCGCTGGTAGTGGCCACGCTGGCCTGGGCGCTGGTGGAAATCGGGCTGGACTGGTGGGCGCTGGTGCCGCGTGGCGACGTGATCTTTATCCTCGGCGCCCTGCTGCTGCTGCCATGGATCACGCGGCGGCTGGTGCCCGCCCAAGTGGGCTGGTGGCGCAATGCCGGGCCGCTGGCGCTGACCCTGATCCTGGCGGGCGCGATCGGCCTTGCCGCCATGCTGCGCAGTCCGCACGAATGGGACGGCGCCCTGCCCGGTGCGCGTGGCGCCGCGCCGGCATTGGCCGCCGGCACCGACGCCGGGGACTGGCTGGCCTATGGCCATACCTGGGCCGGCACCAAGTGGTCGCCGCTCGCGCAGTTGACCCCGGCCAATGTCAGCGGACTCAAGCAGGTCTGGCGGATGGACACCGGCGACAGCCGCCGCCCGGGGGACCCGGAAGAAATCACTTATGAACTCACCCCGATCAAGGTCGGCGATACGCTCTATGCCTGCACCCCGCACAATATCGTGCTGGCGCTCGACGCCGAAACCGGGGCAGTGCGCTGGCGCTATGATCCGCACATGCAGGTGCCCAGCCATGTTCAGCACCTGACCTGCCGGGGCGTATCGTATCACGATGCCAACTGGCCCGGCGCCACGCGCAGCGCCGATGGATCGTGCCCGCAGCGGATCATCATGGCCACGGCCGATGCCCGCCTGATCGCGCTCGACGCGCATACCGGGCGGCTGTGCCCCGGCTTTGGCAAGGGTGGCGCCGTCAACCTTGCCGTCACCGGCCCCGGCCTCAAGCCGGGCTGGTTCCAGTTCACCTCGGCCCCGCTGGTAACGCGCGGCCTCGTCGTGGTGGGCGGGGCGATCTATGACAACGCCTCGATCCATATGCCCTCGGGTGCGATCCAGGCTTTTGACATCGCCACCGGCAAGCCGGTGTGGGCGTTCGATCCCGGCCGGCCGGAAGACACCGCGCCCCTCGGGCCGAACCATCCCCCCGTGCCCTCCACCCCCAACAGCTGGAGCACGGCCGCGGCCGACGAAGACCTTGGCCTCATCTATCTGCCGATGGGCATGGGCGCGATCGACCAGTGGGGCGGCAACCGCCCGCCCAATACCGAGCGCTTTGCCACCTCGATCCTGGCGCTCGACATCAAGACCGGCAAGGCGCGCTGGGTGTTCCAGACCGTGCACCACGATCTGTGGGACATGGACGTACCGGCCCAGCCCGCGCTGGTTGACCTGACCATTCCCGGCAAGGGCCGCGTGCCCGCGCTGGTGCAATCGACCAAGACCGGCAACATCTTCGTGCTCGATCGCCGCACCGGCTTGCCCATCCAGCCCGTGCACGAAATGCGCGTGCCCGGCGGCGCAGCCCACGGCGATTTCACTTCGCCTACCCAGCCGGTGTCGGCAATCTCGCTGATGCCGCCGCGTATTCGCGAGGCAGACATGTGGGGTGCCACGCTGTTTGACCAGATGGCCTGCCGCATCGCCTTTCGCCGCTATCGCCACGAAGGGCCGTTCACCCCGCCCTCGACCCGCGGCACATTGGTGTTTCCCGGCAATTTCGGGGTGATGGACTGGGGTGGCCTGGCCATCGATCCGGTGCGGCAGGTGGCCTTTGCCCACCCCAACTACATGGCCTTTGTCGATCGCCTGATCCCGCAGCGGCCGGGCGCCGGCAATGGCAAGGACGGGCCGGCCGGTGCATCGGATCGTGGCGGTTCGGCCGAACATGGCTTCAACCCCAATGCTGGCGCGCCGTTTGCAGTGTCTATGGGGCCGTTCCTCTCGCGCCTTGGCCTGCCGTGCCAATCGCCGCCGTGGGGCTATGTCGCGGGGATCGACCTGGTCACCGGCAAGGTGGCGTGGCGCCATGCCAATGGCACGATCCGCGATGAAACGCCGCTGCCCATTCCGCTCAAGCTCGGCGTGCCTTCGCTGGGCGGGCCGATGATGACCGGCGGCGGGCTCTCGTTCATGGCCGCCTCGCTCGACTATTACCTGCGCGCCTATGACACCACCACCGGCCGCGTGCTGTGGCGCGCGCGCCTGCCGGCCGGCGCCCAGGCTACGCCGATGACCTATCGCTCTCCGGCCAGCGGGCGGCAGTTCGTGGTGGTAGTGGCGGGCGGCCACGGTTCGCTGGGCACGCGGCTGGGCGATTCCATCATTGCCTATGCCCTGCCCAAATCCTGATCTCGCCTGAAAGGGCAGCTTGCCGGGCAGGGCGGTAATGGTGCTTTGCTCGGCCATGTCGACCGTTGCTCTGCCCCGCCCGCTCGTTATCCTTGGCCTTGCCGGCATTGCGCCGCAGGCGTTCTGCCTGATGATGGTGCTCCATGGTGGCGAGGATCGCTGGACCGCGCTGGCCGCGGCGTGCTGCTATGCCGCGCTGATCCTGTCGTTTCTGGGCGGATTGTGGTGGATGGCCGGCATGCTGGCCGGGGTGAAGGAAGCCTGGTTCCACGTCCTGGCCGTGGTGCCCAGCCTGATCGGCTGGGCCATGCTGCTGCCCTGGTGCGTCGGCGCCCCTTGGCCACGGCCGGAACTGATGACGCTCGGCCTGCTGATCCTTGCCAGCCCGCTGGCAGACCGCGCGCTGGCGCGGCACGTGCAGTGGCCGGCAGGATGGCAGCGGCTGCGGTTGATGATGGCAACCGGGCTGGGGCTGCTGACGATGGCGATCGGGCTGTTGGCCTGACCGCATCCCGGACCGCGGCGCTGTTCAGGCCGGCTCTTCGTCCACGCGGTCTGTGGGATAGGAGCCCAGCGTTCCCAGCAGCACCGCAGCGGCAACAAAGCAGGCGATGCCGCCGAAAATTGCGCCGTCATAACTTTTCGTCAAGTCGAACGACCAGCCCGCCAGCGGCGCGCCCAGGGCTGCGCCCAGCGAAAAGCAGGACATGAGCAGGCCATAGATCGCGCCATAGGCCCGCATCCCGAAATAGCGGCTCGTCAGGTAGGCAACCAGATCGGTCTCGGCACCGGCGGCAAACCCCAGCAGCAGGATCGACAAGGCCGTCATCGGCAGCGAAGGCCCTGCCAGGAACAGCAGCGCCAAGGCAGCGGCGGGCATAAGCAGGACGCAGCGCGCCACCAGGGTGCCGGGCAGCAGATCGAGCAGCAGGCCAATCACCACGCGCCCGACGATGACCGAAATCCCAAGCGATCCTGCCATCTTGGCGGCAAGGCCAGGGGTAAGGCCGTGGTCAGCCAGGAACGGCACGAGGTGAACGGTCGCGCCCGACTGGGCCACGATCAGAAGGAACACGCCGATGGCAATCTGCCAGAACTGGCGCGAGCGCAGTGCCTGCTGGCGCGTCAGGCCAGAACGGGGATGCGGCACGGCGTCGCTGCGCCCTGACGGGCCTTCGCGCAGGCCGGCCGCGACCACCGGCATGACCACCAGCACGACCACACCCGCCATCGCCAGATAGCCACCGCGCGGCCCCCAGGTGGCGATGACCGCGGCCAGCAGCGGCGGCGCCGTCAGCGCGACAAGCCCGGTGCCCAGCAGCGTGAGGCCCAACGCCAGCCCGCGCCCGCGATCGAACAGCAGCGCGATCGGGCGCGTCCACGTGATCGGCGTTGTGCCAACCCCCAGAAATGCCAACGCGATCCAGGCCGCATAGAAAGCCGGCAGCGAGCCGAGCGCAGCGGCCAGCAAGGCAAAGCCGACGGCAAGGCCTGCCAGCGACACCAGCGCGATGCGGCGCACGCCGAGCCGGTCGATCGCCGTTCCCAGAAACGGCGAGAGCAGGATTGCGCCCAGGCTGAGGCAGGTCATGCCCAGCCCGATCTGGCCGCGCGACCAGCCGTAGGCGGCGGAGAGCGGCGCAATGAACAGGCCGAAACTGTAGAACGGCAGCCCGGTGGTACCCACGCCCACGCCAAGCGCGGCAGCCAGCACGCTGCTCCACCCGCGGCGAAATTCCGACAGAGCCGATGGCGTTGCCGTCACCTGCGGTTTTGCTGCAACGCGCTGATCCATGTACCGCCTGCTCCTGTGCCGTTTGCCAGCTGATCCTAGGAAAATGTTGCCGCAACGCAACATCACCTACGCGGGGCTGATCGCCAGTCGGAGAGTCTTGCGCAAGCATCGGGCCTTCGCGCCGCTGATAGGGCCTATTCATCGGTGAAACGCTGCCAAGGCGTCACAACGAGAAAGACGAGGACAACATGAGGACTGCACTCTCCTTCAAGGGCCTCCTGCTGACAGGGGCCGGGCTTGCCATCCTGGCGGCGAGCCCTTCGGCCTATGCCCAGAATGCCAACGCCGCGCAGGATGAGGCCGCGAGCGACGGCCTGCAGGTGATCACCGTGACCGCGCAGCGCCGCAGCGAGAACCTGCAGTCCACCCCGGTCGCCGTCACCGCCTTTACCGGCGATTCCCTCAAGACCATGCAGGTCAGCTCGGTCCTCGACATGGCCCAGCATGTGCCCAACGTTTCGTTCACGTCGGCCTTGGCCAGTTCATCGAGTGTGGCGGCCTTCATCCGTGGCGCGGGCCAGGCCAACGCCGGCTTCGCCTTCACGGATTCGGCGGTCGGCTTCTATGTCGACGATGTCTATCACGCGCGCCTTTCCGGCACGAACCTGCTGTTCAACGATATCGACCGGATCGAGGTTCTGCGCGGACCGCAGGGCACGCTCTATGGCCGCAACAACCTGACCGGCGCGGTCAAGGTCGTGCGCAAGCAGGCCGACGGCACCACGTTCGGCTCGGCCGAGGGCAGCTATGGCAGCCGCGACTACAACGACCAGAAGGCCACCTTCTCCACCGCGATCGCGCCCGACAAGCTGGCCGTGATCGTCTCGGGCTTCCACCAGTACAAGGGCGACTACTATGATGCGCCCGCGATCGGCGGCAAGCGCGGCAAGGATGAACAATATGGCGCGCGTGTGGGCCTGGCCTGGATCGGCGACGGTCCGTTCAGCGCGAAGGCCAATGTATCCTACACCCATGAAAAGGGCGATGGCGCCGCGCAGATCAACTTTACCGAAGGGCTCAAGGAAACCGGCGGCGCCTTTGGCACCTATATCAGCCCGATCCCGTCTTCCAGTTTCAACGAGCAGATCAATGCCGACCTGACGCTGGGCTATGACTTTGACAACGGCCTCAAGCTCAAGGCGATCACCGGCTATATCCGCGGCGACGATCGCTTCCGCTTCGACGTCTATGGCGGGCAGGTCAATGCCACCACCGGTGCCTACACCGCGGGCTTCGACCGCCGCAGCGACATGATCAACCACCAGTTCAGCCAGGAACTGCAGCTCTCGGGCGATGTCGGCGGGAACATCCAGTTCATTCTCGGTGGCTATTACTTCCACGAGACGATCCGCCAGGTCTTCAACGACAACGTGCTGGGCTACCAGGTCCTGCCCGACACGATTCACCAGGTCACCAACAGCTATGCCGGCTTTGGCCAGGCGACCTGGCGCTTTGCCCCGCGTTTCTCGCTGACCTTGGGCGGCCGCTACACCCGCGAAACCAAGGACATCGACGCCACGCTGTCCAACGGCCTGTTCCTTCCCAGCCAGACGCTGACCGCCGTTGGCGGGCACCTGTCGTTCACGAACTTCAGCCCGAAGGGCGAGATCGATTTCCAGGCGACCCGGGACATATTCATTTACGCCAGCATCTCGCGCGGCTTCCAGAGCGGCGGCTTCAACGCCTCGGTCGTTGCCAACCCCACGCTGTTCAACACGCCCTATGGCGCCGAGACGGTGACCGCTTATGAGGCGGGGATGAAGAGCGAATTCTTCGACCATCACCTGCGTGTCAACGCGGACTGGTTCGTCAATCGCTTTGGCGAAATTCAGACCAACACCTACGTCGGCACCTCGGTGGTGACGCAGAACGCAGGCACGGCGCTGGTCCATGGCCCCGAACTGGAAGTGACGGCCGAGCCGGTCCACGGCCTCACGCTGTTCGGCAACGGATCGCTGACGCTGGACAAGTACCTCAAGCTCAACGCCAACACCGCCGCCGCGCGCGCCAACGCCGATGCCCTGCCCCGTGTGTCGAAGTGGCAATACAACATCGGCTTCAACGCGCGCCATAGCCTGGGCGGCGAGGGTATGGGGATGCTGCACGCGTCGAGCAGCCTGGCCTATCGCAGTTCCTACAACGTGGACCCGGGCCTCGTCGCGATTTCGCAGATGCCGGCGCAGACGCTGCTCAATGCCGCAGTCGGCTGGACCTCGGACAACGGCAAGCTGGACGTGACGCTGTCGGCCGACAACCTCACCAACAATCGCTTCTACGTCACCGGCTCCAACTATGGCGTCAACCGCAAGTCGCGCCTGCAAAACGAGCCGCGCCTGGTCAAGATCGCGGTATCCTACAAGCTCTAGTCCACACCGTATCGACCATGCCCTTCCGTCCGTACCCACGCGGGCGGAAGGGTTTTGACGCCGGGTAATGGGGGGCTTGCCGCAAGGGCGTGACGCTGAGCGTCTGGTCTCAGATACCCTGGCCGCCATCGAGCGGGATCACTGCCCCGTTGACCATCGCTGCAGCGGGTGAACACAGGTACACGGCCAGCGCCGCCACCTCTTCGCGGGTAACCAGCCGCCCGGCCGGTACGCGCGCTTCCAGGCGGGCCATCAGGGCCGCCGCGCCCTCCGCGCCCAGGGCATTGCCACGCAACATCGGGGTGTCGACCGGGCCGGGGGCAATGGCGTTGATCCGCTGCCCCTTGGCGCCGGCCTCGGCAGCGAGCCCGCGGACCAGGGTCTCGACGCCTGCCTTCGCCACTGAATAGGCCAGCGAAAGTGGCGTCGGTCGGCTGGCCAGGGTGGAGCTGAACAGCACGACCGAGCCGTGGCGCGACAGCAGCGGAAACAGGAACCGGCAGGCCAGGTAGGCGCTGCGCAGATTGGCGGCGAGATGGTCGTGCCACAGATCGGGCGACAGTTCAGCAAAGGGCAGGTTCGGACGATACCACCCAGCGGCGTGAACCACCGCATCGATCTGCCCATGGCGCGCCGCAAGCCTTGCGGCCAGCCCCTCCCACGCGCGGGGATCACGCACGTCGCAAACGTGGGCGCGCATGTCTTCTGCCCCGCCCGGGCGGATCTGGTCGGCGCGCTCGACAGTATAGCCATCGGCGCTGAAGCGCTCGACGATCGCGCTGCCCAGCCCCCCGGCAGCGCCGGTCACCAGGGCCACGCGCGCGGCGCCAGGCGCGCTCATACCGCTGCGGCCCCGGAGACGAGCGAGCGCAGGAACTGCGCGGCTTCGTCCTCGCTGACCACGTCGGCGTACTTGGCGTTCATGTCGAACAGGTTGGCCTCGTGCGGGTCGGGATGCCGATCGCCGCAGGCCTCGGCCACCACGGCGGTGCGAAAACCGTGCGACATGGCATCGACGCAGCTAGCGCGCACGCAGCCCGATGTCGTCAGGCCGGTGAGGATCACGGAATCGATGCCTGCCGCCGTCAGCGTGGATGCGAGCGAGGTGGCGAAGAAGGCGCTGGGATACTGTTTCGAGACCACCAGTTCGTCGGCGAAGGGGATAAGACCGGGGCCGAACGCGGCAGTGGGGCTGCCCTTGAGGAAATTGCGCAAGGGCACTGCCTTTTCAAAGAAGCGCCCGCCGTCCAAGCCACCGGCCTGATAGACCACGTTGGTCAAAACAACCGGAACGCCCGCCGCGCGGGCGAGCGCACGCAGGCGCAGCGCGGATTCCAGCGCGGCTTCCACGGGCGCGTACAGCAGGTTGCCCGGCTCGAAATAGGCCTGGCAGAAATCGATCAGGATCAGCGCCGGACGGTGGCCAAATCCCACGCGATTGTCATAGGCTTTCCGATAGTTGGCCATCAGATCATCATTGTCGCGCATCGGCGTGCCTTTCCTTCGTGCATGCAGGCCATTGCAAAGCCTTGGCGATTCACCTTCAAGCTAGCATCCGGCCGGAGTGCGCCCGGTTTCCCGCCCGGCCTATCCGACTGGTGGTCATCGCGGGCGACCGGATCGACACCACGGCCGCAAAGGTAGGTATTCGTCCCGTTGCACCCCATTGGGGTTCGGTCCCGGTTTCAGCAGAGAGTTGCACCATGGAATACGATTACGTCCCGCTGCCGCAGCGCAAGCCCCTGATCTGGCCGAACGGGGCCCGCGTCGCGCTGATCCTGACTTTCAACCTGGAAACCTGGGACCTTACCAAGGATACCGACAAGCCCTACTACGCCGGTGGTCCGTCGATCCTGCCCGACACCCTGCCCGGCAACACGCCCGACTTTCCCAACTATACCTGGCGCGAATATGGCCAGCGCGTGGGCATCTGGCGGCTGATCGAACTGTTCGACGAAATGGGCGTCAAGGCCAGCTGCACCACCAATGCCGTCACGTTCGAACGCCGCAAGGCGATGACCGATGCGGTGCTCGAACGCGGGTGGGAGCTGCTGACGCACAACTGGGAACAGGGCGAGTTGCTCACCAGCTTTGCGCAAGCACCCGAGAAAGAACGCGAAATCGTGCTGCGCAGCCTGGCGCAGTTCGAAAACTATGTCGGGCGCAAGTCGAAGGGCTGGCTCTCCTCGTCGCTGCGCGGCACGATGCAGACTGCCGATATCCTCGCCGAATATGGCTGCACCTTTTACTGCGACATCATGAACGACGATCAGCCGTTCCTGCTGCGCACCCCGCACGGCCCGATCGTTTCGGTACCCTATTCCAACGAGATCAACGACTTTACCTTCATCACCCGCAAGAACTACACCACCGACCAGTTCCGCGATGCACTGATCGAGGAACTGGACGTGCTCCATGCCGAGGGTGCCAAAACCGGGCGGATCATGAACGTGGGCCTGCACCCCCACGTATCGGGCCGTGCGCACCGCGTGCGCGCGCTGCGCGAGTTCATTGCGCACGCCAAGTCATTGCCCGGCGTGTGGTGGGCCACCCGCGAGGAAATCGCCGAATGGTATCTCGCCAATCATGAAAGCCACATTCCTGGCCAGCTGACGCGCGGCGCCTGAGGCCGGGCGAGCAACAAAAAGGGGGCGGCATCCACGATGCCGCCCCCTTTTTTTCATCAGGCCCACGCCTGGTCAGGCGTGACCCATGACCTCGTTGCTGAGCGCGTGGCTGATCGCCTCGGCGGTCGCCTTCATGTCGGCCAGATAAAGGTTGATCCCCTCCGACAGCTTCATCGCCGCCACGAAGAATGCCAGCGTCATTGCCCCTTCGAAGCGACCGTTGCGGAAGATCGGCACGGCGATCGACGAGGTCTTGCCCGGTGTCAGGTTATGATAGTTGCGCCCCTGCACAGCATAGCCATCTGCCCGGATGCGTTCGACATCGAGGCCGACTTCCGCCGTTGCCAGGTAATTTAGGTCGATGTCCTGCGACACACGCATGAAGCGCAGGATCATCTCGCGCTCCTCGTCCGGCGCAAAGGCCATCGAGACCTTGCCCGACGCGCTGTCGAGGATCGGCAGGGTAAAGCCCGGATAATAGTGCTCGAACGTGAGCGACGAGTTGGAATGCGTGGAATCGCGCAGCATCATCTCGCGCCCCACCCGCACGGCGATCGACACTGGCCAACCGAACCGGCGCGTCAACTCGACAATGTGCGGCCGCGCGGCACGAACCAGCGCATCGTCCTGCTGGTATCCGGTGGCCAGCGTCTGCACCAGCATCGTCGCACGGTAGCGCTTGCGCGCCGGCTCCTGCTCGATCAGCCCTTCATACAGCAGCGTCTGCACGATCCGGCAGGCGGTGGCGTATGGCACCTCCGACGCCTTGGCGATCTCCATCATGTTGAGCGAACCTGCCCGGTTGATCGCGCGCAGCGCCGCGATCGAGCGGGTGATGGACCGAATCGGAACGCCTTTTTCCATGTGACCAATTTCCCCACGTCTTTGACCGGGATCAAAGAGTGACGAGAAAATGACGTTTCACCGATTTTATCAAGGTTTTATCCGACAGGCGGATAAATCAGCCTCGCACCACGCCCAGATCGTGCCATCCTGCACGCCGCCTAGACGGATGGCCGCGCCCATCGGCGTTCGAATTCGCGCACCTCGTCCATCCCGATCAATGCGGAAAATTCCCTGAAATCAAACAGTCCCTCAGGGTCTCCGGCGCCGGTGTCCTTGAGCGCGCGCAGCACGGTCTCCATCGCCTGCGCCGCAGCCAGACTGGTCAGCGAGGGGTAGATCGCAAAGGCGAAGCCGAGCTTTGCCAGCAGCGTCGGCTCCAGCATCGGGCTGGCCCCGCCGTTTGCCATGTTGACCATGCAGGGCAGCGGCAGTTCGGCGCAGACCCTTGCCATTTCCTCTTCATCGACCAGCGCTTCGGGAAAGAGCACGTCGGCCCCGGCCTCGGCATAGGCGCGCAGCCGCCGCAGCACCCCTTGCTCGCCTTCGGACTGGCGGGCGTCGGTGCGGGCAATCACCACGAAATCGCGGCTGTGCCGTGCCGCACAGGCAACCTTGATGCGCTCGACCATATCCTCCACCGGCACGATCCGCTTGTCGGGCATATGCCCGCATTTCTTGGGAAACTCCTGATCCTCAAGCTGGATCGCAGTGACCCCGGCAGCCTCGTAGCCGCGCACCGTGTGATGCACGTTGATAATGCCGCCATAGCCGGTATCACCATCGGCAATGACAGCCGCGGTGCTGGTGCGCACAAGGGTCTCCATCCGGTCGCGCATCTGCGTATAGGTCGCGATGCCGGCGTCGGGCAGGCCAAAGGCCGAGGCAGTCAGCCAGTAGCCAGTGCCGTAGACAAACTCGAAACCGACCTTTCGCGCGATCACGGCAGCGATCATGTCCTGCACGCCGGGCACCATGAAGAAGCGACCCTCGGCCAGGCGCGCACGCAAAAGAGGGTCCGCCATCGAAATTGCCTGCCTTTTCCATCGACCCCGAACTGCAGGGCCCGTTGCCAAGGCGTTCGCATGCGCGGCTGCGCGCGCCGCCGCTTGCCCCAAAAATCGCCGACAGGCGGTGAGCCAGCCGCCCGGGCCAAGCCTCTCCAGCGCTGCCAAGTGGTTGGAAAAACACGCGTGCTGATCGCCTAACCGGCAGGTGGATAGAGTGCCCGCGTCCTGCTCCTGGCACCGTGGTCGCGTTCATAACCGCCGGGTGTTCACCGGCTCCTGCGATGGGCCGGTGCTGATCGGAGAATGCGGAAATGACAGGGCATAATCGCTGCCAGGTGGCCATCGCCGGTGCCGGACCCGTCGGCACGGTCATGGCGACTCTGCTGGCGCAGGAAGGTATCTCGGTAATCGTGCTCGAGACGGGCGCCGACTGCGCGCAAGACTTGCGCGCATCCACCTTTCATCCCCCGACGCTCGAGATGCTCGACCGCATCGGCATCACCCGAATGCTGCTCGATCGTGGCTTGAAAGCACCGGTGTTCCACTGGCGCGACCGCGCCAGCGGCGAAGTGATCGCGTTCGACCTCTCCGAGATCGCCGACGTCACGCGCTATCCCTTCCGTATCCAGTGCGAACAGTATCATCTCTCGCGCGCACTGGCGGAAGGTCTCGCCCAACTGCCGCACGCCGACATCCGCTTCAACAGCCGCCTTTTGACATTCCGCCAGGACGAGGCCGGGGTCGACCTGTGGGTAGAAACCATGACCGGCGTCGAGACGATCCGCGCCGATTACCTGATCGGCGCCGACGGGGCGAATTCGATCGTGCGCAAGTGGCTGGGCATCGAATTCGATGGCTTCACCTATCCCGAGCGCTTCCTGACATTGTCCACCGAGGTGGAGCTGGCAGACTACCTGCCCAACCTCGCCTACGTGAACTACGTCAGCGACCCCGCCGAGTGGCTGGTGCTGCTGCGTGTGCCCTCGCTGTGGCGGGTGCTGGTGCCGGTCAACGGCGATGTGGACGAGACGACGCTGCGCTCGGATGCCAACAAGAACGCCATTTTTGACCGCATCACCGGCGACGGCGCGAGTGTGGAAACCCGACACCGCACACTGTACCGGGTGCACCAGCGCGTCGCCAAGTCGTTCCGCGAAGGCCGCGTGATGCTGATCGGCGACAGCGCCCACCTCAACAACCCGCTCGGCGGCTTCGGCATGAATTCGGGCATCCATGACGCGTTCAACCTGTTCGACAAGCTGGCGCCGGCAATCACCGGCAACACGAGTGCCGAGGCAGGCCTGGCGCTGTTCGACCGCCAGCGCCGCACGGTGACGCACACGTTCACCCAGACGCAGACCCGCCAGAACATGGAATTCATCCGCGGCAACCAGGACAATGCGCATGAAGCCCGTCGCCGCGCCATGCTCGATATCCTGGCCGATGACGACAAGCGCCGCGCCTACATGCTGCGCCAGGCCATGTTCGAAAGCCTCGACCTCGCCGCGCAGATCGCGTGACGGCGTGGTGACTACAGGAGACCTGCAAAAATGACCGACGTACTGGGCTGGCGCGCGCTGTTCGGCGTGGTCGCGCCCTCGACCAACACCGTCGTCCAACCCGATATGGAGCGAATGCGCCCCGACGGCGTGACCAACCACGTCTCGCGCATCTGGGTGGAAGACCCCTACGCCCTCACCAACGAGGACTTCATCGCCGGCACCACGGCGATTGCGCAAAACACCCTCGATGCGGTGCGATCGGTAATGACCTGCAAGCCCGACTACCTCGTGCTCGGCATGTCGGCCGTCACCTTCTACGGCGGCGTCGATGGCGCACGGGCATGGAAGGCGCAGGTTAAGGAGGTGGCGGGCGTAGGCGCGTCTACCGGCGCGGAATCGGTTGCCGCTGCGCTCCATGCCTATGGCGCAAAATCGGTGAGCTTCGTCTCGCCCTATTATCCTGTCGCCAACGCCGAAGTCCGCCGCTTCCTGGAAGAAAGCGGCTTTGCGGTGAAGCGTGATGTCCCGCTGCAATGCCGCCGCTGGACCGATATCGCCAAAGTCACGCCCGATCGGCTCGACGCTGTCATCGACCATCTCGATGGCGACGATGTCGACGCCATCGTCCAGGTCGGCACCAACCTGTCGATGGTCGACATCGCCGCGCGGCACGAGGCCCGCCTCGGCAAGCCGGTGATCGCGATCAACACCGCCACCTACTGGCACGCGCTCCGCAGCTTTGGGATCAAGGACCGCATTTCCGGCCTGGGGCGGCTGCTGGCGGAATTTTAGGCCATAAACAGCCTAGCCTGGCACCATGTCGATCCGCGCCGGCATGCGGTAAGGCTGGCGCATGGTCGATTGGGTGATCCACTCCACCGGCCCGGCCAGTTCGATCCGCACGTCAGGGGCGAACAGCCGGGCGAGCATGCGATGAACCATCAACCGGGCGATATTGCGGCCCGGGCACAGGTGGATGCCGCCGCCAAAGGTGGCGTCATAGCGCCGCATCCGCTCCAGCCTGTATGTGCCGGGGTCTTCAAAAATATCGGGATCGCGATTGCCTGCCGCCCACAGCATGGCAATCGCGGTTCCGGCCGGCACCAGCACGTCGTCGAACACGAAGTCTTCCAGCGCATAGCGGTGTGTCACGATGACCGGGGACGACATCCGCAGGCCCTCATCGATCGCGGCGCCAACCCGCTGCGGGTCCGCCCGCACCTCTGCCGCCGCAGCGGGATGGCGGAGCAGCTGATATGTGGCGTTGGCGGCAGCGAGCGCGGCGGTATGGAACCCGTCGATCAGATTGGCGGCCAGCGACAGCGCCACGCTTTCCGGCTTGCCTTCAATCGTGATCGCGTCGAACTCCGCCGCCATGGTGGCGAGCAGCGGATTGTTGCCTTCGGCCAATGTCCGTTCGATCGCCGTGGCCATCAGCGACAGATAGGCACCGATGGCCGCGTTGGCCTCAACCGTCTCGGCAGCGGTGCGCACGAGGAAAAAGAATGGCGTCATCGCGCGCACCTGCTCGACGACCTGGCGCTGCTCCGATGGCGTAAGACCGATCAGCGCGCCCCAGAATCCCGCAGTGACCTGTTCGGTGAAGTCGAACCCGAAATCGATCTCGCCCGCCCCGGCAACCTCGGCCAGGACCTTGTCCACCACGCCGCGTACCAGATCGTCGAACGCGGCCACCTGCTTCATGCCGAACGGCTTGGCCAGCAATTGGCGGGTCGGGCCGTGGAGCGGCGGATTGGCGGTGAAAATCTGATTGAAGAGGATGCGGCCAAAGTTCGACACATCGGGCTGGTCGTGCTCGGCCTGATCGTCCCCCGCCTCTTCCATCGCCCGCTCGGCAAGGGCGCGAAGCGGCATGTTGCCCACCGCCGGAAGCGCGGCGATCTTGCGCAGATCCTCGCCACGAAACACGACGATGCGCTTGCTACCCGCCTTGAACAGCCGTTCAGCAGTTACGAACAGCGCGGCGAAATCCTCGGAAAAACCCGCTTCGAAAGGATGGGGTAGGTCCGTAAGGTCGCTGATCGACCGGCGCGGGACGTCGCCCTGCAATGGTTGCGCTGACATGGAACACTGCCCCGGACAAGCAAGCCCCGGGGCGATGGGCGCGCCGGAACCGGACGTGGAAGGATGGGTGGATGATCCGCGCACGCCCCGGCCCGCCAGGGTCGAAGCAGGTGCGCTAAAAGGTGCTCAGCCGCGCTCGCCGGTGAACGAGAACGCGCCGAACGGGCCGGCCGAAACGCTGCCGCTCAGGCTGGTTTCGGCCACGGTGCCATCGAACGTGAGCGAGAGCGGCATCGGATTGGTGATGTCGATCTTCCAACGCGCCTTATCGCCGGTGATCTTGCCGTCCTGGATGGGGTGCGGCGCGCCATCTGCATCGGTGGCAATGCCGGTCAGGCTATCCCCCGAAACCGTGAAGGTGGTCACGCTTTTCATCGGCCCCATCGGCGAGTTGACGATGATGTTCCATGTTCCGGCAACAGACATAGATATTCCTTCCCTGGCTCGCCGCGCGGTGGACGCCTGCCCGCCGGCAAGCGGTGTGCCTGTTGCCACACGCTACCGCAAAATTTCATATAGTAAATACTATTCTTTGTTGGTGCGGCAGATTTCGCCCATGGCGACGCGCGCCAGGCGTTCCGCATCGAGAATCCAGATCACGCGATAGCCCAGCCGCACCATGCCGGCCTGCTCCAGCGTGCCCAGAATGGCATTGGCAGTCTGCCGTCCCATGCCGCAGGTGCCGGCAAGTTCGTCCTGGGTCATCGCCACCGGGGCATCGTCACCCGCGCTTGATGCGAGCAGCACTTTGGCCACCCTGGCGGCGCGCGGCAGGCTGAGGAGATCCTGAATGTGGCTGATCGCCTGGCGCTGATGCGTGCAGGCCAGCCGGCCGATATGCCGCCACAGTTCGGGTTGCTGTGCGGCAATCTCGGCAATCGCGGCAAGCGGTATCCGGGCAACCTGGCAAGCCCCTTGCGCGATGGCGTCCTGCTGGCGGGGCGCGGCATCGATGGTCGAGACTTCGCCGAACCACATGCCCTCGGCGGCGAGCAGCAGCAGGCAGCCGACGCCGCCCGGGCTCCACGCGATCAGGCGAACGCGGCCCTGCAGCATGGCGTACAGCCCGTCGGGCGCATCGCCCTGGCGATAGACCGCCTCGCCATCCTTGACCCGGCGCACCTGCGCGGCGGCGGCCAGCTGCGCCTGGATCGGATCGGCCAGGCTCGCAAACCATTCGCTCTTGCCCTGCATGGCCGCAAGGAACTGCGCTTCCTTTGTCATTCGATCATCCTTGGGCCGCAAGGAATGTCGGCCAATCGACAAAGCCACCAGCCGGCCTGTGGCATCCTTGCGCCAATAACCACTGGAGAGACGCATGACCCTGAACGCCACGCAAGCCCCTGATTCCGTGGAAGCGGCGGAACGCCAGATCCGGATCGACCTGGCCGCGGCCTATCGGCTCGTCGCCCATTTCGGCTGGGACGACCTGATCTTCACCCATCTGTCCGCGCGCATCCCCGGCCCAGAGCATCATTTCCTGATCAACCCATACGACCTGATGTTCGAGGAAGTCACCGCGTCCAGCCTCGTGAAGATCGATGTCGATGGCAATCCGGTGAGCCCGACGCCGCACCCGGTCAATCCCGCCGGCTTCACGATCCATTCGGCGATCCACATGGCGCGCGAGGACGCGGCCGCGGTGATGCATCTTCACACCCCGCATGGCCAGGCTGTTTCGGCCATGGAGAGCGGGCTGCTGCCCCACACCCAGACCGCGATGATCGCCGGCAGCGGCCTGGCCTATCATGAATACGAAGGGCTGGCGGTGGATCTGGCGGAGCGGGAACGCCTGGTGGCTGATCTGGGAGACGCCAACCTGATGATCCTGCGCAACCATGGCACACTGGTGGTCGGCAAAAGCGTCGCTGCCTGCTTCCTGCGTCTCTATTTCCTTGAGCGCGCCTGCGAGGCGCAGGTCCTGATGCTGTCGGCCGGTCGCGATGCGCTGCATGCTCCGCCACCCGAAACGCTGTCCAAGGTCGCGCTGCAATCATCGCCTGCCGGCATGGGCCTGGTGGCAGAGCGGCTGGCATGGCCGGCGCTGCTGCGCAAGCTCGACCGCATCGATCCCAGCTACCGCGACTGACGGAAGAGCTGGTGCGCGGGCCAGGCCGCGCACCAGCTCTTGGTCATGATCAGGCGGTCGCGGCGTCTGCGGATGCCGACTGCTTGATCAGCGAGCGCGTCGTCGTCACGGCCTGGAACGCGGCCATGCCCATCAGATTGACGTCGGTGGCCACGGTCACGATCTGGAAGCCTTTCGCCGCCATTTCCGCGGCATAGGCGGCCGTTCCGTTCTGGATGCCAGCGACAAGATTGCGCGCACGCACGGCCGCGATCACGCGATCGTAGATGGCCAGGATTTCCGGCTCCTGACGATCGAGCACGGGCGCGAGCCCCATCGCCAGGCCAAGGTCGCTCGGCCCCACATAGGCGCCACTGATGCCCGGCACATCGAGGATCGCCTCCAGATTCTCCACCGCCTCGACCGTCTCGATCTGTGGCAGAACCAGGACATTGGCATTGGCGATCCCCTGATAGGGCGACGCCGCCCCATAGAAACCGGCGCGAACCGGCCCGTTGGAGCGGGCACCCTGCGGCGCATAGAGGCAGGCATCCACCAGCGCTCGCGCCTGCTCGGCATTGTTGACCATCGGGCAGATGATGCCCCATGCGCCCGCGTCCAGGATCTTGCCGATGATGCCCGGCTCGTTCCACGGCACGCGCGCCAGCGGCACCGGGCCGCGGCCATGCAGGGCCTGCAGGCTCTCTACTGCCGAACGATAGTCATGCAGCCCGTGCTGCAGATCGATCGTCAGGCTATCCCAGCCGGTCTGCGCCATGATCTCGGCAACATAGCTGTCAGGTGCCAGCAGCCACCCGTTGACGCAGACTTCGCCGCGCTTCAGGCGTTCGATAAGCGGGTTTGCCATAATTCCTCTCCAGTTTTTTGCGTGCTCAGAAATAGGTCCGGATCGATCCGATGACGTCGAACGCGCCATCGATCACGTGCAGCACCCGCCACTTGTCGAAAGTGAGGCACGGATGAGAGATGCCGAAGCCGATCATGTCGCCCACCCGCAGCGGGGATTCGTGCGGGATATCGAGAAACCCGTGCTGGTCGTTGAGTGCGATGACCTGATGGTCTGGCGTGAGCGCCTGCGGCGCCGACATGTCTGCGCTGGGGCGATGCCAAAGCTCCGGCTTGGGCATCTCGTCAAAGCCGACATCGCGCTTGCCCATGGTGACGATCGCGCGGCCGGGCTCTGGCATGGATTGCACATAGGCCCAGACGCGCAAGGCCGGGCTTGGCGCATCCTCGGCCAGCAGTTCGGGCGCCCGCATGTTCAGCAGGGAGAAGAGGAACGTGTACAGGCCGGAGTCGTGCGTGATGTAGCAGCCGCTGCGCAGCAGCGTGGTGGTTCGGCGCTCCAACCGCGCGGCGTTGAACGCGGTAACGACCAGATCGAAAAAGCCCGATCCCCCCGCGCTCAGCAGCACATCGTCCGAGGCGAACAGCCCTTCCCGGTCACACGCCTGTGCAAGCATAACAACCTGGCCCAGGAAGGCGTTCACGGCGTCGAGCGTGGATTCCAGGTCCGCCTTGCGGATAATACCTTCAAAGCCTTCGACCCCGGCAAGTTCGAGGTACGGCGAGGCCGCCACCGCCCGCGCGACGGCAAGGCCCTGCTCCACCGTTCGGCATCCGGTGCGCCCGCCTTCAAAACCCATTTCGACCAGCACCGGCAGCGCACGACGACCGCCTTTCTCGGCCGCGACGGCGGCGAGCTGTGTGACCAGATCGAGCGAATCGACCAGCGAATAGATGGCAAGCTCAGGGTCCCGCTCAAGCTGATCCAGCACATAGGCGATGCCGCTGCGCCCGATCAGCTGGTTCGCCACAAAGATGCGCCGGTGACCGGCCGCCACGGCAACGGCGATCTGGTGGGGTGTCGATACCGTAATCCCCCACGCGCCATCGCGCATCTGCAGGTCGAACAGCGCCGGGGCGAGCGTGGTCTTGCCGTGCGGGGCCAGCGCCACGCCGTGCTCGGCCGCAAAGCTCCGCATCCAGCGGCTGTTGCGCTCCAGGCTGTCTCCGTCCAGCACCGCGACCGGCAGGGGAAGGTCTTCTCGCAAGAGATTCCAGCGCTTGCCCGCCACGTCTGCCAGCGGGATCGGTCCGCCGCCCCCCGGCACCCCCTTGTCCCAGGGCATGAGCGTGCCCGACAGATCACCATCGAAGCGCAGCGGGGTCTGCTCTGCGCCGCTCATGGATGCACCGCGACAACGGCCTCGATTTCGACCGTGATGTTCCCCGGCAGCGAGCCCACGCCCACTGCCGATCGCGCGTGGCGGCCAGCCTCCTCGCCGAACACCGCGCACATCAGGTCAGAGCAGCCGTCGATCACGCGCGAATGCAGCACGAAGTCCGGCGTCGCATTGACCATGCCGAACAGGCGCACCACGCGCCGGACGCGATCGAGCGAGCCGAGTTCATGGCGTATGACGGCAAGCAGCGAAAGGCCCACCAGCCGGGCATGCTCGCGCGCTTCGTCCGCAGAAACGTCGGCACCGACCTTGCCAAAGCGGTAGCCGGTCGCATCGCGCGGGCCTTGCCCGGAAAGATAGAGCAAGCCGCCATCGAGCAGGGCAGGCGCAAAGTTGGCGATGGAGGGGATCGCCGGCGGCAGCACGAGGCCGAGTTCCTCCAAGCGGGCTTCGGGTGAAAGCGATTGGGTCATGCGGCGCTGCCTTCCAAGAATTTGCGCCCGAAGGCGCCCAGGTCAGCCTCCCCGTTGGGGAAGGCAATAAGCTCAACCGCGCGCCCATCGGGATCGCGGACCGAGAAATAGCGGACGCCGAACATCTCGTCGGGCTGGTCCGCCACGCCGATGCGCACATCGGCCAGCGCCGCGAACGCGGCATCGATATCGTCCACGGTGAGCGCAGGCGTGATGGTATCGGCGCCAGTCTTGGCCTCGCGCTGCTCCAGTTCCAGCAGCAGCTGCCCGATCATGCCCTTTGCGTTCGGCACCGTCTCGGCCCTGCCGTCGTGGATCACCGCCATGCCCAGGCGATCGCGATAAAAGGCCGTGGTCACCGCCACGTCGGCCACGACGAGCGCGAGATGCGACAATCCCCTGATCCGAAAATGCCCGCCGCCGACGGCTGTTGCCGCGAGTGCTTCTGGCTCCGCCATCCCCATCTTCCTTCTCCTGTCCGCACCGGACGAACCATCATATCCGCAGACCATTCAATCTGTATAGCTTTCACTATATTTTTTATCTGTCAATCCGCGCGTGGACGCCCTACCAAGGCTTGGGGGCACCTCCGTCAGGGCTGCGCCGCTTGCGAGAGTCTCCGCGCAGGCGGCACGCCGGCCCCATTTGGGCGGGGGTGCCATTGCCGTCGGTTCAGAGAGGAAGACGAATGCGGAAGACGAAGGAAAAGATTGTCCTTGTGACGGGTGGCGCAAGCGGCATCGGCGCTGCCATCGCGCGCGCTGCTGCCGCGCAGGGACACAGGGTGCTGATCGCCGACATCGATGTTGCCGGCGCGGACCGCGTTGCCCAGGACATCGGCGAGCGCGCGCAAAGCGTCGCGCTCGACATTACCTCGGACGCGCAATGGTCTGCGGCGCTCGACCTGGCATGGGCGCAGTACGGCCGGCTCGACGTGCTGATCAACAACGCGGCGATCGTGCGGACCGGCTATGTTCGCAACGTGGCGATGGACGATCATGCGCTGACACTCGAAGTCAATGCCATGGGGCCAATGCGCGGCATGGTCGCCACGTTGCCGCGCTTTCGGGAACAGGGGCATGGACACTTCGTCACGGTGTGCAGCATGACCGCGTTCCTGCCCTTCCCGGGGCTCGCCAGCTATGCCGCGGCAAAGTTCGCACTGCGCGCTTTCCACCTCGGCCTGGCCATGGAAGAGCGGGATTCGCCGCTGAACTTCACGATCGTCCACCCCACATCGACGGAAACGCCGATGCTGGAGGCAGAGGCGGCCAGCGACGAAGTGCCCATGGCATTCCTCTCTGACGCGGTTAGTGCCGACTATGTCGCGCAAGTGGTGCTGGAGGCGATGCGCCGGCGCAAGCTGGAGGTGTTCATGCCCGCAGACCGTGCCAAGTTCGTGCGGCGGCTGGGTGGCAATGCGGCCGAACTGCTGAAGATTGCCGGCCAGGCCGAGCAGTTGGGCGCACATAACCTGGCGGAGCGCCGCAAGAGCAAGAGCGAAGCGGCCTGAAACAGCGTGCCTCGGCCCGCGTGCGCGGACCGAGGCACCTTCTGCAACGATGATCGGTCAGGGCAGGCCGGCGCCGGCCACGTCCATTCGCACGGCATAGACCCGGGCCGTCCGCACGTCGCGCGCGATCGCCGGCGTCCTGCTGTCGGCGGTGAGGAAGAACAGGGTGCGCCGGTCCTCACCGCCGAACACGCAGGCGATCGCTTCCTGCTCGGTCGCGATGCGATCGACCACTTCGCCGTCCCGACGCAGGCACAGCACTTCGCGGGATGTAGGCGAGGCAGCCCAGACGCAGCCGGCGGCATCCAGGCAAATGCCGTCGGGTAGGGCATCGTCGGGCAATCGCGCCCAGAGCCGCGGTTCGACCAGCGCGCCATCGGCTGCGATCGTCAGTTCGGTCAGCACGCCCGTGCCGCTTTCGGCAACGATCATCGTGACGCCGTCGGGCTGGATGACCATGCCGTTGGGAAACCACAAGCCGGCCGCCGCCGTCGACACCGTGCCATCGGCCGTAACCCGCGCGATGCTCGCGGTGCAGGGCGAAATGGGATGGG
This sequence comes from Novosphingobium sp. AAP1, assembly GCF_001295765.1. Classification (NCBI taxonomy): domain Bacteria; kingdom Pseudomonadati; phylum Pseudomonadota; class Alphaproteobacteria; order Sphingomonadales; family Sphingomonadaceae; genus Novosphingobium; species Novosphingobium sp. AAP1. The sequence goes on along the minus strand of NZ_LJHO01000003.1, from coordinate 533,614 downwards.
TGTCGATATCGAAGCCGAAATTGCCGACATAGGCAGTCCCGTCTGGCGCCACGATCATGTCGTTCGCGTGCCACGTGGCAATGCCTGAAAGATCGGCATGCACGTCGAACACGCCGTTGCGGTGGCGCAGGATCCTGCGGTCGTGCATCGACACGACCAGCATGTCGCCATCCGGCAACCAGCCCAGGCCAGAGACGGGACCATCGTGTTCGGCCACAACCTCCCACCCGGTGCTTTCCGAATAGCGCAGCACGCGGTTGGCGTGCATGTCGGAAAGGTAGAGCGCGCCGTTGTGCCAGCGTGGCGCTTCGCCGAAGGCCAGGTCGTCGGCCAGCAGCGTCAGGGTATGGGTCATGGTGGTTCGCTCGCTGAAGAGGGATTGTGCCTGGATCAGAAGTTTATCTTCGCGCCAACGCCATAGGTGCGCGGCGGCGCATAGTTGGGCTGGACGTAGCCGAACGGGCTGATGCTGTTGAACGCAGCGGTGGCGTAGTAGGTGTTGCCGAGATTGCGCACGAAGGCCGACAGCTCAAGCTGCGAGATGGTCAGCGCGACGCGTGCGTCCTGCGTCCAATAGGCCTGCTGCGTCGTATAGGGATCGTTGGTCGCGTCCAGGAACTGCCGGCCCTTGTAGGTGGCGCTGTATTGCAGGTCGATCGCCTGGCTTTCGCCGATCGGGATATGGTACTGCGCCTGCAGGAACGTGCTCAACTTGGGCGAGAACGCCAGCTGGTTGCCCGAATAGTCTGGCACGGTGGGATCGGCCACCAGCAGGAACCGCACGAGCTTGGTGTTCAGCAGACCCACCTGCGCGCTCAACGTCAGATTGCGGACCGGGCGAACGGTCAGGTCGATATCCGCGCCATAGGTGCGCGCCTTTTCGGCATTGGCCGCAAGATTGAGCGGCCCGATCGGGCTGGGCACCAGGGCAAACAGCTGCATGTCGCGATAATCGTTGTAGAACAGCGCGGCATTGAACGTGACGGCGCGATCGAGGAACGTCGTCTTGATGCCCACTTCGTAGGTTGTCACCTTTTCCGGCTTCACCGGGCGCTGCTGATAGGCGGCCTGGGCGGGGTCGGGGCTGAGAAAGCCGCCATTGAAATCGCCGCCCTTGAAGCCTGTCGTCAGGGTCGCATAGGCAAGAACGCCAGGCATCGGCTTGAAATTCACGCCGATGCGATAGGAGAATGCGGAATTCTGCAGGCGGCTCGTGCTATCGGCAACCTGAGCCAGTGGCGTGAAGTTGTCCATGCCGCCGCTCTGGTACTGCACCTGGCTGTTGAACAGGAACGAACGGCGCTCGTGGGTAAACCGGCCGCCGAGCACCAGGCGCAGCGCGCGGGTCAGGTTGTATTCGCCCTGCCCGAACGCGGCATAGGCGTCTGTCACCTGCGTATTGCGGGCAAACTGCCGGCTGGCCAGACCATCGCCCGCGCCAGGACCGTAAAACCGGTCGATGTCGAGCAGAAGCGCGTAATCCTGGTTCTGGTTGAGGCGCTCGTGCAGGTAATAGACACCCGCCACCCAGTTGTAGTTTTCCTTGGTCTGGTTGACGCGCAATTCCTGGGTGAACTCGTTGCTGTTGTTGCCCCAGTTCACCTCCAACTCGCGATAGGGTGAGGAGTCGCTGTCTTCCGGCAGGAAGCGCTGGTTGTAATTATAGCCAGTCACGGACGTGACGGTGATCGTGCCCGGCGACCATTCGATCCGCCCGACAACGCCCCTGTCCGTCACTTTCAGATGCTCTGTCCGACTGGACGCGATGGAGTAGCGCTTGGGGTCGCTCGGCTGGTTGTAGATGTCGACGCACTGCGAGGCATAGGTTGCGGCGACCGAACAGACCACAGGCGATCCGGTTTCGACCGAGCCCGGCTCGAACGCGCCGAAATGCGCGTAATTGTCGGGCAGCCGATCGACATGGGACACATGCCCGACAACAAGAATGCGCAGATCCGGCGTCGGCTTGTAGAGCAGCGACGCGCGGAAGGACTCATCATCAGCGCCGTTCTGACGGCGATTGAGGAACGTGTTGTAATTGTACCCTTCCGAATAGTTCCGGACGAAGGCGAAGCGGGCCGAGAGCGTATCGCTCAGCGGGCCGCTAACCGCGCCGCTGATCTGCGAGGTATCGAAATTGCCGTAACGCGCATCGAGATAGCCCTCGAACGTATTTGTCGGCTTGGCCGTGATGAAGTTGATCGCGCCGCCCGAGGTATTCCGGCCATAGAGCGTCCCCTGCGGCCCCTTGAGCACCTCGACACGATCCAGGTCGAACATCGCGAAGGCCTGCGAGGTGGGAGCGCTGAGATAGAACTCATCCACATAGATGCCGTTCGGCCCGGAATTGTTGGAATTGTTCACGTTCAGCCCGATCCCGCGGATGGTGATCGCGGGCTGGTTTCCGGCGCCTTGCGGCAGGGAGACCACAACGTTGGTCGCAATCTTGCCGAGATCGGCGGCAGCCTCGACGCCCAGTTTCTTGAGCGAGTCACCCGAGAACGCCTCGATGGTGATCGGCACGTCCTGGATGTTCTCGCTACGACGCTGTGCCGTGACCACGATATCACCCTGGCCGACAGCGCCGCTCTGGCTCGACACTGGCGTGGTTTGGCCCGCAGCAGCCGGTGCGGTCTGGCCCAGCGCATGGCCGGGTAGCAAGGCTGCGACGATCAGTGCCATGGGCGCCGTCGCGCTTGCTGCGCCGATCATGCGATTGGTCTTGGTGCTTCTCCCCATCGATCTGCTCCTCATCTGTTTGCGACAAGTTAGCTAAAACTATCAATTTGGCAATAGGCCGATCGACAGGGGGGTCATGGATGCATTTCCCACCGCCAGCTGTCGCGTGGCGGCGCTTTTTCGGTTAGGGGAAGGCATGGCAGGAAAAACGGAAACCGTCGCAGACACAGCGACAGGCGAGAATAAAGTTCTCAAGAAAGCGCGCGCATCGTCGGCTGGAAGCAAGGCCGCACGCCCCCGCGCGACTCCAAAGCGAGACGCGGCGCGCAACCAGGATCTGGAAGACACGAAGGTCGTTCCGCGCTCGCGCAGGGCGATCGAAACCTACGAGAAGCTAATCGCCGCGGCCGGCGAATTGCTGGGCGAAGTCGGGTTCGAGCGGCTGACGACCAACGCGATCTGCGAACGCGCGCAGCTCACCCCACCAGCGCTCTATCGCTACTTCGATGACAAGTACCAAATCATCGAGGAACTCGCCACACGGCTGCAAAAGCGGCAGTTCGATGCCTTTGCCGTCTGGCTTTTCAAGAATGGCGCGACGCTGGACACCAGCGAAAACCCGATCCTGCTGGCAGACTGGTTTCGCACCGCGTCCGAGATCATCGAAACGCAGCCCGGCGGCGTGTGGACCATCCGCGCGATGCGCGCGCTGCCCCATCTTGCCCATGTGCGGCTGGAATGGCAGCGGCGGTTCACCGACCAGATGTTCCGGTTTTACCGCCCGGCCATCACCGACCTTTCCGATGAAACGCTGTGGGCCAGGCTGCGCATTCGCGCCGAATTCGGCTTCGTGGTCGATGAACTGGCTCTCGAAGAAGACCGGGTTGCCCGCTCGACCCTGTTCAAGGAAGCTGCCCTGATCCTCACCGGCATGAGCCGCTTGACCACGTCATGAGCCGGACGGCGGTGACACGCCATTGACAGGTGTATAGTTTTAGCTAGCCTCCATGCGTCGGCGGTCCACCGGCGAGGAGAGCGCGTATGGCTACATCGGTGAAGCGTCGGCAGGCCTGGCTGCTCGATCCGCCGTCGCACCGCGAGCTTGCAGCGGTGATGGCGGTGGGGACCTTTGCCCTGGTGATCGCCGGCATTCAGCCGCTGCTGTTCGGGGCATTGGTAAACGAAGGCCGGATATCGACTGCGGGCCTGGGCGGCGCGGTGACGGTGGAGTTCCTTGCTCTTGCCTCCGGGGTGGCGCTGGCCAGTGCCAGGCTCCAGCCGGTTCATCTGCGGCTGCGCGGGCTGCTTGCGGCCATGGCGCTGATCGCTGCCAACGTGATGAGCATGCGCCATGCAGCGCCGCTGCTGTACGTCGATCGCGGGATCGCCGGATTCAGCGCGGGGGTTTTGCTGTCGATCCCTTCGCTTCTGCTGGCGCGCTCGCGCAATCCCTCCAAGCTCGGCGCCGTGCTGATGGTGTTGCAGGGATTGGTCCAGGTGGCGTTTTCGGCGCTCCTGCCGCTCACCTTGATGCCGGCCTGGGGCGCCAACGGCGGGTTCCTGGCGCTGGCCGGCACGTCGACGCTCGCGGCGGTCTTCGTGCTTGGCGTGCCCAACCGGCTGCCCGCCGTCGCCGACGATCAGTCCGATGGGGAGCCCGCGCAAAAGCTGCCACCGGCCGGCGCGCTCAGCCTGCTGGGCGTGGTGCTGGTCTACGCCTTTGTCTTCGGCTTCTTTTCCTACCTCGGACAAATCGGCACGGAAGCCCACCTCGGATCAGACCTGATCGGCCTCGTCCTCGCGCTGACGGTGGCAGCCTCGATCGTGGGGTCGCTGCTGACCGCCGCGATCGCGCCGAAGGTTTCGTTTTTCCGGATCTACGGCATTTCGGTGGCGTGCAACGCGGCGCTGATCGTCATCCTGTTTCAATTGCCCGGGCCCATCGGCTTTGCGCTGTGCGCCGTCTGCTTCGGCGTGTTCTGGGGCCTGCTGATGCCGTATCAGCTCAACTTCACCGCCGAAGTCGATCCCACCCGGCGGGCCACCTTGCTCGTCCCCGGCGCACAGGCCCTCGGTGCCAGCCTTGGCCCGCTGCTGTGTGCCCTGAGCGTTACGGCCACCGACAGCAGAGGGGCATTGATCGTCGCAGGCGCATGCCTTCTCGGCTTCCTGGTCATCGTCATGGGCCTCCATGCCCGCCAGCGGCGGCTTCTGTCCCATCCCGAGCTGTTCCCTTCGACCTGACGCGTCGCTGGTCGTCTGACCGCCGCAGGGCGAAAGCAGGCAGCGCCAGCACTTAGCCGGTGGCGTGCAAGGGCTCGGCCAGGCCCAGCAGCGGCGGCTCGATGCAGTTGCGCCCGCGCTGCTTGGCTTTGTAGAGCGCGGCGTCGGCGCCTTCGATCAGCACATTGAGATCGAAATCATCCGTCAATGCGCCTGTCGCAATGCCGAAACTGGCAGTGACAAAGGGCGGCCCGATCGGTGCCTTGTGCGGTATGCGCCGCGCAGCAATTTCGCGCCGCATGCGTTCGGCAACAAGGATCGCGGTCGGCTGATCGATGTCGATGAGGAAGACAATGAACTCCTCCCCGCCGAACCGGCATACCCGGTCACCCGTCTTGCGCGCCTCGGATACCAGCAACCCCGAAATGCGGCGCAGGCAATCGTCCCCGGCAAGGTGGCCGAACGTATCGTTATAGGCCTTGAAGTGATCGATATCGACCATGACCACGGATACCGGCCGGCCGACATGAACCTGCCGCTGGATAGTGACCCACTGTTCCAGGGCACGCCGATTGCCCAGCCCGGTCAGCGGATCGATGATCGACAGTTCCTCGAAAACCTGCGCGCACAGGCGATCGCGAACCGAACGCAGCCAGCCGCGCCGCTCCATCTTTTCCAGGCTGTAGAGCGCCACCAGCGCGAAACCGGCAAAGGCGAGCGAGAGGAAGGCGGATGCGCCTTTCGACTGTACCGAGGCGTCTTGGAGACTGGCCAGGGTCAGGAGTTGGACAGTCACCGTGGCGGCCGCTGCCAAGAGGGCGTAGCGCCATCGCAGGCGCAGCACCATCACCGTGAACATCATGACGAACAGGATGCCCAGATGGTAGTTCTCGCGCAGCGGGCTCGCACTGGCGACGACCAGCATATAGATGGAAAGCGCCATGATCGTGGAGAGTGCCACCTGCAGCCCCTCGCGCACGGCGGCGGGAGGATGGCGCGCGGTTATCCAGACCGCCGCGACCGTCAGGCTGGTCACCAGCCCGAACCGCAGGACCAACGCCAAGCCAAATGCATCGGGCAGGGAAAAATAGTCGAGCACGATAAGCGAATCGAACAGCGCCAGGGACAAGAGCGCCATGCGCACATACCAGCGCACCCGCACCGGCCCGGTCTCCTGCTCGAACTGCTCTTCCAGCACGCGCGGAAAGCGCAGCGCAAAGCCTCTCTTGTCCAGCGCCTGATCGATCAGCGCGAATTGCAGATCGACCGCACTCTTGCCGTGGAGGTCGTCCATCCCGTGTCTGCCCGCAGCAACTCCCATTTCAGGGTACATCGGCTGCAAGAATGAATTGTTAACAGACGGGTTTTTGAGTGCCTTGATCCACGGCCAATCAGCGGCAGGCGCAATTCTGAATCGGCGTGGCTCTCCAAAACGGCTGACGTATGGCCTCTGCCACCGCTTTCCTCAGCCAGCGGAGGGCAGGATCCTGCGATTGGCGCGCGCGCCACGCGATGTGGATGGCAATTTCCGGCAGGGCAACCGGCAGCTCGTGGATCGTCAGATGGGCCTTCTCCTCCTCGCGCAGGATCGCCGATGGCACGACTGCGAGAAGATCTGACCCGATCACGACGCTGGCAACGATCAGGAAATGCGGCACGCGCAGCATGATGCGGCGGCGCAGACCCATGGTTTCGATGAGCGAGTCGACATTCGCCCCGGTACCTTGGCCGATATCCACGCCGACATGCGGCAGCGTCAGGAAAGCCTGAAGCGTCATTCCGCCAGACAGTGCCGGGTGCGCGCGATCGGCGATGCAGACCATTTTCAGCGTCTGGACAGGCTCGCAGTGCAGGCGTTCGGGCAGGTTGGGAAATACGCCCAGGCCAAGATCGGCCGCGCCGGATAGCAGGTGCTCGGTCCCCTCGCGCGCGCCCGATGCCAGCAGGTCGATGTCCACGCCAGGAGCGCTGGTCCGCAGGCGGGGAATCAGGTTGGGCAGCAGGTGCGCTGCACTCGCATCCGACATGGTAAGCGTGAAGCTGCGCTCCGCCGTGGCCGGCTCGAACTCGGGCTCGGTGTCCAACGCGGCGCGCAGCCGGTCGAGCGCACCGCCGATCGGGTCGGCCAGGGCCAGCGCGCGCGGGGTTGGATCCATGGCACCGCCGCGGCGGATAAACAGATCGTCGCCCAGTACCCCGCGCAAGCGACGCAGGGCGTGGCTCATCGCTGGCTGGCTCAGCCCGACCCGATCACCGGCGCGCGAGAGATGGCGGTCCTTCATCAGCGCATCGAAGATGACCATCAGGTTAAGGTCGAGCGAAGCCAGGTTGAGCGGAGCCGTCATGCCCCCGGCTATAGCAGCAAGGGATCATCACTGAAAACGAGGGAAATGCCCAGATCATTCACCATGCGAATAATGTGGTGCGAACATGCAATTTGCCCAACCCCGGCAAACCAGGCTTAATCGCCCCAACAAGGCCCAAGAGAGCCACGAAGGGGAGAAATGATGAAGGCACTATTGCTGGTCGGCACTGCGTTTGCGGCGGTGTCGCTTCCCATGACCGCTGCCGCGCAAGTCGCCACGCCTGGCGCTGCCGTGGCGCCTGCAGCCACTACCCAGGCCGAACCATCCGGGCAAACCACCGGGCTTGCCGAGATCGTCGTCACGGCGCAGCGCCGGGTCGAAAACGCGCAGCGCGCCGCCGTGGCGATCGATGTCGTTTCGCCAGGGGAACTGACGCGCGCCGGGGTGGTGACGGCAACGACGCTCAACGCCACGGTTCCTGCGCTGACGGTGCAGCAAGGCGGCGGCGCCAACACCACGTTCTTCGTGCGCGGCGTCGGCAACTTCACCAACAACGGCTATTCCGACCCGGCGATCGCGTTCAACCTCGATGGCGTCTATCTGGGCCGGCCGACATCGACCACCGGCACGTTCTTCGATCTGGAGCGGATCGAGGTGCTCAAGGGGCCGCAAGGCACGCTGTACGGCCGCAACGCCACGGGCGGGGCCATCAACGTCATTCCGGCCAAGCCTAAGCTGGGCGAGCGGTCCGTCTCGCTTTCGGGCGGTTTCGGCAACTACAATGCCATTGACGTCGAAGCAGCAGCCAATCTGCCGATCGGTGACAATGCCGCGTTCCGCCTGGCCGGCAAGATCGTGAACCGGGACGGCTACAACCAGGACGGCACGTCTGATGAAGTGGGCCAGGCCATCCGCGCCCAGTTGCTCGTCCGCCCGAGCCCCGGCGTGACCGTAAGGATCAGCGGTGACTATTCGCATCAGGGCGGCCGGGGCGCTGGCGGCAGCTATGTCGGCACGGAAAACTTCACGCCAGGCACGCCCGCAACCGCGACATCCCCGGCGAACTACACGTTCACGCCGGCAAACGTTGATCCGTACAGCGGCCTCCTGTCGCGTTCGGGCAGCGCCTATTTTGCGCAAGCGGTCATTCCCGGCACGTTCATCAATCCGGCGCCGCTGGTGCGCCCCTATCTCAACAACACCTACTGGGGCCTGACCGGCGAGGTGAATGCCGATCTGGCCGGCGGCACGCTCACCATCGTGCCGGCCTACCGGCACTCCAAACTCGACAACCTGTTCAATGGCCCGTCGTTCAGAGGGTCGCTCAACCGCGAGAACGACAGCCAGTTCAGCGGTGAAATGCGCTTCCAAGGTCCGCGGGTCGGTCCGTTCGACTGGTTGATCGGCGGCTACTACTTCGACGAAACCGTCAAGGGGCAGTATGGCATCAACCAGTACCAGATCATCTCCTTCCAGGATTTCACGTCGAAAACCAAGTCTTACGCCACCTTTGGACGGGTAACCGCCCATCTTGGCGATGCCCTGCGGTTTGTCGCGGCCGGGCGCTACACGCACGACAGCAAGACGTTCAACGGTAGCTCCGACACGCTCGTCGAACTGTGCAACAATGCGCCGCCGCCGTTCGGCACCGGCTGCTTTGGCGGGCCATCGCTGCCGGTTGTCCAGACCCTTGCCCAGGTGCCAGGCGTACCTGCCCTGCCCGGGCCAGCCAACGCGGTGCCCTATGGTTCGGCCGGCAACATCCTGTTCTACATTCCCAACCAGGTGAATGCCGCGATCAGCAAGGGCCGCGTGACCTATCGCCTGGCCGCCGAATACGATGTCGCGCGCGCATCGCTGCTCTACGCCAGCTATGAAACGGGCTATCGCTCGGGTGGCTTCTCCAACGCCCCAGGGCACGAAACCTTCGCCCCGGAATATGTCGAGGCGTGGACGCTCGGCTCGAAGAACCGGTTCTTCAACAGCCGCGTGCAGTTGAACATCGAACTGTTCCACTGGCGCTATCGCAACCAGCAGGTGTCGCACTATGGCCTGGATGCCAACAACGCCACCAACTACTTTACAGAGAACATCGGCAGCTCGACCATCAAGGGTGTCGATGTGGAAGCGCAGGTTCTGGTTACGCGCAACACGCGGTTGAGCGGGACTGTCCAGTATCTCGACGCCAAGGCCACCAGCTATACCTACAACACGCCCCGTGATGCGGCTTCACCCCCGCCGGCCGTGGGCTGTGCCGTAACGCCGACAACTGCGGGCGGCGCGGCTGTCTACGCGATCGATTGCGCCGGCAAGCCCAGCTACAATTCGCCGCGCTGGTCGCTCAACGGCGGGATCGAGCAGACGATTCCGCTCGGCGATCGCAAGCTCGTGCTGAACGGCGATGCCCGCTACCGGTCCAACAGCGTCGTCGGTTTCGAATATCTCGCGCAGCAGAACAGCGGTTCGTTCTGGACATTCGATGCCTCGGCCACGTTCGGATCGACCGACGAACGCTGGTCGATCACCGGCTATATTCGCAACATCACGAACCAGGCGGTGCCACTGTTCACACAGTACGTGGCGCCAGCCGGCGGTGTGCTGTCGTCGGTCTATGCCCCGCCCCGGACGTATGGCGTGCGCCTTGGATACAAGTACTGATCAAGCCGGAGAGAACGTGATGCTGAAGATGATCATCGGCGGGCGCCGCCGCGCGGGAATGACTCACCGCGACTATTCCCGCTATGCCGAGCAGGTTCATGGTGCAACGGTGGCGCATAACCCCGGCTACATGACGAGCTACATCCAGAATCACGTTCTCGATGCAGTCTATGGCACCCATGCGGCAGGATGGGTGGCCGGGCCCGACTTTGACTCGTTCAGCGAGATCAGCTTTCCCGACGGGGCAGCGTTTGCCCGTTCGATCGCCGATCCCTATTACCGCGAAACCATCCAGCCCGACGAGCTCAACTTCGTCTGCCACAGTGCCATCATCCTGCTGGCCACCCGGACGCAGGAGGTTGGGGTACGCGTGCCCGGCGCCGCCCCGCTCAAGCTCATGCGGTTCATTGCCAGTAACGATGCGTCGTCGCCTGCCGCGTTTGACCAGGCCTGGGCGCAGGAGGCCGGCCGCATCGCCGATCATCCGGCCCTTGCCCCGTTCCTCCGGCGCATGACCCGCAGCATCAGCATCGCGGGAGAAGCCGACGCCAACCTTCCCGCCAACTTCATCGCCAATGCGCCGCTCAGCCCCTTTGCCGGGGTGGAAAGCCTGTGGTTCGACAGTGATGACACGTGGCGCGCGATCGATGCCTATCGCGCGGTGATCGAGGAACCCCAATCACACCTTTCTGGCCTGCTGGACCGCCGGCAGGAAGCGCTGTTCGTGGTCGAGGAGCGCACGATCGTGGCCGATCACACGGCACCCAACGCAGCAGTGGAGATGACGTGATGGCTCGCTTTGTTCAAAACCGCTGGTATCAGTTCGCCTGGGCCGATGAAATTGCCGATGGTGCCGTGCTGACCCGCACGGTGCTGGATATTCCCATGGTCGCCTTCCGCACCGACGCCGGCAAGATGGCCGTGCTCGACAATCGCTGCCCCCACCGCTTTGCGCCGCTCAGCGAAGGCAAGCGGGAAGGCGACACCATCGCGTGCCCCTATCACGGCCTGGTGTTCAATACCGCCGGCCAATGCGTCCGCAACCCGCACGGCGCGGCGACCTCGACGCTTGCGGTCGCCAGTTTCCCGGTGCTGGAGCGGCATAAGGCGGTGTGGATCTGGGTCGGCCAACAAGAGCCGGACGAAAACCTGCTGCCCGATCTTTCCTTTATCGATGCCGCGCCGGAAACGGCACAGTTGCGCCTGCACACCGCGGTCCAGGCCAACTACGAACTGCTCGCCGACAATATCCTCGATCTGAGCCACGCCGATTATCTGCACGCCAGCAGCCTGGGCAGCGGGTTCAACACACGGGCCAAGTCGACCGTGGAAGAACATGCCGATCACTTCTCCATCGCCTGGCGTTCGGACAGCGACGATGCGCCGCCGGCCTTCAACCTGGAATCGCCGGCCAAACTGTGGACCGAGGTGGATTGGTATGCGCCGGCGCTGATGGTCCTGCGCGCTGGCGGGCATCCGGTGGGCAAGCCCGAGCGCGGCATCGACACGCTCAACCTGCACAACATGACGCCCGAAACGCTGACCAGCACGCACTATTTCAGCTGCAACACGCGCAATTTCCTGATCGATGACGCCGCGTTCAACGCTGTCCTGCGCGAACAGCTGATCCACGCTTTCCAGGTCGAGGACAAACCGATGATCGAGAAGGTCCAGCGGCAGATGGGAACGCCGGACCTGTGGTCGCTGGGGCCAAAGATGCTGCCGATCGACAAGGGCGCCGTGCTGGCCCGCCGCCGTGTTGCCAGGCTGATCGAGGCTGCCGAATAAGGCAGCGAGCCCGGCGCGGATCGATCGCCGCGCCGGGCTTGTCCACTATTTCCGAAACATGTCTATTGCGATGGCATCGGCCATCGCCTGGTAGCCCGCATCGTTGGGATGTAGCCAGTCGCCCGACTGCAGATCCGTTCGCATCCTCTTGCGACGAAGCGGGTCGCGTATAATCGCGTCGAAATCGATCACGGGGCCATCGCCGGGGTTGTTTCTGATCCAGGCGTTCACCGCCTGCCGCGTCGCTTCGCCCGCCTCGGAATAATAGTCGGCGCCTTCGAACGGCGGTATGGTCGCCAGGTGAACCTTGATCCCATGGGCGTGGGCCCGCGCGGTGATCTGTTGATAGGCCGCGATCAGCGCGGCGGCCGGCGTTTCCGGCGCGCTGCCGATATCGTTGATACCCTCCAACACGATCAGGTCGGTAACCCCGGTCATGGCGAACACATCACGATCGAGCCGCGCCAGGGCTGGAACCCCGAAGATCGCCACAGGATCGGGCGCAAGGACGCGATTGCCGCTGATCCCCACGTTGACCACCGCCGCAGACGCAAGGTCCGCCGTGCCATGCAGTCTCGCGGCGAAAAAGTCTGGCCACCGTCGGTCGGCGCCGGGGGTCGACATATAGCCGTCGGTGATCGAGTCCCCCAATGCCGCGATTACCCGGCCCGGTGGGCCCTGCACCTCGACCGCCGTCAAGAACGGGCGCGCCGGAGAGCGGGACGCCGGGGTAAACGCACGCGTGGTGTAATCGCCGGGTGGCGAGAGCAGCGTATAGGCCTGCCCATCGGCGTGGCACGTGCATGCGACCTTCTCGTCTGCGACGTATATCGCCACGCTGAGCTGGGCGCGCGCGGGAACATGGATCGCGATGGCATCGCTGACCAGCGGTGATCCGGGCGCCACGGTAAAGTCGGCGTTGCCATTGGCGGTCACCACGCGCGGCTCGCCAACCGTCTTGGCCCCTGCCGCATCAAGCAGGCGAACCGTCACGCGACCAATGTGCAACGGCGCCGCACCGAACTCGTTGGACAGGCGGAGGCGAACCGCATCGCCACCCGCGCTCAGGCGGATGACCTGAACGATCGTCTGGTTCGCGATGACCGGACTAACGAATTCCGGCGGAACACCCGGGCCCGCCTGCAACGACGGCGCGGGTGATGCAGCCCAGCTCGCCCGCCATACCTGTGCGCCCGCCGGCGCTCCTGCCGCAAAGGCAGCCACGATCAGCGCAGCAGCGCGAACAGCCATCCAGGGCATCGTGCCGAACACTCCTGCAAAAGATCCATCACGCATGGGCCGGCGGGATCACACGTCCTGGCCGACCCATGCTTGCAACGATGCTCAATAATGGAACGAAACCTGCACGCCATAGGTGCGCGGCGCGCCCACCGTCTGCGTGATCATCCCGAACGGCGCCGTCTGGTCGGCCGCGCCGATCGCGTACTTCTTGTTGGCAACGTTGCGGACATAGGCACCGATATCGAAGCCATGCTTGTTCTGGTAAACAATGTTCAGGTTATGAATCCAGTAACCGCTCTGGGTGATATAGGGGTCGTTGGTCGAGTCGAAATACTGGAAGCTGCGATAACTTGAATTCCAGCGGAAATTGAGATCCCCGTTCAACGCGTCGAGCGGAATCTTGTAGCTGGCGGTTCCGGAAAAGCTGAACCGGGGCGCATTGGCAAGACGGTTGCCATCGAGCGGCGTGGCGCCCTCGAACATCGGCAAGCCTGCGCTGATGATCTTGGCATTGAGCCACGCCGGCGCCAGCGTGAAGGTCAAGCCACGAACAGGGGCGGCGGTCAGTTCCACCTCGACACCCTCGGTACGTGCCTTGTGGGCATTGGCCAGAACCTGTGTGATCTGTTCGATCGGCCCGGCCGCGGTGTTCACGGTCTGCGGAACCTGCGCGAAGATCTGCTCGTCGATATAGTCGTTGTAGAACAGGGCAACGTTGAAGATCAGCCGGCGATCAAACCAGCTCGTCTTCGCCCCGATTTCATAGGCCGTCACCCGCTCGGGCTTGACCGGCTGCAGCTGAAACAGCGCTTGCTCGGGGTCGCTGCTCAGGAAGCTGCCGTTGAACACACCGCTTTTGAAACCGGTCGCGACGCTGGCATACGTCAGGATCGCGTCGGTCGGGCGATAGCTGACCGCAGCGCGCCAGGTGGCGTTGGTGTTGGTCTGGGTCTGGTCCGAAGAAATGAACCCTTCCAGCGGGCCGAAATTGCCGCGACCGCCGGACTGGTATTGCCGCGACGCGTCATACTCGAACGTCTTGCGTTCGTGAGTCAGCCGGCCCCCAAGCGTGAACGTCACGTTGCCCAGCGTATAGTCGGCTTGGCCGAACGCAGCCACGGAATCGGTTTTCTGATGGCTGTGGTCATAGGCACGCTGGGCGATGCCATCGAAATTGCCGGCGCCAGCCGGAATGCCGAAGCCGCCGTAGAGATCACCATCGATGAAGAGATCAAGCGGTTGATCCTGCCGGAGATCTTCGTGGAGGTAGTACAGGCCGAACACCCAGTTAAATTTTGCGGAGGTGTACGCCGCGCGCAATTCCTCGGTGTAGGTGTTGGTTTTCACGCCAAATGTCGCTTCGACCAGGTTGGCCGGGTTGGCGTCGCTGTCCTCGGGGAAGTATTTGTCGTTGTGCTGAAAGGCCGAAATCGAGGTCAACGTCACGCGGCCGAGGTCGTAGTCGATCCGGGCGGTTTCGTTGAGATTGAGGTTCCGCAGATACTGCGTGCGATTGTATTGGCCGCGATAGAAGTTGGACGGCGTGCCGAAGCCGAACATATCGACGCAGTTGCCGGCATAGGCATCGGTGACCGAGCACACCACCGGCGCCGGATCGCTTTGCGTGCCAGGCTTCAACGTGCCGATGTGGCGATATTCGTTGGGCACGTTGTTGACCAGGCCGGCGGTCGAGCTGAGCAGGATTTTCAGGTTCGGCGTCGGCTTCCACAGCAACTGTGCGCGCACGGCCTTGCTGTTCGTGCCATTGGCGGAAATGCCGTAGAAGTCGTTGTGCATGAAGCCATCGGAATGATTGTAGACGACCGCAATGCGCGCACTGAGATTGTCCGTAATCGGCCCGCCGACCGCGCCGGTGACAAACGTGGTGTTATAGTTGCCCTGCTCGACATGGACGTCGGCCGTCAGCTGGTCGGTCGGCTTTTTCGACGTGAACAGCAGGGCGCCGCCGCTGGTATTGCGCCCATAGAGCGTGCCCTGCGGCCCTTTGAGCACCTGCACCTGGTCGAGATCGAAAATCGCAAAGCTCTGCGCCGAGGGCGCGCTGATATAGACATCGTCAATATAGACGCCGTTGGGGCCAGCGTTGTTGCTGTCAAAGTCATTGAGGCCAATGCCGCGAATACTGATCAAAGGCTGGTTGCCGACCCCCATGGGGCTCTGGATCATGAGGTTCGGGGTCGCCTGGGCGATATCCTCGGTGCTCTTGACGCCAATCGACTGGAGGTCCTGGCCGGACAGCGCCTGGACGGATACCGGCACCTTCTGAATATCTTCGTTTCGGCGCTGCGCTGTGACCACGATCACACCGACCTGGTTGGAATCCGGGGCCACGGCTACCGCCGTGGTCGCAGGGGCCGCCTGGGCGGCAGCGCTTCCAGCATATCCCAGAACCATCATCGCGCTCGTCATCAACAGCGTTCGATTTAGCAACTGCTCGGACATAAGCCCCCCTCATATTTTATTGTGGACCGTGGCCTTTTCGCAGTGGGCGAATGCGGCCTCATTGCGATAGCTAGTGCTATTGAAACATGTTCGACATACCTTGGCAATAGGGGAATAATGGGGCGGTGGATTTAGCGTAATTGGACCCATCGCAACCCGCACAAGACCGCCGAAAATCCAGCTATCCCGTATCGCCTTCCCGGTGCCCAAACGCAGCAATTATCGCCGTCGCCCCGATTTGAGAAGGACCGCCGATGGCGCGTCCAAACCCGGCAAAAGGGCGACTCGATCGCTGTAGAATCGCCACTTTTTGTGCGTATTTACAGCACTATAGTATGATCACTGCGGATTGCAGGCTCGCTGCCAGACTGGCGCGCCCTGGCGATGTCACCACAAATTTGGCGAATCGAATCACGAATGATCGCTGCAGGATCGGTGACGCTGTGGCACAGGCCCGCGACGCTGCTGAAAAGCAGCCCCGAGCACCACCGAACCCCTTATATTATGATAGTCTATGCAATCGTTATTTTTGGCCGCTTTCGACCTGCCTGACGATCATGCATGGGGCGCGGCCTGGCCGCCTGCGACGCGTGATCGCGTCACATAGAGACCGACGATGAGCAGAGTCGCGCCAATGGCCAGCAATGCGCACAGCTGAAGCACGCGGCCCGCACTGGCATCATCAGCCAGCGTGGATGCAGCGAGCGGCCCCAACCCTGATCCGACCAGGACCGCGGACGGGACCAACAGTGCCGTGCGGCGCGTCGGGTCGTTTTCGATCGACAAGGGCGTCAGGAATGGGGTGATGAAAATCCATACCGCACCAAACAGCGTTTCGAGCACGAAGAAGGCCGTGGCGCCTGGCGGAGTGGACAAAATGAACAGCACGGCGCTCAATGCGATGCTCGAGACGATCAGCGAGACAAACCAGGGCAGGCGCCGGGCAAGAAATATCGCGGCAAAGCCGCCCACCACCTGCGCCCCCAGCGACGCCGGAACCGCAAACGCAACCTGCTGCGGTGTCATGCCGGCCTGGCGGCCAAGCGGCTCGAAATAGACCCATGCCCCAACGATGCAGCTTTGGATCAAGAGCGACGCCGCCAGGACAACCCACCCCCGCAGCGGGGGCAGACCCGATACCTGCGCGGGATCACGCGGCAGCGGATTCAAGCGCTTGGGCAGCAACGGAACCAGCAGCATCGCGGCGACCGCCAGGACGGCGATCGTTACCGGCACGCCATCGCGGGCATTGGGAGCGGCGATGGCAAGGCCGGTGGAGGTTGCGAACTGAACGATCGCCTGGGTCAACAGAAACGCAGCCGACAACGCCGTAGGGCGCGCGGAGCGGACAATGACGCCGGTGGTCATCCACACCAGCACACCCGCCGACAGGCCGACCAGCCCACGCACGAAAAGAACGCCCAAGCCGCTGGTCCAAACCGTTGCGAGATTGAGCGACGCGACCAGCGCCAGGGCAACGAGCGTGGAGAGCCAGACCGAAACGCGCTCGAGAAACGACTCGGCAATGACGACGCCGATACCGATCGAGACCAGTTCGGCTGCCGCGACATGGCCCACCTGGGCCGCCGAAAGACGGTCAGCGGCGAGCAGCGCCCCGAAGAAAACCGGCTGGACGCCGGCAATGACGAGCCCGACCGTACCGATCAAGAGCGCCGCTGCCATTGCGCCCCGGCTGGAGGCGCTTCGCCCCGCGTTCGCCTGGCTATCTGCTGTCACCGTGCCGCTCCTTTTTGCAAGGTCAAGGTACTGTTATTTCAAACTTCGCTCCGTCGGCATCGGCAACACAGTATAGCCATCGGGTGGCGCGCAACGCCCACCGCCGCCCTGGGTCAACTTGCCTTCTCGTCGCCTGCTGCTGCCTCGACGGTCACACCCAGCAGGTTGCGATAATAGAGACTGACCATGTTCGCGTACTCGCGCCCGATCTCGTCGCCCCACTCGGGCATGTCGGAGATCAGATCATTCGTCGCACTGCCCAGCGCCGTGCTCAGCAGGGTCGCGGCTCTCAACCGCGTTTCGTCCACGCCGGGATATTGCGCGTGGAGCTTGGCAAAGAGCACGTCGGAAACAGCCTGCGTCGAGCCGATCCGCACCTCTTGCAACACGGGCACCGCCCGCATGACCCGCAAGATCCATTCGCCGCCCGGAACTCTGCGCGCGGCCCGCCGCACCTTCGTCAAAAGATCCAGGCGATGTTCGACAACCTGCTCGAGCGGACCATCGAAACCGAGTTGCCCGGTCGCGATCGAGCGGAACACGACACGATCCTCGGCCTTCATCGCCCGATCGCCCATCTCCCTGAGAATGGCATACTTGTTTGGGAAATACCGATAAAGCGCAGGCGGGGTCAGTCCCGCACGCTCGCAGATCATATTGGTCGAAAGACGTTCGATGCCCACCTCGCCAAGCAACTCGCCGGCGACCTTGAGAATGATTTCAAACGTGACCTTGGAGCGATCCTGCGACGGCGCGAGCTTGGTATTGAGTTCGACATCCTGGTCGCTCCCGCTCTTTGCTCTTCTCGGCCGTGCCATCGCTGTTCCTTGAACTTTCAGATTACCTCCTGATCCACTATCCGCAGTGCCGGGCAATATCCAGCAATCGCTAGGAAGACGCGCCAACACTCCGCGACAGCGCCATGGTTTCGTCAAAGCTGGACAGCGCGCCGACCGTGCCCAAGCCCATCGCCACTTGCGCCGCGGTTGCCGTCGCGAAACGAAGCGACGCTTCTTCATCAAGGCCGCGCAGCCGCCCGGCATGGAACCCCACGCAGAAGGAATCGCCGCAGGTTGTCGTGTCGACAGGATCGATGGGCAAAGCGGGCACCTGCACCGCGTAATCCGGCTTCAACAGGATGGCGCCTTCGTGGCCAAGCTTGAAGACGCATCCCCCCGCGCCCATCGCGATGAAGCGATCGGCTGCCGCGCGCAGATCGTCATTGCCGTGCAGGTGCAGCACTTCGGCAAGGCTCGGCATGAAGAGATCGACATAAGGCAGGATGCGGGCAAGATCCTCCATCGTCCCCTCACGCGGGGAAACAAGATCGCAGGTCACGAACGCGCCCGCCGCCTTTGCCGCCTTCAGGATCGCGACGGCCTGTTCTCCAATGCCAGGGAAGTTTACCGCTCCCCAATGAATGGCCCGGATCTGGGGCAGCGCCGCTGCCAGGTCCTCATGCAGGGGCGTGACCATGCTCGCGCCGACCATATGATAGGTCGAACGTTGGCCGATGCTGCGCACGGGAAGCACCGTCGAGGAGGTGGGAAACTGCTCGTTGGTGACGAGGAAACGAAGATCGACCCCGGCCTTCTCCAGGCCATGGCGAACCGCAACCCCCTGCAGATCGTCACCGATTGCCGATGCAAGGGCGACCTTCAGCCCGAGCTTTGCGGCAACCATGGCAGCCCCGCCCGCCGTTCCCGCCGGGGAGAGCAGGATCGATTCCACCAACATGCCGCTATCGATCGGCGGCAACTCGTTCACCGGCCGCACCGCGATATCGACTGTCAGCAGGCCGACAGTGAGAAGATCAATCGACTGGTCCATGGTTGTTCCTCGCAGCATGCGTTCAGGCCAGGGCCTGGAGTTCTTCCGCAGCTTTCGCTGCTGCCATTGCCAGGATCACCGGCGAAGGTTGCAACTCGGCCATGCGCGCCCGGGTCGCGGCAAACGCCCCATCCGCCGCAGCAATCGCCATATCGATGTCAGCTTCCGTCATGCAGGCGGCGATGAACATGTTATGCCAGGGATGAATATAGACGCCGCGCTGCAGCATCTCTTCTGCCCAGGCAAAGCCGACGCGCAGATCGGGATCGTCGTCGAACAGCATGATCGGCATTTGCGACGGCCCCGTCTGGCGCAGGCCGAACCCGTGCCGCTCGGCAGCGCTGGCCAACCCGGCCCGCAGCCGGTCACCCATGCGGATCATCTGTTCAAGGTAATCGCTCTCGCGGATGATGCGCAGCGTCTCGAGCGAGGCTGCCATCGGCACGGCCGCGAACCAATAGGAGCCGGTGACGTAGATCGAGCCAGCACCCTTGCGGCAGCGATCCGATCCCAGCAGGATGGACAAGGGCTGTCCGTTCGCCACGGCCTTGCCCCAGCAGCTCAGATCGGGCTGCACGCCGACAAGCGACCAACTGCAATCCCGCGCCAGCCGGAAACCGGCGCGCACATCATCGACAACCAGCATCGCCCCGGTTTCGTCGCACAGCTCCCGTGCCCGGCGCGCATAGACCGGATCGGGCAGCGCCTGGTCGAAAAAGGCATCGTGCTTGAACGGCGTGGCGAAAATAGCGGCCAGGTCTTCGCCGGCATCGCGAACCGCGGCCTCGAGGCTCTCGGCATTGTTGTATTCGTAATAGCGCAGCATGGCGCGATCTTCGGCCACGACGCCAACGGGATTGGGCGTGCACCACGGCGCCGCGCCATGATAGGCGCCCTTGGCCAGGAGCACGATCCGTTTGCCGGTTTGCGCGCGAGCGGCGACCATCGCCATGCTGGTGGCATCCGTGCCGTTCTTGCAGAACATCGCCCAGTCCGCATGGGTCACCATCGAAACCAGTGCTTCGGCAAGATCGACCATCACCGGCGATGGTCCGGTCATGGTGTCGCCTTTTGCCGCCTGCGCAGCGGCCGCCGCGTCCACCCGCTGATCCCGATACCCCAGCAAGCTCGGCCCATAGGCGCACATGAAATCAAGATAACGGTTGCCATCGGCATCCCAGATGTATGCGCCTTCCGCTCGCTCGAAAAACTGCGGGAACGTGGCAGGCAGCGCATGCACCGCCTCGTGGCCATACATGCCGTTGGGAATGACCTTGAGTGCGCGAGCCTTGAGATCGCGATCGGCAGTACGATCCATAGAAACCTCGACAATGATAGTGTGGACTATGTAATTTTGAGCTTGCGAGATTGTCAATTCGCTTTCCGCAAAGGTCGGAAATATCGAACCAGGCCAACCCCATTTGCAACGAAGCGACAGAAATCATCCGCTACGATCGACATAATAAAATCACGCACCTATCAGCTTTCAGCAAAAGCCAGCGGCGTATATGATTTTCAGTCGGTTACGGAAAATTCCGCCTGAAGAAGATATACCCTATCGTCCGTAGGAAATCTTCGAGATCTTGTCTCGAAACGCGTCCATATCTTCGGCCGACAGGTGGTTTGGCTCACCCAACTGCTGCGCCAGGAGATATTGCCGGCAAAGGATCTCGAGCCGATGGGCGAACATCATCGCAATGGGCATCGAAGGCCCGCGCGCGGTCATGCCGTGGTTGGCCATGAGGCAGGCGTAGCGGTCGATCAGCGCGTGCGAGACATCTTGCGCCAGCGTTTCGCTGCCAAAGGTCGAATACGGCACGCACGGAACGTCGTCCCCACCGAACAAGCCGACAAGGTAGTGAAACGGCGGCAACGAATGGCAATGGCACGACACCGCAACACAATTGTCGGAGTGCGTGTGCACGATTGCGGTGGTATTGACATCGTTGCGATATATGCCGGCATGCAACTGCCACTCGCTCGACGGATTGAGACTTTTGTCCCAGTCCCCCGATGCGTTGACGTAGACAATGCTCTCTTGGCAAATATTGTCGCCATCAGCGCCCGCCGGTGAAATAAGCATGCCATTACCGAAACGGACACTCAGGTTTCCAGAGGACAGCTCGGTCAGGCCGAGGTCCACAACCCGTCGGTAAGCCTCTGCCAGCTGGTTTCTTGCCTGCTTTTCGGTCTGATCGCTCATGAGCCCTCCTTGCGCGAAACGCGCCGCCGAAAGCGCCTTTCAAAGGCACGATTCGCTCCATCCAGATGCACAGATACCGCACCCAATAGAATAGTCCAGACTATTGTTTATGTGGGCTGCATGCGCTACTCTGCCGCTGCGCTTGACGAGAAGGGATGCGACGAATGGACAGTGTCGAGATCGGAAGCCTGGGAACGCTTGCCGAGTTCGGTTTCACCGGCGGCCGCGATAGCATCCGCCCCTTTGCAGAGCGCGTTTTTGCCGGCCCGGAGCCTCGTTTCCTTCAGGACCAGGACGGGAACCTGGCGGTTTTCCGCAATGCGGATTTGCAGAAACTGGGCGCCCTGCCCCAGATCGGCAACGTTCCCGCCGGTGTGCTGTTTGGCGAATCGCTCACGCGTATGGACGATCCCACGCCGCCATTGGGTGCCGAAGTCGCGCGCGTGGTGGCAAACCAGGTCTTCACCGCCAATCCGCCGATCCATCGGCCGGTGCGCAAGGCGCTGGTTTCCCGCCTCGGCCCCAGAGAGGTGAGCGCGATGCGGCCGGTGGCCGAGGAAACCGTGCAGCAAATCCTCGATGATCTTGCGCCTTGTGGCGAGATAGACGTCATGAGCGATGTCGCCGAACGGCTCACCTGCGGGTTCTGGGGCCGCATGCTGGAGATGGACGCCGACGAAATCGTGGCGATGCAGGCCTATACGCAGGACCTGACCCGGCTTTTTCACTTCAACCGCAACGCCGAAGACTACATCGTGCTCGACAACGCCATGCGCGGATATTGGCGCGTCATCAGGGCAGCGGCCGAGCGCAGCCTTCGTCGCGGCGAAAATCTCTTCGTCGCTGCTCTGGCCGATGACCTCAAGCGGATCGATCTGCCGGACGATCCCGCCGAGGCGGGAATCGTTCCACGCGACGTTGGCGCCATGCTGGCCGGCAACCTGATCGATGGTTTTCATACCGCGGCACTTGGCGCCGCCAACACGCTGTTCGCGCTGCTGAAAAATCCAGACGCCCTGGCGCGGGTGCACGCCGACCGGCAACTCGTGGCCAATGCCATCTTCGAAGCATTGCGCATCGAGCCGCCGGTGATCCACCTGCCCCGATGGGCGATGGAGGAGGTCATTTTCGCGGGCGTGCGCATTCCGCGCGGTGCGATCGTCTCGCTGATGTGGGGTATCGGCGGCTTCGACCCTGCGGCCGTGCCCGATCCGCTGCGCTTCGACCTTGACCGCTCGCGCAAGGGCAGCACGACGTTCGGCGGTGGCCAGCACATTTGCCCTGGCCGCTATGTGGCCATGATGCTGATCGAAGTGCTGCTCGACGCGGTAATGGCGCGCGGCCTGACGCTCACCCCCGGAACGACAGCGCCGCAATGGATTCCGGCGCATGCCATGGGCCAGATGGCGCGCTTTCCGCTTCGCCTCGTGCCGGCATCCTGACGGCCCAACGCCTTGCCGACGCAGCGCCAGCACGACCAACAACGATATTGATAGCTACCCTATATACAACCACCCCGCCTGGTTCGGATGAACCGCGGGCACGCCGATTTGAGAGGAGCCGACATGCGCGAGTACACACGATTTTACATCGACGGCCAATGGGTTGAACCGGCTGGCCAAGAGACCCTTGATGTCCTCAATCCCGCGACCGAGGCGGTCGCCGGCCGTATTGCGCTGGGCACCGCTGCCGACGTCGACAAGGCCGTTCACGCCGCGCGGCGCGCTTTTCCTGGCTGGTCTGCCACCAGCCGCGAAGATCGGCTCGCCATCCTGGGCAGCATTCTGGCGGAATACCAGAAGCGCGCCGACGATCTTGCCGCGGCCGTGACCGAGGAAATGGGGGCGCCGGTCTCGCTGGCGCGCAATGCCCAGGTGCAGATCGGTCTGGCGCACCTCGCCACCGCACTGGAAATTCTCAAGACGTTTCCATTCACGCAGGAGCGCGGGCAGACGTTGATCGCGCGCGAGCCGATCGGGGTCTGCGGGCTGATCACGCCGTGGAACTGGCCGCTCAACCAGATCACCTGCAAAGTGGCGCCGGCCATTGCCACAGGCTGCACCATGGTGCTCAAGCCATCGGAGATCGCACCCTTTTCCGCGCAGATCTTTACCGAGATTCTGGAGGCCGCCGGGCTTCCCGCTGGCGTGTTCAACCTGGTTCATGGCGACGGCATTGGTGTGGGCGTGCCGCTTTCCTCGCATCCCGAAGTCGACATGGTGTCGTTCACCGGATCGACGCGGGCAGGCATCGAAGTGGCGCGCAACGCCGCCGCAACCGTCAAGCGGGTGGCGCAGGAACTGGGCGGCAAGAGCCCGCACATCGTGCTCGACGATGCCTATCTGCCGCAAAGCGTTGCCGGCGGCGTGCAGGGCATGATGATCAACTCCGGCCAGTCCTGCAATGCGCCGTCGCGCATGCTCGTGCCGGCCGCGCGCATGGCCGAAGCGATCGAGAGTGCGCGGGCTGCCGCAAGCAGCATCACGGTCGGGCCGCCTGATGGCAACGCCCAGATCGGCCCCGTTGCCTCGCAGGCCCAGTTCGACAAGATTCGCGGGCTTATCCAGTCAGGCATCGATGAAGGCGCAACGCTGGTCGCCGGCGGGGTCGCGCGCCCCGAAGGCCTGGACAAGGGCTATTATGTCCAGCCCACGGTGTTCGCCAACGTGACGCCTGACATGACCATCGCGCGGGAGGAAATCTTCGGTCCCGTCCTGTCGATCATGGCCTACCAGACGCTCGACGAGGCAATCGAAATCGGCAACGACACCGAATATGGGCTCGCCGCCTATGTCAGCGGGGCAGATATCGACACGGCGCGCAAGGTAGCAGCCAGGATTCGCGCGGGCCAGGTATCGATCAATGGCGCGCGCGATCTGATGGCGCCATTCGGCGGCTACAAGCGCAGCGGCAATGGCCGCGAATGGGGCGATTTCGGCTTCCACGAGTTCGTCGAGGTGAAGGCCGTGCTCGGTTACGCCAGCCAGGGGTAAACCGGCGCAGCGCCGCGCTGAATAATTTCTCCCACAATTCCAATTCGACCTGCCCAAGCACGCATGAAAAGGATGCGATATGAGCGTTGCAATTTCGGCCCCGGAAACCGGGCTCTTCAATCCCAACCCGTCTGACAACTGGAAACCTGTCGAAGGGTCTCCCACGATGAAGACGTGGCTCGAATTCCAGACGGCAGACAAGACCATGGTGACCGGGACTTGGCATTCCACCACCGGCACCTGGCATTCCGAGAACACGCCCTATCACGAATATATCTATCTGATCGCAGGCGCGATCGAACTGACTGCGGATGGCGGCGAGACGGTCAGCGTCAAGGCCGGGGATGCCTTCATGGTCGAGGCAGGGTTCACCGGAACCTGGAAAGTGACCGAACCGGTGCAGAAGCGGTTCTGCCTGCGGCTGGCGTGATCCCCGCCTGATACGCAGGCGCGCAGACCGCCGTCGCGAGAAGGCCTGCTCCGACCGCATGCCGGGGCAGGCCTTCTTATTAGGGCGCGCAACAGGACCGTTTCTGGCGGTCGAGGGTATGTTAGGCGATGGGAACGTCGAGACGATAGAATTTGGCAGCAGAGCGCGCGAACAGCCACGATTTCTCGTCTGCCGAGGCGGACCGCGTCAGACGTTTGAACGCGTTCCAGGTTTCGACATAGTCTGCGCCCCAGCGGTCGACCGGGAAGTTGCTTTCGAACAGCGCACGGTCCGGCCCAAAGGCTTCGATGCAGCTTTCGATATAGGGCTGCCACAGGCGTGCGAGAGTCTCGGAGCCAACGCGTTGCGTGGGTCCGAGGCCGTCGAGCATCGTGAAGGGCATGCCCAGCCCGCCCAACTTGACGTGGACGTTGGGGCAGGTCGCCAGTTCCCGGATGGCGCGTTGCCAATCGGGAAAGGTCGCTGCCAGCGTGCCGCGATGCCGCGCGATCCCCAGCGGCGTGCCAACGTGATCCAGCATGATCGGCACGTGCGGAAACGCACGGGCGAGGTCCGTCACTTCCCCGATCTGCGGCGCGAATACCCAGGCATCGAACGAGAGATCTGCCTCGGCCAATGCGGCAAAGCCGCGCCGAAAGGCGTCGCTGCCATAGAGCCCACGGGGCGCTGGGGCGACCGGGCCGAGCACGCGTTCGTCGTCATGCGGGCCGATGTTGCGGATGCCGCGCAGCTTGCCCGCGCCGGCCGCTTTCGCGCGCGCCAGCGCCGCAGCGGCATCATCGCTGGTCAGATCGACATAGCCCACGATCGCCGCGCACGGCTGGCCTCCCGAAGGATCGCCCGCGCCTGCCTGCGCGATTTCCACGACCCGTTCGATCTCACCCAGCGCGCGATCGTTCTCCGATCCGTGTTCGTGGTAGAATGCGCCGCATTCGACATAGACCGTGGCGATGATGTTATGGCCGGTGCGCAAGTCCGCCACGAACTCGTCGCGCAGATACACAGGGTCTTGGACAAAGATATCGTTGAACGGATGCACCGCCTTTGCCGCATAGTGGCTTTCGGGATGATCCTGCCAAAGATGATGGTGCGGATCGATGATCGGCAGATCGGGATCGATCGCGTCCTCGCGCGGCATTATCCGCGCTGCGTTACCCAGCCCCATGCTATCGCTGTCCTTTGCTGTGGCCAAACACCGCCCCTGCCCCAGCGCCTCGGCCATCTTGACCCTGTGAAATGCGGTTCCGGGCCGGCAAAGCGGCGGGCGCTCATATTAATAGCTATCGCTATTGATTGGGTCAAGCCGGTGCGGTAGCATGCGTACTACGCATAGCGGCCCGGAAACTGGGCGCGGCGAGGCCCAGCCGGGATCAGCGCCGCGGTTGCAATAACGATAGCGATTGATGGACAGGAGAACTGAAATGGACACGCTCGCCCCGGCAGACCGGACAGCCGCACAGACCGATACCGCATCGCAGGAATGGCAGATCCGCGTAGAGCTGGCCGCGCTCTATCGGCTTGTCGCCCTGCACGGCTGGGATGACGCGATCTATACCCACATTTCGGCGCGACTGCCCGGGGATGATCACCACTTCCTGATCAATCCCTATGGGATGTTTTTCGAAGAGATCACGGCCTCGTCGCTGGTCAAGATCGATCTGGATGGCAAGATCATCGAGCCGACGCCATACAAGGTCAACCCGGCCGGCTTCACGATCCATTCGGCGATCCACGGCGCGCGCGAAGACGCCCGTTTCGTCATGCACCTCCACTCCGATCACGGCGTTGCCGTGTCGACCCATAGCGAGGGGCTTCTGCCACTGACTCAGCATGCCCTCATCGCGCTGCCCTCGATCAGCTACCACGGGTATGAAGGGATCGCGCTCAATCTTGAGGAGCGCGAGCGGATCGTCGCCGACCTGGGGGACAAGAAGACCATGATCCTGCGCAACCATGGTACGCTTGCGGTGGGAGAAACGGCGGCAGAAGCGTGGCTCGGCATGTATTACCTTGAAAAGGCATGTGCCCAGCAGGTGGCTGCGCTGTCGATCGGGCGAGACAACGTGATGCTTGCGCCAGCCGCTGCGCAGGAAGAAGTGCGGCAGCAGGTGAGTACCGGACGCGCAAAATCGGCGATGCTGGCTTGGCCGGGCTTCCTGCGCCAGCTCGATCGCCGCTTGCCCGGTTACGACAGCTGAGGTCCTGCCGGTTTAGCCACGGCGGGGCAGCGTATCAGGCTTTGCCCCGCCTTTGCTGCCGCGGCAACTGTACGTGGAACACCGCGCCACCATCCGGGCGGTCGCCTGCCAGGACTGTTCCGCCGTGCGCCTCGACAACCGCTTTCACCACGGCGAGGCCAAGGCCACTGCCTCCGTGCACCCGGCTGCGCGACGGTTCACCCCGCCAAAAGCGGCGAAAAACCTGATCGGGCTCGTGCGACGGAAGACCGGGACCACGATCGGTAATGATCAGCAAGGCGCTGGCGCCATCTATTTTCGTTTCGACTTCGACCACCCCACCTGTTGCGGCGTGCCGGCGGGCGTTGTCGACAAGCGCGAGCAGGACCTGTCCCAGCCGTTGCTCATCCATCTCGACCAGGGTCGGCGCGAGGCGCGTTTCCAGGCGCATACCGGCCGTGGCCAGGATCGGCTCGAGGGCGTGCAGGTGCGTGGCGGCGAGCAGCGCCATATCGGCCAAACGCACATTCAGTTCGAGACGGCCGGTATTGGCCAGGCTGAGCGTCTGCAGATCCTCAACGATGCGCGCGAGCAGATCCACCTCCTGGATCAGCGCGGCGATCGCGGGACCATCGGTGGCAAACACGCCATCCAGCTGGCCTTGCAGCCGCCCGCGCAAGATCGTCAGCGGGGTGCGCAACTCGTGCGCGATGGCCGCAGAACCTTCGCGCAGATCACGGTCATAGGCTTCCAGCGCCTCGGCCATGCTGTTGAAATCGGACAGCAATTGCCTTAGCTCGCCCGCGCCCGGCGGCCCTTCGGCCGCCCGCGCCGACAGATCGCCCGAGGTGATCGCGCGCGCCGCGTGGCTCACTGCCTCGATCGGGCGGGCCAGGCGGGTGGCCAGCGCCAGGCCAACCGCGATGCCGAACATCGATGCCAGCGCAGCCAATCCGATCAGCAGCACGCTTTGTTCGTGGTCGATGGTCTGCGCGATCCGCACCCGTTCCTTGTAGAGCGCGACAGCGGCTGCCGCCGGCGGCCTTCCCCCGGCGTTGACCTCCATCAGCGTCTGGCGCGCAACCGGATCGAGTGCATTGAGCATCATCTGCTCCTGCCATCGCGCGAAGAGGTTGAGCCCGACATAGCCGAACAGGATGGCCAGCAGGATGGCCAGGATCATCGCCGCCGCCAGTTGCGTGCGCAGGCGCAGCGTGCGCCACATCATCGCGCCGACAATCGATAGCCGACGCCGCGCACGCTTTCGAGCACGTCGCCGGCCCCGGCCATCTCCAGCTTGCGTCGCAATTTCGACAGGTGGCTGTCGACGGTCCGTTCGAGCGCCTCTCCTTCCGGAAGGCAGGCATCAAGCAGCGCGCCGCGACCGACCACCCGCGGGCTCGCGCGGGCGAGATATTCGAGCAAGCGAAATTGCGTGATGGTCGTCTCGATCAGGCGGCGCGGCCCCTCGCCTGCGGAAACCGACACGAGATGCGCATCGCAATCGATCTCGATCACCCCGATCCGCAGCCGCTGCGGCACGCTTTGCGACCTTGCCCGGCGCAGCACGGCGGCAGACCTCGCCACCAGTTCGGCCGGATTGAAAGGTTTGACGACATAGTCGTCTGCCCCGATGCGCAACCCCGCAAGCCGTTCGTAATCCTCGCCCAGCGCGGTTACCATGATGATCGGCGTGTCGGAATGCGCGCGCATCCGCGCCAAGGCCTGAAACCCGTCGAGCTTGGGCAGCTTGACATCGAGGATGACAAGGTCCGGGGCCAGCCGGTAGTGGTTCTGGACGCCTTCCTCCCCATCTGCGGCGCGGACCACGCGGTAGCCCTCGCGCTCGAAATAGGCCCGGATAATGTCAGCGATTTTCTGCTCGTCCTCGACGACCAGCACCAGGGGCCCGGACTCGGTCATGCATTGTTGCCCAGCGATTGCGACATAGCCGCAGGTATTATAGCCCTGACTATATTATACAAGCCAGCCGAGCGGCGCGGGAAAGGCCCTCCCCTCACTCCGGGGCGAACAAGCCGTTGCCCAATACCGACTTG
This sequence comes from Novosphingobium sp. AAP1, assembly GCF_001295765.1. Classification (NCBI taxonomy): domain Bacteria; kingdom Pseudomonadati; phylum Pseudomonadota; class Alphaproteobacteria; order Sphingomonadales; family Sphingomonadaceae; genus Novosphingobium; species Novosphingobium sp. AAP1. The sequence continues at coordinate 504,807 of NZ_LJHO01000003.1, read as the reverse complement.
TAGGCATCCATCACCACGGCCAGCGAGCGATCCTTGCGCCACCCCTGCAGATCGTAGGCCGCGTTGATTGCCGCGAGCAGAAACTGTGCGGCGATGAACGGATCGACCAGGCGAACGGCGCCTTCGGCCATCCCTTCCACCAGCTCGCCCATCATGCCGAGCGCCGTGCGCTGGGCATAGCGCAGCGCCAGCGCGCGAACCGCAGGCGGCATCGCCTGATAGGCCGTCACGCGCAGCAGCGGGAACTCGTCGGCAAACTGCAGCTGCAGCGCCGACTGCACCGTGGCGGAAAGCCGCTTCCACGCCGATGCCTGCTCGGCCCTGGCCCTGGTCTGCAAATCGGCCAGGCGACGGTGGCTGGCCCGCCAGCACGCGACGACCAGATCATCCTTGGAATCGAGATGATGGTAGAAACTGCCCTTGGTGCGATTGAATTCCGCCATGATCCGCTTGACGGACGCACCGCGATAGCCGGTGGCATTGATGAAACGCGTTGCCACGCGCAGGAAGCTTTCCTGGTCGCCCGCGTCGGTTACCGCCCCCGGCGTGAACACGCGAACGTCCCAGGCCGTGCCGGGCGTGACGATACCGCCGTCGAGAATCCGGAAAAAACGCTGCCGGACGTTGGGCATATCCCCGATCGCGAACTGCCCGAGCCATGTGCGCTGCCATAGCAGCGCCTCGTTGAGGATGTGCGCGCGCGCAATCAGCACGTCGCGGTGCGAGGCATCGCGGGCCGGGCCAAAGAAACTGCGGATCGCCCGCAGCGTGCCGCGATATTGCTCGATCAGCGATGATCGCGCCGGCTCGTCCATCGAGCGGATTTCGGAAAGGTTTGCCAGCGGCCGCTCCGACTGACGTAGGGTTCCCGCAAAGTGCTCGAAATGCAGTTCGACGTAGCGGGCAACGCGCGCGCGGGGCGTCGCCTCTGCCTGCGCTGCATCCACCATCGCTGCCAGCCGGCCGAGCGTGTCTTCGAACACCGCCGTCAGCAGCTGCTCCTTGCGACGGAAGTAGTAGGTCACACTGGTCGTGCTCAGGCCCAGTTCGGTCGCCACGTCAGACAGCGTCATCCCGCGCATGCCCTTGTCGTTCAACAGCGCCGTCGCCGCATCGACGATGCGCTGCTTCTGCCTGTCAAAGCGGGTCGCGCTATCGACCAAGACAGCGCCGGTTTCCGCGCCAGGCATGGGGGGGATGGTGTCGCACATGCATGCCTTATCGCCACTCGCGCCGCGGCTGTCGACCCACAGATTGCGCCACCCCAAACTGGGATTCGAATATCGGGTCAGTTTTAGCAAAGCGACGAGCCGTGCCGATTTTACGCAATATATCTCGTTTTGCTTGTCAAGTCCTGCTGGACAGGTCTGCAGAGATGCGTCATGGTCCGGCATAATTAGAACTTAGGGTATGGCCCTTGAGTCGGCCAGCCTCTGGAGAGGATCCATGAATTTCACCTTCACCGAACGTGAGCGGCACTTCCAAGGCGCGGTGCGTGATTTTATCGCCGCGCACGTCAGGCCGCAGGTCGAAGCCTATGGGGCAGAGGTGAACACCGGCGATCGCTGGACGCCATCACAAACGATTGAGGCGCTCAAGCCAAAGGCCAAGGCTGCCGGGCTGTGGAACCTGTTCATGCCGCCGGCGTCGGGCCATAGCCATGTCGACGACAGCTTCGTGTTCGAGGGAACGCAGCTCAGCAATCTTGAATATGCGCTCTGCGCCGAAGAGATGGGGCGCATTGGCTGGGCTTCGGAAGTGTTCAACTGCTCGGCGCCCGACACCGGCAACATGGAAGTGCTGCACCGCTATGGCACGCGGGCGCAGAAGGATCGCTGGCTCAAGCCGCTGATGGAGGGCACCATCCGCTCGGCGTTCCTGATGACCGAGCCCGAGGTCGCCTCGTCCGACGCGACCAACATCCGCACCTCGATCCGGCGTGACGGCGATCATTATGTGATCAACGGGCGCAAATGGTGGTCGTCTGGCATGGGCGACCCCCGCGCCAAGCTGGCGATCGTGATGGGCAAGACCGATCCCGATGCCCCCGCGCACAGCCAGCAGGCGATGATCCTGGTCGATGTCGATACGCCCGGCGTGAAGGTCGAGAGGCTGCTGTCGGTTTATGGCTATGACCACGCCCCCCACGGCCATGCCGAGGTTACGCTGACCGATGTGCGCGTGCCGGCGGAAAACCTGCTGCTTGGCGAGGGCCGCGGCTTTGAGATTGCCCAGGGAAGGCTCGGGCCGGGCCGCATTCATCACTGCATGCGCACGATCGGCGCTGCCGAGGAGGCGCTGGAGGCCATGGCCAGGCGGCTGGTATCGCGCACCGCGTTCGGCAAGCGCCTCTCCGAACACAGTGTGTGGGAGGAACGCGTCGCCCGTGCCCGCATCGACATCGAGATGACGCGGCTGCTCTGCCTCAAGGCGGCCGACATGATGGACCGCGCCGGCAACAAGGCCGCCCGCAACGAGATCGCGATGATCAAGGTGCAGGCGCCGATGATGGCCCTGAAAATCATCGACGATGCCGTGCAGGCCCATGGCGGCGCTGGTGTCTCGGGCGATTTTCAGCTGGCGGCAGACTGGGCCAACATCCGCACGCTGCGCCTTGCCGACGGCCCTGACGAAGTGCACGCCCGCGCCATCGCCCGCGCCGAACTCGGCAAATACCGTGACGCCGCGCGATGAGCGATCTCGACCAGGACAAGCTGGCGGGATGGCTCAAACAGGCCACCGCTGCCGAGCTGCGCGCGGTGGAGAAGTTTGCTGGCGGGCAGTCCAACCCCACCTACCGCATCGAAACCTCGGCCGGAAATTTCGTGCTGCGGCGCAAGCCGTTTGGCCAGTTGCTGCCTTCGGCCCATGCGGTCGACCGTGAATTTCGTCTGATCTCGGCGCTTTCCCCAACCGGATTCCCGGTGCCCCGTCCGATTGCGCTGTGCGAGGACGAGAGCGTGATCGGTGCCGTCTTCTACCTGATGGAACTGGTGGAGGGCCGCACGCTGTGGGATGGTACGCTGCCCGATATCCCCAAGCCCGATCGCCATGCCTATTACGAGGCGATGGTCGATACGCTGGCGGCGCTTCACGCGATCGATCACCAGGCCGTCGGGCTCGGTGATTTCGGACCGCCGGGCAACTATTTCGAGCGGCAGATCCAGCGCTGGACCAAGCAGTATCGCGCCGCGCAGACGGACGACATTGCCGAGGTGGACAAGCTGATCGATTGGCTGCCGCGTACAGTGCCCGCGCAGACCCGCACCGCGATCATCCACGGCGACTACCGGATCGACAACCTGATCTATGCCCCCACTGCCCCCAGGGTGGCAGCGGTGCTCGATTGGGAGCTGACCACGATCGGCGATCCGCTGGCCGACTTCACGTATTTCGCGATGAACTGGGCGATGCCGCGTGACGGGCGGTCGGGGCTCGCCGGCCTCGATCTCGCTGCCGAAGGGCTGCCCCCGCTTGGCGCCATGGTCGACCGCTATTGCGCGGCCAGCGGGCGAGACGCCTTGCCCGATCTGCATTGGTATTTTGCCTACAACCTGTTCCGCCTGGTCGGCATCGTCCAGGGCATCAAGAAGCGTCTGATCGATGGCAATGCCTCGAGCAGCAGGGCCGCAGAAGCCGTCGCCAAATTGCGGCCGCTGGCCCAGGCCGCCTGGGCACAAGCACGCCAGGCCGGCGCCACCGCATAAGGAGAGCGATAAACATGGACTTGTTCGATCTGACCGGCAAAGTCGCGATCATCACCGGATCGTCGCGCGGCATTGGCCGCGCCATCGCCGAGGCTTATGCCGATGCCGGTGCCAAGGTGGTGATCTCCAGCCGCAAGCAGCAGGCTTGCGAGGAAGTTGCCAACGCCATCAACGCCACGCATGGCGAGGAACGCGCCATCGCCATCGCTGCCAGCATCTCTGACAAGGCGATGCTGCAGGCGCTGGTCTCGGAAACGCGCCAGCGGTTCGGCAAGATCGACATCCTCGTCTGCAACGCGGCCTCCAACCCCTATTACGGGCCCATGGCGGGGATCACCGACGAGCAGTTCCGCAAGATCTTCGACAACAACGTGTTGGCCAATCACTGGCTGGTCAACATGGTCGTGCCCGAAATGATCGAGCGCGAGAACGGCGCAATCGTGATCGTCTCCTCGATCGGCGGGCTGATCGGGTCCGACGTGATCGGCGCCTACAACGTGTCCAAGGCCGCCGATTTCCAGCTGGTCCGCAACCTTGCGATCGAATTTGGCAGGCACAACGTGCGCGTCAACGCCATCGCACCCGGGGTGATCCGCACCGATTTTGCCAAGGCGCTGTGGGAAGACCCGGAGGCAGAGGCTGCGCTCAAGCGCGTCACCCCGCTCGGCCGCATTGGCGAGCCCGACGAGATCGCGGGCGCGGCGGTCTTCCTCGCTTCGAAAGCCGGCGCCTATGTCACCGGCCAGGGCATTGTCGTTGACGGTGGCACGACTATCCGGGGCGGCCTGTGAACGCGCGGTTCGCCGGGAAGAGTGTCCTCGTCACCGGCGCGGCATCGGGAATTGGCCGTGCCGCGGCCATCCTGTTTGCCGAACAAGGCGCAAGGGTTTTGGCGGTCGACCTTTCCGATGGCGTGGAAGCGACGGCTGCCGCCCATTCCGCGATTACCGCGATGCGCGGGGACGCGGGCAATGAAGGCGATGTCATCGCGATGATCGCCGCCGCAATCCAGACCCATGGCGGGATCGATGTGATCTTTGCCAATGCTGGGATCAGCGGCGGCATGGCCGGCATCTTCGACCAGTCGGTGGAAGATTGGCAGGCCCTGCTGCAGGTCAACCTGATCGGTCCGTTCCTTGCCATCAAGCATGGCGCCAAGGCCATGCTCGATGCCGGAACCGCCGGTGCGATCGTCTGTACCGCCTCGGTCGCAGGGCTGCGGGCCGGCGCGGGTGGCCCGGCATACTCCGCATCCAAGGCGGGGGTGATCAATCTTGTTCAGACTGCGGCACAGCAGCTCAGCGGATCGGGCATTCGCGTCAATGCGGTGTGCCCTGGCCTGATCGAGACGGGCATGACCCAGTCATTCTACGAACGCGCCCGCGCCAAGGGCAAAAGCGACCAACTGGGGCAACTCAACCCGCTCAAGCGCGGCGGCCAGCCCATCGAGATCGCCACCGCGGTCGCATTCCTCGCGTCCGACGAAGCCAGCTACGTCAACGGCCATGCCCTGGTCGTCGATGCCGGCCTCTCCTCCTCCCATCCCTTCGCCCGGCCGCGCGGCCTGGGCGAGACGTCCTTCTGACGAGAGATATCCCATGATCGAGACCAAGCTTCACGACGACGTCCTCGAGATTGTCATGGCCAACCCGCCGGTCAATGCACTGGGGGCGCAGGTCCGCCAGGGGCTGGCCAAGGCGCTGGCCGATGCGCAGGGCGATCCGGCGATCAAGGCGATCGTCATTCGCGGCGCCGGCAAGATGTTCTCGGGTGGCGCCGACATTACCGAGTTTGGCAAGCCGCCGGTCGATCCTTGGCTGCCGCAGGTGGTCGATGCGATCGAGGCGAGCGCCAAGCCGGTGGTCGCCGCCATTCATGGCATGGCGCTGGGCGGCGGGCTGGAGGTGGCGCTGGGCGCGCATTACCGGATCGCCAGCCCCAAGGCCAGGCTGGGCCTGCCCGAAGTCTCGCTTGGCATCCTGCCCGGTGCCGGTGGCACGCAACGGCTGCCGCGCCTCGTCGGCGTGGAAACCGCGCTTGGCATGATCGTCTCGGGTACGCCGATCGCGGCGAGCAAGGCGGCGCAGGCCGGGCTCGTCGACAAACTGGCCGAAAGTGACGAAAGCCTTGCCGCCGAGGCGATCGCCTATGCCCGCACGCTCACTGCGCCCCGCCGCACCGGCGATCGTTCGGTTTCGGTCGATCCGGCGGTGTTTGAACAGTTTGCGGCCCAAAATGCCCGCAAGATCAAGGGCCTCGACGCGCCCCAGGCCTGCATCGCGGCGGTGAAGGCGGCAACCGAACTGCCGCTCGACCAGGGGCAGGAAAAGGAACGCGCGCTGTTCCAGCAACTCGTCGCCGGCGAGCAGTCCAAGGCGCTGCGCCACGTCTTCTTCGCCGAGCGCGCCGCGGCCAAGATCGATGGCCTGCCCAAGGATATCCAGCTCCGCCCGATCACCAAGGTCGGCGTGATCGGCGCCGGCACGATGGGCGGCGGCATCTCGATGAATTTCCTCTCGGCGAATATCCCGGTAACCATGGTCGAGATGGCGCAGGATGCGCTGGACCGTGGCATCGGCGTCATGCGCAAGAACTATGAGGCGACTGCCGCCAAGGGCAGGCTCACCGCCGAGCAGGTCGAAAAGGCGATGGGCCTGATCACCCCAACGCTCGACTTTTCAGCGCTTGCCGACTGCGACCTCATCATCGAGGCGGTCTATGAAAACATGGACGTGAAGAAGGAGATTTTTGCCAGGCTCGACGGCATCGCCAAGCCGGGCGCGATGCTTGCGTCCAATACCTCCTATCTCTCGATCGACGAAATCGCGGCGGCAACCACGCGCCCGCAGGACGTGCTCGGCCTCCATTTCTTCTCGCCCGCCAACGTGATGAAGCTGGTCGAGGTGGTACGCGGCGCCAAAACCGCGCCCGATGCGCTGGCCACCGGCATGGATATCGCGCGCAAAATCGGCAAGGTGCCAGTTGTGGCCGGGGTCTGCTATGGCTTCATCGGCAATCGCATGCTGATCCCGCGCCAGGCCAACGCCAACGCGCTGCTGCTGGAAGGCGCCACGCCGGAACAGGTCGATCGCGTGCATACCGACTTCGGCATGCCGATGGGTCCGTTCCAGATGGCTGACCTCGCCGGCGTCGATATCGGCTGGCATCGCGATCCCAGCCGCATCGAAAGCCTTCAGGACGCGCTGTGCGCCGAGGGCCGCTGGGGCCAGAAGAAGCAGGCCGGCTTCTACGATTACGACGAAAAGCGGCGGCCGACGCCATCGCCTGTCGTCGCGACGATCATCGATGATTTCCGCGCCAGGGCTGGCATCGTCCCGCGCGATATTTCCGACGAGGAAATCATGGTGCGCACGCTGTACTCGATGGTCAACGAAGGCGCCAAGATCCTGGAAGAAGGCATCGCCCAACGCGCTTCGGATATCGATGTCGTGTGGAACTATGGCTATGGTTGGCCGCGTCACAAGGGCGGGCCGATGTTCTGGGCAGACACGGTCGGATTGGACAAGATCGCGCAGGCCCTGACACGCTACCAACAAGCGCTGGGCGCCGAATTCACGCTCTCGCCGCTGCTGCTGGACTGCGCCGCGCAAGGCAAGCCGCTCGACCGATAAGCGACGCACAAAAAAGACAAGACAAGAGGAGAGCATCATGCCGCTACGCTTCGCTGAACCGGCGACCGAGGCCTATCGCTTCCCGCTGACCATCCGCCACCTGCTCGATAGTGCCCTGACCACGGCGAGCGACCGGCGGATCGTCTATCGCGACCAGGGCAGCTGGACCTATCGCGAGTTTGCCGGGCGGGTCGGCCGGCTCGCCTCGCTGCTGGCGGACCTGGGTGCCGAGCAGGGGATGACGATCGCGGTGATGGACTGGGACAGCCACCGCTATCTCGAGGCCTATTTCGCCGTTCCGATGATGGGCGCTGTGCTGCAGACGGTGAACGTGCGTCTGCCCGCGCCGCAGGTTGCCTACACGCTGAACCACGCCAAGGCGGAGATCCTGCTCGTCCACCATGATTTCTTTCCGCTGGTTGAAGCCGTGCTGCCATCGCTGCCCGGCGTAAAGGCAGTGGTCGCCATCATGGATGGCACGCAAGGCGCGCTGCCGGCCTTTGCCAAGGGCGAGTACGAAGCGCTGTCGGCCGCAGCCTCGCCGGATTATCCGTTCGAGGACTTCGACGAAAACGCCGTTGCCACCACCTTTTACACCACCGGCACCACCGGCAATCCCAAGGGCGTGTGCTTTACCCACCGCCAGTTGGTCCTCCACACGCTGGCGTGCAACGCGCCGTTCGGCGCGGCCGACGGCACCGGCTTTGCCTACAAAGACGTCTACATGCCGCTGACGCCGATGTTCCACGTCCATGCCTGGGGCGTGCCCTATGTCGCGACGATGCTGGGCATGACGCAAGTCTATCCGGGTCGGTACGAGCCCGAGATGCTGTGCCGGCTGCACGCGCAGCACAAGGTGACCTATTCGCACTGCGTGCCGACCATCCTGCGGATGCTGCTCGATGCGGCCGAAAAGACCGGCACCGATGTCAGCGGCTGGACGATCACCGTGGGCGGATCAGCATTGTCGCCGCAACTCTGCGCCGAAGGGCGCCGCAAGGGCATGCGTCTGATCGCGGGGTACGGCATGTCGGAAACCGGGCCGCTGGTCTCGGTCGCGCGTATCCGCCCCGGCACCGAAGGCGATGACGCGGCGGAAATCCAGGCATTGACCGCGACGGTCCCGGCCCCGCTGATTTCTGCGCGGATCGTCGATGATGACATGAATGATCTGCCGCATGACGGCCAGACGCGCGGCGAACTGGTGCTGCGCGCGCCCTGGCTTACCCCCTGCTACACCGGCGACGCCAAGGCCTCGGAAACGTTGTGGCGCGGCGGCTGGATGCACACGCAGGACATCGCGACGATCGATCCCGATGGCTATATCCGGATCCGCGACCGGCTGAAGGACGTGATCAAGACCGGCGGCGAATGGATCGATTCCATCCAGCTGGAGGAACTCGTCGCCACTGCCGAAGGTGTGGTGGAAGTGGCGGTGGTGGCCATGCCAGACGCCAAATGGGGCGAGCGGCCCTTGGCGGTTGTGGTCGTGCGGCCTGGCGCCGCGCTGACGCTCGAAGCGCTCAACGCGCCGATCGAGGCAGCGATCAGCCAAGGCACCATCACCCGCTATGCCAAGCTGGAGCGCTTTGCCGTGGTCGAGGGCCTGCCCCGCACCAGCGTCGGCAAGATCGACAAGAAGCTCATCCGCGCCACCCATGCCGATAACGCCCAGGCGGGCGTGGCCTGATGCCCTGCTCCGCTTGTCGCGGCGGCCTCCGCCCTGCCCCTGCCCCCCGCCAGCCGCATGGCGGCCTGTTTGAAAGGTTGATCTGATGGATCTCCACTTCTCGCCCGAGGAAATGGCTTTCCGTGAGGAAGTCAGGGCTTTCCTGAAGGATCGGCTGCCCACCCGCATCGCCGAAAAGGTGCGCACCAGCAAGCGGCTCACCAAGCAGGACATGGTCGAATGGCACGCCATCCTCAACGAGCGCGGCTGGTATGCCAACCACTGGCCCAAGGAATATGGCGGCCCCGGCTGGTCGGTGGCGCAAGCGGCGATCTTCGACATCGAAAGCGCGCTGGCCCACGCACCGCGCATCGTCCCGTTCGGCGTTTCGATGCTGGGTCCGGTGCTGATCAAATATGGTTCGCAGGCGCAAAAGGATCATTGGCTGCCGCGTATCCTCGACGGTACCGACTGGTGGTGCCAAGGCTATTCCGAACCTGGCGCCGGCTCTGACCTTGCCAGCCTGAAAACCAGCGCGGTGCGCGATGGCGACCATTACGTCGTCAACGGCCAGAAGACCTGGACCACGCTTGGCCAGTATGCCGACATGATTTTCTGCCTGGTGCGCACCTCGACCGAGGGCAAGAAGCAGGAGGGCATCTCGTTCCTGCTGATCGACATGAAAACGCCTGGCGTCGAAGTTCGCCCGATCATCCTGCTCGACGGCGAGCACGAGGTGAACGAGGTGTTCTTCACCGATGTGCGCGTGCCGGCGGAAAACCTGGTTGGCGAGGAAAACAAGGGCTGGACCTATGCCAAATACCTGCTGACTTACGAGCGCGCGGGCCTGGCTGGGGTTGGCGGCTCGATGGCGGCGTTCAACCACCTCAAGGAAATCGCGCAGAGCCAGCGCAAGGGGGGCCGGCCGCTCGCGGAAGACCCGTTGTTCGCCGCGCGTCTCGCCCGGCTGGAAATCAACCTCGAGAACCTCAAGCTCACTAATCTGCGCGTGCTGGCCGCTTCGGGAAGCGGCGGGTCGGCGCCGCTGGAAATGAGCGCGATGCTCAAGATCTGCGGCACCGAGATCCGCCAGGAGATCACCAGCCTCACCCGGCGCGCGCTGGGGCCATACGCCCAGCCCTTTGTCAGCGAGGCGCTGGACGAGGGCTTCAACGGCGCGCCGATCGGGCCGGACTATGCCGCGCCAGTAGCGGTGGACTATTTCAACAACCGCAAGCTCTCGATCTTCGGCGGCTCCAACGAAGTGCAGCGCGAGATCATCACCAAAGCCCTGTTGGAGCTCTGAGCCATGTATTTCCACCACAGCGAAGATCGGCAGATGCTGGCCGACATGCTCGGCCGCTACCTCCAGCAGCGTTACCCGTTCGACATCCGCAACAAGATCAGCTCGTCGCCGGAAGGCTGGTCACGCACGCATTGGGCGGAACTGGCGGAACTGGGTGTCGTGGGCGCCCTGTTCGGCGAGGAAGCGGGCGGCTTTGGCGGCACCGGCTTTGACATTGCGGCCGTGTTCGAAGGATTGGGCAAGGCACTCGTGGTCGAGCCGTTCCTTGGCACGCTGATCGCCGGCCAGGCACTGGCCAAGGCCGCGGGCGGGCAGGACGCGCTGCTGGCCGAGGTGCTGGCCGAGGTGATCGCCGGGACTACCCTGCTCGCCTTTGCGCATGAAGAGCCGCAGAGCCGGTACGATCTCCACGACGTAGAAACCCATGCTTTGCCCAACAGCGAGGGCTGGGCGCTCCATGGTTGCAAGGCGGTTGTCCCGCAGATCGAGGCGGCCGATCGCATTCTCGTCTCGGCGCGGATCGCCGGCGCACCGGGCGATGAAGCCGGCATCGGCCTGTTCCTTCTCGACAAGGCGGCGGCCCAGGTGCGCGGCTATCCCATGGTCGATGGTGGGCGCGGCGGCGAGCTGGTCCTCGATAACACGCCTGCCACGCTGGTGGCCGAGGACGGCTACCCCCTCATCGAGCAGGCGATCGCCGCCGGCATCGTCGCGCTTGCCTGGGAGGCCGTCGCGGTGATGGACGTGCTCAAGACCGCTACGCTCGATTACCTGCGCACGCGAAAACAGTTCGGCGTGCCGATCGGCAAGTTCCAGGCGCTGCAACATCGCATGGCCACCGTGGCGCTGGAGATCGAGCTGGCGCGCTCCGCCGCGATCAGCGCCGCCGATGCGCTGGGCCAGGATCGGCGCACCCGCGAGCGTGCCGTCTCGGCCGCCAAGTACACGATCGGCCGCGTCGGCACGCTGGTGGCCGAGGAAGCCATCCAGATGCATGGTGGCATCGGCATGACGTGGGAGCTGCCGCTCTCGCACTACGCCAAGCGGCTGACGATGATTGGCCACCAGCTCGGCGACGAAGACCATCATCTTGGCCGCTTCATCGCGTTGGGGCACGCCTGATGAGCAGCGACGCATTGCCCTCGGCCGCACTGCTTGCCTTCCAGCTGGGCGACTGGCTGGATGCACTGGGCGGGGATGACCATGGCACGTTCCTCGCCATGCTGGAAATGGCGCACAAGCTCGCGGCAGACGAATTCATGCCACACTATCGCCAGGCCGACCTCCAGGAACCAACGCTCGATACCGATGGCGTGCATATTCTGCCCGCGATCAAGCAGGCCCTGGCCCGCTATGCCGAACTCGGCCTGTTCGGCATCAGCTTCCCCGAAGAGCTGGGCGGGCTCGGTCTTCCCACGACGACGTCGCTGGCGCTGTATGCGGTCTTTGCCGCAGCCAATGTGTCGACCTCTGCCTATCCGATGCTGACGACGGCCAATGCCCGTCTCATCACCGCGTTTGGCACGCCCGCGCAAATCACGCGGTTCGCGCGCCCGCAGATCGCAGGGCGCTGGTTTGGCACGATGTGCTTGTCAGAGCCGCAAGCCGGGTCGAGCCTGGGCGATATCCGCACCCGCGCCATCCCCGATGGCGAGGACGAGCACGGCGTCCGGTATCGGATCACCGGCAACAAGATGTGGATTTCGGGCGGCGACCAGGATGTGAGCGAGAATATCGTCCACCTCGTCCTCGCCAAGATCACCGACGAAAATGGCGCGCTTCCGGCCGGATCGAAGGGCATCTCGCTGTTCATCGTGCCCAAATGGCTTGCGGATGGATCGCCCAACGATGTCGTCGTTGCCGGGCTCAACCACAAGATGGGCTTTCGCGGCACGTCCAACTGCCTGCTCAATTTCGGCGAGCGCGAGGGCGCGATCGGATGGCGCGTCGGCGCGCCGGGCCAGGGGCTGGCCCAGATGTTCATGATGATGAACGAGGCCCGGATCGGGGTTGGCATGGGCGCGGCCGCCCTGGCCTATCGCGGGTATCGCCAATCGCTGCGCTATGCGCGCGAACGGGTGCAAGGCCGCGCTGTCGGCACCAAGGGCGGCGATCCGCTGCCGATTATCGACCATCCCGACGTTCGCGGCATGATCCTGCGGCAAAAGGTCTATGCCGAGGGTGCGATCGCGCTCTGCCTCTATTGCGCGCACCTTGTCGATCAGGCGAGCGAGGATGCAGAGGCGCTGCTCGCGCTGCTCACCCCGGTGGCCAAGACGTGGTCATCCGAGTTCGGTCTCACCGCCAACGACCTCGCCATCCAGGTTCTGGGCGGATACGGCTACACGCGCGATTTCGATGTCGAGCAGCTCTACCGCGACAACCGCCTCAACCCGATCCACGAAGGCACCACTGGCATCCAGGCGATCGACCTGCTGGGACGCAAGATCCTGTTTTCCGACGGGCGCGGCCTTGCCATGCTGCGCGACAGGATCACCGCCACGGCGGCATGCGCGGATAGCGCCCTGGCCGGTTGCGCCACTGCACTGACTGCCTTCTGGGACCGACTGGCACAGACCATTGCCGGGCTACAGAAGCGCAGCGGCGCTGACACCTTTGACGATGCGACGCTGTTTCTGCGCGCCTTCGGCCACGGTGTCGTGATGTGGTTGTGGTTGGACCAGGCCGGGAAGGCCGCCGTCGATAGTCCGCTGCGCCCCGGCATCCTCGCTGCGTGCCGTTTCATGGCCGAAACCGAACTGCCACAGGGGCTGGCGTGGCTCCGCGTGGTCGACACGCACAGCGATCTGGTGCGCAACCTGCCGGAAGAGGCATTCGCATGACCGATTTTACCGCTGCCATCCAGGCAGAGATCGGCATCACCCGCCATTCGGACTGGGTCATCGTCGATCAGAAGATGATCGATCTCTTCGCCGAAGCGACGCACGACCACCAGTTCATCCACGTCGATCCGGCGCGCGCGGCGCAAACACCGTTCGGCGGCACGATCGCGCACGGCTTCCTCACCCTGTCATTGCTCGCCTGGCTCGATGGCTCGATCACCCGCCCCGCGATGCCGCCTGTCAAGATGGGCGTGAACTATGGGCTGGACCGCGTGCGGTTCATCTCGCCGGTTCGCTCTGGCAGCCGGATTCGCCTGGCGTCGACACTTGTCGACATCACCGAGAAGGCGCCCGGCCGCTTTCAGCAGACACTCGATGTCTCGATCGAGATCGAGGGGCACGCCAAGCCTGCTCTTGCCGCCGTGTGGCTCACCCAATTCACGATTTGAAAAATCAGGAGATTTTCGTGCGCGAAGCCGTCATCGTTTCCACCGCCCGTACGCCGATCGGCCGCGCCTATCGCGGCGCCTTCAACGCCACCCCCTCCCCCACGCTCGCCGCGCATGCGATCCGCAGCGCCGTCGAGCGGGCCGGAGTGGACCCGGCCGAAATTGACGATTGCATCATCGGCTCTGCCTTGCCGCAGGGCGTGCAGCACACGATCGGGCGCACCGCGGCCTTGCGCGCTGGCCTGCCGGTAACGGTCTCGGGCCTCACCATCGACCGGCAATGCTCCTCCGGGCTCATGGCGATCGCCACGGCTGCCAAGCAGGTCATCGTCGATCGCATGGACGTGGTCGTTGCCGGCGGCGTTGAATCCATTTCTCTGGTGCAGACGCCGCAAATGCGGGTGGAACCCGATCGCGCGCTGCTCGCGATGGTACCAGACATCTACATGCCGATGCTTCAGACCGCCGAGATTGTCGCCAAGCGCTATGGCATCTCGCGCGCCGCGCAGGATGCCTATGCGTTGCGCTCGCAGCAACAGACGGCCAGGGCCCAGGCCGCCGGGGCCTTTGACCAGGAAATCGTACCCGTAACCGCGACGATGGCTGTTGCCGACAAGGCCACCGGCGAAATTTCGCACCGCGACGTCACGCTGACCAAGGACGAGGGCAATCGCCCGGAGACCACGGCAGACGGGCTCGCCGCGCTCAAGCCGGTGGTCGAAGGCGGTGTCATCACCGCGGGCAATGCATCGCAACTGTCCGATGGCGCTTCGGCCTGCGTGGTCATGGAAGCCAAGCTGGCTGCCGATCGCGGGCTCACGCCGCTCGGCCGCTATGTCGGCATGGCAATGGCCGGCACCGAGCCCGATGAAATGGGCATCGGCCCGGTCTTTGCAGTGCCCAAGCTGCTCGAACGGTTCGGCCTTGGCATGGACGACATCGGGCTGTGGGAGCTTAACGAAGCCTTTGCCGTGCAGGTGCTGTATTGCCGCGACACGCTGGGCATTCCCGATGACCGGCTCAACGTCAATGGCGGCGCCATCTCGATCGGCCATCCCTATGGCATGTCGGGCGCACGCATGGTCGGTCACGCGTTGATCGAGGGCAAGCGGCGCGGTGCGCGGCACGTTGTCGTGACGATGTGCGTGGGCGGCGGCATGGGCGCGGCCGGCCTGTTCGAGGTGATGTGATGAAGGCGCTCATCTCGCGCGCGCCCGGCGGCCCTGAAACGCTGGAACTGGCCGAGCTGCCAACGCCGCAGCCCGGCCGATCGGAACTGCGGATCCGCGTCATCGCCTGCGCCATCAACTATCCCGATGTGCTCATCATCGAGGACAAGTACCAGTTCAAGCCAACCCGCCCCTTCGCACCGGGCTCGGAGGTTTGCGGTGTCGTCGATGCGCTGGGCGAGGGCGTGGAGGATTGGGCGATCGGTGATCGGTTGATCGCGATCACGCTTGGCGGCGGGCTGGCCGAACAGGTCATCGTTCCCGCCGCCTCGGCCATCCGCCTGCCCGACGGCGCCGATCCGGTCGAAGGCGCCGCGCTCGTGTTCACCTATGGCACCACGATCCACGCGCTGAAGGATCGCGGGCAACTCAAGGCTGGCGAAACGCTGCTGGTCCTGGGCGCGGCGGGCGGCATCGGCCTGTCTGCGATCGAGATCGGCAAGGCGCTTGGCGCCACGGTCGTCGCCGCCGTTTCCAGCGCGGAAAAGGCCGCCGCCGCGCGCCAGGCCGGGGCCGACAGCACGGTGATCTATCCATCAGGCCCCTTGGACAAGGCCGCGTCCAAGGCACTGGCCGAAACGTTCAAGGCGGCCGTGGGCCCACACGGCGCGCATGTGATCTACGATCCCGTGGGTGGCGACTATGCCGAGCCGGCGCTCCGCAGCATTGCCTGGGAAGGTCGCTACCTCGTCACCGGCTTCCCGGCGGGGATACCGCATTTGCCGCTCAACCTGACG
Source organism: Novosphingobium sp. AAP1 (assembly GCF_001295765.1). NCBI lineage: Bacteria > Pseudomonadati > Pseudomonadota > Alphaproteobacteria > Sphingomonadales > Sphingomonadaceae > Novosphingobium > Novosphingobium sp. AAP1. The sequence continues at coordinate 489,235 of NZ_LJHO01000003.1, read as the reverse complement.
CTGTTGAAAGCCTGCGACGTGCGCGGCGTTTTCTGGGGCGGCTTCGTTTCCCGCGAACCGGAACGCCATCGCGCCCATGTGCGCGAACTGCTGCACTGGTGGCAGAACGGACAGATCAAGCCACGGATCGACCGCGTCTTCCCCCTCGCCGAAGGCGGCGCCGCGATCGCGCGGCTGGCCAACCGTTCGGCCATCGGCAAGGTCGTCGTGAGACTGTCGCAGGACGACTAGGGTCTGTAGACGAATGCGATGCCCGGAAACGCCAGTTGCGGCCATGCTGGCGTTTTACACAACGCAGAACAGCTGGACCCCGGATCAAGTCCGGGGTGACGATAAGTACATATATTCTCTCAAATTCTTCGTCACCCCGGACTTGGTCCGGGGTCCAGCTTGATAACTTGCACCTCGGCTGCCGTCATCGCGCATGCGGCAGCCAGCCGCCACTTTCGGTCGTTCCCGAAGCGCTGGATTTGTCCACGCGGGCTGGGCGCCGCGCCGGGGTTGCCCCGCCAGTGAGACTTCTCGCTGCTGCTGCTGCCTTCCGTCGGGCAAGCAGCAGCGAGCAGTATCGATCAGGCCTGGCCCGCCGGCTGGCCGGCTGGAACTTCGGCCACCTTGGCGTCCTTGAACAGGGCGTCATACTTGGTTTCTAGGTTCTTGAACTCGGTCCCGCAGATTTTGTCCCACCAGCGGAAATACAATCCATAGTTTCCGCGGACCATCTGGTGATGCATGTAGTGATGCATCGCGGTGTTCTTCCACTTCAGCACCGGAACCTTGAGCCACCAGGACGGATAGACCTCATAACCAAGGTGGCCGATCACGTTCAACGCCAGCTGGCCCAGCCCCCAGACCACCGGGATCGAAACGTGCCACGGCAAGAGGAGAAACAAGGGGAGCATGGCCACCGCCGCGCCTGCTTCACCCAGCGCCTCCAGCGGGTGGAAGTGGAACGCCGAGTAAGGCGTCGGGTCGGTGCTCTCGTGGTGAACCTTGTGCACCCGATCATACAGCTTCGGGTGATGCATGATGCGATGCATCCAATAGAAATACGCATCGTGGATCACAAACACAAAGAACAGGATCATCGCGTAATAGGCCCACCCGTGGGTGGCGATGTCGCTATAGCTGTTTTTTTCCGATGCCGGGACGAGAAACGCCGTCCAGATATCGACAGCAATGAAAATCACCTGCGTGCAGGTACTGAACAGCGCCTCGCGAAACACCTGGCTGGGCTTGGGCCAAGGCTTGCGCGACAGCTTGCGTTTCTTCAGGGGCTTGTCGAGCAGCACCCAGAACACCACGAAGAAGGTAGTCGCAAAGGCGATGTACTTCGCGGTTTCACTAAAGAAGATCTGCACCTGCTCGTTGGCTTCCGAGCCGAGCAGGGGATTGATGACGGTGGCCAGCAAGGCTGCGCCGGCGCCGCCCAATCCGATCCAGATCGGCGTGCGTGTCGACTTTATCGGGCCTTCTCTTGTCGCCATGGGATTTCCTCGCGTTGAGCCGGCCCGCCGTACCGAGCTTCAATGGAGGAAATGTGGAGGGAAGTTGGAGCGCGCGTGGCGAAGGCCAATGCGTGGCGACGCCCACAAGGACGCCGCCCGCATCGGCAATCACAGACGGACCAGTCCGTGCCGCGCCAGCATCGCATGCGGCTGTGCATTGCGCCCCCGGAACGCGCGAAAGCTTTCCGCTGCTGAACGGCTGGCACCCCGCGCGAGGATGTCGTCGCGCAGCTTTTCCGCCGTGGCGCGATCGATCGTGCCGGCCTCGACAAAGCGTTGGAACCCGTCGGCAGCCAGCACTTCTGCCCAGAGATAGCTGTAATAGCCAGATGCATAGGCGCCCGCGAATATATGGGTGAAGGCATGCGGGAAGCGGTGCCAGGCCGGTGGATGCACCACGGCCACCTCGTCGCGCACCGCCGCGATCACCTCGATCGGGTCGCTTCCCAGCGTTCCGAGATGCAGGAACAGGTCGAACAGCGCCAATTCGACCTGGCGCACGATGAACATGCCCGACAGGAAATGACGCGCGGCAACAAGCGTGTCGAACACCGCATCGGGCAACGACGCACCGGTTTCATGGTGGCCCGACATGTCGCGCAGCGTGGCGCGGTCCCACGCAAAATCCTCCATCAACTGGCTGGGCAGTTCGATTGCATCCCACTCGAACCCGTTGGTGCCGGCAATGTTGGGGCGGTCAACGCGCGTGAACAGGTGATGCAGGCAATGCCCGGTCTCGTGCAGGAAGGTGACAACCTCCTTGTGGCTGAGCAGCGAAGGCGCATCGTGCGTCTTCGGCGCGAAGTTGCAGACGAGGTAGGCAACCGGCACGCGCCGGACATTGCCGTCGTTCAGCCGGGGCCGCGCCTGCGCCATCCAGGCGCCACCGCGCTTGCCCGGGCGGGCATGCAGATCGACATAGACGCCCGCGAAGACCGTCCCTTGTTCGTCGGCTACATCGTAATAGCATGCATCGGGATGATAGACGGCAATGTCGGGCCGCGCAGTCAGGCGAATGCCGAACAAGCGGTAGAGCAGCCGCTGCCAGCCCGCGACGACGCGCTCCACCGGGAAATGGGCGCGCACCTGCTGCTCGTCGATCGCATACTGCGCCTCGCGCATTCGCTCGCCGACATAAGCGATGTCCCACGGTTGCAGGTCGGCGATGCCCAGATATGCCGCCGCATAGCCGGCCAGCGCAGCGATCTCTGCCGTTGCGGCAGGTTTCGCGCGGTCAGCAAGATCACGAAGGAAAGCAATGACCTCGCCCGCGCCCGGCGCCATCTTGGTGGCAAGCGACCATTCGACCGGGTCGGAAAAGCCGAGCAGCCGGGCAGCCTCGTGGCGCCGCACAAGGATATCGGCGATCCGCTGCGAATTGTCGAACTGCCCGGCATGGGGCCCCTGATCAGAGGCGCGCGTGCCGGCGGCGGCATAGACCCGCTCGCGCAGGTCGCGGTTTGCCGCGAAAGTCAGGACGGCGCTGACACTCGGCATCTGCAGCGTGACGACCCACCCCGAAAGGCCCTTGGCCCGCGCCGCCTCGGCGAACATCGCCTTGTCCGTATCTGCAAGCCCGGCGAGCAGCGCTTCGTCCGTGATATGTTCAAACCAGGCGTCGGTGGCATCGAGCACGGCATTGCCGAACGCGGTCGAGAGCTGCGACAGTTCCACCGAAAGCGCGGCAAAGCGGGCGCGATCCTGAGGCGGAAGGGCCACGCCGGCGAGTGTGAAGTCGCGAACCCTGTGCAGCACGGCGGCGCGATCCGCAGCGGCAAGCCCGGCAAACTCGCCGGTCCGGGTCAGCGCGACCAGCACAGCATAGAGCGCCTCGTTCTGCATGACCTGGAGGTGGTTTTCCACCAGCAGCACTTCGCCAGCAGCATAGGCCGCGCGTAGATCGGGCGTGTCGGCAACGCCGTGAAGATGCGACACGGCAGACCAGATGCCCGCAATCGCCGTGTCGGCGCGTTCCAATGGCATCCATGCTTCGGCAAATCGGGTCGGCCGGGTCTCGACGATCCTGGCAACCACTGCGCGGTGTTCGGCAATCGCCCGGTCAAGCGCGGGTACGATGTGCTCAGGTCGGATATCCTCAAAACGCGGCAGTGCCAGCGTGTCGAGCAGCGGGTTCGGTGTCATCGATGTCCCTTTCAGACCGTCAGGCCGGGGTCGGCGCCGTCGGCTGCGATCGCATGGCTGTTGTGCCCGGCCAGGTAGCGCTCGGCTTCCAGTGCAGCCATGCAGCCCATGCCGGCAGACGTAACGGCCTGGCGGAACTGCTTGTCCTGCACATCACCCGCCGCAAACACACCGGGCACGCTGGTTGCGGTGGAACCGGGGGTGACGAGGATGTAGCCCTCCTCGTCCATGTGCAGTTGCCCCTGGAAGAGGGCAGTGGCCGGATCGTGGCCGATCGCGACAAACAGCCCATGCACCGCCAGCTGCGATACCGCGCCATCACGCGTGTCGCGCAGGGCCACGCCGGTTACACCAGCGCTGTTGCCCAGCACCTCGGCCACTTCAGCGTTCCACACCATCTCGATCCTGGGATTGGCATGAAGGCGCGCCTGGTTGGTCCGATCGGCCCGCAAGGTGTCGCGGCGGTGGATCAGATAGACCTTCTCGGCGAAATTGGTCAGGTACAGTGCTTCCTCGACCGCCGTATTGCCGCCGCCGACGACCGCGCAAATCCGCCCCCGGTAAAAGAATCCGTCGCACGTCGCGCAGGCCGATACGCCGCGCCCGCGAAATTCGGTCTCGCTGCCCAGCCCCAGCCAGCGCGCTGACGCACCAGTGGCGATGACGATCGTGTCAGCGGTATAGTGTACGCCGCCATCACCGATTGCCAGGAACGGCGCCCGCCCCAGATCGACCTTGACGATGACGTCGCCGACCACGTCGACCCCCGCGTGGCGCACCTGCTCACCCATCCGCGCCATCAGATCGGGACCGAGCACGCTGGCGTCGCCCGGCCAGTTCTCGACATCGGTGGTGATGGTCAATTGCCCACCGGGCTGCGGCCCTTCGACCAGCGTGGGCGCCAGTGCCGCCCGCGCGGCGTAGATGGCCGCAGTATATCCTGCCGGGCCAGAGCCGATGATCAAGACCTTGCTGTGCCGGCTGTCTACCTCGGCGACCCCCGCGATTTCGCGTTCCAGCGTCATTGCGCCGCAAGCCGTGTTGCGGCGATCGGTGCCTGTTCCATCAGTTCGATCGCCTTCCAGGCCAGGGCCCGATATCGCGCGCTCGATTCCTCCATGAGATCCAGCCGCACGCGAAATTGCTCTGCCAGCGCCGGATGATCGGCATCCAGGATCGCCAGCACGCGGTCGAGCCCGGAGAGTTCGGCCTTGTATCCGTCGGTCTCTGCCTGCTGGCGAATATGGAAGACGCGACTCTCGTTTTCCTCGGTCCAGCCAGCCTCGGACAGGGACAGATGGAGTTCGGCGGTGCCCAGCCCGTTCAGCGTGTCGCGCAGCACGGTCCGCATGGTGCCCGGCCAAGCCGCAGCTTCCACGACCTGTGCGGCCCGGCGTTCCAGCGCCGCTTCATCGACAGCATCCGTCGCAGCCACGGCGGCGAGGCGCGCGGCTTTCCACGTCTTGCGATCGGGTTCGTCGCCGTCGATCGCGCAGCGGTGCAGCGCCATGATCGCCTGCCGGCTCTGCTCGACATCGGGATATCGTTCAGTCAGCTTCACCAGGTCCGCGTTGGCGAGCAGGTCAAGCACGAGCTGCGAAACGATCGTCGTAAGATCCGCGCCCACCGGTGTCCGCTCTAGCCAGGCTAGCGCGAAACGCACCGCCTCAGGCTGCGGACGAAAGCCGTTGACCAGCATCGGCAGGGTCTCAGCCAAGGCAAGCGGGTATCCCAGCCGCTCGGCATAGGCGGGGGTATCATCGGCCTCGACGACCGCACCGATAACGTTCGCGTTTCCGTTTTCCCAGGCCGGGAAATAGACGAAGCTACCCGCTGCGACATGCCGCTGCAGGCGATCGAGCGCCTGCGCCTTGACCTGGGGGTCGCCGTGAAACGCAATCACCGCCACTTACTCTGCCCCCACATGCGCATCGACAAAGGCGTCGAGGCGGCTGCGCGACAGGGTGCCAAACGTCCGCGCGGTTTCCGCCCCGTCCTTCACGATCATCAGCAGCGGAATACCGCGCACTTCGAAACGTTCGGCCAGGCCGGGATTGGCCTCGATATCGACCTTCACGATCTCCATCTCTTCGGCATATTCCTCGGCTATCTCGTCGAGCGTCGGAGCGAGCGCCTTGCACGGCGCGCACCAGGGCGCCCAGAAATCGACCAGCACGGGCTTGTCGCTGTTCATGACGATCTCGTCGAAATCCTGCTCGTTGGCATTGCGCATGAAGTGATCCTTTCGGGGGGAAATAAGGTCAGCCGGCTTGCCCACCGACCATCATCCGGTCGATGCGCAGCGTAGGTTGGCCGACACTGACATGCAGCGACTGGCCCTGTTTGCCGCAGGTCGCCATGCCGCTGTCGAGCGCGAGGTCATTGCCGACCATCGAGACGTGGCGCAGCGCCTCATGACCCACGCCGATCAACGTGGCGCCGCGCAAGGGCGCAACCAACCGGCCCTTTTCGACCAGCCAGGCCTCGATCGTGGTGAAGTTGAACCGACCGGTGACAATGTCGACCTGCCCGCCATCGAATTCGGTGGCGTAGATCCCGCGATCGATCGAGGCGATGATGTCCGTCGGGTCCGCATGGCCGTTCGCCAGAAACGTGTTGGTCATGCGCGGCAGCGGCAAGTGCGCATAGGATTGGCGGCGGCCATTCCCGGTCGAGCGGGCATTCATCAGCCCGGCATTGAGCCGGTCCTGCATCAGCCCGGTCAACACGCCGTCGTCCACCAGCACGGTGCGATCGGGCACGGTGCCTTCGTCGTCGATGCCGAGTGACCCCAGACGCCCTGGGATGCCGCCGTCATCGATCACGGTCACGCCGGGCGCGGCGATCCGCTCGCCCATCTTGCCGTCGAAGGCAGAGAGATGCTTGCGATGGTGATCGCCCTCCAGACCGTGCCCCACCGCCTCGTGAAACAGCACACCGGGATAGCCCGGCCCCAGCACGATCGGCATTTCGCCAACGGGCGCCGGGATGGCCTCGAGATTGTTGAGCGCCATACGCGTCGCCGTCGCGACCATGGCGTCGATCGCGGCGGCATCGAAGCCATCGAGCCCCGCCCGCCGTCCCAGGCCCGCCTGCCCGCGTGCGCGGCGGCCACCCTGCTCCGCGATCACGATCATTGACAGGATGGTCATCGGCCGAACATCACCCGCCAGCAGGCCATCGGCATCTGCAACCAGCACCGTCGTGTCGGTCAAACGGACATTGGCATCGACCCGCACGATGCGATGATCCTGGCCACGGGCGCGTTCGTCGATCCGCTCCAGAATGGCGATCCAGGCAGTGGCGTCCGTAACCGCGACAGGATCGAGCGCGGGATAGAGCGTATGGCCGGCGGTGCGGCGGCTGAGTGCGACACCTGGTGAATGGCGCTGAGCATCGCCGCCAGGCGCCAGCGTTCTTACCGCACGCGCCGTATCGAGCAGCGCGCCCGGGCGGATATCGGCCGAATGGGCAAAGCGCACCTCGCCCCGGTGGACCGTTCGCGCGCCTACCCCCTGCCGCATCGCAAACATACCCTGGGACACGCGGCCACCTTCAAGCTGCCAACTGCGCGTGCTGCTTGCTTCGAAATAGAGATCGGCCAGATCGGCGCCACCGCCAGCCAGCTCGCCCAGCGCGCGGCCGATCGCCGCCTCGTCCAGCCCGGCCGGTTCGAACAACCGCGCCCGCGCGCGGTCGAGCGCAATGTCGCCGCCGTTCATGCCCTGCCCCCCAATTGCATGTCGTCGATCAGGATAGAGCCGGTACGGATCGCCCCGATCCGCGCCACGTCGCGCCCGACCGTGCGAATGGCGGCCAGCATGGCAGGAACAGTGCCCGCAAGCGTCACGTCGGTGACGGCATGGACAATTTCGCCGCCCTCGACCCAGAAGCCACGCACTGCCTGCGTCCAGTTGCCGCTGGCAGGATCGGTCTTGCCGCCCTGGAAGTGGGTGACGACCAGCCCGCTGCCCAGCATTCGCAGCATCGCGGCCCAGTCGCCGCTTTCGGCCGTGCTGGTGAGTGCAAGATTGTAATAGCCATCGGCGTTGCCCGTCGATGCCATTCCCAGCTTGCGGCCGGAAAAGCTTGACAGGAACAAGCCCTCGACAACACCCGATCGCAGGATCGCGCGCGAGGAGCCGGCGATCCCCTCGCTATCGAAGCCGCCGCTTGCCAGCCCCAAAGGTTCGAACGGATCTTCGCGCAGGTCCAGATGCGCGGCGGCTACGCAGCGCCCCACCGGGTCTGGCAGGAAGCTCATGCGCCGATATTGCGACGCCCCGTTCAGCGCGCCAGCCACGATGTCGATCAGGGTTGCGGCCGTGCGCGGGTCGAACAACACCGCGCAACGGCGGCTGCCCATGGCCCGCGCACCCAGTGCCCGGCGCGCGCGCGCCGCCGCGTCGCGCGCCAGCGTTTCGGGCGCGATCAGGGCCTCAATCCGCCGTTCCTGCGACTGGCAGAAATCGGAAATGCTGCCACCATCGTCCTGCGCCAGCATCACCGTCCAGCGCGCATCGTTGGAGCGCAATGCAGTGCGACAGAACCCGTCGCTGGTCGCCAGGGCCCACAGGCCCTCGGTGGCCAAGGCCACGGACTCCCCGGCGCGCAGCCGGCTGTCCGACGCAGCGATTTCGGCGGTAATCCGGTCCAGCGCGCGCGCTGCTTCCAGCGTCGCCTGGGCACTGCGCGGGCTGTCGCCATAGAGCAACGGCGCGGGGCCGGCAAAGGCCAGGCGATCGGCCGGCGGCAGATCGGCATCGGGATCGGGCTGGACATGCGCGGCGATCAGCATCGCCTCTTCCACCACGCGGTCGATCGCCGCCCGGTCGAATCCCGCGGTCGAGGCCGATCCCCGGCGGCCATTGTGAAACACGGTCAAGCCAAGGCTCTGGCTGCCGCTGCGCTCGGCCATCTCGATCTCGCCATCGCGCACTGCCGTCTTGGCGATGCCCTCATGCCGAACCGAGGCGCGCGCCCGCGCGCCGCGCTTGGCCGCCTGTTCGACCGCCCACTGCGCGGCATCGCGCAAGGCCGCCTCATCGTGGGTCAACAAAGCGGTCATGCCGCGCCCTCAACCCGCGCAAAGCTGGCATGGCCATGATGCAGGGTCAGGCGGTGGGTGTGATAGGCCGCCAACCGCTCGTTATGGACGACGCTGACGATGGTCGCGTGCGGCATCGCATCCAGGACTGCTTGATAGAAATACGCTGCATTGTCTGCGTCCAGCGCGCTCGTCGCCTCGTCCAGCACCAGCAGGCTGGGCCGCTGCAGCAGGATGCGGGCAAGCGCCACGCGCTGCTGCTCCCCTGGCGACAGTTCGTCCTGCCACATGCGCAGCGCGTGCATGTCCGCGACATGGGCGTCGAGCCGCACGCGTTCGAGCAATGCCGCGATGGTCGCATCGTTATGATCTTCCGACCGATCGGGAAAGCAGATCGCGTTCTTGAGCGTGCCGAGCGGGAGGTAGAGCCGCTGCGGCACCAGCATCGCCGTGCCGCGCCGGGTCATCGCCACCTGGCCCGTCCCGTCGGGCCAGAGGCCAGCCATGGCGCGCAGCAGCGTGGTCTTGCCCGTACCCGAAGGCCCTTCGATCACCCAGCGCTCGCCGTCGCGGATCGTCCAGTCCGCCACCGACAGCAGGGGCTCCCCATTCGGGCGGCGCAGCATCAAGCCGGTTGCGCTGATGGCCACGCCATCCGGCGTGCCGCCCGGCGCAAAGCCGATGCCGCGCGGGCGTTCGTGATCGATCGCGTCGTCCAGGGCCTTCAAGCGGTTGAAGTTGGCGATCTGGCGTGCGATGCCCGGATAGCCGAGAACGATATAAGACAAGTTGCTGGAAAACTGTGTAAAGGCATCGCGGGCGGCCTGCACCTGTCCGAACGTAATGGCGCCAGCGAAATACTTGGGCACTGTCAGGAACAGCGGCACGATCGCCATGACTTGCTGATAGATGCTCTGCCCCGCCTGCAACCCGGCATTGGCCAGCATCAGCCGATACCAGTTGCGCCTGATGTTGGCGAAGGTCTGGCGAAGGCCGTGCAGTTCGATGCCCTGGGCGCCTGAAAAGGCGATCTGTTCGCTGTTGCGCCGGACGTGGAGCAGTTCGCTGCGGAAATCGGCATCGTAATGCTGCTCCCGCATGCGCCGCCGGACAAACGGCTTGCCGATCCAGGTGATAAGCACCGTGCCGAACAGGACATAGCCGATGGCGAACCAGACAAGGTCGCCACCGGGCAGCGGGATGCGGTAGCCAAACAAGGGAATGGCAAGCGGTCTCGCCGTCTGCACCAATATGGCGGCAAACGCGATCGCCCGCACGAGGCTGAACACCAGCGAAACCAGGATGCTGAGCGGGGACGTGCCATAGATCAGGCCCATGGACGTGAATTCCTTCACATCCTCGGCGATGCGCTGGTCGGGATTGTCGATCATCCGCAGCCGCTCGATCTCGTAAAAGCGATCGCGCGCGAACCAGCGGCCCAGATACCAGTTCGTCAGCCATTGCCGCCACCGGATCGACAGCGTCCAGCCGACGATGTTGTGGGCAGTCGCCGTGCCGATCTGAATTGCAATGATGGTCGCGAAAGCAAGAACCAGCGACAGGAACAGCCCACCCTGGCGCTGCTCGATCGCATCATAGAAGTGGCGCTGCCATTGGTTGGCCAACAACAGCGCATAGGTCGTGCCTACTTCGATCGCGCAATAGCACGCCACCAGAAACCACGCCCATTTCCAATCGTCGGACACGAAGTATCGCGTGGTCAACCGCCACGCGTGGGCCCAGCGCTCCCGTGCCGGCTGGTTGGACTGGAGGCCCGCTTCGCGGCGGGCCTCCTCGACATTGGCAGGCGGTGGCATCATCGCTCGATTATACCCAGTCAGAAAAGGCGCTTGGAAATGCTGAGACGCACCGTGCGCGGCTCGCCCACCGGCACGTAGGTATAGACCGAGGCCGAGCCGTAGTTCCGCCGATCGAAGACGTTGCGGACGCCCAGATTGAGGTTGAAACCCTTGAAGCTCAGGAACACGTTGGCGTCCACCTGCCGCGATGCCGGCACGACATATTGTCCCAGCAGATTGGCAAAGGAACTTGATCGTCCGTACAGGCCCGCCGCCACACCGCCGCTGAGGTCGTCCGAAAGCTTTGTCCGATAGGTCGAATAGACGCTGTAGGTATCGCGCGGTTGCTGCGCGACGACGGTCTGCAGGGCATTGGTCGTCAACAGCTTGTAATTGGTGCGGGTAAGCGATGCCAGCACCGTCCACCCCCGCAACAGCTGTCCGGCAATGTTCAGGTCCACGCCGCGGCCGCGCTGGCCCGGTCCGGGCAACAGGTTGGTGGGGTCAGCCGGATCGCGAATGATGATGTTATCCTGCTGGATATCGAAATACGACGCGTTGATCGTCGCACGCTTGTGGAAGAGATCGAGCTTGATGCCCGCTTCCTTGTTGGTGGTGATCACATTGGGCAGGATGCTGCCGTCCTTGGCCGCGGTGAACGTGGCCTGCTCGCCGCGCGCGTAATTGGCAAAGATCGAAAGGTCGGGGGTGGCATCCAGAATAATCCCGGCACTGGGCGAGGTGCCGTTCTTGCGCTGCATCAGCACGGGCGAAGGCCCGGCAAAGAACGTCTGTGACGTAGTCTCGAACCAGTTCTTGCGCACGCCGCCGAGAATCTTGAGCTTCCAGAACTCGATCAGGGCCTGGCCATAGACGCCGTTCTGCTTGCCGCCGCTGATAAGTTGCACGTTGCCGAACGAGGACCACGGGATCACGACCAAGGGAGTATTGGCACCCAGTGATGGGTTGGTGGCGCGGTTATAGACCAGCCCGCTGCGCTGCGCGGCCGAACCATCGCTGTAGTTGTAGCCAAGGTTGAAATTGGCTTTCAGGCCCTTGGCAGGCTGAGTCTTGATGCGCAGGAAGGTGTCCAGCGCGTTGGACGAGCCATCCTGCTGCGACCCTTGGGTGTCAGCTATCAACGCGCCCTGGCGGCTGTAGCCGACGTTGGCGGCCCGGGTCGTTAACAGGGTATCATCGTGCGATCCACGCGCGACGAGGTCGATGCCGGGCACGAGTTGCCGCGTCGCCTCGAAGTAATAGCGGTTGGTGTTGATCTTGATGCCCTGGTTGGCCGCGTAGATCGGCCGGGAAGGGTCGCGATCGATGAGTTGCCGCGTCTTGTTGTCGAACAGCGTGAACGCGCCAATACCGCTCGTCGCCTCGTTGATGCTGACACCAATGATGATGTCGGTCAGGCGGTCCTTGTAGCGTAGCGAAGGCGCAACCAGCCAACTCTTGTCACCGGTATAGCCGCCATAGTTATGATCCATCGTCTGCGCACTGGCGATGAAGCGCGCCGACAGCTTTTTGTCGGCGGTGATCGCATTATTGCCATCGACCACGCCGCGCACCAGCCCGAATGACCCGGTATCAAAGCTGACGGCAAGGCGCTGCTCGGCGCTGGGCTTTTTCGTCACCACGTTGACGTTGCCGCCCAGATTCCCAAAGCCGGCCATCAGCGCATCAGGGCCTTTCAGGATTTCGACCCGCTCGATATTGGCGACCGGCTGATCCGCACCCGCGCTGACACCGTACTGCGATGTCGTCGATAGGCCATTGACCAGGCCCGCGGCGGAAAAACCGCGGATCGTATAGCTGGCGCCGCTGTTCGGGCTGTTGGACAGCACCGAAACACTGCCGGCATTGCGCAGAATATCGGTAATGTTGAGGGCCTGCTGCTCCTCGATCGTCTTGGCGGTAATGACCTGGGTGTTGCGCGGTTGGTTGCGCAGGCCCAGGCCGTTGCGATCAGACGTGGTCGCCTGGCGAACGAGCACGCTCGTTTCCGCCTCGTCACGCCGGGCGGTAACGATGATGTCGTTGGCGACAATCAGCCCTTCCTGTGCCCCCGGCATGACCACAAGGTGGCTGCCCTTGATCGCCGCCTGGACCGCGTGTTGCGCATCCGTCGCACCGCGTATCGGCCGCGAGGTCAGGCCCTTGACCGCATCGGGATCGTAATTGATCGGCTCACCCGTTCGCGCTGCAATCGCCTGAAGCGCTTCGGCCATCGGCATTGCTGGCAGGTCGATGGCCGTGCTGGCCAGCGCACCTTGCGCCGACGCAGTCGAAGGCATTGCGGCGCCCCCCAGCGCGAGAATACCCAGGCTTGCGGCGCTCAAAAGATAACGGCGTTTAGCAGTCATGTGCACGATGCAACTCCCTCCCCCCACGGTCGAGCGCCATCCCCAGACGGGCGCAGTTGCCCGTCCGGTGAACCCAAGACCCTGTGACAAAAAACGGACTCGCCTTACGGCGAAAGATCGGTCGCTTCCCGATCGGGTGCGACCGCGGCCGTCCTCCTGCGCGACGGCATTCCCTGTCTTGGCGCCCTTGGCACCAGCGGGATTTTGCTGTCGAAGCCGAAGCTATGCGTCACTTGGGTTACACGCAAATTCGAAGTGTTCATGCCGGGCATGAACACGTTCAATGGCCATCTCTGGCCCTGACGTTGGCTGAAAACAGTGCGACGTAGGCCTCGATCTGGGCCACGAACCAGGCGAGCATGGGATCCCGTCGCCGATAGGCTGGCCATTGCGCCACGGTCACGACGCCTTCCTGCACGAATGGCGCCGCGACGGCCCTGACCGGCATGATCGAAGCGAAGTACTGAAACAGCCAACTGCTGCCGGTCGCCAACAGATCGCTGCCGATGATGATCCCCGGCAGGGCAGCCTGCGAACTGGTGCGCATCGCAATGCGACGTGCTTTGAGCAGGTCGGCCGTGCTGCGATCGACCGTCATGGTCAGCATCCGCTCGTCGCCGGCGATGACGTGGCGCGCGCCGCGATACTGGGCCTCGTCTATGTCGAACCGGTCGGCAAGTTCGGAATGGCCCGTCCATATCAGACAGGAAATATATTCCGTAAGGATGGGGAGCGTTTCCAGGTCGGGCAATGCCAGTTCCGCCGGCAGCAACAGCAAGTCGGCGCCACGATCCAGGGCGCGTTGCGGCACATCGATATCCAGCGGAACGATGTTGATCGCGAGGCCGGGAGCGGCCGCCAACAGGCGCTGGACCACAGGGCCAAGCAACATCTGCTCGACCACGTCGGATGCGGCAACGGTGATCGTACCCGTGCTGGTCGACGGATCAAACGACAATGCGAAGTTGAGTGTCCCGTCCACATCGCGCAACACGCGGCGAACCTCGCTACGCAGCGCCATGCCGAGGGAAGTCAATTGCTGGTCCCCACCCGCATGATGAATGACGAGGTCATCGCCGAAATGGTCGCGCAGGCGGCGCAGCGCATGGCTCATGGCAGACTGGCTGAGCCTTACCCGTCGCCCCGCCTCGGTCAGCGTCGGCGCATGAAGAATCGCGTCGAGCGGATAAAGCAGGTTGAGGTTGAGGCGATGAACCGGGGGCTCCGGGGTCTCGGCCGGGCTACGGCCCCTGTCCCCCCTGGGTTTATCGATGCGCAAGTTAGCCAGTCCTTCGTACCTTCCCTTCGGCGCCGCAGCAGGCGAAGCGGGTTGAACGCCTCGCGTCTGCCACAGGCTTGGGATTGCGCGTCACTGTGCCATATCGGCCCTGGGCGCGAAAGCGCTGGCACGCTACCGCGCACACGCCCCTTGCCCCCAGCCGACACAGCATCGGGGATCCCAAAAAGGCCACCGCCAGCGCAGGAGACCGCTATTCGGCGACCACCGGCAGCACCACCGCGCTGGCCTTATCGCCGCCGAACCACACGCTCTGCGTTGCCTTGCGATAGTCGCCGGGCTTGGCAAACATGATATTGGGCACAAAGGTTTGCGGGTTGCGGTCATAGAGCGGGAACAGCGTGGACTGCACCTGCACCTTGAGCTTGTGGCCCGGCAGGAACACGTGGTTCACGTTGGGCAGCGCCCAATGATAGTGCACCACCTGCCCCGGCTTGAGCGCCGCAGGCTTGGCAAAGCTTTGCGCATAGCGACCGCGGAAGATCTCGATGCCGATCGGCAGTTCGTATCCCGCCATCGACGGGCGCCCGCCCTGGTCGGCGGCCTCGGGCACATCGTTGGGATAGACGTCGATCAGCTTGACCACCCAGTCGCTGTCGGTGCCGGTGGTGGCGGCATAGAGGTCCACCTCGGGCGCGCCCATGATGTGCACCGGCTTGTCGAGCGTGGCGGTCTGCCATTCGGCCACGTCCGGCCGGCCGGAGACAAAGCGCTGGTCGTGCACCAGCCAGGGCTTCCACTGCGCGCCATCGTCCATGTCGACCGGGCGCGGAATGAACGGCACGGGATGGGCCGGATCGCTGACATAATCGTCGTGCCCGGCCGCCGCGGGCTTGGCAAAGCCGGCACTGCCATTGGCCCCCAGATAGAGCGCCTGGCCCGCACCCATCGGCCAGCGCGGGCTTTCCTGCCACTGGTTGATGCCGGTGGCATACGTCAACACTGGCGGCGTGTGCGGATCGGGCGCATCCTTGAGCCAGTGATCGAAGAAGGGCTTCAGATACTTCACGCGCCATTCGTGCGCGGTGTCACCAGTGAAATCGAGCGCGCCCAGGCTCGATCCGCCGTGGTTGGCGCCCGAATGGCGCCACGGGCCGATCACCAGGGTGACCATGTCGTTGTTCTTGTCCTTGGGCTCCAGCGCGCGATAGACGGCGGGCGCGCCATAGCTGTCTTCCTGGTCCCACTGCCCCACTTCGAGCATGGTCGGCACGGTCAAAGGCCGGGCAGCCAGCCACTTGTCGACCGCCTGCTCTGACCAGAACGGAGTGTAAGCGGGGTTTTCCAGCCACTTGCGCACGCCCGGAACCTGGCTGATGCCCAGCTTGGCGGCAAAATCACCCACCGATCCCGCTTCCAGCCAGCGGGTGTAATCATCCCCCTTGCCCAGCGCGAAATCGCCGCCGCCATCGCCCTTGTTGACCACCTGCGTGGTGGCATAGCTCAACGAGGTAACGCGGAACGCGCCATTGTGGAACCAGTCATCCCCCATCCAGCCATCGACCATCGGGCTTTCCGGCACGGCGGCCTTCAATGCGGGATGCGGATTGATTTCGGCCATCAGCGTGGTGAAACCGAGGTAGGACGAGCCGATCACGCCCACCTTGCCGTTGGTTTCCGGCACGTTTTTCACCAACCAGTCGATCGTGTCATAGGCATCGGTCGATTCATCGATGCCGGTATTGTTGAGCGGCCCGGCGATCGGCCGGTTCATAATATAGGTGCCTTCGGAACGGTGCATGCCGCGAATGTCCTGATAGACGCGGATATAGCCGTCTTCGGCAAATTCGGCGTCCATCGTTTCCAGGATATCTACGATGCGCTGGCTCGCCACGCGGTGTGTCGATCCCCAGGCGTCATAGGGCGTGCGCGAGAGCAGGATCGGGCCGCCGCGCGTGCCCCTCTTCATCACGATCACGGTATAGAGCTTGGTGCCATCGCGCATCGGCACCATCGCTTCGCGCCGGATGAAATCGGCCGAGGGCAGCACCTGGTCAAAATGCGCGATCACATCGGGCGTCATCGGCGTAACCGGGGCATCGGCCGCCGGGGCGGCGCCTTGCGCCAGGGCCGGGCCGGCGATGGCGAGCGAAAACAGGGAAGCCGTTGCCAATGACAGGAATGCGCGCATGGGGGGTGCAACTTTCGAACAGCAGGAAGGCGCGCAGGGTGGTTGCGCGGGAAACCTTACTACCGCGCGATCGCGCAAAGACAAACGGACATTGGCCAGCGCTTCACGCCGCGCTGGCCAGGGCCTCCCACCCGCGCTGGCTGCGCCAGTCGGGCGCCAGGTCGGCAAAGCGCGACAGGGCGAGCTTGTCGATCTCGGCAAAGCTGACCTGCCCATCGATCACCAGATCGCGGATGGCATGGCCCGAAGCCGGCGACAGGCCAAAGCCCACGCCCGACATCGTGGCAAGGGTCACGTTTTCGGGGTGAGTCAGCCGGTCGATGATCGGGCGCCCATCGGGCGTGTTCTCGATGATACCCGACCACGAACGGATCACGTTGAGGTGTGCGGCGCCCGGCAGCAGTTCGGCCACGCGCCGCGCCAGGTTGCGTGCCAGCGGCGTCGCTGGGCGCGCGGTGGGGCCGGCGGGATCGGTATCAAGCCATTCGTGCGGCCCGCCGCCATAGGCAAGGTTGCCACGCAGGGTCTGCCGGCCATAGAGGCCGTTGCCATCCACCCCGCCCCAGCGCATCAGCGGCGCCGGTTCGGTCACGATCATTTCCGCGCGCGCCGCCGCTAGCGGCACGTCAACGCCCAGCGGCGCCATCAGCCCGGCGATCTGCGGCCCGGCCGCCACCACCAGCGCGTCGCACGAAAAGGTGCCCTGCGGCGTCACCACCCCGGTGGCGCGGCCGCCGCTGGTTTCGATGCGCAGGGCCGGGCAATGCTGGATGATCCGCCCGCCCAGATCCTGCGTAGCCCAGGCATAGGCCTGCACCGTGCGCTGCGGATTGGCATGCCCGCCAAAGCGCAGGTGGATGCCGCCCAGGCAATTGTCGCCCGCCAGTGGCACCATTTCGCGCGCCTGCTGCGCGTCGATCTTGTCCACCTGATAGCCCATGTCGCCACACATGCCGGCGATATAGTGATAGTGATGCAGCTGCCGCTCGCTGACGGCGATGATCACGCGCTCGCGCTGGTATTCGGTGGGATAGCCGAGCATTTCGTCCATCATCGGCCACAGGCGCTGTTCTTCATCGAACAGCGGGCTTTGATAGTGCGAAGCGCCGCCGCCGTTGCGGCTCGAGGCTTCCCAGCCGACCACGCCCTTGTCGAGCACGATCACGTCCACGCCCGAGCGCGCCAGCCACCATGCCGCCGAAAGCCCCGTCACCCCTGCGCCGATCACGATGACCGAGGCGCCATTTGCCGATTTCGTCATGTCGCGTCCCGTCGTCATCAAAGGTGCATGTTGCCGCCCAGTGCCTCGCGGTGCATCGCCTCCCGCTCGGTGCCGATGTCGCGATAGGGCGTCCACTGCGTGGGAATGCCGAACCACACGTCCCAGCCTTCGCGCATGGCCTCGGCCTCGTCCCAATCGGCCAGAACCTTGAGCGCGAGGGGCCGCACCGGGGCGCGCCAGCCGGCGCGAGGGGCCTGCTCAACCGGCAGGTTGGCGCCCATCGCCAAGAGCATGCCCACCTGTTCGCGGCAGCGGCGTGCCTGGCATGCGCCCATGCAGGCACGCGTCAGGCGCTTGATCTGTTCCTGATCGGGCGGTCCATCATGCAGCAGCGTTTCCAGGCTGCGATAGCAGAGCTTTTCGGGCCGGGCGAGATACTGCGGCGGCTGCACACCCAAAAGATCGGCGCGGCTCACTTCCTCGCACTGGCACACGTGCACGCTCTCGGGCGTGGCGGCCACCAGCGCGCGCAGCCACGCCTGGCGATAGGCCAGTCGATCGGGCGCTTGCGCCTGGTGATCGGGCGCCGGCGCATCCAGCCCCAGCGCCTGCCGCGCAGCGGCGCGGCCCTGCGCGGCGGCAGCCTCGCGGCCATGGCCCAGCCCGGCGCAATCACCGGCGATGAACACATCGGGCAGTGCCATGCCGGCCAGCGCCTGGGGCACATGGCCGCCGCGCGCGCTGTCGGTCACGATGCGGCCACCGGCCACGTCGAGCAGCTCGATCGCCGGCACCACGTCCACCGCCATGCAGATCGTGTCGCATTCCAGCGTTTCGCCCGGGCCCTCGCCCGAAACCGGCCCGATCACCGCCGCGCGCACGCCGTCGATGCCGCTGGGCGCCCCCCGGATCACGCTGGCGCAGCGGATCGGCACACCCGCTGCCTGCAGGGCCGCGACCTTGGCCGCGTCACCTTGCGGCGCGTCTGCCACTTCGACCAGGGTGACAACATCCAGCCCCTTGTCGAGCGCGAGTTGCGCAGTATCGAGCGCGAGATCGCCCGATCCCAGCACCACCAGCCGCCGCCCGGCAAAGGCGTCATAGCGCGTGAGCAGGGCATGCAGCCCCTGCGCGCCCATCACGCCAGGCTGGGCCCAGCCATCGAACGCCAGCGCCAGATCGCGCGCGCCGGTGGCCAGGACGATCGCCTTGAACCCCACGGTCCAGGAACGCTCTTCATCGGCCAGACCCAGCATCGCCTCGGGCAGCGCGCCGAGGTTGGCGCGGTTGCGCCACAGGCCCCAGGCATAGACACCCAGTTGCACCTCGATGCCCGCGTCGAACGCCTGCTCGAACAGCGGCTCGGCCATGAACACCTGCTCGATCATGCGCGCCTTGGCCGAAACCGCGCCGGTCATCCGCCCGCCAAACCAATAGGGCACGTCGTTGCCCATCTGCGCGGCGCTGACCGGGTGCTCGTCCACCAGTAGCACGCTGGCGCCGTTCGCGGCCGCTTCCAGCGCGGCGGCAAGGCCGGCCGGCCCGGCGCCGACCACGACCAGGTCGTAATGCGCATCGGCGCCAGGCAGTTTGCCGTTGACGGCGTGGGCATCGGTTCCGGTGAAACCTTCGTTTTTGCTGTCAGCCACGCTCACACCACCTCCAGCGCCTGCGCCAGGTCGGCGATCAGGTCGTCCTCATGCTCGATCCCCACCGACATGCGGATGGTGCCATCGGTAATCCCCCCGGCCAGGCGCTTGTCGGGCGCCACGGCATAGTGCGTGGTGCTGGCCGAATGGCATACCAGGGTTTCCGACCCGCCCAGGCTGACGGCAACTTTCATCAGGCGCAGCGCGTCGAGCAGGCGGAACGCCTCGGCCTCGCCGCCCTTGAGGTGGAACGAAAAGGTCGATCCCGCACCGCTGCACTGGCGATCGAACACCGCGCGTTGCGGCGATCCTTCGGGCAGGAAGCCCAGATAGGTAATGCCGGCCACCTTGGGATGATCGCGCAGGAACATGGCGATCACGCGGGCATTGTGCATCGCACGTTCCGACCGCACGTGGACGCTTTCCATCGAGCGCAGCACCAGCCAGCTGGTGAACGGGTCAAGGTGGCTGCCCAGCGTGGTGCGCAGCAGCCGCAGCGGTACGATCAGGTCCAGCTTGCCCGAAACCCCGCCGGCCAGCAGATCGCTGTGTCCGCCGCAATACTTGGTAAGCGAGGTCATGCACAGATCCACCCCCAGCGCGATCGGGCGCTGGGCAAAGGGGCCAAGCAGGGTATTGTCGCACACCACCACCGGGCGGCGCCCGGTCCGCGCGCCGATCTCGTCAGCCAGGGCCACGATCATCGGCAGGTCGGTGATCGCCGCTGTGGGATTGGCCGGGGTTTCGATCACGATCATCGCCAGCGGCCCGGCGGCCAGCGCCTTATCGGCCTGCGCGCGCACGTGATCGGCGTTGCAGCCATCGATGATGTCCACCGTGGTCACGCCCCATTGCGGCATGAACTGGTTGAGCAGGCCATCGGTGCCGCCATAGATCGGGCGGGAATGCAGCACGCTGTCACCCGGGCGCAAGTGCGCCAGCGCAATCGCGCTGTGCGTCGCCATGCCAGAGGCGAATACCGCGGCCGCCTCCGCCCCGTCCACCGCCGCCAGCCGGCTTTCCAGCATGTCGAGGTTGGGATGGCCGAGCCGGGCATAGATATGATGCGTCTGGCCCACTTCCGGCCCGGTGCCATCGAAATAGGCCTCGTGAATGGCCTTGGCCTGGGCGGCGGATTCATAGACGAAGGTGCTGGTCAGATAGACCGGCGGCTTGGCCGCGCCGCCCGCTTGGGCCGGATCATAGCCCGCCGCCACGGCCAGGGTTTCGGGCCGCACGCCGCCGGCATCATGCGGCATGGCTGAGATCCTTGGCCGCTGCCACAGGAGCGCCATCGGAGGTCGCGGTGCCCAGTTGCATATCCAGGTATTCGCGCGCCTTGGCACAATACCAATCGACAAAGCGCACCACCAAGACTTCGGCCTCGGGCGAATAGGGACCGGGCGTGTAGCCGGGGCTATCGACGCCTTCCTGGTTGTTTTCGGCCAGTTCCTTGTCCTGCAGGTTGGTGGTGTTCCACAGCTCCACCAGCTTGGCGCGGTCATAGTCCACGCCTTCCACTGCATCCTTGTGCACCAGCCACTTGGCCGTCACCACGGTTTCACGCGGGCCGACCGGCATGGCACTGAAGAAGAACAGGTGATCGCCCACGGCATGGGCAAAGCTGTGCGGCTCCAGCGCCCAGCGCAGCGAGCCGACGTCGCCATCGCCCGCCGCCACCATCGGCCGCGCCACCAGCGGCTGCCCATCCATCGACATGGTCTGCATACCGGGGTTGAGCGGGAAGCGGATCGCCTGCCACCAATCCTCGCCCACCGGGCCCATGGCCAGGCCCAGATCCTGCATCCGCGCCTCGAACTGCGCGGCGTGATCGGCCTCGCCAAATTCGAAATACGACGATGCGCTGACCGGGAACGTGCGCGCCAGTTCGGGGTGCGAGGCCTGGCAATGATAGCACTCGCGCCCGTTTTCCAACACCAGCTTCCAGTTGGCGTATTCGGTCAGGCTTTCGACATGGGCCACCTTGGCATTGGCCAGGTCATGCGGCGCCAGCAGGGCTTCCATCTCGCGCCGGAAAGTTTCGAACGGCGGCGCATCGTCGGCCAGGCAGATATAGATGACGCCGGCGACGATCTCGATCTTCACTTCGCGCAGGCCATGATCGGCATTGTCGAAATCTGCCGGCATGCGCGCCGCGCTCAGCAGCGAACCATCGAGGTTGTAGGTCCAGCGGTGATAGGGGCACACCAGGCGCGGCGAACGGCCGGTGCCTTCCTTGCACAGCATCGCGCCGCGGTGGCGGCAGGAATTGTGGAACGCGCGGATCGCGCCGCCCTTGTCGCGCACGATCAGGATCGGCCAGCGCCCGACCTTGAGCGAGGACCACGATCCCGCCTCGGGCAGTTCGCAGGTAAAACCCGCCATCAGCCACGAACGGCCATAGATCGCGGTCATGTCGAAATCGAACATGGCCGGATCGTTGTACAGCGCCTGGGGCAGGCTGTGCCCGGGGCGGCGTTCGTCAAGCTTGGCCTTGATGTCGACCAGGTTCACCCTTGTGCGTCCTTTCAAAATGGCACCATGGGTCTTGGCACGGGCAGCGCGGCTCTCGCGAATCCGATTAAGTCATGCCCGCATGCGATTTTCGCCGTGGCCGGCGCGCAACAAAAATCCGATGGAATTGACGCAGATCAAGGAAACGCGCATTTTCGGCCGTGCCGGCATTTTCCGGCCGGGCGGACTGCCAAGAACGGGAGCCACCACCATCGGACCGAACGGGCTCATCAATCGCCGCTGGTTGCCGCTGAACGCCTTGCGCGCGTTCGAAGCGGTGGGCCGCTACCTGAGCTTTACCGCCGGCGCGCAGGCGCTGACGGTGACGCAAAGCGCGATGAGCCGCCATGTCAGCAGCCTGGAAGACCTGATCGGCAAGCCGCTGTTCGAACGCAGCGCTTCCGGCCTCAAGCTGACCCCGGCCGGCGAAGTCTTGCTGCCCGTGGTCAGCAAGTGTCTGGACCGCATGGAGCAGACGCTCAATGTGGTGCGCAACCAGGACATGGAAAGCCGCCCGTTGCGCGTGCATATCCCGCCCTCGCTGCTCTATCAGACGGCGCTGCCGCTGATCCACGGTTTCCGCCGCGAGCATCCCGAAATCCGCATCGATGTATCCACCTCCAACGCCACGGGCGCGCCGCCTGGCAATCTCGACATGGCGATCGTGTTCGACCGGCCCAACGTGGGCGACATGGTCACCGACCTGTTGTGGATGGTGCGTGTCGCGCCGCTGTGCTCGCCCGCCACATGGGAACAGCACAAGGGCAAGTCTCTGGAGGAATTCCTCAATTCCGCAGAACTGCTGCATGTGAAGCTGGATAACGAGCCGCGCGGCCTGCTGTGGAGCAGTTATGCAGACCAGCAGCGCCTCACGCTCAACTGCACCGATGGCCTGGCGTTCGACACTGCCTTTTCCGCTGTGCGCTATGCCATTGGCGCCTCGGGCGTGGTCCTGGCTGATATCGATATGTTCGGCCCAGAAATCGCCGCCGGAAACCTGGTCATGCCCTATGATGCGGTGGCCGGTGATGGCTATGGCTATTACCTCAAGCTTCACGCCGAAGACTTGTCGGACCCGGCAATCTACCTGTTCCGCGAATGGATCATCCGCCACTTCGCCCGGCAGCGCGGCCAGGAAGAAACCGCCGAGGCCGAGCACAAGGCCCAGATCATGGCCAAGGCCTGACACCACGCGAACGCAGCGCGAAATTCCGTTTGTACCACTCGGTCAAATGATGTACTGATCAGTACACAGCACGGTCGTGCTGAGTCGAGCGATCGATCGCTCCATCGTCATCATTGCAATGCTGGTCTTGCATCCACGGCTCTCGCTGCTGGAACCGCTGCCGGCTTCCCGAAAGGAACAGACGTGTCCCGTCCTCCCCTCCCCCCGTTCACACCCGAAACAGCGGCCGAAAAGGTGCGTCTGGCCGAAGATGGCTGGAACACCCGCGATGCCGCCAAGGTGGCGCTGGCCTATACCCCCGACACGCGCTGGCGGAACCGCGTTGAGTTCGCGACCAACCGCGAAGAGGCGCAGGCCTTTCTCACGCGCAAGTGGAACAAGGAACACGAATACCGCCTGATCAAGGAACTGTGGGCATTCACCGGCAACCGCATCGCCGTGCGCTATGCCTATGAATACCGCGACGATGGCGGGCAGTGGTTCCGCGCCTATGGCAACGAGAACTGGCTGTTTGCCGAAGATGGCCTGATGTCCAACCGCCATGCCAGCATCAACGAAATGCCGATCGCCGAGGCCGACCGCAAGTTTCACTGGCCGCTGGGCCGGCGCCCCGACGATCATCCTTCGTTGAGCCAGCTTGGCCTGTGAAAACCCGGCGCGTGCTCACCGATCGCCAGAGCGCGGTGCCCGCCTTGGCCGAAGCCTTTCGCGAGCACGGCTTCGAGGGCGCGAGCCTGGCCGTGCTGTCCAAGGCGACGGGGCTGGGCAAAGGCAGCCTCTACAACTTCTTCCCCGGCGGGAAGGAGGAAATGATGGCGGCGGTGCTCGACAACATCGACGCCTGGTTCGTGGACGCCATCTTCCAGCCGCTTGAGGATGGGCCCGACCCGCAAGCGGCGATCATCGCCATGTTCGATGACGTGACCGCCTATTTCCGATCGGGCAGGCGGGTGTGCATCGTCGGGTGCCTTGGCCTCAACACCGCCGGCCAGGCCTTTTCCGGCAAATTGGCCCAGTACTTTGCGCGCTGGATCAAGGCGCTGACCCGATGCCTGGAAAAAGGCGGGGTACCACAGGGCCTGGCGCTCGCGCTTGCCGAAGAAGCGGTGTCGGGCATCCAGGGCGCGATCGTGCTGGCCCGGGCGCTGGACGAGGCAGCCTCGTTCCAACGCATCGTTGCGCGGCTCCAGGCCACATTGCTGGCCGCCCTTGCCGCTTCCCCGCAGGCAGAGACCGCGCCCGACACCGCCAGGAAGGACGAGACCTGATGGCACAGACATTCCTGCGAACCATGTTCGGCCCCCACTCCCGCGCCTTGCAAGAGCAGAACGGCTCGCGCACCGCCTATGCGCGCATGGAAGCGCAAGGGGGCGACATGGACATCCTCACGACGCGTGAACTCGACTTCATCGCCGCGCGTGACAGCTTCTATATCGCCAGCATCAGTGAACACGGCTGGCCCTATATGCAGCATCGCGGCGGGCCGGCGGGCTTTCTCCGCCGGATTTCCGGCAACCGCATCGGTTTTGCCGATTATCAGGGCAACCGGCAGTTCCTCTCGACCGGCAACCTCGCGGCCGACGATCGGGTCTGCCTGTTCCTGATGGATTATCCCGCGCGGCGCCGGTTGAAACTGATCGGCCATGCCCGCACCACCAGCGAGCCCGAAGATGTCGCGGCGCTGATGCCCGCAGACTATGCCGCCATTGGCGAGCGCGCGTTTGTGATCGACATCGTCGGGTTCGATTGGAACTGCCCGCAACACATCACGCCCCGGTTCGGCGCGGCAGACCTGGCGCAGATCACCCAGCCGCTCCAGGATGAGATAGCCCGCCTGCGCGCCCGCATCGCCACCCTGGAAGCCGTGACGCCACAAGGCTGACCTGCGTTCGGCTCGGCACGCGGAAATTACGGTGGCCAAAGCACATTTCAATACGTTACGACAGCGCGCATGAAGAACCTCACACCTTTTGGCGCGCTGCTGATCTGTGCTGCGATCGGTCTGTTGACCCACAAGTTCGGCCTGTGGTTTCCGATCGGGATCGTGGCCTTTATCGCGGTGAGCGTGGCGCAGAACAAGCTGCGCCCGTAAACCGGGCCTACCAGGCGGGCCTGTCGGAGAGATCGTGGCCGCCGCGCGCACTGCGCAGGGTTTGCGGTGCATTCATGTGCGCCTGGCCGGTGGCGGCCATATCGGTCGCCCATTCGCTGATCAGGGTACGGCGCACGATGCACCACTGCCCGTCGCGGCAGGCATAGGCATCGATATAGCGGCCAGCGATGAACAGATCGCGCGGAGCGCCATCGGCGTCGCGGATACCGTGCCACGCCTGGAAATAGCTTTCCCCGCTGGCGCGGGCGGCATCGTGGATTGCGATCCGGCTTTGCCCCAGCATGTGGTGGCTGGCCTGCATCTGCCCCAGAAAGCCAAACGCAAAAGTCACGAACCCATCGAGATCGCCGGCATAGACGCCGCAATCGATTTGGGCATCGGGGTGGAACGCGCTGCGGAACAGTGCCTCGTCCAGCCTGTCCAGCCCGCGCATATAGCGGTGCAGCGCATCGGTGATGTCGCGCCGCGCGACGTAATCGGCCAGGGGATCGGCCAGGGTGGCCAGCCTTGTCTGCGTCACAGCTTCACCACCACTTTCCCCAGGCTCTTGCCGGTCAGCATGCGATCATAGGCGATAAGGGTGTTTTCCAGGCCTACGGTTTCATCGATCGTCGCCACCAGTTTGCCGGCGTCGAACCAGGCGCGCAGGCGCGGCATGAATTCGGCGCCCCGATGCAGGAAATCGGGAATGAAAAAGCCTTCGACGCGCAGCCGACGCATCAGGATCTGGTCAAACCGCGCCGGGCCGGGCAGCGGCTTGTCGGCATCATAGCCTGCCACCAGCCCGCATACCGCAACGCGGCCATAATGCGCCATGTTGGGCAGCACCGCATCGAGCAGCGGGCCGCCGACATTGTCGAAATAGCCGTGCACTCCGCCATCGACTGCAGCGAGGCGGGCGGCGACATCCTCGTTCTTGTAGTCGATCGCCTGATCAACCCCCAGGGTTTCCAGCAGATAGCGGCACTTGTCCGGCCCGCCGGCAATGCCGATCACGCGCAACCCCAGGTTGCGCCCGATCTGGCAGGCCAGGCTGCCCGTGGCCCCGGCGGCGGCCGACACCACCAGCCATTGTCCGGCGGCGATGCCCAGCACTTCGGCCACGCCGACATAGGCAGTCCAGGCATTCATCCCCAGCGCGCCGAAATGCTGGCGGATATCGGCTACGTCATCGTCCACCGCCACCAGGCCGGCGGGATGGGGCATCACAGTGCTGAACTGCGCCCACTGGCCAAAGCCGCGCACCAGCGTGCCGCTGGCAAAGCGCGGATCGCGGCTCTCGCACACCCGGCCCAGCACCACCCCCATCATCTTGGCGCCCAGCGGCAGGGGTGGTTGATAGCCATCGGTGCGCGGGCTCATCCACATGCGCGTGCCGGCATCCATCGACAGATATTCGGCCGCGATCCGCACCTCGCCATCGCCCAGCGGCGCCAGCGTTTCGGTGCAGAGCGACAGGGCGCTGGCGAAATCGTGCCCCTGTGGGCGCACATCCAATCTCCAGAAGCGGTTCTGCGCCATGGCCAGCCATCATCCTCTCGGTTCGTTGGCCGATGTGCTGCCCGCTGCGCTTGGCTCACGCCACCTAGTCAAAGGATTAGGCCTATCCATTGTCGGAGGCAGGGGCAGCGCGGCGCTCGTGGCTTAACCTCAAGGCTTGGGACCAGAACAGTTCAACCATACCCCAGCCACGCACAACAGACGCGCCCCACAGCGCTCGCCAGGGAGAGTACCATGCCTCGCAAAGCCCATCGCCTGATGGCTGCGGCCGCCTTTGGCCCGCTGGCCCTTGCTCCGTTCACCGCCGCCCTCGCCGCCGAAGCACCACCGCCCGCAGCCGCCGATGCACCGCCTGCCGCCGAACACGAAAGCGGCCTTGCCGAAATCATCGTGACCGCGCGCAAGCGGGTGGAAAGCGCGCAGTCGGTGCCGGTCGCCGTCACGGCCATTTCCGCGCAGACCCTGGTGCAGCGTGACATCACCAGCATCGAAAAGATCGCCGCCGCCACGCCCAGCCTTACCGTGGGCCACGCCTCCAACGGATCGGCTGCGCAGATCGCGCTGCGCGGCATCGGTTCGTCCTCCACGTCGATCGGGATCGAGCAATCGGTGGCGACGGTGGTCGACGGGGTCTATTACGGCCAGGGCCGCGTGCTGGAAGAAGGGTTCTTCGACCTGGCCGGCGTGGAAGTGCTCAAGGGCCCGCAGGTGCTGTTCTTCGGCAAGAACGCCACGGCCGGGGTCATTTCCATCAAGACCGCTGATCCCACCCCCACCTGGCAGTTCCGCACCAAGGCCAGCTATGAATTCAAGGCCAAGCAGGCACAGCTCGAAGGCGTGGCATCGGGCCCGCTGACCGATGATCTGGGCCTGCGCGTGGCGGTGCGCGGCACCAAGGCCTGGGGCGGATACTATGACAACGTGTCGCAACCCTTTGCCATCACCTATCCGCTCTCGCCCACGCCCAGCCCGACCTACACCTCGTATCCCACCAGCAGCAACCAGCCGGGCAACCGCGAATTCCTCGGCCGCGTAACGCTGAAATACGAACCGAGCAGCGCGCTGACCGATACGCTCAAGGCCTCGTTCGATTACAACAAGGCCAACAATTCCAGCTACAACTACGTGGCCTATAACTGCCCCACCGGAAAGACGCAGATCAACGGCTATACCTGCGGCTACAACTTCGTCACCCACCAGAACAACCTGCCGAGCGAGGTGGCCAAGAATTTTCCTTATGCCGGCGATGGCAGCCTCTACAACCGCTACAAATCCGCCGCCGTCACCAACAATTTCAACTATGATCTCGACAAGGTCACGATCACCAACGTGACCAACTACAACTGGAACAACAACCAGTGGCTGTGCGCGTGCGAATTCAATTCCAGCGCCAGCTCGGTCTGGGCCACGGAAAACTCCAGCTGGCAGGCCTTTTCCAACGAGCTGCGCGCCCTCACCCACTATGACAGCCCGGTCAACCTGATGGCCGGCGTGCTCTATCAAAAGACCCGCCGCGATTTCGCGCAGTTCGTCAGCTACAGCTACAACAATATCCCGAGCCAGGGCATCAACCAGTACCAGGACGGCACCAAATCGAGCTATACCCGCGGGCAGACCATTTCCGGCTTTGCCCAGGCGATCTGGAAGATCGTGCCCCAGGTCGAATTCGATGCCGGCGTGCGCTATACCCACGAAACCAAGGACAGCTTCTTCATCCAGCCCTATACCAGCCCCACGTTCATCGGGGTGTGGCCGATGGGGGCCGGCTCGCAGGTTACCGCGCACCAGGTGTTCAACAACTGGTCGCCCGATTTCTCGTTGACCTACAAGCCGCTGCAAGACGTGATGGTCTATGCCTCGTACAAGACGGGCTACAAGTCGGGCGGGTTCTCCAACGGCGGGATCTATTCGCTCGCCTCGGCCAATCCGGCGGCCGATTTCGTGTTCAACCCCGAAACGGTGCAGGGCTTTGAAGGCGGCATCAAGAGCACGCTGGCCGATCACCAGCTGCGCCTCAACCTCAACCTCTATTCCTATAAATACAAGAACCTGCAGACCGACTATTTCGACTCGGTCAAGGTGGCGTTCCAGACGCTGACGGCCGACGCCACCACCAAGGGGGTGGAGCTGGAGTTCGAATTTGCCCCGCGCGCGGTGTCGGGCCTCAACCTGCATGGCAGCATGAACTACAACGATGCCAAATACAGCAACTTCCCCGTCGCCCCGTGCTTTGGCGGGCAGAGCATTGCCGAAGGCTGCAACCTGACCACCGCCGGCACCCCGATCGCCGCAGGCGGCACCGGCGCGCGCCAGAACCTGACCGGCCAGCCGCTGGGCATGGCCCCGCACTGGACCGGCACGTTGGGCGCGAACTATGAAACGCCGGTGGGCAATGGCCTCAAGGCCGGGCTCAACATCGATACGCGCTACAGCGCGTCGTATCTCGTCTCCGGCTTTGGCGAGCAGTTCTCGCGCAATCCCGCCTATGCCGTGCTCGACGTAGGCCTGCGCTTGGGCGCCACGGACGATAACTGGCAAGTGGCGATCATCGGCAAGAACCTGACCAACAAGCAGTATATCAACGGCGGCGTCGATGCGCCGCTCACCGGCAGCGGCACCGGAACGGCCAATGCGCTGCATGCCGATCTCATGGGCTTTGGCGCGCTGCCCCGAACGGTGCAGATCTCGCTGACCAAGAACTTCTGATCGGCGCACCGCGCGCGATCAGCAGGACCGCGTGAGGCGCGGGTGCCGGACAATTCGGCACCCGCGCCTTTTTTCATGGTGAAGCGTTGGTTGGCGCCGCGCCAGCGATCCGTTAACGCAGCACGCGTGCCGGCCCGCCCGGTGCGGGACCCAATAGTGCAACAAGAAAGCGTCATTCCCATGCAAGCCTTTCGCGGCTCGATGATCTTCACGGTCGTCTGCCTGATCCTCGCCGGCGTGCTCGGCTATGTCGAGACCGGGTTGATCGGCCCGGCGCTCTCGATGGTGTTCATCGCCGGCGTGCTCGGCGTGATGGAAACCTCGCTCAGCCTCGATAACGCCGTGGTCAACGCGTCCATTCTCAAGGACATGGACCCGCTGTGGCAACGCCGCTTTCTGACCTGGGGGATCATCATCGCCGTGTTCGGCATGCGCATCGTCTTCCCGATCCTGATCGTCTCGGTCGCCGCGCTGGTTTCCCCCTGGGAAGCGGCGCGCATCGCGATTGCCGATCATGCCCGCTACGAAGCGATCGTGACCGGCGCGCATGTGGGCATTTCCGGCTTTGGCGGCGCGTTCCTGATGCTGGTGGGCCTCTCGTTCTTCTTCGATACCGACCGCGAGCATCACTGGATCGGCCTGATCGAACGGCCGCTGGCGGCCTTCGCGCGGCTGCCCCTGGCGCCCTATCTGGTCACCGCGATCGTGGTTGGCGCGCTCTCGTTCTGGTTGCACCCGGGCGAACAGCAGACGTTCCTGATCGCGGGCCTCGCCGGCGTGGCAACCTATTTCGCGGTCCAGAAATTCGGTGACCTGATGGGCGGCGAAGAAGATGCTGCCACCGGCAAGGTGGTCCGCTCGGGCGCGGCGGCGTTCGTCTATCTCGAGTTTCTCGATGCCTCGTTCTCGTTCGACGGGGTGATCGGCGCCTTTGCCATCACCAACGATATCCTGCTGATCGCACTGGGCCTGGGCATCGGCGCGATGTTCGTGCGCTCGATGACCGTGGCCCTGGTGCGGGGCGGGCACTTGAGCGAGTTTCGCTTTCTCGAACCCGGCGCGTTCTATGCCATCGTCGCGCTTGCGGTGATCATGCTGATCAGCATCCGCGTGCACGTGCCCGAGATCGTCACCGGCCTGATCGGCGCGGTGATCATCGGTGCCTCACTCTATGCCTCGATCCGCCACAAGCGGCGCTTCCCCCACGAATACGAGGAAGCCGGCGAGGCCGACGCGATCCTGCCCAGCGGCGATGTGCAGCCCGGCCAGCACACCGCCTGAGCCAAGGGCCGTCGCGCGCGGCTCCACGGAACCCGCGCGCGGCCGGCCGCTTAGAACTTCACGTCGCCCAGCACGCCGATGGTGCGCATGGCCTGCGTGGTGAGCCAGGCGGTCTGATAGCTGCCGTTGTTGCTGATCGCGGTGACGAAGCGGGTGTTGAACAGGTTGCGGGCAAACACCGCCACGTTCCAGCGCCCATCGGCATCGCGCACGCCGATCTGGCCACCGGCAATACCATAGCCGCGCTGATAGGTGAGCGGATCGCCGTTGGCGCTGAAGTTCACCGAACTGCGATAGTTGTAGTTCGCCTTGATGAAGCCGGTGATTTCGCTGG
This sequence comes from Novosphingobium sp. AAP1, assembly GCF_001295765.1. NCBI lineage: Bacteria > Pseudomonadati > Pseudomonadota > Alphaproteobacteria > Sphingomonadales > Sphingomonadaceae > Novosphingobium > Novosphingobium sp. AAP1. The sequence continues at coordinate 458,437 of NZ_LJHO01000003.1, read as the reverse complement.
TCAATGGCACGTCGTAATTGGCGTTGAGCGAATAGGTGAACTTGGGGCTGTTGGGCAGCACGTTGCCGGTGTTGTTGAAGAACCGCGTGGCCGGCACGGTGGTGGTCGTGCCGGGGATCGTGGTGCTGACAAAGCAGCCGGGCTGCGTGGGATAGTTGCACGTGCCGTTGGGGAAATAGGCAAACTTGGCATCGATATAGGCTGCGTTCCCGCTGATCGTCAGCCGGTCGGTCGGCCGCGCGGAAAAGTCCATTTCGATCCCGCGCGAGCGGACCTTGCCGGCATTGGCAATCTGCAGGATCGCCAGGTTGGTGCCGTTGAAGATGAACGGCGTGGAAATCTGCGTCTGGAAATCCTTGATGTCGGTGGTGTAGGCATCGATGTTGAACACCAGGCGGCGGTTGAACCACGCGGTTTTCAGGCCAATTTCATAGTTGGTGGGAATTTCCGGGTTGGAAAACAGCGGCTGGCCCAGCGAATAGCCGCTGACCAGGCCGATGCCCGGCCCCTTGTAGCCACGCGAATAGGTGAAATAGGTCATCACATCGGGGGTGATCTTGTATTCGGTGCCCAGCTTGTAGCTGAAATTGTCGGCCTTGCGATTGCTGGGATAGGTGGTCTGGTCAAACGACAGCGGCGGCGCGCCGGGGAACGCATTGTCGGTGGGGCTGACCAGCGTGCGGTTGTAGCGGATCATGGTCAGGTCATCGTGGGTATAGCGCCCGCCCACGATCAGCTTCCACTGCGGCGTCAGGTTGATGTTGCCCTGGCCGAACACGGCATAGTTCAGCGTCTGGATATCGGGCTGCGCCTTGCGGCTATAGACCGCGGTGGAGGCGGGCAGGCCCAGTTGCCCCTGCTGCGGATAGGCCGCCTTGAGGTTCTGGTTGAAGTAATAGAGGCCGACCACATAATCGACCAGGCCGCGCTTGGGCGATGCCAGGCGCAGTTCCTGGGTCAACTGCTGCTGCGCTTCATCGGCGCCGTTGATCGGGAAGAACGGCGTATCGGTAAAGCCAGTGTCGGTGTTGTCATGCAACACCCAGCGGCGGAACGCGGTGATCGAGGTGAGCGTATAATCGCCGATCGACTTGTCGACCTGCAGCGAGCCGCCCCACTGCGTCATGTTCAGATAGACCGGACCGCCCACATTGGTTTCGCGGTTATCCAGGCTGGGCACGATATTGTAGGCGGCCAGGCGCTGCACCACATAATTGTTGGGCGCCGCGCCCACCGTGCCGACAATCACCGACTGGCAGCAGGCCGAGGAATGGTGCCCCCAATCGAACGAGGCCAGCACCGACAGGTCGCTGTCGGGCTTGAACAGCAGCTTGGTGCGGAAACCGCCCTCGCTCTGCCCGCCGAGCGTCTGGCCCGTGTATACATTGTTGATGAAGCCATCGCGGTGGTTGAAATAGCCGGTGGTGCGCCAGGCGAGATTGTCGGTCAGCGGCACGTTGAGCACGCCTTCCAGCTTGGTCTCGTTGTCGGTGCCGTAGGACGCGCGCGCGCTGCCTTCGAAATTCTGGGTCGGGTTGCGGGTGGAGATCGACACCACGCCGGCCGAACCGCCCTTGCCGAACAGCATGCCCTGCGGTCCGCGCAGCACGTCGACCTGCGCCACATCGGCAAGATCGCCCGTGCCCATGCCCGGCCGGCCGAGCACCACGCCATCGACCACCACGCTCACGCTCTGTTCGGTGCCATCGGCAAAGGCGAACGTACCCACGCCGCGAATGGCAAAGCCTTCGCCGCGCACGCTGTTGGATTCGGCAAACTGCACGCTGGGGGCCAGGAAGCGGATATCGGTGATATTGGTAAGGTTTGCCGCCTTGAGCATGTCACCGCTGACCGAGCTGACCGCCACCGGAACATCCTGCAGGCGCTCGCTGCGCTTTTGCGCGGTGACGACGATATCGGTCACGCCGGCGGGCGGCGTGTCAGCCGCAGGGGCAGCCGGCGCGGCTGGCGCAGCGGCCGGGGCAGCAGCAAGTGCCGCGCCCGGCATGGCCAAGGCCAGCGCCAGCGCGCCCAGCGAAATCGCTGCGGAAATTTTCGGCCCACATACGGTGGGCATGGCAAAGGTGGTTGTCATGCGTCTGCTCCCATCAGGCATTTTTCTATGTCTGGCATGAGGGAGGCGCACGCGCCGGCCGGGCAGCCTTCGGCCCCGGCAGATTTTGCCCCCATCACACCCTCAACCCGGTTCACCGCGCAAGCTCTGTATGCTGATTCGTGGCTCGCTGCACGATTGGGCATACCGAATGCGGCTATTTCGTAATTTTGTATTTCACGCTGACGGCGTTGTCAAACCCTGATCGGCATAGTGTATGCCAGTTTTGGGCGATGTGGCATTTATGTGCACACAGCGCGCACGACATGCCCTGCCCGGCGCGTCAAACGCCTGGCGGGCGACCCAGCCATGCCGCGCTGTATACGCAGTCAGGCCAGTGCGCGAACGATCAGGAAAAAGATCGAGGGGCACACCAGGCAGCCGATGCCGGTGTGGAACGTGGCGGTCAGCGCGCCATAGGGCACCAGCCGCGCGTCGGTGGCGGCAAGGCCGCCCGCCACGCCGCTGACCGTGCCCATCAGCCCGCCAAAGGCCATGGCACTGCGCGGGTTGTCGAGCCCGATCAGGCGCGCGACCATCGGCGTGAACGTCATCACCAACACGGCCTTGAGCACGCCGGTGGCGATCGACAGGGCAATCACCGGAGATGAAGCGCCCAGCGCCGCGCCGGTCACCGGTCCGACGATGTAGGTGACCGTGCCCGCGCCCAGCGTGGTGAGCGACACGGCATCACGATAGCCAAAGCTCCAGGCAACGCCTACGCCCACCGCAAAGGGCACGATCGTGCCCAGCGCCAGCGCGATCACGCCCATCAAGCCGGCCTTGCGCGCCTCGATCACGTCAACCTCGAACGCGGTGGCAACGATGGCAAAATCGCGCAGCATCGCCCCGCCCATCAGCGCCAGCCCAGCCAGGCCCGGCACATCGGCCAGGCCCTTCCTGCCGCCGGTCAGCACCCCGCCCCACCAGGCCAGGGCCAGCGCGGCCAGGATGGCGATGGCACTGGCGTGGATGCGCCCGCCGGTGAGATGGCGCGACACCGCCGTGCTGGCCAGCATCAGCCCGCCGACCACGGCAAAGGCCAAGACCAAGCCCTGATCGGCCAGGATCTTTTGCACGATATCACCCATGGCGGCCGCCCATCACCCGGCCCAGCACGGCCACCAAGGCAAAGCACAGCGTGACCGCGCTGATCCCGGCGATCACCACCATCGGCCCGCCTTCGAGCGCGGCCAGCACATTCTGCTGCGCGGCCATGGCGACCACGATAGGGATATACATCAGGCCCCAGAATTCCACGCCCAGGCGCAGGCCCGGCGTCAACTTGCCACGGCGCGCCAGCCAGGCCTTGGCCGCGATGAGCAGCAACATGGCCAGCCCCACGCCGCCGACATTGGCCTTCACATGCAGGACATGGCCCAGCAATTCCCCCAGCGCCGCCCCCAGCAGCGTGCACAGCGCCAGAAGCGCCGTCCCATAAATTGCCATCGCCTTGCCCTCTCCCGATTATCGTTTTTGAAAAACAGCGGCTTGTGTGTGTCGTCAGCCGCCGCCCAGTTCCTCGCGCTTGGCGGTAAAGCGCTCCAGCGCGATCGAGGCGTTGAACATGTGCGCGCGCATGCAGCGCGCGGCTTCCTCGCCATCGCCGCGCATGATCGCAGCCACCACGTCGCCATGCTCTGCGCGCGAGCGCACCGGGCGGCCGGTTTCGCGCAGCTGGGTACGGCGGAACGCGGCCATGCGATCGCGCAGCGCCATGGCCTGTTCGGCGATGAAGGCATTGTGCGTGCCTTCATAGATCACCTGGTGGAACGACCAGTTCAGGCGGTCATAGGCATCGAGATCGCCCGCCTCCACCATCGCCAGCGAATCCTCGTGCAACTGGGCCAGGCGGCTGCGCTCCATCGGGTTCATGCGATAGGCCGCCAGGCGCACGCACATGGCCTCGATCTCGGCGCTCATCTCGAACATGTCGATGATGCGCTGGGTGGTAAAGCCCGAGACCACCGCGCCGCGCCGGGGCCGCATTTCCACCAGGCCCACGGCAGACAGCTGGCGGATCGCCTCGCGCACCGGCGTGCGCGACGCGCCAAAGCGATCGCCAATCTGCTGTTCATCCAGCGTGGCGCCGGGGACCAGGCTGCCGGCGGTGATCTCGTCGGCCAGGGCAATGCGGATCCGCTCGGAAAGGAGCAGGCCGGGCGCTTCCTCGACGGGGTTCATTGGATTATCCTGCATGCGCAAATTTTCTCCACAACACATCTTGCATACACTAGAAGCCTATTCAACCATCATGTATGTGCCACACAGCACACCGAGCCCCCGCCGGGATATGAACCGGCCGCGGCGCCGATATCGCGGACACACAAAGGGATGAGCATGGAGCAGGACCTTTTCACCACTTTCCAGGCCCGTGCGCTGGATGCCCCCGATACGCCATTCCTGATCCTGCCCGATCTTTCGACGATCACCTATGGCGCCGCACTGGCGCGTTGTGGACAGATGGCCGGCCTGTTCCGCGCCGCCGGGGTGCAGCCGGGTGACCGGCTGGCCGTTCAGGTGGAAAAGAGCCCCACGGCCCTGCTGACCTATCTGGCCGCGCAGGCGATCGGCGCGGTCTATCTGCCGCTCAATACCGCCTATACCGCCGCCGAGGTGCGCTATTTCCTGGCCGATGCGCGCCCGGCGCTGTTCATCCACCGCCCGCAGGACGATGCCGCGATGGCCGCGCTGTGCGCCGACATCGGCGTGCCCGCGCGGCTGACCTTGGGCGCCGATGAGCAAGGCACGCTGGCTGCTGGCCTCAATGATTACGCGCCCGATCTGGCCCCATATGCCGCGAGCCCAGGCGATCTTGCCGCGATCCTCTACACCTCGGGCACCACCGGGCGTTCGAAAGGGGCGATGCTCACGCGCGTCAACCTGGCGTCCAATGCCTTCACGCTCAAGGATTACTGGCGCTTTGGCGCAGCTGACGTGCTGCTGCATGCCCTGCCGATCTTCCACACCCACGGCCTGTTCGTGGCCACCAACATCACGATTGCGGCGGGCAGCGCGATGATCCTGTGCCCCCGGTTCGACGTGGCCGAGCTGATCCGCCTGATGCCGCGCGCCAGCGTGCTGATGGGGGTGCCCACGTTCTATTCGCGGCTGCTGGCAGAGCCGGCGTTCACCCACGATCTGGTGGCGCACATGCGCCTGTTCGTGTCTGGCTCGGCGCCGCTATCGGCCGAAACGCACAAGGAATTTTCCGCGCGCACCGGCCATGCCATCCTCGAACGCTATGGCATGACCGAAACCAACATGAACACGTCCAACCCCTATGACGGGCCGCGCATTCCCGGCAATGTCGGCCTGCCGCTGCCCGGCGTGGAACTGCGCATCACCGATCCTGAAACCGGCGCTGTCCTGCCCCAGGGCGCGGTCGGCGGGATCGAGGTGCGCGGCCCCAACGTGTTCAAGGGCTATTGGCAGATGCCCGAAAAGACCGCCGAGGAACTGCGCCCCGATGGCTTCTTCATCACCGGCGACATGGGCGTGATCGATCCGGCCGGCTATGTTGCGATCGTCGGCCGGGCCAAGGACCTGATCATCTGCGGCGGGTTCAACGTCTATCCGGCCGAAGTGGAAGCGCTGATCGATGCCATCCCCGGCATCGCCGAAAGCGCGGTGATCGGCGTGCCCCACCCCGACATGGGCGAAGGCGTGGTGGCGGTGGTCCAGGCGCGCGATGCCGCGCTCGACGAAGCCGCCGTGCTGGGCGCGTTGCAGGGGCAGCTGGCCCGCTTCAAGCAGCCGCGCCGCGTGGTGTTCGTGCCCGAACTGCCGCGCAACACCATGGGCAAGATCCAGAAAAAGGCCCTGCGCGAAACCTATGCCACCCTCTTTGCCGCCAAGGTGAACTGAGCCATGCGCGCCACCACGATCGATCGCCGCCAGGTGCTGGGCCTGATCGGCGCGGGTGCGCTGCTCGCGCCGGCCTTTGCGCCCGCCCTCGCCCGCGCTCCCCTGGCCCACGATGGGCTGACGATCGCCACCGGCAGTGGCCTGGTGCGCGGGCAGATGGCCGGCGGCGTGCGGGTGTTCACCGGCATTCCCTATGGCCAGGCCGCCCGCTTTGCCGCGCCGCGCCCGGCGCCGCGCTGGGCCGGGGTGCGCGATGCCACCGCGCCCGCGCCGGTCTGCCCGCAAAAACCCGGCATGACGCCGTTTGCCGGCACGATGACCGAAGATTGCCTGGCGCTCAACATCTGGGCACCGGCCACGCCGGGGCGCCATCCCGTGCTGGTCTATATCCACGGCGGTGGCAACGAAGGCGGCTGGAGCGGCGAGGCGTTGACAGCAGGTGATCGCTTTGCCGCCGATGGCGTCGTGGCGGTGACGGTCAACTATCGCGTTGGTGCGCTTGGTTTCCTGGAAACCGGGGAAGCCCTGGGCCATGCCTATGCCGGCAGCGGCAACAACGGCATGCGCGATCTGGTGCTGGCGCTGCGCTGGATCAGGGCCAATATCGCCGCGTTCGGCGGCGATCCGGCGCGCGTGACGATCGCGGGCGAATCCGCCGGCGGCAAGAACGTCGGCACGCTGATGGGCATGCCCATGGCCGATGGCCTGTATGCCCGCGCCGCGATCTTCAGCGGCGGCGGCCAGACCGTGCACACCTTGGCCGAAGCGCAGGAATTTGCCCGCCTGTTCGTGGCCAAGCTGGGCGGTGCGGATCGCCTGCTTTCCGCCACGACCGACCAGTTGCTAGCCGCGCAGGCCGCGGCGCGATCGGCCTGGCCGCGTAACTTCCCGTTCCGCCCGGTGGTCGATGGCCAGGCGCTGCCGCTGGTGCCGCTCGCGCGTCTGCGCGCCGGCAAGGCACCGCGCGTGCCGCTGCTGATCGGCAGCAATGCCGATGAAAGCCGCCTGTTCCTCAACGCCGAACAGGCCGCCGGGCCGATCCAGCCCCAGGCGCTGTCCAATGCCACGGTCGCAGAGATGGTGGCGCGCGACGCCGCCTATGCCCAGGCCTTTCCCGATCTTTCCACGGCAGAGCGCCACTGGCGCCTGATCACGGCCGAGGAATACGGCATGCCGTGCCTGCGCCTGGCGCTGGCCCATGCCCAGAGCGGCGCGCCAGTGTGGCGCTATCGCCTGGCGTTTCCGGCGCCGGGTGGACCGTTCAAGGGCCACAGCCCCCACGTGCTCGATCTGCCGTTCACGTTCGATCACCTGACATCGCCGGGCATGGCGCAGTTCTTTGGCCTTTCGGCCGCCGAGCAGCCGCTCGCCGATGGCATGCACGGGGCGATGGTGCGCTTTGTGCAGGGAGAGGCACCGGCCGGTCCAGGGCTTCCCGCCTGGCACGGCTATGACGCCAGGGCACATGCCACCATGATGCTGGACCAGGTGCCGGCCCTGGTGAGCGATCCCGATGGCGTGGAACGGAAAATCTGGGGGGAATAATACCAACCTGCAGCGCCGCGATGGCGCTGCAGGGGCCTTGACTGGATAATGGCTCAGAAGTTCATGGCAAGGTTGAGGCCGAACGATCGCACCGAATCCAGCCCGAACTGCTGGGTATAGGATAGCTTCGGCGTCGCCTGCCCGCGCGCGTTGCGGGCGTTGGAATCGCCCGAATCGACGCCGATCGAGGTCGGGTTGATCGCGTTCGTGCAGTTCTTGCAGAACACCGAGATTTCCACGCGGTTGGACAGCTTCGCACCGATGCTGGCACCGAATACGTCGATCGGGCCGACAGTGGCGCCGGGCGCCTGGTTGACGGTGTAGTTGATCGACGAGCGGTGATACCAGTTGCCCTGGATGAACGGCTTGACCGTTCCTTCCAGCGGCACTTCATAGCGCGCCAGCATGCTGGAGGTGAAGCGCGGCGCGGCCGGCAAGGTCAGGCCTGATGCATTGAAGGTGGACTGGGTGGCAGAGCACCCATAGGTCGTTTGCGTGGGATAGCATTGCGCCCCGGGAAAGCTGTCGAACTTGGAAGACAGCAGCGAGGCCGAACTCGTCAGCGTGAAGCCGGTGAACGGCGCCACGATGACCATGGCCTCGATCCCCTTCGAGGTGACGCTGGCGGCGTTCTGCACCTGGAAGGTCGCCAGGGTGGCGTCGAACGACTGCACCTGGAAATCGTCGAACTTGGTGTGGAACGCCGACAGGTTGACTGTCAGCTTGCGGTTGAAGAAGCTGGATTTCACACCGATTTCGGCCGTGCGCGAGGTTTCCGGGCGCACCACCACATTGGCGGTCGCGGTGGGGAACGTATCGTTGAAGCCCGGCCCCTTGTAGCCGCGACCATAGAAACCATAGACCATGATCGTGGGCGTCGCCTGGAACTGCGCCCCGGCCTTCCAGCTGAAATCGGTGTTGGCGTAGCTGGACGAGAATACGCCACGCGGGCCGCCCAGCGCCTGGAAATAGTTCAGCTGGTTCTGCGACAGGACCAGGTCGATTTTGTCGTGCGTGACGCGGCCACCGGCGATCAGTTGCAGCCCATCGACCACCTTGTAGGTCAACTGGCCGAAGCCGGCATAGCTTTGCGTGTTCTGCACATAGTTGCGATCGCTGCCCAGCTGCGCCACGTTGGACCGCGAACACGTCGGCGGGTTGGCGCCGGGAACGGCAACCGCACCCACGCAGAAGGGATAGCCGCGCACGGCAGCGTCCGGCAGGTAGCTGTTGCCGGCCAGTTGGCGCGCCAGATCGAGCTTCGACTTGAACCAATAGAGACCGACCTGGCCGCTCAAGCGGTTCTCGGCCGGAAGCGCCACGCGCAATTCGTTGGAATATTGGTCATAGCGCGATTGCGAGGCATTGGTGTTCAAGCCGTTGCCGGGCAGGTAATCGCCGTCAACCGCCTGGTTCTGGGTATAGAACCGCCAGGCAAACAGATTGCTGATCTCGATGCCCGAAGCCATGCGATACGACAGCTGGCCCTGTGCGCCGCCGGTCTTGATGTCGCGGAACTGGCTGGCTTCGCCCCCGAACAGGAAATTGCGGCTGCCCGGCGTGATCCCGACAGAGTTGAGCGACGGCAGGTTGACGCTGGCTACGTCGACCTGGCGATAAGTGTTGTCGAAGATCCCGGCGATGCCGTGGTTTTCGTTGTAATCGCCAATGGCATAGAACGAGAGCTGGTCGGTCAGCTCGGCCAGGTACTTGCCCTTGAAGGAAAAGCTGGTGGCATTGAGATCGTGCCGCGAGCCGGGCGCATAGGCGCCGACATGGGTGGTGGCCGGCTCCTGATAGGAATAAAGGCCGCTCAACCGCAGCGCCGAATTGGCGGTCACCGGGATGTTCAGCGTCTCGCGCGCGATAACGCCAAAGGCATTGCCCGATTCAGAGGGCTTGTCGCGGCTGAGCAGTTCGAGGTTGGCCGAGCTGGAATAGTCACCCAGCTTGGGCCGCGCGGTGACGATGTTGAGCAGGCCGGCCGAGGCATTCTTGCCGAACAGCAGGCCTTGCGGCCCGTTGAGCACTTCGACGCGCGCCAGATCGTTGAGCAGCGGGCTGTTGAGCACGGGGCGGCCCAGGTTCACGTCGTCGATGGCGATGGCCACGCTGCTGTCGATCGTGCCGGCAAAGGCCAGCGTGCCGATGCCGCGCACGGCAAAGGAATTGTCCACGCCCACCTGCAGCGAGGGCGCAGCGCGGGCAATCTGGGTCAGATCGTTGAGGTTCTGCGACGCCAGCGCATCCTTGGTCAGCGCCATAACGCTGACCGGCACGCGCTGCAGGCTTTCGCTGCGGCGCTGCGCGGTAACGATGATCTCGCCGTTCTGCACGGCATCGCCACCTGCGTCAGCAGCGCCCGCGGCCTGGGCCAGGGCAGCTGGTGCGGCCAGCATCGATGCCGACAGCGAAGCCGCGATGGTAAGTGTGCGCACAGGTTCCTCCCTCATTCATTTGGCCACACATTTTGGCCTTACCAATATCCTTGGCTTGGTTTTAGGAAGAACGGAAATCAATTCATTTTATCGTTATTCATCTGTTTCATGCATGCAAAGGCGTCAAAGTCGGCGTTGCCACGCCGCAGTCAAAGCCGAATATGTGGCGAGAATGCAGCATATGCCGCGCGCGATCGGGCAAGACGCCGTGTTGCGCCCACCATCTGGCTTAACAGAGCAGCAAAACAGGTCAGGCAGCTGGCAATACCAATTTGGCATGCGTGTGTCGCTCCGGCGCCAAGAGTGCGTGCATCGCGCCGCTGGCATTGACCACGCGGTGGCGGGCGTAGGCGTTGTGGTTGGCCTCCACGCTGGCAAGATCGTAGAGGTAGTTGACCATCAGCCCCAGCGATTGCTTCATCCCGCGCGGGCTGGTGTCGGCCAGCCAGCACAGCCGCTCTACCCGCGCGCCATTGCCGACATGGAAACGCGCCACCGGATCGCGCAGCCGCCCGCGCCCATCGCGCTCGGCCAGCAGATAGCGCGCGCCCAGCCGCATCAGCGCGTGGCGGCGGGGATCATCCCCTGCCCAGCCGGCATCGGGCGCGCCTTGTGCCAGGGCCTGCCCGGCCGCCGCATCGCCCTTGGCCGCCGCATCCCGCAGCCAGCGGGCAAAGCCGGGGATCGGCGAAAGCGTCACATAGCTTTCCAGGCCGGGAAATTCGGCGCCGAGATCCTCGACCACCTGCTTGATCAGGAACTGGCCAAAGCTGATCCCGGCCAGGCCCGCCTGGCAGTTGGATATCGAATAGAACACCGCCACGCGCGCGGCCTGCGGATCGAGCACGGCGCGGTCTTGCGCCAACAGCGCGCCGATCGAATCCGGCACTTGCGCGCACAGCGCCACCTCCACGAAGATCAGCGGCTCGTCGCCAAGCGCGGGATGAAAAAAGCCATAGCAGCGCCGATCAGCCGGCAGCAGGCGGGCGCGCAGATCGTCCCAGGTGGCGATGGAATGCACCGCCTCATAGCGGATGATCCGCTCCAGTAGATCGGCCGGGCTACTCCAGTCGATGCGCCGCAGCACCAGGAACCCGCGGTTGAACCACGAGCGCAACAGATGCACGAGATCGTCTTCCAGCGGCGCCAGCATCGGGTCTTGCGGCAAGTGGCGCAGCAGATCGGCCCGCATCGCCACCAGCGCCGCCGTGCCGGCCGGCGCCTGGTTCAGCCGGCGCAAGACCTCCTGGCGCGGCGCCTCTGCCGCCCGGGTCACTGCCGACAGGCGCGCCGGGCCGGGATCGGCATCATGCGCATCGAGCGCGGCACGAATGGCCTGCGGATCGGGGGCAAAGCGCGTGGCGAGGGCGCGCAGGAACGCGTGGCGCCCGGCATCGTCGCACGCGGCATAATCAGCCAGGATGCCAGCCGCCAGATGCACACCCGAAGACTGGCTGCGTTCTTCCAGCAGGGCCGCGGCACGATCGATCAGCGGCGCATCGGCCGGCACCGCAGCCACGCTCGGCGCACCCTTGCCAACGACCGGCCGGCGCCAGCGCTGGAACAGACTTTCGAGAATGTCGCGGGCAAGGCGCGATCGGTCGAGCGGCATGGCGCGTGATTCTCCCAAGGCCGATATCAGGCCTTTGGATATACACTACAGCGCTCAATCACACCACCGCATACACGATAAGCGTTTTTTAATATTCCTGCATATGATCAGGTCGCCTCGATGACCATGGCGATACCCTGCCCGCCCCCGATGCACATCGTGACCAGCGCGCGCCGGCCGCCGGTGCGGCGCAATTCATGCGCGGCTTTCACCACCAGGATCGCGCCGGTCGCGCCCACCGGATGACCCAGGGCAATACCGCTGCCGTTGGGATTAACCCGCTCGCTATCGAACCCGAGCGTGCGCGAGACCGCCAGCGCCTGCGCGGCAAAGGCCTCGTTCGCCTCGATCACGTCGATATCGGCCAGGGTCAGCCCGGCGCGGGCCAGGGCAATCGGCACGGCCTTGACCGGGCCCATGCCCATATAGGCCGGCTCCACCCCGGCGTGACCCCAGCTGACGATGCGCGCGATCGGCGCCAGGCCGCGCTGCTGTGCCACGCTGCGCCGCGCCAGAACCATGGCCGCCGCGCCATCGTTGATGCCGCTGGCATTGGCCGCGGTGACGGTACCGTCCTTGCGGAATGCCGGCTTCATGCCCGCCAGCGCCTCGGCCGTGGTTCCGGCGCGCGGGTGCTCGTCGGTATCGAACACCGTGGTGCCCTTGCGCGTGACCAGCTCGATCGGCAGAATCTGCTCGGCAAAGCGCCCTTCGGCAATCGCGCGCAGCGCGCGGGCATGGCCTTGCGCCGCCAGCGCATCCTGATCCGCGCGCGAAATATCGTGGCGCGCGGCAATATTTTCCGCCGTGATCCCCATGTGGCAGCCATCAAGCGGATCGGACAGCGTTTCCACCAGCGCATCGACCAGCGTGGCATCGCCCATCTTGCGGCCCCAACGCTGGCCGTGATCGTGATAGGGCGTGTTCGACATGCTTTCCGCGCCACCGGCCAGGGTGATGTCCGCCTCGCCCAGTTGCATCATCTGCGCGGCCGAGATGATCGCCTGCAGCCCCGATCCGCACAGGCGGTTGACCGTCAAGGCCGGCACTTCCACCGGCACCCCGGCCTTGAGCGCGGCGGCGCGCGCCAGATAGGCGTCCTTGCCGCTTGACGGGATCACCTGCCCCATCACCACGTGCTCCATGTCCTGCGGCGTCAGCCCGGCGCGGCGCACAGCCTCGGCCATCACGCGCGCGCCCAGCTCGGCCGCAGCAAAGCTTTTCAGCGCGCCGCCGAAATCCCCGATAGCGGTGCGCACCGGGCCAAGGATCATGATGTCGTCGGGCTTGTTGGTCATGGTCGTGATGGTCCTTAGAGGTCAGGCCAGCGCGGCGCGCTTGGCAGCAGTGGCGGCCAGCACTGGCGCCGGATCGAAGTAATAGGGAATGATCGCGCAGGCCTTGCCATCGCGAAAACGGAACAGCTCGCACAGCTCGGCCGGCGCCAGGGCGGGATCGGCAAAGCGCAGCGACAGGATCGTCACCGCGTGATTGGCGCCGGCGGTGGTTTCCACCCGGTCCATCGCCACCACATCCATCAATCCCATCACTTTGGTGAACAGGTCCTGCAGGCCCTGCACCCCGCGATAGGTGCCGGCCATGGGCAGGCCATCGGCCTCCACCACCACGAAATCGTCGGTCAGCCGCGCGGCCACGGCATCCCATTGCCCGGTGGCGGTCAGGCCATACAGTTCATCGACAAAGGCGATCATTTCGGCAGGCGTCATGGCCGGCGTTCCTCTTCCCGCTGGGTATTGCGCCATCATCGCCCCGCCCCAGCGCCACGCCACCTAGCGAAAAAGCTAGAGCGCCACAGCGGGCCAAGCGCCTATCAGGCATGGATAGACAAGAACACAATGCTGAAAGACGGATGCCTGATCAGATGACCTCTGCTGCTCACCCCACGGCCGCCCTGCCCGCAACGGTGCGCCACATCGTGTTGCGCCGCCGGCCGGTGGGCGTGCCCACGCCCGATTGCTTTGCCCTGGTGGAAACCCCCATGCCGGTGCTGGACGATGGCCAGATGCTGGTGCGCATGCGCGTCGGCTCGGTCGATCCGGCGATCCGCGGCTTCCTCGATGATCGCCCATCCTACCTGCCGCCGGTGGCCATCGATGCGCCGGTCACCGGTATGTCGCTGGGCGAGGTGGTGGCCAGCCGCCATGGCGATTGGCCGGTGGGCACGCTGGTGCGGGTGCTCGGCACCTGGTCCGATCACTATGTCATCACACCCGATGCACTGGGACTGGAACGCGTTACACCGCAACCGGGCGTGCCGCTGCGTGCCTATATGGGCGCGCTGGGACCGGTGGGGCTGACGGCCTGGGTGGGCCTTGTCGCGGTGGGCCAGGCGCGGCCGGGCGATACCGTGCTGGTCAGCGCCGCAGCCGGCGCCACCGGCAGCACGGTGGTGCAACTGGCGCGCGCCATGGGCTGCCGCGTGGTGGGCCTGGCTGGCGGGGCAGACAAGGCCGCGCTGGTGCAGCGCCTGGGCGCCGACGCGGCGATCGACCACCGCGTGGCGCCCGATGCACTGGCCGCCGCGCTCGATGCCGCAGCGCCGCAGGGCATCGATGTCTATTTCGACAATGTCGGCGGGCCGCTGCTCGACCTCGTCCTGCCGCGCATGCGCGAAGGCGGACGCATCGCGCTGTGCGGGATGATCGCGCAATACAATGATGCCGATCATCCCCACGGCGTGACGCAGCTATGGCAACTGGTGGTCAAGCGGCTGACCTTGCGCGGTTTCCTCACGTATGACCATGCCGATCGCCTGGCCGAGGCGCAGGCCATGCTCGATGATCTGCACGGCCGGGGCGAACTGGTGCCGCTCGAAAACGTCCACCACGGCTTCGAAAGCCTGCCGGACGCATTCATCGCCTTGATGCAGGGGCAAACCACCGGCAAGACGCTGGTGGAAATCTGACCAACCGACCACCGACAAGGAGCAACGCGCCGTGGAAGAGCAAGTCTGGCACCCGATCGGCAGCGCAGACCATATTGCCGAAGGCCAAGCCAGCGTGCACGCAGTCGGCGGCTGGCAGGTGCTGCTGACGCGCCATGAAGACGCGATCGTGGCCGTCAACGACCGCTGCACCCACGCCGCCGCGCGCCTTTCCACCGGCCGCATCCGCCGCGGCGCGCTGATGTGCCCGCTTCACGGCGCGCGGTTCGACCTGGCTGACGGCCACTGCATCGGCGGCGCCTATCCGGCGCTGCGCCGCTTCCCCGTGCGCGAAAGCGATGGCGTGGTAGAAGTCGCCGTGCCTGCCACGCCGCCCGGCATGGATGAAATGCCCGTCGATCATTGAGGGCTTCGGCTGGTCGCTGAAACCCTCAACCCTCGCGATCAGCCCTTGAACACCCCATGCCGCCGGCCAAAGGCGTGGAACAGGTCGGGCCAGGCATGCGCCGGCACGGTTTGCGGCAGGCGCGCGCCAAAGCCGTGGCCGCCTTGGTCAAAGCCGTGGAATTCGCACGGCCGGGCCTTGGCCAGCAGCGCCTGATACATCACCAGGCTGTTCTGGATCGGCACCAGGCCATCGTCAGAGGCGGCGGTCAGGAACGTGGGCGGCGTATCGGCGCCCACCCGCTGTTCCACCGAGCCTGCCCGCGCGGCCGCCGCCGGGGCGCCGGGACCCAGCAGGTTGTCGCGCGAACCGGCGTGGACGAATGTCTCGCTCAAGGTGATCACCGGATAGATCAGCCCGGCGAGGTCAGGCCGCGCCGAAAGCGCGTCGGCCGCGTCGCGCGGGGCATAGGTCTGTTCGGCAAAGCGCGTCGCCAGGCTGCCGGCCAGGTGCCCGCCGGCCGAAAAGCCCAGCACTGCCACCCGCGCCGGGTCGATGCCGAATTCGCCGGCGCGATGGCGCACCAGGCGGATGGCGCGCTGCATATCCTGCAAGGGCACCAGGCCGCGATCGCCCCAGCCCTCGCCCGGCAGTCGATAATAGAGGATGAAGCAGGTCACCCCGCGCTGGGTCAGCCAGTTGGCCTGCTCTTCCCCCTCGTTATCGATCGAGAGGAAGCCATAGCCGCCGCCCGGCACCAGGATCACGGCCGAGCCATCCTGATAGGCCGGCCGGCGCACCTCGATCGTGGGCGTGGCCACGCCATAGAGCCAGCGATCGTCGAACGCTGCGCTCTGGCTGCGCTGCTCGATCCGGCGCTTGGGCAAGATGGCCGGAGCGCCCGGCGCGGCACCGGGCCACAGCGGAATTGAGGGGCCGCCATAGTGGATCGCCGTGGGGCCGGCGCTCGCCTTGGGGCTGGCGGCGGCAAGCGCGCCCAGCGTGGCGAGGCCGCCAAGCAAGGCGCGGCGCGAGGGCGCGATCGTGGTGGTCATCGGTCGGTCCTTTCGCTCAGACCAGGCGATTGGTGCGGATGACTTCGCGATACCAGTCCGCGCTCATCTTGGGGGCGCGCTTCTGCGTGGCGAAATCGACGTGGTGGATGCCAAACAGCTTGGTATAGCCATCTTCCCATTCGAAATTGTCCATCAGGCTCCACAGGAAATAGCCCTTCACCGGCAGCCCCTCGCGCGTGGCGCGCTGCAGGTGGGTGAGGTAGTTGCGCAGGTACATCACGCGATCGGCGTCATAGACCTTGCCATCGGCGGCCACGGCATCATCGGCAGAACAGCCGTTTTCGGAAATGTACAGCGCCTTGGGCTTCCACAGGTCGTTGATGGTGCGCAGCCCCCAATACATCACCTCGGGCGTGACATAGAGCCAGGGCGAGGCCATGCGCGGCGACTGCGGCAGGTGCGGCAGGATCTCATAGCCGCCGGGCTTGCTGGCATCGGCGCGCACGGTGTTGCCGGTGTAGATATTGACCGAAACGAAATCGAGCGGGCTGCCGATCGCGGCCATGTCGCCGGCCTGCACTTTGGGCGCGTCCTTGCCCTGCGCGGCCAGGTAGCTGTCGATGTAGCGGCCTTCCATGATGGCGGTGAGGAACATGGCGTTTTCCTCGCGCACCGCGCGCTTGACCGCGTCGATATGCTCGGGCGTTTCCAGCGCAGGCACAAAGATCGTCGCGTTGTCCGCCAGGCCCACCTGCGTGCCGGGGCGGGCATGGGCGCGGATCGCCTGCACGCCCAGGCCATGGGCCAGCACGCCATGGTGGCGCACCTGGTTAACTTCGCCCATCGGCAGCTTGAGGCCGGGCGCCTTGCCCCCGGTCATATAGCTCAGGTCGGTAAAGCAGCGCAGCTCGTTGACCGTCATGACATGCTTGACGCGGTCGGTCAGCTTGCCGGCCATGAACCCGGCATAGTCGGCAAAGGCCAGCGCGGTGTCACGGTTCTGCCAGCCGCCGGGCAGCGCGGCGGGCAGGTCCCAGTGGAACAGCGTGACATGCGGGGTGATGCCGGCGGCCAGCAGGCCATCGACCAGGCGGTTGTAGTAATCCAACCCCTTGGCATTGGGCTTGCCCTTCCCTTCCGGGAAGATGCGCGACCAAGCCGCCGAAAAGCGATAGGCCTTGACGCCCAGTGCCTTCATCAGGGCAATATCCTCGGGATAGCGGTGATAGCTGTCGCACGCCACATCGCCGGTATCGCCGTGGGCAACCTTGCCGGGGGTGTGGGAAAAGATATCCCAGTTGGTGGGCCCTCGCCCGTCTTCCTTCACCGCGCCTTCGATCTGATAGGCTGCGGTGGCGCAGCCCCAGGCAAAATCGGCCGGGAATGCCAGGTCATCGCCCGCGCCCGTCGCGGTGCCGGCCGCAGTTGCGGTTTGTGCCAGCACGGGGTGCGTCCCGCCGATCGATGCGCCCAGGGCGGCCACGCCCAACCCACGGCCCAGATCGCGACGACTGATTCTGCTCATGCTGTCCTCTTCCTTGATAGTGTTCTGGCTTGGTTGTGTTCTGGCGCGAAAGTGTGCGGATCACTGCACCAGATCAGGCCGCCAGGGCCAATGCCAGGGCTGCTGCCAATCGGGCTCGAACCCCCGTATTCTCGGCAATGGTTACGCTATCATTGCCCCTGCTGACAATGCCTGTGTTTGACAAAATCGATTGCTGCGCGCTCGCCGGCCGTGCGCCGCCTGTGCAATCGGCTAGGCGCCGTGGCCCTGCCCCCCGGCTATGGTCGGCGCCAAAGCCATAACGGGAGAGACCCCCATGCCCTTTGCCGGCCCCGCCGAAGATCGCCTGGCCTTGCGCGAACTGCTCGAAACCTATGCCGATGCGGTCACGCGCTGCGATGCCCAGGCCTGGGGGGAAACCTGGGCCGAGGATGCGCAATGGTCGCTGCCCGATTATCCCGAAATTGGCACCACCTGTGGCCGCGCCGCGATCGTGGCGATGTGGGTGGAAGCGATGAAGCATTATCCCGGCATCATGTTCGAAGCCTGGCCCGGCAGCATCGTGGTCGATGGCGATCGCGCCACGCTGCGGTCCTACACTGCTGAGGTCTATGACTGGCCCGATGGCGTGCACCGCGATCGTGGGCAGTATGACGATGAATGCCTCCGCATCGATGGCCGCTGGTATTTCAAGGCGCGCACGTTCCGCAACATCCACCGGCAGATCGCGCCGAAGGGTTTGTAATGCCTATCATTCGCCATCACGCCGGGCTGCGCGCGCTGGTGGCGGTGCGTGGCCATCCGTTTGATCGCACCGGCTTTGATGCCATGTTCCAGGCGATGGACGGCGTCAGCGCGACGATGGTGGACCAGCCCGCCGCCGCCCTGCTGATGAACCCCGATGGCATGGCCGAATTCGACGTGCTGGTGCTCTACGACATGCCCGGCCTCGATTTCGAAGCAGCCGAGCCGCCCGCCATGCTGGCGCCCTCGCCGCAGTTGCAGGCCGGCTTTCGCGCGCTGCTGGAACAGGGCAAGGGCGTGGTGGCGCTGCACCATGCGCTGGCGGCCTGGCCCACCTGGGCCGACTATCATGAATGGCTGGGCGGCCAGTTCCTGTACCGGCCGGCCATGGTGCGCGGCCAACTTGCGCCCGACAGCGGCTATCGCCACGATGTAGCCTATACTGCCCAGACCCATGCCCATCCCGTTACCCACGGAATCCCCACGGAATTTCCTGTGGTGGACGAGCTTTATCTGGCGCAGGTCTTTGCCGATGAGGTGGTGCCGCTGCTCACCTGCGATGCGCCGTTCACGCGCGATCACTTCTGGTCGGCAGACCTTGCCGTGCGCGGCACGATGTTTGCCAACCACGGCTGGGACCATCCGCCCGCCCCACCGCTGATCGGCTGGGCCAAGCAAGCGCTGGCCAGCCGGCTGGTCTATCTCCAGCCCGGCGATGGCCCCGGCGCATGGAACAGCGCGCCCTATCGCACCCTGCTGGAAAACGCGATGCGCTGGGTGGCGCACCAGGACCTGCGTTGAGCCAATATATACTACGTCACCCCGGACTTGATCCGGGGTCCGCTTCTTAGTCACTGGCACAACGCCTTGAAAAACAAGCGTCACCCCGGGTCAAGCCCGGGGTAACAGTGGTGAAAAGGACCTCAGCGCGCGGTCATCCCGCCGTCCACCACGAACTCTGCGCCGGTGATATAGCGTGCCTCGTCCGACGCGAGGAACAGGTTCATGTTAGCGATATCTTCGGGCGCGCCCATATAGCCCATCGGCACCAGGCCCATCACCGCGTCATAGTTGGCGGCATTGTCTTCCAGCGCCACGCCCTGGATATTGGTGGCGATCATGCCCGGATGCACCGTGTTGCAGCGGATGCCGTCGGTGGCCCCTTCCAGTGCGACAACCTTGGAAAACAGCCGCACCCCGCCCTTGCTGGCGGCATAGGCGGCGCAGCCTGGCACGCCGATCAGGCCGGCGACCGAGGAGATATTGATGATCGACCCGCCGCGCGCGCGGCCATCGGCGCCCGGGCGGCGCATCATCACGAACGCGCGCTGCGTGCCCTGGAACACGCTGTTGAGGTTCACGTCGTTCTGCCGCAGCCAATCGGCCGTGGTCACCTTGTCAAACTCGCCCAGCACGGCGATACCGGCATTGTTGACGATAATGTCGAGCGCCCCATCGGCGGCATCGATCGCGGCGATCACCCGGTCCCAATCGGCTTCCGAGGTCACGTCATGCGCCAGCGCCGTGGCCACCCCGCCGGCATCGCGGATCGATTGCGCCACCTGTTCCGCGCCGGCCAGATCGCGATCGGTGACATAGACCCGCGCGCCTTCCTGGGCAAAGCGGATGGCCGTGGCACTGCCCAGCCCGGGCACCGATGCCCCGCCGGTAACGAGGGCGATCTTGCCTTCCAAGCGCTTCATGCTGTTTCCTTTCTTGTGCGACCTTGGCAGGGGCCGGGACCAGGCGCGGCCCGATCCCGACCGGCCATCAGAACTTGAAACCGATCGTGCCGCCATAGGTGCGCGGTTCGAGCGCCATGCCGAATGACCACAGCCCCGCCACGGTAAAGGCATGGGTGGTGGTGCGGATATCGGCAAGGTTGCGCCCGAACACGCGCAGATAGGCATCAGTCTTGTTGATCTTGAAATTGAGCGTCAGGCTGGCATCGACCAGATCCTGGGTCACCGTACGCACGCGCGCATCGTTGCCGCTCACGATCTGGCCGGGCGTGCCGAGCGCCGTGGTGCCCGCCGCGCTCGATGCGATCGAGATCTGCTCGTCATAGGGGCTGATGTGCCGCCACGACAGCGAGCTGACCACGCTGCCGAAATCGGTGGGGACGGTATAGTCGCCGCTGATCGAGCCCGAGAACGTGGGCGCATAGATCAGGCGGTTGGCGGTGTAATCGAACGGCGTGATCGTGGTACCGACCAGGCCGCCCACCACGAAGCGGCGGAAGTGCGACTGCATCAGCGCGGCCGAGGCCGTGATCTTGAAGTTGGAGCTGACGCGCAGCGAGCCGTCGAACTCGATCCCCTTGATCAGCGCGCCGCCCGGCACGTTGCTGGTGATCGTCTGGTTGCCGGTGGAGCAGGCGCACGGGATCGTCGTGTTCTGCTGCATGTTCTTGTAATCAGAGATATAGCCGGCCAGGTTGATGTTCAGGCGGTGATCGAACAGATCAAGCTTGGCACCCACTTCATAGGAATCGAGCGTTTCGGGCTGGAACGGCCGGGTGGCATAGTTCGCGTCGCCCGCGCGCGGGCTGAACCCGCCGGAACGATACCCGCGCGACCAGCTGGCATAGAACATCGCATCGGAATTGGGGCGATAGTCGATGCCCACCTTGGGCGTGAACTTGGAGAAGTTGGCCGAACCGGGCGGGAATGGCGCCCCGAGGAAGCCATTGGCCAGGTACTTGTAATCGTGCGACCAGCGCCCGCCGAACGAGAGGCGTACCTTGTCGATGATCGCCCAGTTGAAATCGGCAAAGGCGGCATAGCTTTCCGACTTGGCGTTTTCGATCTGCGGCGCCGGGTCAAACGTGCACGGCGGGGTGTTGGGCGAAAAGCCGAACACGCGCGAGCACTGCTTGAAATCATACTTGCTGTTGAAATAGAACCCGCCGATCACATAGTCCAAACCCTGGATCAGGTTGCCGGCGGCGCGCAGTTCCTGGCTCCACTGCGTGTAGTTCTGGATGCGATCGACGTAATAGAGATCGGTGGACGAACCGTCGAAATCCTGGGTCTGCCGCTCGGCACTGTGGCGCCAGCCAGTGATCGAGGTCAACTTAACGCTGCCCAGGTTATAGTTCATTTCCAGCGTGGCATCGGGGGCGTGATAGGTGCTGAGCGCCGGCTGGCCGAACGTGGTATAGAGATCGGTGGTGGTGTTGCGGTTGCATTCTTGCGCCGGCTCGAACGCGCAGAACACTTCGCCGGTCTTGGCCAGGTTGCTCACCACCGGCACGAACGACTGGATCACGTTCTCGATAGTGAACTGCGCGGTAAAATCGGAATCGGCCGGCTTGAACAGGATCGTGCCGCCAAAGCTGTCACCCTTGGACGCGCCGTCAGAACGGTTGTAGGTGGCATTGTGATAGAAACCATCGCTCTGGTTGTGGAAGTACCACAGCTTGAGGCCCAGGGTTTCGCCATTGCCGAAATTGCCGATCGCCTTGCCCGACCAGGTATTCCAGCGACCATAGGTGAACTCGGCCTTCATGCCCGCGGTCATGGTCGGCTTGCTGCGCGTGATATTGACCACGCCGCCGATGGTATTGGCGCCAAACAGCGTGCCCTGCGGCCCGCGCAGCACTTCGATCTGGGCAATATCGAACGCGTCCTGCAACTGGCCGGTGTTGGTGCCGATGGTCACGCCATCGACGACCACGCCGACCGTCGGCGTCTGGCTCTTTTCGATGTCGGCATAGGTCAACCCGCGGATAGACAGGTTGGCCGCCTGGGCACCGGAATTCTGCTGGGTGATCAGCAGGCCGGGCGCCGCGCCCTGCAGATCGCCGATGTTCACCGCGGCCTTGTTTTCCAGCATCGCGGCATTGACCGCGGTGATCGCCACCGGCGTGGTCTGCAGCGATTCCGCGCGGCGGCGGGCGGTCACGATGATGGCGTTGGTGTCTTGCGAGACGGCGCTATCGGCCTGCGGGGCAGCATCGGCCGCCGGCGCTTGCGGCGCAGGCGCCCCTTCGGCCAAGGCCAGCCCGGGGAACAGCGGCACGCTGACCCCGGCCAGAAGCACGCACGCAGCACGATTGGCAAAGCAGCCTTTCATCCTCTCACTCCCCCAGTATCTTTATCCCGCAGGGTTCTTGCCCCTTGATGATGGGAACCTATGCCGGGGAGGGCACGCACACCTACTGCAACAAATCATAGGTGCTTGCCCCGGGGTTTGGGCCAAGCTGCAAGCACATGATCGGGGCTGGCCAAGGCAGCCCCGCCGGATTGGGAGAGCAATGATGAACCCCCTGGAAAATCGCCGTTTCCTGTTGCAACGGCGCCCACACGGCACACCACAGCGCGATGACTTCCACCTGGAAACCGGCGCCGTGCCAGCTGCCCCGCAAGGCGGCATGGTAGTGCGCAACCATTTCATCTCGCTCGATCCGGCGCAGCGCGGATGGATGGACGATGCGCCCAGCTATATGCCGCCGATCGCGCTGGGCGATGCCGTGCGCGCCACCACGGTGGGTCGGGTGCACGAGTCGCGCAATCCCGATTTCGCGGTGGGCGACTGGGTGCTGGGCCTTAACGCGATCGAGGATTATTCGGTGGTCACCCCCGGCGGCTTCACCAGCAAGATCGACGTGTCGATCGTCGATAGCCCCTCGCGCTATCTCTCGGCCGTGGGCGCGGTGGGCCTGACGGCCTATTTCGGGCTTACCGATGCAGCGGCACCGCGCGCTGGAGAAACCCTTCTGGTTACAGGTGCAGCCGGGGCAGTGGGATCGATGGTGGGTCAGATCGGCAAGATCCTGGGCCTTAGGGTCATCGGCATTGCCGGCGGCGCGGAAAAGTGCCGCCGCCTGGTGCAGGACTACAGCTTTGACATGGCAATCGACTACAAGGACGCGCACGGGGCCAAGCCGGTCGACGCCCTCTCGGCCGAAATTGCCGCTGCCGCGCCGCAGGGGGTGGATATCCTGTTTGAGAACGTCGGCGGCGATGTGATGGATGCGGTGCTGATGAACCTGGCGCTGCATGCCCGCGTGGTGCTGTGCGGGTTGATCAGCGAATACAACGCCCCGGAAACGATCGGCATTCGCAACCTGTGGCAGGTGATCGTGAAACAGGCGACGATCAAGGGTTTCCTGATCGCCGGCTATGTCCCCCGCTTTGCCGAAGGCGGCGCGGCCGTGGCGCAATGGATCGGCGAAGGGCGCCTGCGCGTGGACGAGGATATCCAGCATGGCCTGGAAAACGCCTATGACGCATTCATGCGCCTGTTCACTGGCGCCAACACCGGCAAGCTGGTGCTGGCGGTGGAGTGATGGGCGTAAACTCTCTCCCCCTCCTCTTCAGAGGAGGGGGTCGGGGGGTGGTGGAAAGGTAGTGCAAGGCTTCGCACCACCCCCGACCCCTCCTCTGAAGAGGAGGGGAGAAATCGCTTCACCCCCCAAACGCACAATCCCCAAAACCTCAGAACTGCACACGCTTGGTATAGCCGCCATCAATCACCACATTGGTTCCCGTGGTGAAAGACGATGCCGGGCTGGCCAGGAACACCACGGTGCGCGCCACTTCTTCCGGCCCGCCCCAGCGGCCCAGCACGAACTGCGCCTGCGTGGCGGCATAGAGTTCGGGCATGACGCCCTCGATCGCTTCCCAGTTGCCGCCGGGAAAGCGGATCGGGCCCGGTGATACACTGTTGACGCGAATGCCCTTGGCGCCCAGAGCCTGGCTCAGCTGTCCGGCATGCACCAGCAGCGCGCCCTTAAGCGCGTTGTAGCCTTGCGGCACGATGAAGGTTTCCACGCCGGCCGTGCTGGCCGTGACCACGATGCTGCCCTCACCCGAGGCGGCGAGCGCCTCTTCCAGCACCTCCACCCCGATGACCAGGCCCATGATGTCGTAATCCAGGCTCTTTTGCCAATCGCCCGTCGCGCCCGCGCCGCTGGTGGAGATCATCGGCACGAAGATATCGCATCCGCCCAGCGCGTCGCGCGCCTGCGTCAGCCACGCGCGATAGGCATCGTGGCCGCTTTCCATGTCGAATGCGCTGCCAAATACCTTGCCGCCATGCGCGGCCAGCGCGGCGGCGGTTTCGGCCACCTGTTCGGCATTGCGCGAACAGAACGCGACATCGGCGCCTTCTGCGGCGAACAGCTCTACCGTGGCGCGGCCGATGCCCCGGCTGCCGCCGGTGAGGATTACCTTTTTCCCCTTGAGTCCCAGATCCATGTTCTCGTTCCTTTCGGACGCGCACGCCGCGCCATGATAGCAGGATCAAACTGGCGCATCGCCCCGGCCGCGCTCCACTGCCCTTTTGGAGAGGAATGGCCTGCGCGTGCCTGTGTTAGCAAGCGGGCAAACGTCATGCGGGAGAGAGCGATGGGCAGGTTGGACGGCAAGCGCGCCGTGGTTCTGGGCGCGAGCAGCGAAGGCAACATGGGCCAGCACATCGCGCGCCGTTTTCTGGACGAAGGCGCACAGGTTCTGGTCGCCGGGCGCAAGGAAAGCGTGCTCGCCGATTTTGCCAGTGCCCATGCGTGCCACTGGGCGGCGTGCGACATCACCAGCCCGGAAAGCCTTGCCGCGATGGCCGATGCGGCGGTTGGCGCGATGGGCGGGGTGGATATTGCCGTCAACGCCACGGGCTGGGGCCTGCTCAAGCCGTTCCTCGATACCACGCGCGACGAACTCGATACCATCACCGCGCTGCAATACATCGGCCCGTTCCAGTTCTACCAGGCGATGATCCGCAAGATGGCGCGCAGCATGGGCGGCCGCGGCGGCAGCCTGATCCAGATCAGCAGCGCCACGGCCACGATCATGCTCAACGATCACGCCGCCTACATGGGCACCAAGGCCGGCACCGACCACGTGGTGCGCTGCGTCGCGCACGAATTTGGTGAGGAAGGCATCCGCGCCAATTCGATCTCGCCGGGCCTCACCGAAACGCCGATGACCGCGCAGGCCAAGGCCGTGCCCGGCCTGTTCGACAGCTTCCTGGCGGGCTATCCGCTGGGCCGCATCGGCACGAGCGACGATATCGCCGCCGCCGCCGTGTTCCTGGCCAGCGACGAATGCTTCATGACCGGGGAAAACCTCCAGGTAAACGGCGGCCTTACCTTGCGGCGCAACCCCACCCGCGTGGAAATGGCCGCGGCCATGGCCAAGGGCGGCTGAAAAAGACCGCCCGCTGCCATCTGGTTTCGCTCGGTGTGCTGCGCTAGGCAGGCCTGATGCAAGCAAGCCATGATGACGACGCGCCCGGAACCTGGACCGCGCAAGGGGCCAACCACGCCACGCGGGCGCAACGGATAACCGGTGTCGTTGCCATCGTGCTGCTGGCGCTGGCTGGCCTGTGGACCTTGCGGATGTTCCTGCCCGCGCTGGGCTGGGGCGTCATCCTGGCGGTCTCGCTTTGGCCGCTCCACGTTACAGCGGCGCAGCGCTGGCCACGCGGGCAGAAGCTGGTCTTGCCTGCGGTGTTCACCCTGCTGGTGCTGCTGGTGTTTGTCATCCCGCTGGTCATGGTCGCCGCCGCCGTGGCGCACGACAGCATGGCCGTGACGCAGTGGCTGGCGCAGGCCCATGCCCAGGGCGTGCCGGTGCCCGATTTCGTGGCGCACCTGCCCTATGGCGATCACCTGGTCGCCTGGTGGCAGCAGACCCTGGCCACGCCCGAGGCGATCGATCGCCTGTCGATGCAGGCACACAAGCTGCATTTTACGTCGGGCGAAAAGATCCTGGGCCTGGTCGCGCATCGCGTGCTGCTGGTCAGCTTCATGCTGCTGACGCTGTTCTTCCTGATGCGCGATGGCGCGCGTGTGGCCCATGCCTTGCGCATCGGCACGCGCCGCGCCTTTGGCGAACTGGGCCTGCGCGTGGCCGATCAGGCGGTGCTGGCGGTGCGCGGCACGGTCAATGGCCTGATCATCATCGGCTTTGGCGAAGGCGTGTTGATGGGCCTGGCCTATGGCTTTGCCGGAGTGGACCATGCCGCGCTACTCGGCCTGCTCACCGCACTGCTGTCGGCCATTCCGCTCGGCGCGGTGGCGGCGGTGGTCCTCGCCGCTGCCCTGCTCGCCGCGGCCGGCAAGGCGGCGGCGGCGGTGATCGTGCTGGTCTTTGGCGGCGTGGTGATCTTCGTGGCCGATCACTTCGTGCGGCCGGTGTTCATCGGCGGGGCCACGCGGCTGCCGTTCCTGTGGGTGCTGCTGGCCATCCTGGGCGGGATCGAAACCTGGGGCCTGATCGGGCTGGTGATCGGGCCGGCGCTGATTGCTGTGCTGATGCTGCTGTGGCGCGAATGGGTTGGCGCGCACCAGGGCCCGCTTAACCCGGCGCCGGAAGCGTCTCTGCCGCAATGATCTGGGCGATCTGCGCGCGCAGCTGATCCTTGCGCACCTTGCCCGCCGCCGTGCGCGGCAGGGCAGGGATCGTTTCAAAGCGTTCGGGAATCTTCTGCCGCGCCAGGCCACTGGCCGCCACGTGCGCGGCCAGATCAGCCGCCGCCACAGCGCCCCGCGCCACGATGAACGCGCAGACCCCCTCGCCCAGCCGGGCATGGGGCATGGCCACCACCGCGCAATCGGCCACGGCCGGGTGCATTGCCAGCACCTGCTCGATCTCGGTCGCGGAGATGTTTTCGCCGCCGCGAATGATCAGGTCTTTCTTGCGCCCGGTCACGGTGATCGCGCCGGCGGCGTCGCGCACGCCCAGGTCTCCGGTGCGGAAAAAGCCCTGCGCGTCGATGGCCTTGGCGGTTTCGGCCACGTCGGTATAGCCGATCATCATCGCCGGCCCGCGTGCCAGGATTTCGCCCTCGCGCCCATCGGGCAGATCGTTGCCGGCGTCATCGACAATGCGCACGGCATAGTCGACGATGCGCCCATCGGTCTGCGCCGCGCGCGCAGGGTCATCGGGCCAGCCAAAGCTGACCAGCGGCACTTCGGAACTGCCGAACACGCGAAACGGCGCGCAGCGGGCAAAGGCGGATCGCGCCTGAACGATCACTTCGGGCGCGACGGCGGCGCCGCCACAGGCAAAGAAACGGAACGTGGGCAGGGTCTCGCCCGCCCCGCGCGCGGCAGCGGCCAGTTCCACCAGGAACGGCGTGGCCGCCACCGTGCCAACCACGCCATGCCGCGCGATCAGGGCCAAAGCCTCCTGCGCGTTCCAGCTTTCCATTAGCACCGTGCAGGTGCCCATCACCAGCGGCATTTCCAGGCCATTGGCAAAGCCCGACACATGCGTGACCGGCGATGGCATCAGCACCGCCTCGCCCGGTTTCAGCCCCCAGAACGCCCCGCTCTGGCCGATTACCCGGCCCAGCGTGGCGTGGCTGTGCAGCACGCCCTTGGGCCGCCCCGTGGTGCCCGAGGTATAGAGCACCATCTTCACCGCCATGGGATCGACCGCCACCCGTGCATCCGGCAGGCTGCGCCCGGCCGCCACCAGGCTGGCAAGATCGTCAGGCCCCTCGCCGCGCACGGTGAACACATGCGCCAGCGCGGGCAGATCGGCCTGCACCCGGGCGGCCATGGCGGCATGGTCCACCTTGCGGAACACCGTGGGCACGAACAGCGCGCGGGCCACGGCATCGCCCAGCATCACGCGCATTTCGGCGTCGCGATAGATCGGCACGATCGGGTTGACCACAAGCCCGGCGATCACGCAGGCTAGGTTCAGCACCGCCGCCTCGCGCCAGTTGGGCAGCTGGAACGCCACCACATCGCCCGGCACCAGGCCCCGGGCGCGCAGCGACGCGGCCAACGCTAGGGCATCGGCCCACAGCGCCGCAAACGTCAGCGCGCCGGCGTCATCAATGATGCACGGATCATCGGGCCGCGTGGCCGCCAGATCAGCGGCGCGATCGGCTATCGTCTGATGCGGCCACAGCCCGTCGCGCACGAACGGCGCCTGGTGCGCGGCCGGAACGGCGGGCCAAGACTGGGCAGGTTCACGCGCTGATTCGCCGCTGTCGTTCATCATCCTCGTCGCCTAGCCCGTTTTTACGCTTGTTCGCCGGTTAGCGGGCGCCTGTCCACTTGGCCAAAATGCGAGGAACCTGTCACCTGTCCCAGCTTGGCAAGGCGATCTGCCTGCGGCAGCTTTGGCTATTAGCGACACAAGCAAAACAGGCAGGAGAGGCCGCAGATGAGCAATGAACGGGCCGAGCGGCGCCAGCGGATCGGCGATATTGCCGAGATCATGCTGGATTACGTCGAGCACAACAGCACCTACCAGGCCCAGCAGGTGGCGCGCGTCCGCACCGCCACCTATACCGATCCCGATCAGTGGAAGGCCGAGATGGAACTGGTGTTCCGCCGCGTGCCGCTGATGCTGGCCTTCACCGCCGAACTGCCCGAGCCGGGCAATTACAAGGCGATGGACGCGATGGGCCTGCCCGTGCTGATCGTGCGCGACAAGGCGGGAGAAGTGCGCGCGTTCCTCAACGTCTGCTCGCATCGCGGCGCGCCGGTCGCTTCCGAAGGGCACGGCAAGTGCGCCCGCTTCACCTGCAAGTACCACGGCTGGACCTATGGCCAGGATGGCAAGCTGCTGGGCGTGTCGGAAAGCGCCAACTTTGGCGATGTCGACAAGGCCGGCCTCGCCCTGCGCGCGCTGCCTTGCGAGGAGCGCGCGGGGATGATCTTCGTGGCGCTCACGCCCAATGCCCCGCTCGATCTCGATGACTATTTCCAGGGCTTTCTCGAGGATTTCGACAATGTCGGCTTTGCCGACTGGGCCTATCTCGGCAGCCGCACGATCGAGGGCGCCAACTGGAAGATCGCGTTCGACGGCTATCTCGAAGGCTATCACTTCGCCTCGCTGCACCCCGCCACGATCGAGCCGCGCACGCCATCGAACCGCATGTTCTACGAAGGCTTCGGCCCCTCGATGCGCATCGGCTTTCCCCAGCACCGCATTGCCGAGGCGCTGAAAGACGTGCCACGCGAGGATTGGGGCGACCAGGAAAACAACGGCTTTGATTTCGTGCGCATCCTGTTCCCCAATGTCTCGGCGTTCCTCGCGCCCGAAATTACCCAGGTGGCCCAGCTGTTCCCCGGGCCGACGCCCGATCGCAACCGCACCGTGCTGCACTATCTGCGGCGCGAGCCGATCCGCGACGAGGCCGACCGCGCCGCGGTGGAGCAGATGATCAACTTCTTCCGCGATGTGACCTATCAGGAAGACTATGTGATCGGATTGGAAATCCAGAAAGGGCTGGAAAGCGGCGCGCACGACAACCTGGTGTTCGGCCGCAACGAACGCGGCAACCAGTATTTCCACGAATGGCTCAACTGGTATCTGCAGGATGACGCCACCCTGCCCAAGCCGGTAATGTGAGAGGGCGGCGAGCATGACGGTTCAGGACAACAAATCGCGCTATTCGCCCGATTTCGACATGCCGGTGCGCGGCGATACGATCACAGCCGATCGCTATATCTCGCGCGACTGGATGGACAAGGAAGGGCAGAACCTGTGGCCCAAGGTGTGGCACCTGGGCGGAATGCTGGCCGAACTGGAGGAGGAAGGCGACTTCATCCGCCACGATTTCGGCAAGGATTCGATCCTGATGATCGCCCAGGCCGATGGCAGCGTGCGCGCGTTCTACAACAGCTGCCCGCATCGCGGAAACCGCCTGGTGCTGGGCGATGCCGGCTCGCTGCCGCGCATCACCTGCGGCTATCACGGCTGGCAGTTCACCCCTGATGGCGTGCTCGCCAAAGTGCAGGACCCGGATGATTTTGCCGGCGGCAACCCCTGCGGCAAAGTGCACCTGTCGGAACTGCGCTGCGAAACCTGGGGCCCGTTCGTGTTCTGGTGCATGGATGATGACGTGCCGCCACTGGCGCAGTGGATGGCGCCCTTGCAGGAACGCCTCGCCAACTATGGCCTGGATAACTGGGTGCGCGTGCTCAAGCTGTCGTGCGACGCGGAATTCAACTGGAAGGTGATCCGCGACAATTTCAACGAAAGCTACCACCTCCCCACGATCCATCCCGAACTGGCCACGTTCATCAACGACGGCCTGCCCACCACGGTCTTCGAGATGTATCCCAGCGGCCACAACGCGATGTGGATGATCGGCCACCAGGCCACCACGCGGGTGGACTATCACAGCGCCGAAGTGCCCGCCCCGCTCGATGATATCGCCCGCGCCTGGGGCATCGATCCGGCCGATTATCAGGGCCGCACCGGCGAAATCCGCGCCGCCGTGATCGCCGCCAAGCGCAAGCTGGGGCCAGAGCGCGGCTATACCATGTACGAAGACATGACCGACCAGCAGCTGGTGGACTATTTCCACTGCACGCTGTTCCCCAATCTCACCCTCACCATGTCGCCCGAACAGATGCAGGTGCTGCGCACCGAGCCGCATCCCACCGACCCGGAAAAGTGCGTGTTCCAGCACTGGTGCCTCTATCCCCCGGTCAAGGGGATGAAAGAGGTGGTCACCCCGATCGGCACCGTGCCGCTGCGCCACGATGCCGTGGCACGGCACAGCCGCTATGGCGATGGCGTGTCGCTGGGCTTTGTCGCCGATCAGGATCTGTCGATCGGCACCACGCAGCAACAAGGCCTCAATTCACGCGGCTTCAAGGGCTGCATCCTGCCCGGCCAGGAAAAGCGCATCCAGCGCTTCCACGAACTGCTCAACGATTACGTGGCCGGCAAGGGCCCGGTGCAGCCGGCATGACCTATCCCCCGCCGCCCTGCCCCGCAGACGTGCGACAGGCCCTTGCCGATCTGGTCACCGCCTATGCCATGGCGGTGGACGATATCGGCAATGCCGCCGGCGTTGCCGCGCTGTTCGCGCCCGATGGCTGCTATGACCTGACCAGCCTGGGCATGGACCGGATCGTCGGGCGTGCAGGCATCCAGGGGTTCTTCGAAGCCGCCTTTGCCACCATGGCCAGCAACGCCCACTTTGTCGGCAACGTGGCACTCGGCGCCTATGACGCCACAGCCGGCACCGCGCAGGTCACGGCCTATGGCCACGCCTTCAGCCTGGGCACCGATGGCACCCTGCTAGAGGTGAAAGCCCGCTACGCCTTCGACCTTGCCCAGCACGAGGGCACCTGGCGCATCGCGCGCCTGGGCATGACCATGCTGCTGCCCCCGGTCCACACCCCGGCGCCCTGAACACGATCCTCCCCGCCCAGCGGGGAGGTGGCAGCCCGCAGGGCTGACGGAGGGGCGCGGTCTCGAACATCGCAGAGCAGGACGGCACGCTGTCCTCCACCCACACACAAAGACGCGAAGAACACCGCAGTGCCTTCGCGCCTTTGTACAAATCGCAATAGCGTCGGTGATCAGGTCGGGTTCTTCAAATAGGCGATCACGTCGGCGCGGTCCTGGCCCTTGGGCAGGCCGGGGAACGTCATCTTGGTGCCCGGCACCACGCGCTGCGGCTTTTCCAGGTACTGGAACAGCTTTTCGGCGGTCCAGGTAATTCCACTGCTCTTGTTGGCGTTGGAATAGGCAAACCCGGCGATGGAGCCAGCCTTGCGACCCACCACCCCTGCGAGCGAGGGCCCGATCATGTTCTTGCCGGGCTCGGCCGAGTGGCAGGCCTGGCACTGTGCGAAGATCTGCTTGCCGTGCACCGGATCGGCGGTGAACGATGCCAGCGTGGTGTGATCGAGTGTGTCGGTGGAATCAGCCGCCGGCGCGGGCGTGCTGGCCGCTGCGGCCGGGGTCATCGATGCCGCTGCAGCGGCCGTCGTGGTTTCGCTGGCAGCTGGCGTCTGTTCCGCTGCCGATTTGCTGCCGCCGCCACCACACGCGGCAAGCAGCAGCGTGGCGGTGCCCAGTGCAAGATAATGAACCTTGGATATCATCTGCATCCTCCGTTTTGTTTTATGAGGCTGCGCGTCACACAGGACGGCGGGAAACTAGAACGTGTCCGATAGTGCCACGCAATACGGCCGTAAGGGCAAGAACATATCATCGCCAGGGTGCGGATCTGGCCGGCGGATCGTGCCAGTTATCCCGCATTTTTCCGATACTTCCCTCGCGCGTTAACGGCTGGCCCCCCGAACCGTTCCCGAATGCATGATCGGGCCTGACATCAAGGCGGCTGGCTGGCTTTCGGCATTGCCTTCATCCCGCCGGAGTGGCCGGCGCGGCCGAGGCGACCGGCTGGGTGGGCGTTGGCGCCTGCAACGGCGCGGGGAACGTGGCGGGAACCGTGGCGTTGCCCGGCGCGCCCCACAAGGCATGGTAATCCTTGGCCATGGGATAGCCGCCCATCGGCTTGTTCTTGCCCTGGTGGCAGGTGGCGCAGCTGACCTTGAACGGATCACCCATCGGCCCCTTGCGATAGGCCGGGAAAGCATTGGTCAGCGAGCTGATATACTGCCCATTGGTTTCGCGCACCATGCGGATGCCGTACCAGGCCTTGGCCCGCTTGGGCGTGCTGATCGGCCAGGCACCAAGAGCCTGGGCATTGTGGCAGAACGTGCAGTTCACCCCCAGCGCCTTGGACACGTGGATCATCACGGCATAGGAATTTTCGGTCTGCATCACGCTGGTCTTGTCAGCCGGCGAAGGATGCGCGGCCGTGGCCTGAACGCGGATGTTCTGGTCCTTTTTCGGATCGCCGGTCAGATAGAGCGCCAGCGAGGCATCGGGTAGCGACGAAAATCCCGTGGCGGCGATCGGGTCGTCCTGGCCATGGCGGTTGCCGATGATGCCGCTGGGCGGCGCGGGCGGCATGGTCCAGTGGTTGGTCGGCACGGCCTGGCCACGGTGGCAGGTCCAGCAGGTCACCCCGGTCTGGGCCACGTGCGATTGCCAGTTGTGGTTGATGTTGCGCGTCATCTGCAGCATGCGCCGCGCGACAACCTTGGTATAGAGTTCGTCAGAGGCCATGTTGTTGGGATTGTGGCAATAGTTGCAGCCTTCCTTGGGCGCCACCCAGGCGGTCATCGCGGCCATGGTATAGCTCAGCTGCTCGGCGGATTCATCGCCCAGCACCTGCAGGTTCTGGAACTGCTCCTTGGCGCGCGGCCCCTCGGTCGATGGCGGGTCATAGGGCGGTGGCGGCACCTCGTCCTTGGCCATGGCCACTTTCTTGACCGTGACCTGGTCCATGCCGGTGCCGCGATAGCCGTTCTGGCCCGAAACCTTGTGGGAAAGTTCGCAGCCCCCCAGGGACAGCGCGGCAAGCGCCGCCAGGGCAATAGCGGTGATCCGTCTCATTTCCCCGAGCTCCCCAAGGTGGCGGGGTCGATCACCCCGGTTGCGGGATAGTGCGGCGCATAGCCGTGCTGCTGTGCCCACAGATACCAGTTGTCGACCACCGTGCCGGTCAGCAGGATGCCGATGCCCCCGGTCAGCGTGGTCAGCACGGCAAACCACCAGGCCCAGCGATGGATCGATTCCATCGTGGCGTTGAAACCCATGGTCCAGCGCCAGAACAGCGCGGCGCGTTCCGATGCGGTGCCGCGATCGGTGATCTGCTCGATCTCGCGCTCGCCACCATAGCGGCCCACCGCCAGGATCGTCGCGCCGTGCATGGCAAACAGCAGGGTGGAGCCATAGAGGAACGCGATCGAGAAGCAGTGGAACGGGTTGTAGAACAAGTTGCCATAGCGGATCGAAAACGCCGCGGTCCAATCGAGGTGCGGAAAGATGCCGAACGGCACGCTTTCGGCCCAGCTGCCCATGAAGAACGGGCGGATAAAGCCCAGCACCAGGAACAGCCAAATCGCGCTGAGGAAGGCCCAGGCCACATGCGTGCCCATGCCGAGCGCGCGGGCGCGGGTATAGGTGCGCACCCACCACAGCATGACCGAGGTGGTCAGGCAGAAACCGGCGATGATCCACCACCCACCCTTGGCCAGCGGCACGAACGGGGAAAAGCCATATTGCGGGCCGGGCGGTTCGAGCGACAGCCACGGCAGCAGGCGCACGAACTGGATCGGGTTCCAGTTGACCGAGGCCAGCATGTTGAGACCGATGATCTCGAACGCGGTAAACCCGAAGATCAGCGCGAAAATGCCGGTCCAGCCCAGGTAGATCGGGCCGATCTGCGCCTGGCCAACCAGGCCAAGCAGGTGGACGAAGCTGCCCTGCCCGATGCGCTCTTCGCTGCCAGGTGGCAGGGCCACGCCCATTTCCGGTTCGCCGCGCAATTGCACTTGGGTGAATATGTTCTGGTAGGTCGTCATCGCACGGTGCTCCTTCACGACCAGATCGGCAGGTTGAGCCACCAGGTCCACCACTCGGGCCAACCGCGCGTCCACAATGGGCCGCTGATGACTATGCACACCGCGCTCCAGAACCCGGCGTTCAGCGCCAGCAACAGGCCCAGGCGGTGAATGCCCAGCGTGCCGATCGAATAGCCGATAAGATCGCGGAAGAAGGTGTCTTCGTATTCCGGTGACTTGACCTCACCACCCTTGGGCGGGTTCACCGCCGACAGCACCAGCGCGCCATGCAGGGCCAGCGCCAGGGTGGTGGTGAAGAAGAACGACACCGCCAGCATATGCGCCGGGTTATAATGGAAGTGCAGGTACTGGTACCCGGTGTTCGACACCCAATCGAGGTGGCTGAAGATCCCATAGGGGAAGCCCCAGTGCCACGCGCCCAGCAAGACCGGACGGATCACCACCAGCGTGAAATAGGCAAAGATCGCCATGCCAAAGGCCACCGGCACATGATAGCCCATGCCCAGCTTGCGGCAGATTTCCACCTCGCGCAGCGCCCATGACACGAACGACACCAGCGCGCAGACCGTGATGATCTGCCAGAAGCCACCCTCCTTGAGCGGCGCCAGCGCCAGGCCATATTTGAGATCGGGCGGCGCGATCGAAATCAGCCAGGGATTCCAGGTCGGGCCTTGTGATGCGGAATAGAAAATAAGCGCCGTGCCCAGCGAGGCGAAGATCGCCGTTACCACGCCGAAAAAGCCGACGTAGAACGGGCCCACCCAGAAATCGAACAGGTCGCCACCGATCAAGGTGCCACCGCGCACGCGATATTTTCGTTCGAAACTCAGGAGTGCCATGGCCATCCCCCTCTCCGCCTGGATGCGGCGGCTATTGTGTTCAGATGCCGGTTTTTTCAGGCGTCAGTGCCCATGAGGCGGCGGTCGGGATCGCCGCCGCCTCTCGCACGGGCTTGCGTCAGCTGGCCGGTTTTGCGGCTGCGGCGGCATGCGCGGCGCCCTGCGCCGAGTTGGGGCCGTCGAGCCAGTTGTAGGTGTCGGTGCTGAGCAGGATGAAGTGAATGATCAGTGCCAGCACGAGCAGAAAGCCGAACAGGGCAACCAATGTCCTGCGCGGATCGAAAATCAGCCAAAGTCTCCACATGGGTTTTATCCTTGTGCAAGAGTGTTGGCCCTCGCCCGATCAGGCCCCCTTGGCCCGACATCGCGAGGGAGTGGGCGGCTTACAGCCAGGGCTTCCACATCCAGACCA
The DNA here is from genome assembly GCF_001295765.1 of Novosphingobium sp. AAP1. NCBI lineage: Bacteria > Pseudomonadati > Pseudomonadota > Alphaproteobacteria > Sphingomonadales > Sphingomonadaceae > Novosphingobium > Novosphingobium sp. AAP1. The sequence continues at coordinate 422,907 of NZ_LJHO01000003.1, read as the reverse complement.
GGACGTGTGCAACCACGGCCACGCCGGTGAAGCCCAGGAAGCTGCTCATGAACAGCTTGTGGAACTCCTTGGCTTCCTCGGGCGTGAGATACGTTCTCAGCCCAAAGCGATCGTCACGATCACTCATAGCCCAATCTCCTTTCGTTGGTGGTGTGCGAGAGGCGAAACGACCTCTTCGGGTATCCTCGCGGCGCCCGAATGCACCGTGAGAATGGCTGGGCCGGGCTGCGCGCGGCAGGCTTCCGGACGGATGGAACGGGCGCGGGTCATGCGACCTGCGCCTCAAGCAGGGCATCGGCCAGCCGATCGGCCGATACGCGATCTTCGCCATGGCGGCGGGCGGCGCGCTCGGCGCCATCGCGCAGGCGCTTGGCCGCCGAAATGCGGATCAGCACGGGCTGCGCTGCCACCACCTCGTCCAGCCGCGTCTTGGCATCGTCATCCCACGGCAATTCGCGCCACGCCGCTTCGCCGACCCCGCGCGCGGGCGTGGGCTCTACCTTGTCCATTTCGGTCGCCAGCGGCAGGATGTGGAAAAGCGCGTCGAACAGCGCGTTGCACACTTCCTGCACCAAATAGGTCGCGCCGGAATAGCCCATGAACGGCGTGCCGGTGTGGCGCCGGATCGCCGCGCCGGGGAAACTGGCCGGGATATAGATCCCGCGCCCACCGCGCTCGGCGTTGTACATGCGCTCGTTATAGCTACCGAAAAGCACCAGCGGCGGATTGGCATGGATCGCCGCGCGCACGTCCTCGTTGCGCGGCTTGACCCCGGCACTGCGCGCAAAGGCAAAGTTGCACGGCAAGCCCATGTCGTCTTCCAGGAACCGCCGGATGCCGCGGGCATAGGTTTCGTTGGCCACGATGCCAAAGCTGGCGGTGGCAAAGAAATCCTGCGTTACCGAGCGCCACAGATCCCACAGCGGCTTGATCGTGGTGTGCTTTTCCCGCTCGATGAACGGTTCGGGATCGAGCCCCAGCTCCGCGCCCAGCGCGCGCAGGAACAGCGTGGTGCTGTCCAGCCCGATCGGCGCCTGGAAATAGGGCCGCTCCAGCGTCTCGCACAGGCCTCGGCCAAATTCGCGATAGAGGCACACGTTGGCCTGGGCATCGGCCAGCTTGCGGATATCGGCCAGGTGACACCCCAGCGGGAACACCACATTGACCTGCGCGCCGATCCCCTCGATCAGGCGGCGCACCTCGTGCAGATCGCTCGCCATGTTGAACATGCCGTAAGACGGGCCGATGATGTTGACGCGGGGCTTTTCCCCCTCGCGCAGCGGCCGGGCGGCGGGCACGCCCTTGGGGCCAAATTCCTTCCACAGCCAGCCCAGCGCGCGGTCGGCGCTCTGCCACTGGTCCTCGTCGATAGTGCGCGGCAGGAAGCGCTTGATATTGGTGCCTTCGGGCGTCACCCCGCCGCCGATCATCTCGGCGATGGAGCCGGTGACGACCACGGCCGGCAGATCGGGATCGAGCGTCTTCCACGCCCGCTTCATCGCGCCTTCGGTGCCGGTCTTGCCCAGTTCCTCTTCGCCCAGGCCGGTCACCACAATCGGCAGTTCGTGCGGCGGCAGGCCATCGGTATAGTGCAGCACTGATGTCACCGGCAGGTTTTCGCACCCCACCGGCCCGTCGATGATCACCTGCAGGCCTTTGACCGCGGTAAAGACGTAAACCGCCCCCCAATAGCCGCCGGCGCGATCATGATCGAGAACCAGAGTCATGATCCCACCGCCTCGGCCGCCTTGCGCGCGGCTTCGTTCAGGGAGGCGTATTTCTTCTTGAACTGCGGCCGGTCCTGCGGGGTATCTTCCCACACGCCCGCGCCCGGCCCGCTGCCCACGCCATCGAAAAAGGCACGCATGCGGTCAAACCGTGGCTTGTTGGCCATCGCCGCGTTGACCACTTGCGCCAGGCTACCCGCGCCGGCCACGCCCATCAGCGGGCGGGCGGAAATCAGGTTGGTGAAATAGAGCGCGGGGATCGCGCGCTGCTTGGCGTGCTGCACCACCGGCGTGGTGCCGATGGCCAGGTCGGGGCCAAATTCCTCCACCGCGGCAATGTCCTGCTCAAGACTGGCGCGATAGTTCACGCGCACGCCGCGCGCCTCCAGCCAGGCGCGGTCAGCCTCACCCGCCTGCGTCGCCGGGCAGGCTGTGCCGACATAGGGCACATCGGCGCCGCTTTCGATCAACAGCCGCGCCACCAGCAGTTCCGACCCTTCATAGCCGGTCACGGTGATACGTCCCTTGATCGGATTGGCCGCCAGCGCGCCACCGATCGCGGGCAGGAAGCGGTTCTTGGCCGCATCGATGCGATCCTGTGCCACGCCGCAGGCCGCGCCGATCGCATCGAGCCAGCTGGCAGTGCCTTCCACCCCGACCGGGGCAGAGCCGACGATGCCGCGCCCGGCGGCGGAAAATTCGCGCATGCTGGCGGTGTAGAACGGATGGATCGCCGCCACCGCCGCGCAATCGAGCGCGGCATACAGCTCGCGCCATTCGCGCGTGGGCACCACCGGCCCGGCGGCCAGGCCCAGCGGTTCCAGCATCATGCCGATGCCCACCGGATCGGCCGGGAACATCTCGCCCAGCAAAGTTACCGTCGGGCGATCGGGCTTGACGCGCGGCGCCGCCACCGGGCCTTGCTCGGCCTCTGCCCGGGCATAGGCGAGCATCGCGCCGGCGAGCACGTCCTTCGCCTCGGCATGGGTGGGAATGCCAAAGCCGGGCACGTCGATGCCGATGATGCGCACGCCGTTGATCTGCTTTTTCAGCAGGCGGAGCGGCACACCGCTGGCCGTGGGCACGCACAGGTTGGTCACCACGATGGCATCATAGAGCGCCGGATCGGCCAGCCCTTCCACCGCGTCCTTGATATCCTCGAACAGCTTGCCGGTGACGAGCGTTTCGGAATTGAACGGGACATAGCCCACCGTCCGCCGCGCGCCGTAAAAGTGCGAGGTGAACGTCAGGCCATAGACACAGCAGGCCGAACCCGACAGCACCGTGGCGGTGCGGCGCATGCGCAGCCCGACACGCAGCGAGCCGAACGCCGGGCACATGCTTTGCGGCTGATCGTGCGGCCCCACAGGATAATCGGCGGCATAGCGTTCCAGCAGGGCGCTGCCCTGGGCCTGGTCGGTCGCCGCGCGCAGCACGCCGGCATCGGCATGGCAGCCACCGCCGCTGGCCGGCGGCGGATCGAGCGCGATGCGGTCTGCCTGGCGCGCGGCCGGCGGCGCGGGTGCGTCAAGCCTCGTCATAGATCACCTCGAGCGAGGGCTTCTGGACAAAGGCGGCGCCGCGCATATCGGCCTGGGTGGCGGGGCGCAGCACCACATCGCCGCCCACCTGCTCAGGCGAGAACAGGCCGAGCAGGCCATCCTGGTCGAGCGGGCGCGGCTGCTGCGCGGGCGCGGTGGCAACGTTGACCGCCAGGTCTTCGAACAGGCTGCCCCACTGGCCATCGGGCCGGCCGATGATCTGGTAATTGGCTGACTTGCGGCGAATGTCTTCGTCCGCAGGAATGGCGCAGAGCACCGGGATGCCCACGGCATCGGCAAAGGCGGCGGCTTCGCCGGTGCCGTCATCCTTGTTGACGATCATGCCGGCCACGCCAACATTGCCGCCCATCTTGCGGAAGTATTCCACCGCCTTGCACACGTTGTTGGCAACGTAGAGCGATTGCAGGTCGTTGGAGCCGACCACGATCACCTTCTGGCACATATCCCGCGCGATCGGCAGGCCGAACCCGCCGCAGACCACGTCGCCCAGGAAATCGAGCAGGACATAGTCGAACCCCCAATCATGGAAGCCCAGCTTTTCCAGCAGTTCGAACCCATGGATGATGCCGCGCCCGCCGCAGCCACGGCCCACTTCCGGTCCGCCCAGCTCCATGGCAAACACGCCATCACGCTGGAAACACACGTCTTCGATACGCACTTCTTCGCCCGCCAGCTTCTTGGCGGCAGAGGTTTCGATGATCGTGGGGCAGCTGCGCCCGCCAAACAGCAGGCTGGTGGTATCAGACTTGGGATCGCACCCGATCAGCAGCACGCGCTTGCCCTGCTGCGCCATCATGTAGCTGAGGTTGGACAGGGCAAAGCTCTTGCCCGATCCGCCCTTGCCATAGATGGCAATCACCTGGGTCTGCTTGGTAACCTCGCCCGTGTGCGGGGCATCGGGCTCGATCGCGGCTTCGGCGCGCAGGGCATCGGCAGTGTTCAGCAAGGTCATGCGCAAGCGCTCCAATCGAGAACCATCTTGAGGCAGTCGGCGGCGAGGAAGGTTTCGGGATAGGCGTCCCTGGCCTCGGTCGCCGGGCGCATGTGGCTGACCAGGCCGGTCAGGCTGCACGCCCCGCTGTCGATCAGGCCGCGCGCCGCCACCAGATCGGCCGGCTGCCATTCGGCGGCGATGCGAAAGCGCGCCTCGCGCCGGAACGCCGGGGCAAAATCGAAACTGGGGCGGTTGGCATAGAAGCCGGCCATCACCACTTCGCCGCCGTGGCGCAGCCGGGCGATCAGCTGGTCCAGGCAATCGGAATTGCCGCTCGCGTCATAGATCGTGGCGTAATCGTGCCGGTCATCGTCCTTGGGCGCGATCACGCGATAGCCGCTGGCGCCCTCACGCCGCACCGCGTTGCGTTCCCACACCGTGGGCGCAGGCGCGCCCATGGCGATGGTCAGCCGCGCCAGCAGGCGCCCGAGCGTGCCATGCCCGATGATGAGATCGGGCGCCGTGCCGCCTTGCAGCGCGTGGAGCGCGGTAGCCGCCAAGGCAAACAGCACGCCATCGGCGCCCAGCGACTCGGCCACGGGAAAGGCCCGTGCCGAGGGAATGATCACGCGCTGCGCCGTGCCGCCAAACAGCGCCCGCGCATCGGCATAACAGGCCGCGCCCGGCACAAAGACCCAGTCGCCAATGCGCCCCTGCGCCTCGGCCCCGGCGTCGACAATGCGGCCCAGCGACTCATACCCAGGCACCAGCGGATAGCCCATGCCGGGAAAGACCGGCATTTCGCCCGACCACAGCAGCTTTTCGGTGCCCGTGCTGATGCCGCTCCAGCGGATGTCGACCACCACGTCGCTCGGGCCAAGAACGGCGCCGTTGCCGGCGACCGAACTGGTCAACGTCAGCTTGCGTAGCGCAATGCACCTGGGTGCTTCGAGTATGACGGCCAGCGCATCCATGCCCCGGTCCTTCTCCCAACGGTCGGTCAGACCCCGTCGCGTTCACCCGAAAGCGGGTACGTTCCGGCAAGGATCACCATACGCCAACCTTGACATACGTCAATCTACCTTGACGTTTTTAAGTGTCATCCAAACGCGACAACCACACTGGCAACCACGGGATATGCCGTGCGATGGCGCCGCCACCCCGCAAATCCGGCCTTTTTGAGCAGCGCGCCATATTCAGCCGCGCTGCGCGGGCGCCCGGCATTCATCGCCCAGAGATAAAATCCGAAGTAGGCATCACCCATCGCGGCCGCGCCCGGCGTCTTGGCCATCGGCTCTGCCACCACGAGTCGCCCGCCCGAAACCAGCGCCTGGCGCGCGGCGCGCAGCAGGGCCAGGCAGGCATCATCATCGTGATCGTGCAGCACCCGCACCAGCGTGATGCAATCATGGCCCGGCGGAATCGGATCGCGAAAGAAATCGCCGCCATGCAACGCGATGCGCCCGCGCATCGCCGCTGCATCCAGCCAGGCGCCGGCGCCGGCCACCACCGGCGGCAGATCGAACACCGCCACCTCCAGCGCCGGACAGGCCTTGGCCACCGCGCTGGCAAAGGCGCCATGGCCACCGCCGAGATCGAGCAACCGCCGATGCCGGGCAAAGGGATAGGCCGCCAGCGCCTGCTGCGCGACCATCGCCTGCGAAGCCGCCATGAGCGCGGAATAGGATGCCGCCTCGTGTTCGCTGGCATCCTGGGCATAGTGCCAGAACGACGAAAGCGCGGTGGGCATGGCCCGGTCGCGCAGCAGCAGCGCCACGGGATCGGCCAGATCGGCATAGAGCAGCGCATGATGGCGCACCATCGCGATCGCGCCGGGATTGGCCTGCAGGGCGGCGCCCTGTTGCCCCAGCATCCACCACCCCGGTGCCACTTCCTCGGCCAGGTCGAGCGCAGCCGCCGCGCGCACCAGGCGCAACGCGGCCTGGGGCGAAAGGCCGCTGGCCAGCGCCACGTCATCTGCACTGCACGGCCCGCGACGCAAGAGATCAAGCAGCCCAACCTGCACCGCCGCCATCAGCACCTGCGAATAACAGAAGCCCGCCACCAGATCGAACGCCTGCGCCGCGCGGCGGCGTGACACGATCGCAATCCCTGGCAGCCGCGCCGCCCAGAACTGGAAGCGCGGGCTGGCCAGCACCCCGTTGCGCCACGCCGTCCACCGTCGACGCCAAGGCGCCACGGCAGACGGCGGGTCCAATTGGTCTGGAATAGTGGACATTTCCATATGTCTATTTTAATGGACATCATTGGTGTAAAGATCAATTCCTATTCCCGAGGGTGATTCCTTTCGCAAAGGGGCACGACGCGCATGGCGGCACGGGTTGCGATCATCGGCGCAGGCATTGGCGGGCTGGCAGCGGCCGCGCTGCTCGCCGCGCGCGGCCTGGCGGTGACCGTGATCGAAAAGGCCGGGCATCCGGGCGGCAAGGCGCGGCAGTTGGCCGTCGATGGCGTGGGCATCGATGCCGGCCCCACCGTGTTCACCCTGCGCGATGTGTTTGCCGATGTCTTCCGCGATTGCGGCGCTGACCTAGCCGATCATGTCACGATCCGCCGCGCCCAGGTGCTCGCCCGCCATGCCTGGGACGGGGCCGGCCAGCTCGATCTCCATGCCGATCCCGCGCGCAGCGAGGAAGCGATCGGCGATTTTGCCGGCGCGGCGGCCGCCGCCGGCTTTCGCGCCTTCCGGGCCGAGGCCGCGCGCATCCACGGCATTCTTGACGCCACCATGCTGCGCGGATCAAAGCTCGCCTGGCCGCCTTCGCTGATGTGGCGCATCGGCCTGTGGCGGGTGGGCGATCTCCTGGCCATCCGCCCTTATGAAAGCCTGTGGAAGGTCTTGGGCGAGCACTTTGCCGATCAACGGTTGCGCCAGCTTTTCGCGCGCTATTCCACCTATTGCGGCTCCTCGCCCTTTGCCACGCCGGCCACGCTGATGCTGATCGCCCATGTCGAGGCGCAGGGCGTGTGGCTGATCGATGGCGGCATCAGCGCGCTGGCTCAAGCGCTGATGAACCTGGCGCAGCGCCATGGCGCGCAGTTCCGTTTTGGCACCGGGGCGGCCATGCTGGAAACGCACAATGGCCGCGCCTCGGGTGTGGTGCTTGCCAATGGCGAGCATGTGCCAGCCGATGCCGTGATCACCAATGCCGATCCCGAAGCGCTTGCTGCCGGGCGCCTCGGCCCGATCGGCGCCATGGCGGTCAGCAGTCATGGCGCGCGCCACCGCTCGCTTTCGGCCATGGTCTGGCTCGCCCATGCCAAAACCAGCGGCTTTGCGCTGCAACGGCACAACGTGCTGTTCTCGCCCGATTACCCGCGCGAGTTCAGCGATATTCGCGGCGGCCGCCCGCCCACCGATCCCAGCGTCTATGTCTGCGCGCAGGACCGCGATGGCGACAATCCGCAAGCCGGCGGGCGCGAGCGCCTGCAGATCATCGTCAATGCCCCGGCCAACGGCGACAGCCACGCCTATAGCGAAAAGGAGAGGGACCAATGCACCTTGGCCATGCGCAAGACGCTGCAGCGCTGCGGGCTGGAGCTGGAAACGGATTGTCCCCGCATCCTGCTGACGCCGAACGAGTTCGAGACCTTTTTGCCCTCGACCGGCGGAGCGATCTATGGACGGGCCTCGCACGGCTGGGCGGCGTCATTCCTGCGGCAGGGCACGCGGACCCGGATCCCTGGGCTCTATTGCGCGGGTGGAAGCACCCACCCCGGAGCGGGGGTGCCGATGGCCGCCTTGTCGGCACGGCTGGCGAGCCGGGCAGTGCTGCAAGACCTCGCTTCGATGCGGCGATTCCACCCGGTGGCTATGGCTGGTGGTATGTCGATGCCATCAGCCAGTGCGGGCGCCACGGGCTGACGATCATCGCCTTCATCGGCAGCGTGTTTTCCCCTTATTACAAGAAAAGTGGCCGGGGCACGCCCTTGGATCACTGCGCGCTCAACGTCGCGCTCTATGGCCCCGGCGCGCGCTGGACAATGACCGAGCGCGGGCGCGGCGCGGTGCGGCGCAACGCCGATTGCCTGCAGATCGGCCCCAGTGCCATGCGCTGGACCGGCGACGCGCTGGAAATCGAGATCGAGGAAATGGACAAGCGCGTCGGCGTGCCCTGGCAGCGCCGCGTGGCCGGGCGTGTGCGCGTCATTCCCGAGGCGATGAACGCCAAGGCCTTTGCGCTCGACCCACAAGGGCGGCACCGCTGGCACTGCCTTGCCCCGCGCGCGCGGATCGAAGTGACGATGCAGCAGCCCGGGCTGGCCTGGCAGGGCAGCGCCTATCTCGATTCCAACTTCGGCAGTGAGGCACTGGAACAGGGTTTTCGCGTCTGGCACTGGTCACGCGCGCATGGCCGCCACGGCTCTTTCGTATTCTACGAAGGCATCCGCCGCGACGGCCGCCCCTTTGCCAGCGCCCTGCGCTTTGCCGCCGATGGCACCCCGCACGAAGAGGCCGAACTGCCACCCGTGGCGCCCCTGCCCAACACGCTATGGCAAATGGAACGCAAGACCCGCGCCGATCGCGGCCACGCCAGCGTGGTGCGCACCTGGGAAGACGCCCCGTTCTATTCCCGCTCCACCCTGCGCTCCACCCTGCTGGGCGAACCAGTCGTCTCGGTCCAGGAAAGCCTCGACATGGATCGCTTCTCCTCGCCGATCGTGCAATTCATGCTGCCCTATCGCATTCCACGGGTGGAATAGGCCAGGGTTACACATAGCTCTTCGTCACCCCGGACTTGATCCGGGGTCCAGCTGTTCTCTTCTGACGCAACGCGCGCACGTCTACGACGGGCAGTGCCGAACATAATTTGGTTCGCGCAGAGGCGCAGAGGCGCGGAGATTCAGATTTTCTCGGCGCCTCTGCGCCTCTGCGCGAAATCTTTGCTCAAACAGCCGGCGGCGCCCCATCATCGCTGGCATCCGCCCGCTCCTGCTCGGCCTTGCGCGCACGGTCATGGCGGATTTCGCGGTTGACTGACCACAGCTGCCACACGCCAAAACCGATGGCGATCGCGGCGGTAAAGACGATTTCCACCCAGCCGAAATGTTGGCTCCATCCACTCATCCCACGGTCTCCCGCTGTTGCCGGGCATGGGCGTGGATCAAGGCCGCGACCAGGTCGGGCCACTCCTCATGCGCCAGATGGCCCAGCCCAGGCAGTACCTCCAGCCGTGCATGGGGCAGCAGGGCGGCGGCCTTTTCCACCGAGGCCAGCGGCACGGCCACGTCGCCGCGCGCATGCACAAGCTGCACCGGCGCGGTAATCGCCGGCAAAGTGCGACTCAGGGTATCGAGATCCCAGCTGGCCATCATTTCCATCGCCCCGCCGCAATGGCCGGCATTGCCGAGCAGCGCGGCATAGCAGCGCAGGCCCTGGGCATCGAGGGCAGAGCCGGTGGCGCGGCGCAGAAAGCGTTCCGGCTCTCCCGGCAGGCGGGCAATCCCCGCCAGCATGCGTGGCACCAGCGGGTTGACAAACAGCATCCGCGCCAGCGAGGGAAACAGCTGCGCCGCCAGGCCCGGAAAGGGCATCAGCGCGGGGTTGAGGCCCACCACCGGCACGTCATCCCCCCGCCCGTGCACCAGTTGCAGGGCGATCGCCGCGCCGGCCGAATGCCCCACCACCACCGCCGGCACCTGGCCCAGCGCGCCCAGCAGATCATCCACCGCCCGCGCCATCGCCACCAGTGTCAGCCCGCCTTGCGGGCGCCCCTGGGTAAAGCCATGGCCGGGCAGATCGGGCGCCACCACGGTATAATCGCGCGCCAGCAGCGGCATCACATCGCGCCAGCTATGCGTGGCCGCGCCGGTGCCGTGCAGCAGCAGCGCCACTGGCCCCGCGCCATCGCCCATCTGCTGTACATGCCAGGTCAGCCCTGGCGTTTCGACAAAGCGGCTGGCGGCGCGATGCGGCCAGTTCCGGCCCTCCACCGCCCAGCGCGGCCCGCTGCTCATGCCCGCGCCCGGCGTAGCGCCGGCTCTGGCGCAGTCGCCTGGGCCACGGCGGCATGCAGCGCGCGGGCATCGGCGCAGGGCAAGGGCAGATAGCGCGCGCGCATCGCCTGGGCCAGGGCCGCTGCCTCCGGCCGGGGACGCGCGGCGATATCGATCACCACGGCATCGTGGCCGGCCACGGCAATAGCGCGGGCCGCGCGCTGCGCATCATCCTGCGCGCGGGCACGGCCGCGCGCACCATCGAGCGCGATATTGGCGCTGCCATCGGTCATGAACACCAGGATCGGCGTGCCACCGCGCGCGGCCACCGCCTCTGCCATCTGCCGCGCCAGGACCAGTCCATGCGCCAGCGGGCTGCCGCCGCCGCCGGGCAGAGCGGCCAGCGCGCGCTTGGCGCGGGTGAGCGAGCGGGTTGGCGGCAACAGCACCTCTGCCCCCTCGCCGCGAAACGCCACCACCGCCACTTCCGCGCGCTTGACATAGGCCTGCGCCAGGATCAGCTCGGCCGCGCCCTTGGCCTCGGCCAGGCGCGCCATTGCGGTAGAGCCAGAGGCATCGACGCAGAACACCGTCACGGTGGTGCGCCGCTCTTCAAACCGGCGCACGCGCAGATCGTCGCGGCGAAAGCGGATCGGCCCGGCGCCGTCGGGCGCGGGATCGCGCTGGCGCAGCGGTTGCCAGGGAATGGCCGCGCGCAGGCTGTCGATCAGGGCCAGGCGCGCCCCGCCACCGGGCAGGCCGGGCCGCGCACCCAGCGGCCGGCCGCGCCGCCCAGACCGCAAGCGCTGCCCGGTGCCGCCGCCACCGCCAGCCTTGGCCCGCCCTGCCTGCCCGGCGGCAATGCGATCGAGCACATCGCGCGGGATCGCCGCGCGCGCCGCGTCGATCACCAGGTCTTCGGGAATCTCCGACCCCTCGCCTTCCTGCTCGCCATCGCGCGTGTCCCGCTCCTGCTCGGGCGGTATATCGGGCGGGGCATCAGGGGGTGGCGCGCTGTCGGGCGGCACTTGCGTCGCGCGGGGCGAGAGCACCAACCGCGCCGCCAGCGCCACATCCTCGGCATCGACGATCGCGTGCCCCGCCAGTGCGGCATGGGCCTGGGCCACGGCTGCGGCCTGCAACAGCGGCCGCATCGAGGTGATGCCCAACGCAGTGGCGGCGGCGGCCAGCGCGGCGAGCGCGGCGTCACCGGGCGCAGACGCGAATGTCGGCATGGTATCTGCCACGGGCAAGGACGTTGCCAAGTCAGCCGGCCGCAGCCCATCCAGCGTGATGTCGAACGCAATGCGTTCCATCAGCGCGGCCGGCGGGCGCGCTTCGTCCGCTGTGCCATCATCGAGCAACACCAGGATCGGCCCGCCTGCATCATCCATTGCTTGGGCCACGCGGCCGGCAATGTCAGCACGCAGGCCCTGGGCCATCGGCACCACCAGCACCCCGCCGCGCGCCGCCGCCAGCAGGCCGCGCTGGTGCACCAGCGTGCCGCTGGCCAGGCTCGCGGCGATATCGGTGCCGCCGCACAGCCGCTCTTCGTCGATATGGCCGGGCAGGCGATGCCACGCCGTGCCGGGCGGCAGCAGCGCGGCCAGCGCCTGCATCACCAGATCGCCCGCCGGGCCGCCGCCGCGCAGGCACATTCCGCCAAGCGCCGTGGGGCTTTGGGCCAGCAGGCGCGCTGCCATGAGCGCATCTGCCAGCCCGCTGTTCATGATAAGTGTTCGGTCAGCGCGCGTTCGATCCGCGCGCTCGATCCGCTTTCGTCCAGCACATCGCGGCGCAGGCGATGGCGCAGCGCGAGCGGCGCCACCGCCACCAGATGCTCGCGCCGCACCAGCTTGGCGCCTTTGAGCGCGGCCAGCGCGCGGCTGGCGCGCATCAGCGTCAATTCCCCGCGCAGGCCATCAACGCCCAGTTCGCTGCACAACAGCGCCGCATCGGCCATCACCGCATCGGGCACCGTGATCCGCGCCAGCCGCCGCTGCCCGCGCGCGATCTGCTGCAAGACTTTGTCATCCTCTTGCGCCCACTGCGCCGCAAACGCCGCCGCATCGGCATCGTGGGCGGCGCAGCGACGCATGATCTCCACCCGCGTATCGATCGCGCGCGGCGTGCGCACTTCCACCGACAGGCCAAAGCGATCGAGCAGTTGCGGACGCAATTCGCCCTCTTCGGGATTGCCGCTGCCGATCAGGACAAAGCGCGCGGCATGGCGCACCGACAGCCCTTCGCGTTCCACCACGTTCTGGCCCGATGCCGCCACGTCGAGCAGCAGGTCGACGAGGTGATCCTCCAGCAGGTTGATTTCGTCGATATAAAGAAACCCGCGATGCGCGCGCGCCAGCAGGCCGGGTTCATAGACCCGCTCGCCCGTGCGCAGCGCGCGCTCCAGGTCGAGTGCGCCGAGCAGCCGGTCTTCGGTCGCGCCCAATGGCAGATCGACGAACGGCACCGCCTGGCGCACCGTCTTGCCGCCCGTGCACGGCCCGGGGCACTGGCCCGGCGTTTCGCAGCCAAAGCGGCAGCCCTCCACCACCATGATCGGCGGCAGCAGCCCGGCCAGAGCGCGCGCGGCGGTGGATTTACCCGTGCCGCGATCGCCAAACACCATGACCCCGCCGATCGCCGGATCGACCGCCGCAATCAGCAGCGCCAGCTTCATCTCGTCCTGGCCGACGATCGCAGAGAAAGGGAAGCGGGCCATATGTCCAACACTCTGGACATTAAAGAGTGTAAGAACAAGCAAAATCGCCATGCTTGCAACGCCCATCTGCGCGGGACGAGATTTGTGCCGAAACGGTGGGAATATCAGCGGCAAGACTGGCGACAATCGGCGCGGTGTGACAGTCTGCGCGGGCGACCGGGGGCACCGGCACCGCGCGCACCAACAGGAACCGAGATGATGCCGATCCGCTTTGCCGTTCCGCGCCGCCTGGCCATGGCTGGCGCCGCCGCCCTGCTTGCCGCCACGGCGTTTGCGCCAACCGCGCCGGCGCTGGCCAAAGACCCCGTGGTAGGCCAGCCCGCCCCGCCGTTTGACCTGCGCCTGATCGATGGCACCAAGCTGTCGCTGGCCGATCTCAAGGGCCAGGTCGTGGTCCTGAATTTCTGGGCCACCTGGTGCGGCCCGTGCAAGGCGGAACTGCCACTGCTCGATCAATATTATGCCCTGCAGCAAAAGCACGGGTTGCGCGTCTTTGCCGTGACGACCGAGGATTCGCTGCCCAACTACCAGCTGAAAAAGCTGTTTGCGGTCATGCACATTCCGGCGGTGCGCGCGCTCAAGGGGCCCTATGCCCCGCTCACCGGCGTGCCGACCAACTTCGTGATCGATCGCGCCGGCGTGGTTCGCTATGCCAAGGCCGGCGCCTTCGATCTCGATGATCTCAACACTGTGCTGGTCCCCTTGCTGCGCGAGGCGCCGCCCCAGGGTTAGGAGGCACAGGGCTAGGGAATCAGCACCGCCTTGACGCATTCGCCGCGATGCTGCGCAGCAACGGCCTCGTTGATCTGCGCCAGGGGATAGGTCTTGATCAGCCGATCGAACGGGAAATGCCCCGCGCGATACAGCGCGACGAGTTCGGGGATGAAGCCCTGCAGGTCGCTGTCCCCCTCGATAATCCCGATCACGCGATGGCCGAACGTGATCATGCCGGCAATGTTGATCGCCAGGGCATCTTCGGCGCGCGGCGGCACGCCGACCAGGCCCAGCGCGCCCCGGCTGGCCAGGCTCGCCAATGCTGTTTCCATCACCGCCACGCGGCCGCTGCTTTCCACGGCAAAATCCACGCCATCAGGCAGCAGCGCGCGGATCGCGGCGGCCACGTCGCCCTCGCCCGGGTCGATCACGTCGGTCGCGCCAAGCTCCACGCCCAGTGCGCGCCGCGCCGCCACCGGCTCTACCAGGATGATACGGCTGCACCCGCGATAGCGCGCAGCCATCACTGCGGCCAGGCCCACCGGCCCGCCGCCAAACACCGCTAGCGTGCTGCCCGCCGGGCAATCGAGCGAGCGCAGCACCGCGCCGGCCCCGGTCTGCAGGCCGCAGCCGAGCGGCCCCATGATCGCCAGGTCATCGCCCGCCGCCACTTTCACCACGTTACGCCGATCGGCAATGGCATGGCTGGCGAACGAGGATTGGCCAAAGAACACCGCCGTCACCGCGCTGCCATCGCGGCTGATCGGGCTGGTGCCATCGGGCCGCACCCCGGCATAGTTGCGCGGCACGAACTCGCGGCAATAGCTGGGCAGATGCTCGGCGCAGCGCGGGCAGTGACCGCAGCTGGAAAAGCCCAGCACCACCGTGTCGCCGGGCGCCAGGTCGGTCACCGCGCTGCCCACCGCCTCCACCACGCCGGCGCCTTCATGGCCCAGCACGGCCGGCAGCGGCAGCGGCACGAACTGATCGCGAAAGACCAGGTCGGTATGGCACAGCCCCACCCCGGCAATGCGCACCAGCACCTCGTTGGCCTGGGGCGCGCCCAGGTCCACCGTTTCCACGCTGAAATCGCTGTGCGGCGCCACGGCCAGGGCTGCGGTGATCTTCATCGGCATCGTCCTTTCGCGGCGCCTTACAGCGCCATGATCACGGATTTGGGTTCGAGATAGGCGTCCAGCACTTCGCTGCCGTTTTCGCGGCCGATGCCCGATGCCTTCATCCCGCCAAAGGGAAAGGCGGGATCGGCCACCAGGATGCAGTTGGCAAAGACCGTGCCGGCATCCAGCCGCGCCGCGGCATGGTGCGCGGTGGCATGGTCGCGCGTCCACACATGCGCGGCCAGGCCATAGGCGCTGTCGTTGGACAGCGCGATCGCCTCGTCCAGGTCGTCGAACGCGGTCACTGCCAAGACCGGGCCAAACACCTCTTCGCGCGCCACCTCGGCATCGGGTGGCACATCGCGCAGCACTGTCGGCGCCAGGAAATGCCCGGTTTCCGGCAGTGTCACGCGGCGTTCCACCGCGGCAATGCCGGCGTCCCGTGCGCGCGCGACAAAGCCGGCCACACGCGCCTGCTGCCGCGCGCTCACCAGCGGGCCAAGCTGGCTCTCGCGATCGGCGCTCGGCCCCAGGCGCAGCGCGGCGCCCACATCGGCCAGGCCATCGAGCACCTGGTCATAGATCGAGCGGTGCACATAGGCGCGCGACCCGGCATAGCAGATCTGCCCGCTGTTGAAGAAACAGCCCATCGCCACCTGCGGGATCGCCTTGGCCAGATCAGCGTCGGCGCAGACGATGGAAGGAGACTTGCCGCCCAGTTCCAGCGTCACGCGCTTGAAATCGGGCACGCTCGCCGCCAGGATCGCCCCGCCCGTGGCGGTGGAGCCGGTGAACGCCACCTTGGCCACGCCGGGATGGCGCGACAGCGCCGCACCCGTGGCGCCATCGCCGGTCAGCACCGTAAACACGCCAGGGGGAAAGCCCACCGCGCGGGCCAGTTCGGCCAGGCGCAGCGCCGACAGCGGGGTTTCCGCCGCCGGCTTGAGGATCAGCGTGCAGCCGGCCGCCAGCGCCGGGGCAACCTTCCACATCGCCAGAACCAGCGGGAAATTCCACGGCGTGATCGCTGCGACCACGCCCACCGGCTCGCGCCGGGTATAGACGTGATAATCCCCAGGCGTGGCGCTCAGCGTTCCCGCCCGCCCGGCAAGCTTGGATGGCCAGCCGGCATAGCAGCGCAGCCAGGCAATGGCCGAAGGAATATCGACGGTTTCGGCCATGGTCAGCGGCTTGCCGGTATCGAGTGCTTCCAGCGCCGCCAGGCGCGGCAGGTCTGCCTCCATCGCATCGGCCAGGCGGTGCAGCAGCCGCTCGCGCGCCAGCGGGGCCAGGTCGCGCCAGGCCGGCGCCACCAGCGCGGCGCGCGCCGCTGCCACGGCGGCATCAACCGCCGCATCGCCGGCCAATGGCGCTTGCGCCACAGTGGCGCCGGTGCTCGGGTCTTCCACATCGACCGCGCCGGTCGCGGGTAGGATATCGTCTCCCACCCGCAGGCGCAGGTCCGGCAGGGCAAGATCGGCAAAGCCGGGCTGCATCGTCATGAGGCGTTCAATTCCTGGTGCGTTTGCGGAAATCGCTCGGCGCCTCGCCGGTGAACTGGCGAAAGGCGCGGGTGAAATGGCTCTGGCTGGTAAAGCCCAGGCTTTCGGAAATGGCGGCGATGGAAAGATCGCTCTGGTGCAGCATCTGCTGCGCCTTATCCAGGCGGGTCTTCATCACATACTGGTGCGGCGAAAGGCCGGTGGCCTTGCGGAATACGCGGCAGAAATGCGATGGCGTCAGGCCTGCCACGGCCGACATTTCTTCCAGCGAATGCTGCGCCTCGGGTTTTTGCAGGATCGCGTTCATCACATGGTGGATGCGATAGGACGAGAACGAGGAAATCGGGATATCCTGCGCCGTCACCGAATTGGCCCCGCGCAGGATATGCGCTTTCAGCGCATTGACCAGCGCGCCGATATAGACCTCGCGCTCGGCACTTTGCGGGGCATAGAGTTCGGACAGCACCTGCCGCGTCAACGCCGCGCCGAGCGGATCGGAAAAGGCAAAGCGCATGGTGCGGAACTGGTCGGCCGCCGGCGCCCGCTGCAACTGCTGCGACGACACGCTCAGCGTCACCACGTCGAGTTCGCCATCCACCAGCCAGCCGGTCTGCTGGCCCGAGGGCACGATCGTGGCGCAGCCGGGCATCGAGGCATGCTCGCTCCACCCACCGTTGAGCCAGGTGCGGTTGTGCTGCTGCCCGGCGATATGCATGGTATAGAGCGGCTCGGGCAGCGCGGGCACGGTGTAGGAGCCGACGAACTGGCGCCAGCGGCACAGCTGCCAGCCATCCTCGCGCGAGCCCAGCTGCATGTCGGGCCCACGCCCCAGCGCATCGGAAATGATCGCCTCGTTGGTGCCCGCCGGATTGAAACGCGGCAATTCCTGCATCCCATCTCTCCCGCCTTGCGGTGCCGCCTGCTTCATCCTGCCACCAGCTTCACGTCCAGGTTCTTGAGCCCGTTGATGAAGTTGGAACGGAACCGCCGCGGGGCCGAAACCAGTTCGAACCCTTTGACCCGCTCCGCCAGCAGGCGAAACGCCACCCGCAATTGCATCTCGGCCAGCCGCGAACCGATGCACACGTGCTGGCCGCTGCCGAATGCCAGATGCTGGATATTTCCCCGCGTGATGTCAAAGGTGTCGGGATCGGCAAACACAGTTTCGTCGCGGTTGGCGGCGGTGTACCACAGCACCACCTTGTCACCCTTGGCGATGGCCTGGCCGCCCAGCACGGTATCGGCGGTGGCGGTGCGGCGCATGTGCATCACCGGGCTGGCGTGGCGCACCATCTCGCGCACCGCCGTGGCCAGGATCGCGGGATCATCGCGCACCAGCTGCCACTGCGCGGGATGGGCGGCAAAGTTCACCACCGTGTGGCTCAACGAATTGCGCGTCGTCTCGTTGGCGCCGACCAGCGCCAGGATCATGTTGCCCACGAAATCGCGAAACTGCACCGGCTGCCCGTTAATCTCGGCATTGGCGAGCAGTGTCGCCAGGTCTGCCCCAGGCTGGTGGCGGCGCGTGTCGAACAGGGCCTGCATCAGGGCAAAAAAGCTGCCGAGCACTTGCGCCATCTGCTCCGGGCTCTGGCGGAACTCGGGGTCATCCTCGCCGACAAAGGCGTTGGTCCAGTCATAAAGATCATGCCAGCCGATCTCGGGCGGCAGATCGAACAGCTCGCACAGCGTCATCAGCGGCAGGGGCGCCGACAGGGCCTGGACCAGGTCCACCGGCTCACCCAGCGGTATGGCGTCGAGCAGGGCGCGGCAGCGCTCGGTAATGCGCTCCTCGATCCCGGACAAGCGGCCCGGCGCCACCGCCGGCATCATGAACTTGCGATACTGCGTGTGCACCGGCGGATCGATCGAGATGAACGGAACGCCAATCGCGCTCTCCCCGGCCCCGGTCAATCCCACCTCGTTCTCGTTGAAGATGCGGTGGCCGCCGTTGGCATAGGCCGAGGAATAGAGCAGCGGCTGGCGCGATACCTCGACGATATCGGCATAGCGCAACACCGCCCAGAACCCCGGCCCGTCCGCTTCCGCATTCCAATAGACCGGCTCATCCGCGCGCACCTGGGCAAACAGGTCGTGCGGCACCCCGGCTACATAGAGATCGGGGTTCTTGAAATCGGGCCGGGTGCTGGTCGCTGTGGTCATGGCCGGGGTATCCTGCATCAGAACGTGACCCTGGCGCTGGCGCCGAACGTGCGCGGGGCCGATTGCACCAGGAAGTTGTAGGGGAAGCCCGCGCCGCGCAGATCGAGCCCATAGGCATAGGTGCGCGCGTTGAAGGCGTTCTTGATCCATGCCCGCAGTTGCAGGTTGGCGTGCTGCCAGGTGATCTGGCCGTTCACCTTGGCATTGGCGTCCTGCTGCAATTCGGCGTTGTTCTGCGCCGTGCCGGCAGCATTGGTCAGGTTGAACGGCGTGAAATACTGGTGCCCGGCATAGGCCACGTTGGGCGACAGCGTCACGCGATCGGGCCCATTGTCGAGCAGCACGATATCGGCGCCCAGTTGCGCGGTTACGTGCGGGGCAAACGGCAGGTCGTTGCCGGCGAGGTTAGTGCCCTGGAGCGTCAGTTCCTTGTACGTGGCATGCAGCAGGCCCACCGACCCGTTGATCGAAAAGCGCGTGCTGGGCGTCCAGGTAAACTCGCCTTCCGCGCCATAGATTTCCGACTTGGGCGCATTGACCAGGATCGAAACCGGGCCGGGGCGCGTGTCCTGCAACTGCTGGTTGGAATAGTCGTAATAGAATGCCGCGGTCGAGAACGACAGCGTACGGTCAAACAGCCGGCCCTTGAGCCCCACTTCATAGGCGTTGACGGTCTCGGGCTTGACGAAGTTGATCCCCGCCGAAGAGGTGTAGGAACCGCCGTTGAACGCGCCGGAGCGATAGCCGCGGTTATAGCTGACATAGCCGAGCAGCCCGCTGTCCCACTTGTAGCTGAGCGCGGCGCGGCCGGTGAAGGCGTTGTTGTTGCCATCAAGGTTGTAGCGCGCGTTGGGATCATAGGCGCAGGTGCCCGGCCCGGTTGCGCATGGCACAGTCGTGGCCAGCGGCGTTTCGCCCGCGCCGAACCCGCCGGCAAAGAGATAGGCATAGCCATCGCGATAGCGCGCCTTGTCCGAAGTATAGCGCCCGCCGAGCGTCAGCGTGAGGTTGCGCGTCAGGCTGTAATCGCCCTGGGTGAACCCGGCGATGGAAAAGCGGCTCTGGCGGAAGTGCTGGAAAAAGCCGCCGTTCACCCCCGGCGCCAGCGCGCTGCCGATGTTGAAATCGTTGTCGGTGATCGTGCGGTCCCAGCCATAGAACACGCCCGCCACCAGCTTGAGCTTGTCAGACGAATAGTTGATCCGCGCCTCTTCGGCGAACTGGCGGAAATTGGATTTCCAGTTGATGAAGAGAATATCGGCCGGCGCGCCATCTGCATTCTGCCCCATGTCCAGGCTGCCACCATCGTATGACGTGATCGAGGTAAGCGTGACGGCGGGCGACAGTTCATAGGAAACGTTGGCGGCCACGCCCCAGGCGCGGGTGCGGAAATCGCCCAGGTTCTTTTCGTTCACCTCGAAGAAGCCCAGCCCGGTGCGGGCCGATTGCAGGCCGATCGTGCCTGCCCCAGTGGGATTGTCGCGCCCGGCATAGGCACGGATCTTGATGTCGAGGCCCGAACCGGTCGGCTTGATGCGCAGGGCCACGCGGCCCTGCAGGGTATCCTGGCTCATCGCATCGCGGCCGCCGGGATAGACATTGTGGATCTGCCCGTCACCCTTCACATAGTTGACCGCCGCGCGCAGGCCCACCTGGTCATCGGCCAGGGTGGTTTCGGCCGCACCCTGCGCCGTAAAGGTGTTGAAGTTGCCATAGCCCACTTCGGCATAGCCATTGCTGCCCGAAAGCGAGGGCGCGCGGGTGATGAAGTTGATCGCCCCGCCGGTGGTGTTGCGGCCAAACAGCGTGCCCTGCGGCCCGCGCAGCACTTCCACGCGATCGAGATCGAACAGGCCCATGCCATGGCTGGCGCGCGCGGCGAGATAGACGTCGTCCATATAGACGCCAACGGGAGAAACCTGGTTGGAATTGTATTCGTTGGCCACCGAAATGCCGCGCATCGAGAAATTGGGCTGCGCCGCGCCGAAATTGGTGCTGACCTGTAGATTGGGCACCGCCTGGGCCAGGTTGGCCGAATTGGTCACGCCCTTGGCCACCAGGCCCTGCGCCGAAACCGCCGAAATCGCCAGCGGCACGTCCATCACCGATTGCGCGCGGCGCTGCGCCGTCACCACGATTTCGCCAACGGCCGGCGCCGGCGTGGGTGCAGCATCCTGCGCGGCGGGGGCATCCTGGGCCAGCGCGACGCGCGGCGCGGCGGTGGCGGCGGCCAGCGCGGCAAGGCTGGCCAAGACGTGAAACTGCGCGCGGGCAGATGCCTTCATGATTCCTCTCCTCCCGTCCTGCTTGGGCCGGGTCATTCTTGTTGTTGGCGTGAAGACAGCGGCACCATGCCAGTGCCGGGGCCGCCGTCCTCATTTGCCTGTTCTAGCCGCGCGGCGCGGCACTGGCTTTAGTCGTGGTTGTCGCCGATTTGTGCATTTCCTGCTCTGCGCTTGCCTGATCGCGCGTGGAGCGGCTTGTCGGTGGCAACCGCCAGGGCAGCGACCCCGGCACCCGTCATGGAAGAGGAATCACCGGTGTTTCACCCCCGCGCCCACGCCCAGACCAGCCCCGACAAGGCCGCCTGCATCTTTGCCGATGCCACGGCCGGCCAGCCGCCCGTGCTGACCTATGCTGCACTCGAGGCTGCAGCAAACCAGGGCGCGCAGGCGCTGCGCCGGCTGGGCCTGGCGCGCGGAGACGTGATCGCGGTCATGCTGCACAACACGGCCGAGGTGTTCACCATTGGCTGGGCGGCAGAGCGCAGCGGGCTTTATCTTACCAGCATCTCCACCCGGCTCAGCCCGGCAGACGCAGCCTATATCGTGGCCGACAGCGGCGCCAAGCTGCTGGTCGTGGCCGATGCCTTGGCCCCGCTGGCAGCGCAGGTGGCGCGGTTGCTCGCCGCGCAGGGCACGGCGGTTACCGTGCTGCTGACCGGCGCGGGCGGCAATGGCCTGCCCGGCTGGGCGCCACTGGCCGCGGCCATGCCCGATGCCCCGGTGGGTGATGAAAGCCCGGGCACCGACATGCTCTATTCCTCGGGCACCACGGGGCGGCCCAAGGGGGTCAAGCCGGCCTTGCCCGATGGCGCGCTGGGCGATCCCACGCCGCTGGTGAACATGGGGCAGGCGCTTTATGGCATGGCGGCCGACACCGTCTATCTCTCCACCTCGCCGCTCTATCATGCCGCGCCGCTGCGCTGGGCGATGACGATCCACCGCCTGGGCGGCACCGTGGTGGTGATGGACAAGTTCGATGCCCTGGCCGCGCTCGCCCTGGTGGAGCGCTGGCGCGTGACCCATGGCACCTGGGTACCCACGCATTTCGTGCGCCTGCTCAAGCTCGATCCGGCGCAGCGCGCGCAGCCCGATCTGTCATCGCTGCGCGCGGCGATCCATGCCGGGGCGCCCTGCCCGGTGGCAGTCAAGCAGGCGATGATCGATTGGTGGGGGCCAATCGTGCACGAATACTATTCGGGCACCGAAACCTGCGGGATCACCGCGCTCAGCGCCGCCGAATGGCTCAGCCATCCCGGATCAGTGGGCCGCGCCGTGCTGGGCGAAGTGCATATCCTTGACGATGATGGCCACGAACTGCCCATCGGCACGCCGGGCAATGTCTATTTCGCCAATGGCCCGGCCTTTGCCTATCACAACGATCCGGCCAAGACCGCCGCCGCGCTTTCGCCCCAGGGCTGGGCGACGCTGGGCGATATCGGCTATCTCGATGCCGATGGGTTCCTCTATCTGACCGATCGCAAGCATTTCATGATCATCTCGGGCGGGGTCAACATCTATCCGCAAGAGATCGAAAACCTGCTGATCGGCCATGATGCCGTGGCCGACGTCGCCGTGGTCGGCGCACCCGACGCCGATCTGGGCGAAGTGGCCGTCGCCGTGATCCAGCCGGCGCCAGGCGTGGTGGCCGACGATGCCCTGGCCGCCAGCATCACCGCCTTTGCCCGTGCCGGCCTGGGCGCGATCAAGACGCCCAAGCGCATCCTGTTTCGCGACACTCTCCCGCGCGAACCCACCGGCAAGCTGATGAAAGCCAGCCTGATCGCCGAATTGCGCGCCGCCGCGCCGCCAAACCCGCGTTAGGCGTGGTCACCGGCCGTGGCGCGTGCCTGTTCGGCGAGGATATTGCGCGTCGCGGCCCAGTAATGCCACGCGGCCCAAAGGCCGGTGGGGGCCAGGATCAGCAGCGCAATGCGCAGTGATGCGGCATCGGCGCCATGGCCACCGGCCATATGGTCGCTGACCAGGCCGACGAACTGCGGCGCGATCACCAGGTTGGCGATATTGGCCATGAGCAGCGTGAGCGCACAGGCCGTGGCGCGCATCTGCGCCGGCACCACGTTCTGCAACAGGCCAAACGAAGGGCCGATGTAGAAATACATCGCCGGCACGAACAGCCACAGACACAGCTTGGCCACGCCCAGGTCATGCGTCCAGAAGATGAAGAACGATGGCACGGTGATCACCGCCACCACCACTGCCATCAGGATCAGCACGCGGCGCGGATCGGCCATGGCCTTGCTGGCCATCAGCACGGCCGTGGCCACGGTTGCCAGGCTGCCGGCGATCAGGTGCATCGGCCCCAGGATTTCTCCCGCCTGGCCCGCCGTCAGGCCATAGGCGCGCTGGAGATAGGTGGGCGTCCACCACATCAGGCCCCAGCCCCACAGCGCCGTCACCGCGCCGCCCATCATCAGGTGCATGGTGGCGCGCTGGCGCAGCAGGAACGCCAGCGCGCGCCACAAGGGCAGGCGCGGCGCGGCAGGTGCGGCATCGGCTGCACGCGGCGCATCCATCGCCCCGCGGCGCGGCTCGCGCACGGTCAGGAAAATCAGCGCCGCCAGCACCACGCCGGGCACGCCCAGCGCCAGGAACGCATGGCGCCAGCCATAGAGATCGGCGACACGCCCGGCCACGTCCGCGCCGATCCACGCCCCCAGGCACGAACCCAGGGCATAGACGGTCAGCGCCGCCGGTCGCTGCGCGGGCCGGAAATAGTCTGCCAGCATCGAGGTGGATGGCGGGGTGCCACCGCTTTCGCCAATGCCCACGCCAATGCGCGCCAGCAGCATCTGCCCGAACGTGGCCGACAGCCCGGTCAGGATGGTCAGGCCAGACCACAGCAGCAGCGCGCCGGAAATGATGTTGCGCCGGTTGAAGCGGTCGGCCAGCGCCGACACCGGAATGCCGATCGTCACATAGAACAGCGCTAGCGCCACGCCGGTGAGCAGGGCCACGCCCGAATCGGTCAGCTTGAGATCGAGCCGGATCGATTCCATCACCGTGGTAATGACATAGCGATCGGCAATGTTCATCGCATAGACCAGCGACAGCAGCACCAGCACATACCATTGCCGGGCCGATGCCACAGGCGCAGGCCCGCGCGCGCCGATCACGGGCGGAACCGGGGCCAGCATTGCCTCACCATCGCGCATTGTCTTTTCTCCCCGGCCACTGGCTCTGTTCTCGTTCGCCCAGCATGGCAAAACCCGAATGTATCGCAATTCCGTCACCCCCGGCTTGACCCGGGGTCCCGCTTTCTTGCCTTCCCGCAGGAACAGGCAGCGGGATCCCGGGTCAAGCCCGGGATGACGAGATCAATGCGATACAATCCAGTCTCTTGTGCCTAATCCTTTCACCTTCGCCGGGTCATGCCGGCGTATCTACCCTTGCCGCCACCTCGCACCAGCGCGCGATCAGGCCATCGGCCAGGCTCGCCGGCACCAGCGCGTCGCAGCGATCGGGCGCCACCACGTTAAGGCGCAAGGCCACATGCGCGATCACCGTGGCCGCCGTGCAGCCGGGCGCAAACGCGGGATTTTCGGCATCGAACACGCCATCGTGCATCAGCAACCCGCGCCAGCCGGCACCCACCAGCCGCACCCGCACCAGGCCACCGCCGATCGGCGTCACTGCGCCATGATCCGCCACGGCCGCGTCCAGCGCGGCGCGGTCGATCGCGGCGCCTTCCACCAGCCACACCGTCGGTTCAAAACGCATGGCGCGCAGGTGATCATCGCCCGCGCTGCGCCCGGCCGGCGGCAGGGCAAAGCCCAGCGCCTGCGCCACCGCCGCCGCACCCGCCGTATCCCACAGCTCCAGCGCCAGCACATCGGCGGCATCGTGGACCGAAAGCTCAATCACGATAGCGCGCCCCTTCACGGTCATAGAATACCGGATCGCACACCCGCACCGGCACGCGCAGATTTCGGGTGGCCGACCAGGCGAGCAGTTCCTGGCCACGGCGGGCCATGCCATCGCTCAACAGCGCCAGGCCGATCCAGCCCTCGCCCGCCACGCGCGGCGCGGCGGTGGTGACATGGCCCAGCGGTTCCTGCCCTTCCTGCGTCACCAGCATGGCGCCTTCGGGCAGGGCCTGGCGGCCGATCACCGTCAGGCCCACCAGCTGGCGCCGCCCGCTGGCGGTGGCGATGGCCGGGCGCTGCTGCCCCTGCCAGCCGACAAAACCGCCGGTCTTGCGCAGCATGCCGCCGAGGCCAATGTCGTGTGCGCTCACGCGGCCATCCACTTCGGCGCCGATTACCACGTGGCCCTTTTCCACGCGCAAGTGGTCCATGGCATCGAGGCCATAGGCGCCGCCGCCGGCCGCCACCGCCGCACCATGCAGCGCATCCCACACCGTGCGCAGCTGGTGCCCAGGGGCATAGACCTCGAACGCGCGCTCCCCGCTATAGCTTGCCGCCAGGATCAGCACGTCCACCCCGGCCAGTACCGCGCGGGTGCAGCGCATGTGCGCGGGCGCTTCCGCACCGGTCAACGCGGCCAGCACGCGGGCCGATTGTGGCCCGGCCAGCGCCACCGCGCCGAGATGCTCCTGCACGTTGACCACGCTGACCTTCAAATGCGGCGCCATCACGTTGCGCAACCACGACAGGTGCTGCGCCATGCGGTCTGCCCCGCCGGTCGAACTGGTGAGGAGATAGCGCTGCTCGGCCAGGCGCCAGGCGGTGCCATCATCCATCACCAGGCCATCTTCGCGCAGCATCACGGTATAGCGCCCGCGCCCCACCCCCAGGCGGCCGATCGTGGTGGCGCAAGCCATTTCTAGCAGCGCGGCGGCATCCGGGCCGCTCACCTCGAACGTGGCCAGCGTGGAAACATCCACTATGCCAACGCTGTGCCGCACCATGCGCGCCTCGCGCAGCGATGCCACGCCCAGGCTTTCCCCGGCGCGCGGATAGCTGCGCGGGCGAAACCAATAGCCCACCGGCTGCCACGCCGCGCCCAGATCATCGTGCGCCTGGCGCAGGCGCAGGCGCCGCACTAGCCCGGCATGATCGCCCACCGCCGCACCGGCAAACGCGCCCAGCGTGGTGGGGGTATAGGGCGGGCGAAACGTGGTCAGCCCGGCCTGGGGAATATCCACGCCCTGCGCCTGCGCCAGTCGCGCCAGCGCCGCCATGTTGCCGGTCTTGCCCTGGTCGGTGCCCATGCCCAGCGTGGTATAGCGCTTGAGATGCTCGACCGAGCGATAGCCTTCGCGCCAGGCCAGATCGATATCGCTGAGCGTCACATCGTTCTGGAAATCGACAAAGGCCTTGCCGCGCGCGGCCTGCGGCACCTCGGCCGCGCCGGCCGGCGTGCCCATGCCCAGCGGATCGTCCACGGCAAAGCCGCGCGGCGCCCCGCCGCTGCCCGCGGCCCAGCCCTGCGCCAGGATCGCGGCCAGATCGTGCCCGCCTGCCGCCGCGCCGATGCTGGCCTGCGCCTGCCGCGCGGTGCCGGGCACAAAAGCTTGGGCCGCCGCGTCCCACGCCAGGTCGCCCCCGGCCTGCTTGTGCAGATGCGCGACCGGGGTGAACCCGCCCGACATCGCCAGCAGATCGGCCGCCAGGCGCTGCTCGCCGCCACCCACTTGCGCGATCAGGGTCGCCAGCCGCTGGCCCCGCGCGCGGGTATCGATCGGCCGGGCATCGGTCAGCACGGCAAAGCGGCCGCGCGCCTGATCGACGATCGCGCTGTCAGGCGCGGCGCGGCTGTCGAGCACCGCCACCACCTGCGCCCCGGCATCGGCCAGGGCAAAGGCGGTGCGATAGCCATCGTCATTGCTGGTCGCCACCACCGCGCGGCGCCCCGGCACCACGCCATGGCGCCGCACATAGGCGCGCACGGCCTGCGCCAGCATCACCCCGGGGCGGTCGTTGCCGCCAAAGGCCAGCGGCCGCTCGATCGCGCCGGTGGCCAGCAAGACCTTGCCGCAGCGCACTTTCCACAGGCGCTGCACCGACGCAGCAGCCGCCGGCACCTGCCCCGGCTCGGCCAGGCGCTGCACCACCGAAACCAGGTTGCCATCCCAATAGCCGGTCGCCGTGGCGCGCAGCAGCACGCGCCCGCCGCCCGCGCGAATCTGCGCCACGGCCTGCGCGGCCCACTCGGGCCCGCCCACGCCATCGATGCGCACATCCTCGCGCAGCAGCGCGCCGCCGGGCACGCTGTCCTGCTCCACCAGCATCACGCGCTGGCCCGCCTGCGTCGCAGCCAGCGCGGCAGCCAGGCCGGCTGGCCCGGCGCCCACCACCAGCACGTCACAAAACGCGGCGCGGTGGTCAAAACTGTCGGGATCGGCATCGGCCGGTGCCGGGCCCAGGCCAGCGGCCTTGCGGATGAACCGCTCATAGACCATCCAGCGGCGCGGCGGCCCGAAAAAGGTCTTGTAGTAAAAGCCTGCCGGGATCAGCCGCGATGCCAGGCCATTGATCGCGCCCACGTCAAACGCCAGGCTGGGCCAGACATTCTGGCTGCGCGCCACCAGGCCTTGATAGACGAACACGTCGGTGGCGCGGGTATTGGGTTCCGCCCGCCCGCCCTCACCCACGGTGACCAGCGCCGATGGCTCTTCCACCCCGGCCGCCATGATCCCGCGCGGGCGGTGATACTTGAAACTGCGCGCCACCACGGCAACGCCGTTGTCGAGCAGGGCCGCCGCCAGGGTCTGCCCCGGCCGCGCGGCATAGGTCTTGCCGTCAAACGTGAACGTCAGCGCAGCGCCGCTCATGGCAGCACCGCCGGGCCCAGCGGGCGCACTGCCACGATGGCGTGGGTCATGCGGTGGCGCCGCAGTTCCAGCCAGCCACGGCAACCCAGGGTGTGGCGCCAGATCTCGTCCTCCTCGCCGCGCGGATTGGCGCGGGCATAGAGCGTGGCCATCGCCGCGGCCGGCGCGGCATCGAGCGGCACCACGCTGTCGCGCGTGCGCTCATAGGTGAACTCTTCCTGCGCGCGCGGCCCGCAATGGGGGCAATCGATCAGCATCATGGCCTGCTCTCCCCCTCAGCGGTGCTGCGGCATCGGGCCAACGCCCGCTTCGTCGATGGTGCGCCCCTG
The DNA here is from genome assembly GCF_001295765.1 of Novosphingobium sp. AAP1. Classification (NCBI taxonomy): domain Bacteria; kingdom Pseudomonadati; phylum Pseudomonadota; class Alphaproteobacteria; order Sphingomonadales; family Sphingomonadaceae; genus Novosphingobium; species Novosphingobium sp. AAP1. The sequence goes on along the minus strand of NZ_LJHO01000003.1, from coordinate 395,139 downwards.
GGCAAAGCGCGCCAGGTCAAACGGCGCGGCGATCGGGTGCGGCTGGCCCGTGGCGAGGTGGTGGGCATAGAGATGCCCCGATCCCGGCGTCGCCTTGAACCCGCCATAGCACCAGCCGCCGTTGATATAGAGGTTGCGCAGCGGCAGGTCGCCGATGATCGGCGAGCCGTCAAAGCTCATGTCGGTCACGCCCGACCAGCAGCGCACCATGCGCAACCGGCTGAGCGCCGGCACCAGGGCAATCGCCTGGGCGATCGCATCTTCCAGCCGCACCGGCTGGCCGCGCTGGGCATAGCTGGGAAAGCCATCGGGATCGCCGCCCGCCACGATCCCGCCCTTGTCGGATTGCGAGATATAGCAGTGCAGCGATTGCGACATGATCACCGTATCGATCATCGGCTTGACCGGCTCGGTGACATAGGCCTGCAGCGTGTGGCTTTCGATCGGCAGGCGCAGTCCGGCAAGGCCCGCGACATGGCCGCTGTTGCCCGCCACGCAGATTGCCACCTTGCCCGCCGCGATTGCGCCGCGCGTGGTCTCGATGCCGGTCACGCGGTCGCCCTCGCGAACGAAGCCGGTCACCTCGCAATTCTCGATCACGTCCACGCCCAGGTTGTCGGCCGCGCGGGCATAGCCCCAGGCTACGGCATCGTGCCGCGCAGTGCCGCCGCGATGCTGGATCATCCCCCCCTGAATCGGCCAGCGCGCATGGGGGGAAAAATCGAGCAGCGGCACCAGGCGGCGCACCGCGTCCACGTCCATCAGCTCGGCATCGATGCCCATCGCGCGCAAGCTATCGCCGCGTTCGGCCAGACGCGTCATGTCGGCATCGGAATGGCCCAGGAACAGCGCACCGCGCGGCGAGAACATGACGTTGTAGTTCAGTTCGTCAGACAGGCCTTCCCACAGCGTGAGCGAATGCTCGAGCAGACGCTGCAGCGGGGCCTGGCGATAGTTGGACCGCACGATCGTGGTGTTGCGGCCGGTGTTGCCGCCACCGATCCAGCCCTTTTCCACCACCGCCACGTTGCGGATGCCGTGCTGGCTCGCCAGGTAATAGGCCGTGGCCAGGCCATGCGCGCCGCCGCCGATGATCACCACGTCATAGCTCGGCCGGGGCTCTGCCGCGCGCCAGGCACGGCCCCAGTGGCGATGGCCGCCCAGCGCGCCACGCAGCAAGGCCAGCGCGGAATAGCGGCCCTGCGGCCAACGGGTTGATCGGGTTCCTGTCACGCCATCATGGGTAAGTGGCGCAGGGCGATCCCGTCGCGTCTAAAAATGTCATCCCCATGGCCGAAAATGTGATTTGCCAAAAACGCCTGACGACCGGTCTTTGCAGGGCGTGAAAGCGCGGGCGGCACACGGCCGGCCCGCCGGGGGGAACGCAAAGCATGACCGGAATTGTTGATCCGGGGGCGCTGGCCATGCCAGGTCAGGCTCTCTTGCTGCGCTGCGCCGATCAGCGCGGCATCGTCGCGGCGGTGGCCGGCTTCCTGGCGGAACAGGGGGCCACGATCACCGAATCCAATCATTTCAACAACGGCACCAAGGGCCAGTTCGCCATGCGCACGGCGTTTGCCGGCGATGGCGCACCGCTGCCCGATGTGGCCACGCTGCGCCAGCGCTTTGCCCCGATCGCCGATCGCTTTGCCATGGACTGGTCGCTGCACGACATGGCCCAACGCCCGCGCCTGCTGCTGGCGGTATCGAAATTCGGGCATTGCCTGTTCGATCTGCTGCACCGCTGGCGCGCCGGGCTGCTGCCGGTCGATATCGTCGGCGTGGTTTCCAACCATGATGACATGCGCAGCTTTGTCGAATGGAGCGGCCTGCCCTATCACCACCTGCCGACCAAGCCGGATGGCAAAGCCGCGCAGGAAGCCCGCTTTGCCGCGCTGATCGACGAGACGCAGCCCGATCTGGTGGTGCTGGCGCGCTACATGCAGATACTCTCGCCGATGCTCTGCGCCAAGGTGGCGGGGCGCTGCATCAATATCCACCACAGCTTCCTGCCCAGCTTCAAGGGCGCCAAACCCTATCACCAGGCGCACGAGCGCGGGGTGAAGATCATCGGCGCCACCGCGCACTATGTCACGACCGACCTGGATGAAGGGCCGATCATCGAACAGGACGTACGCCGCGTCAGCCATGTCCATGCGCCCGACACGCTGGTGGCGCTGGGCCGTGACGTGGAATGCCAGGTGCTGGCCCGCGCGGTGTCGTGGCATATCGAACGGCGCGTGATGGTCGATGGCAACAAGACCATCGTGTTTGGCTGAACCGCATTATTGTGCAGTGCAGCATTTTACTGAATTTCCCCGGTGAAACCGCAAGGTTTCCCCGGGGAAATCACATATACATCTGTAATTATTATTCTTTTATGCTTCCTGCGGACGCCGCGCCAACCAGTTGACCAGCCCCGCCCCCACGCCCAGCGCCAGGCCCAGCACGCTCACCCCGGTCCAGGCCGCGCCGTGCCAGGCCAGCGCCGCCAGGGCAGAGCCGGCCGCACCCAGCAGGAACATGCCGCCCATGAACAGTGTGTTGAGCCGCGCGCGGGCGCCTTGGTCCAGCGCATAGACGATATGCTGGTGCGAGATCAGCGCGCTTTGCACCGCCAGGTCGAGCACCACGCAGGCAAGCGCCAGGCCAACCACGCCCGAGAACGTCATGGCGATGATCCAGGCCACGACCATCAGCGCCACGCCCACCACGATCGTGGCATGGGGCCCGCGCCGGTCGGCAACATGCCCGGCCATGGGCGCTGCAAGAATGCCCACGGCGCCGATCACGCCAAACAGCCCGGCCACGCCCGCGCCCTGGCCCACTTGCGCCAGGCGCAGGGCAAGAATGCTCCAGAACGCGCTGAACGCGGCAAACAGCAGGCCTTGCGTCAGCGTCGCCAGGCGCAGCGCGCGGTGGCGGCGCCACAGGTGCCACAGCGAGGCGAGGAGCTGGGCATAGCGCGGCCCTTCGCCGTGGTGGTCACCCTTGGCGCGCGAAGTGGGCAGCATCGCCCGCAGGATCGCCGCCGCGATCAGCGCGAGCGGCACGCCCAGCCAGAACATCGCGCGCCAGCCGGCATGTTCGGCCACGAAGCCGGCGAGCGTGCGGCTGAGCAGGATGCCACAGAGCAACCCGGCCATGACTTTGCCGATCACTGCGCCGCTGCGTTCGGCCGGGGCCAGGTGCGCGGCAAACGGCACGATCTGCTGCGCTACCGTGGCCAGCGCGCCAAGCACGAGCGAGGCGCCGAGCAGCAGCGCGGGCGTGGGCGCGACGGCGGCGAGCACCAGCGCAACGGAGAGAAGCAGGAACTGCAGGACGATCAGCCCGCGCCGCTCGACCCGGTCGCCCAATGGCACCAGCAGGAACAGCCCCAGGGCATAGCCCAGCTGCGTGACCGTGGGTACCAGCGCCGTCAGCGCACCGGGCATGCTGGTTTCGATCAGGCCCAGCATCGGCTGGTTGTAATAGATATTGGCGACGGCGAGGCCAGTGGTGGCGGCCATCGCCAGGATCAGGGCATTGCCCAGAACCGGGCGTGGCGTTTGCGCCGATGGCTGAGACGCCTGGCGCGCGGGCGCGCCGGCAAGGATGGTGTCCGACATGATCAGGGCTCTCGTGCAGGGGCAGGCCGGGGGGAAACGGTTGCTGCCGGGCTTGGTTGCACCCCCTATGCACCATTGGCCGGCAAATGATAATCTGCCCCAAGTGGCACGCACTATTGCATTTCACGCAATGATGGCGGGCAAAGCTCAGCCCGGCAGGCACCGCTCCCAATAGGGCGGCGTGCCAAAACTTTCCGCCAGGAAATCGACCAGCAGGCGCACCTTGGCCATGCCGCGCCGATCGGGCAGGTAAAGCGCGTGGATGCCGGGATCGCCCGGCGGCGGCGCCCCGGGGCGGGCAATGTCGCCGTGCCACTCAGCCAGCACCGGGCGCAGCCGCCCCTGCGCCACGTCTTCACCCACCAGCCAGGTGGGCAAGAGCGCGAGTCCCGCCCCGGCCAGTGCGGTTTCGCGGATCGTATCGGCGTGGTTGGTGCGCAGTGGCCCGGCCACGCGCACCCATTCGTGCTGGCCGTCGCGGGTCAGCCGCCAGCGCCGCTCGCCATCGGCAAAGGCAAAGGTCAGGCAGGCGTGATCGGCCAGGTCCTGCGGCACCTGGGGCGTGCCATGCGCGGCAAGATAGGCCGGGCTGGCGCAGACCAGGCGGCGTTGCGGCGCCAGCCGCCGCGCCACCAGGCTGGAGGAATCGAGCGCGCCCAGCCGCACAGCCACGTCTATGCGCTGCGTCGCTAGATCGAGCGGGGTGTCGGTTACCACCACGTCGAGCGTGATATCGGGATGGGCCGCCATGAACGCGGGCAGGATCGGGGTGACATGCAGCCGGGCAAAGCTGACCGGCAGGCTCACCCGCAACAGCCCGCGCGCCGCGCCCGGCCCCTCGCGCACGGTGCGGTTGGCTTCGGCCAGGGTATCGAGGATGGCACGGGCGCGCGGGTAATAGGCCTCGCCCGCCTCGGTCAGGCTGACCTGGCGGGTGGTGCGCGTAAACAGCCGGGTGCCCAGCGCCGCTTCCAGCGCATCGACATGGCGGGTGAACGATGACGTGGCCTGCCCCGCGCGCCGCGCCGCCGGGGCAAAGCCACCCTCGTCCACCACGGCCACGAAGGCCTGCAACGCGGCGAACATGTCCATGGCCCGCCCCCCGTCGCCGCCGTGCGCGCCAGCCTCGGCGCTTAGCCCTGCGGCTCGCTGGCGGCGGCGACTTCTTCCGGATCGCCCAGGATCACGCCGACGCGTTCGTGCAGGCCAGTGGGCACCAGGTCGAGAATGCGCGCATGGCCATTGCTCGATGCGCCGCCGGCCTGCTCGATCAGCATGCTCATCGGGTTGGCTTCATAGAGCAGGCGCAGGCGCGCGCTACCGCCCTTGCGGTGATCGGCCGGGTAGAGGAAAATCCCGCCGCGCTTGATGATGCGGTGCACGTCGGCCACCATCGAGGCGGGCCAGCGCATGTTGTAATCCACGCCCAGGGGGCCTTCGCTGCCCTGAATGCGCTCTTCGATATAGCGCGCCACGTGCGGCGACCACTGGCGGCGGCGCGCCATGTTGACGGCGAATTCGCGGTTGCCGCGCGGCATCTGCATCGGCCCGTCGGTCATCCGCCACGAACCGATCTCGCGGTCCAGTGTGAATTCATAGACGCCGGTGCCCACGGTCAGCACCAGCAGCGTCTGCGGGCCATAGATGGCATAGCCGGCCGCCACCTGGCTGGTGCCGGGCTGCAGGAAATCGGCCTCGGCCACGTCGCGCCCGGCGCAGGCCTCGGGCGCGCGCAGCACCGAAAAGATCGTGCCGACCGACAGGTTCACGTCGATGTTGCTCGACCCGTCGATGGGATCGAACACCAGCAGGTATTCGCCCTTGGGGAAACGGCCCGGAATGGGATGGAGCGATTCCATTTCTTCCGACGCCATCGCGGCCAGTTGCCCGCCCCATTCGTTGGCATCGAGCAGCAGGTCGTTGGCGATCACGTCCAGCTTCTTCTGCACTTCGCCCTGGACGTTTTCACTGCCCAGCGAACCCAGCACATCGCCCAGCGCGCCCTTGGAAATGGCAAAGTTGATTGCCTTGCAGGCGCGCGCCACGGTTTCCAGCAACAGGCGCAATTGCGGCGGGCAAGGCGAATCCGGCCGCCGCTGCTGCTCGATCAGAAAGCGGGTGAGCGTGACCGGCTGCCCCGATTGCGGATTGGGCGCCGGCGCAGCGGGTGCGGCGGGGGCGCTGTCGATCACGGGGGTCTGGGTGCTCATCGGGCGAATCTCTCCTGCCTGGGCCCGGCCTGGCCGGGCGATGCGGCCCTCTCTAGGCCAAGTCTTGTGCAAATGCGAAGACGAAAGGGCATGATTTGCGCCCAGCGGTGCTGCCTGCCCCCTGCGGCGTGTGCGGCCAAGCGCACGTTGCGGGAGGCGAAGCGCCGGCAAGGCCGGCAAAAACGCATGACCTCGGTATTAAAAAATCGTCATGCGCTTGGAATTATGCCGCCCACATCAGCAACATTGCTGAATATTTCCAAAACAACATGAACTTTTTTACAGGTTTCCGCCGCACGTCTTGTGACCACTAACGGCTTTGACTTATAAAACTGCTATATCGGAATGATTTTAAAAAATAATAATCAGCAATTCTGAACGCCATATCGGCCTTTATTTGCATGCTTTGCAAATGCCCCTGCCGCAATCTCGCCCAACAGGGTCGAGACGCGACTGATCCCTGCCCCCTTTCAGGATCGCTAGACCATGGCACAAGAGCCAATCTCGAACGTCGCCATCAGCAGCAGGCCCTCGCCCCATCGTTTCGAAGCGATCGACAGCCTGCGCGGTTTCGCGGCGCTGTCGGTGGCGCTGCATCACCTGCAAGTGGGCAGCCACATCTATTTCTGGCACTATGTGCGCAATTCGTTCCTGTTCGTGGAATTCTTCTTTGTCTTGAGCGGCTTCGTCATCGCCTGCGCCTATCAGGACAAGATCCATAACCGGCAAGACTTCAAGATTTTCGCGATCAAGCGCATTGCGCGGGTCTGGCCACTCCATCTCGTCATGCTGGCCGCGTTCCTCTGCGCGGAAACAACGCTCTATATTCTCTCGCACAAGATCGCGCTGCCCCTGGCCCGCCCGCCGTTCAGCGAAAATCGCACACTGTCGGGCGTTCCAGCCAACTTCTTCCTGCTCAACGGCTTCCTGCCGATTCCCGGATCGGAATGGAACGGGCCGAGCTGGAGCATCAGCGTCGAGCTGGTCAGCTATGTCCTGTTCGCGCTGATCCTGCTCCTGGCCAAGCGGCACGTGCGGCTGTGCCAGTTTGCTGCCATCGCGCTTGGGCTTGCCTGGCTGATCCATGCCGATGGCGAGCCGGGCTTCTATGCGTTCCTGCCGCGCTGCATCTATTCGTTCTTCATCGGCGTGGCGCTGTGGAACTATCGTGGCATGTTCTCGCGCATTCCGGCTACGCCGTTCCAGATCGTCGCCATCGCGGCGGCCTTTGCCATGCTTTATTTTGGCGCGGGCTATGGCCTGTTCCTGGTGGGGCCGATCGTGTTCCTGTTCGTGATCGCGGCTGTCTCGTTCGAAGATGGCGCGGTTGCCAAGCTCCTCAAAAAGCCGTTCTGCCTGTTCCTCGGCCGCACCTCCTATTCGATCTACATGGTGCATTTCTTCATCGCCTTCGTCGTTGCCAACGTGCTGAAAGTCGTGGCCAAGCTGCTGCACTCGCCGGCCGTGGTGCCCGGCACCGAGCTGGCCACGATCAAGCAATCGCCGTTCATCATGGACGGCGTAACGGTGCTCTACCTCGTCGTCATCGTAACCGTGGCACGCTATGCCTATCGCTTGGTCGAACGCCCAGGGATGGAACTTGGCGCGCGCCTCGCCAGCCGCGTGCGCCGCCCTTCCCGCGAGGTTGTCGTGGCCTAGCCCCGCGCCACCAACTTGCCCGCCAGCACCACCTTGCGGGTGGGCGCTTGCGGATTGTCCAACCGGTCGAGCAGCATGGTGGTGGCAGTGCGGCCGATTTCCTCCACTGGCTGCTCGATCACGCTGATCCCGCCCGCGCCACTGGCGCCCTGGCCCACGAAATCCATCCAGTCGTTGTTGTCAAACCCGGCCAGCGCCATGTCGTTGGGCACCGACAGGCCCTGCGCGCGCAAGGTGCGCAGCACGTTGAGCAGCATGACCCCGTTGCTCGCCACCACGGCATCGGGGCGCTGCGGGCCAGACAGCAGGCCGGCTAGGGCGCGCTCGGCCTCGCCGGCGCTGTGGGGCACGGCGATCGCCTGCGTCTCCAGCCCAAGCGCCTTGGCCGCGCGCTCGAACCCGGCGCGGCGTTCCAGGCCGGTCATGCTCATCGCGCCGAACAGGCCGGCGATGCAGCGATGGCCCTGGGCGTGGAGATGCTCCACCAGCACGGCCGCCATGCGTTCGTTGTCGAGCAGCACGCAATCGAGATCGGCGCCGGGAATGGCGCGGTCGATCAGGACCACGGGACGTTCTCCCCCGGGCCATTCGGTGCGGGCCACGCGCTGGCGCGAAGGCGCCAGGATCACGCCGGCGGCGCGTTCCTGGTGCATGAGGTCAAGGTACATCGCCTCTTTCGCGGGATCTTCGTCGGTGTTGCACAAGATCACCTGCATGCCGCGCGCGGCCGCTACGGTTTCCACGCTGCGCGATACGGCGGTGAAAAACGGGTTGCGGATATCAGCCACGATCAGGCCGATCACGTTGGAATGCCGCGAGCGCAGCCGTCGCGCCGCCAGGTTGGGACGATAGCCGGTGCTTTTCACCGCATCGAGCACGCGCGCCTGCATCGCCGCGTCCACTGCCTTGCCCGCCAGCACCCGCGAAACCGTGGCCGCCGAAACGCCGGCCACCCGCGCTACATCCTTGATCCCCACCGCCATCAGAAAACGTTCTCTCCAAAACCCCGGCCTTGCAGCCTGTTTTCGCGGCAAGCATGGCCCCAATCCGCCCATTTGCGCAAGCCTCTTGACAAAATTCACGAGAAAACGTTTTCTCAACGCACAGCGGCGGCTTAAGCCCGCCGACGAATGGCACCAGGAGAGATGCGCGAAATGCAGCCCAACCCCGCGATTTTGCCCGAAGATGCGCCACATGGCGCAGCCGCTGGCGATGCCGTTCTGGTGCGCATCGCCGCCACGGCCGCGAGCAAGGAAGACGCGATTCGCCAGGCCGGGCAGATGCTGGTGGCAGCCGGATGCGTGGCGCCGGGCTATGAAGACAGCATGGTCCGCCGCGAGGACGTGGCCAACACCTTCCTTGGCGCAGGCGTGGCGATCCCGCATGGCCTGGGCGAAGACAAGGGCCTGGTGCGGCGCGATGGCATCGCCGTGCTGCAACTGCGCGACGGGGTGGAATGGAACCCCGGACAGACCGCGCAGCTGGTGGTGGGCATTGCCGCCAGTTCCGACAGCCATATCGCCATCCTGCGCCGGCTGACCCGCCTGATCCAGGACGAGGCACGCCTGGCCGCGCTGATCGCCAGCGATGATCCCCATGCCATTGCCCGCGCCCTGGGCGAAGATGGCGCCGCCCCGACATCCGCAGCGCCAGTGGCCGATCTGGCCCACAGCGCGCAGTGGACGGTGGACTATCCCGCAGGCCTCCACGCCCGCCCCGCTTCTGCCTGGATGGATGCGGCACGCGCCGCGCCCGCCGCGCTGCGCGTCCGCCACGGCCATGACAGCGCCGATCCCAAAAGCCTGGTCTCGCTGCTGCAACTGGGCCTCAAGCAGGGTGACACGATCACCGTGTCGGCCGATGGCCCGCAGGGCCGCGCGGCGGTGGACCAGTTCCTGGCCGTGGCCCGCCGCCTGACCGCGCGCGAAAAGGAAGACGCCGCGCGTGCCGCCGCCAAGGTCGCTGCCGCTGCCGCGCAGAACGGCGGCAAGGGTTGGCAACCGGAAACGCCGCTGGCCATGCTGGCGGGCGTGGCGGCCAGCCCGGGCCTGGCGATCGGCCGCGTCCATGTGGTTGCCGCCGCCGAACTCACGGTGCCGGATGAGCCGGTGGACCTGGGCCGGGGCGGCGCCATGCTGGACGAGGCACTGCGCCGCACCCGCGCGCAGATGACCGCGCTGATCGATGATACCACGCGCCGCCTGGGCGCGGGCGATGCGGCGATCTTCAAGGCGCAGGCCGACCTGCTCGATGATACCGACCTGATCACGCTGACCTGCCAGCTCATGGTCGAGGGCCATGGCGTGGCGTGGTCGTGGCACCAGGCTGTCAGCCGCATTGCCGGGCAGCTTTCCGCGCTGGGCAATCCGGTGCTCGCCGCCCGCGCGGCAGACCTGCACGATGTGGGCCGCCGCGTGCTGGCCGCGATCGATCCGGCACTTGCCACAGGCTCGCTCGAAACCCTGCCCGACGGCCCGGATGCGGCGCCTTGCGTGCTGCTAGCGGGCGATCTTTCGCCGTCCGACACCGCCACGCTCGATCCCGCAAAGGTAGCGGGCATCGCCACGGCGCTGGGCGGCCCCACCTCGCACAGCGCGATTCTGGCGCGCACCCTGGGGCTGCCTTCGGTGGTGGCGCTGGGCAATGACCTGCTGGCGCTGGGCGCCGGGGCCACGGTGATCGTCGATGGCGATGCTGGCCGCGTCTGGCTCGATCCCACGGCGGCAGACATCGCCAGCGCGCAAGCATGGATCGATCGCATCGCCGCCCGCCGCCGCGCGCAAGAGGCCGAACGCAGCCGCCCGGCGATCACCACCGATGGGCATCAGGTGGCCATCGCCGCCAACGTCAACCGCCCGGATTCGGTGGCCTTTGCCCTGGCCGAAGGCGCCGAGGGCGTGGGCCTGATGCGCACCGAGTTCCTGTTTCTGGAACGCGGCGACACGCCGGGCGAGGACGAGCAGGAAGCGATCTATCGCGCGATGATCACCGCGCTGGGTGATGGGCCGGACGGCCATCGCCCGCTGATCGTGCGCGCGCTCGATATCGGCGGAGACAAGCAGGTGCCGCATCTCGATCTGCCGACCGAGGAAAACCCGTTCCTGGGCGTGCGCGGCGCGCGGTTGCTGCTGCGCCGGCCCGACCTGCTCGATCCGCAGCTGCGCGCGCTTTATCGCGCGGCAAAGCACGGCGGTGATCTGTCGATCATGTTCCCGATGATCACCTCTACCTGGGAATTGCAGCGGCTGCGCGCGCGTTGCGAGGAAATCCGCGCCGAGCTGGATGCCCCCGCCGTGCCGATCGGCATCATGATCGAAGTGCCGGCCGCCGCAGTGCAGGCAGCCGCGCTCGCCGAACATGCCGATTTCTTTTCGATCGGCACCAATGACCTCACGCAATATACCCTGGCGATCGATCGCCAGAACCCCGATCTGGCCGCCGAGGCAGACAGCCTGCACCCCGCAGTGCTGCGCCTGATCGCGCTGACGGTGGAAGGCGCGGCCACGCATGGCCGCTGGGTGGGAGTGTGCGGTGGCCTCGCCGGCGATCCGTTTGGCGCCGCGCTGCTCACTGGCCTGGGGGTGAGCGAACTGTCGATGACCCCGCGCGACATTCCCGCCGTCAAGGCGCGGCTGCGCGGCGCCAGCCTGGCTGATCTGCAAGACCTGGCGCGCCGCGCCCTGGCCCAGCCCGGCGCCGCGCAAGTGCGCGCGCTCGATGCAGGAGCGGCCTGATGCGCGTTCATACCCTCACGCTCAATCCCGCGATCGACGAGACGATCACGCTCGATCGCCTGGTGCCCGGCCAGGTCCACCGCGCCCGTGGCGTGCGCCAGAACGCCGGGGGCAAGGGCATCAACGTGGCCAGCTGCCTGGCCGATTGGCGCACCCCGGTTTCCGCCCATGGCCTGCTCGGCCGCGACAATGCCGCCCCGTTCGAGGCGCTGTTTGCCGCCAAGCCGATCACCGATGCCATGGTGCGGGTGGATGGCGCCACGCGCGTCAACCTCAAGCTGGTCGATGCCGACGATACCACCGACATCAATCTCGATGGCCTGGCGGTGACCGACGAAACCCTTGCTACCGTGCTCGATGGGCTGACGGCCATGGCCGCGCCAGGAGACATGGTGGTCCTGGCGGGCAGTCTCCCCCCCGGCTGCCCGCCAGCGTGCTATGCCACGCTGGTGGCGCGGCTGCGCGCACAGGGCGTGCACGTGCTGCTCGATGCCAGTGGTGATCCGCTGGCGCGCGCGCTGGCAGCGCCGGTGCTGCCACACGTGATCAAGCCGAACCGCGATGAACTGGCCGCCTGGGCCGGAGAGGCGCTGCCCAATTGCACTGCCGTGCTCGCTGCGGCGCGGGCGCTGCATGCGCGCGGGGTGGAACAGGTGGTGGTGTCGATGGGCAGCCAGGGCGCACTGTTCGTGACCGGCGATGGCGCGGTCCATGCCCAGCTTGCCCTGCCCCCGCTGGGCCCGCTGGGCGTGGCCAGCACGGTGGGTGCGGGCGATGCCATGGTGGCAGGCCTCGCCGCCGCGCATGTCGCCGGGCTGGGCCTGGCGGAAACCGCGCGGCTCGCCACGGCCTTCGCCGTGGCCAAGCTGGGCATGGCCGGGCCGAACCTGCCGGAAAAGGCCAGCGTGATGGCGCTGGCGCAAGACGTGATCATCGGCCCGCGTCCGTAACGCGTGGCTGCAACAGAAATGACCTTGGGATTGGGTTTGACCATGAAACATCATGTGCTGATCGCCGCGCCGGGGCGCGATGTGGAAGCGGTGCTTGCCGCCGAAGCGCTGCGCAAGGCCGCGCGCGAGGCCGGGCTCGACGTGGAGGTGCAACTTGCCCTCGACGATGCCGCGCCGCTGGCCCATCCGTCCGCGCGGGTGGTCCCGGTCGATGCCGTGCTGGCCGATCCCGCCGCCGTGCTGGCTGACCTGGCCGCCGCGCCGGCCGCTGATGCCACGCCAATGCGCATCGTCGCCATCACCTCGTGTCCCACGGGCATCGCCCACACGTTCATGGCGGCCGAAGGGCTGCAACAGGGCGCGGCTGAACTGGGCCATGCCATCCGCGTCGAAACGCAAGGTTCGGTGGGCGCCGGCACGCCGCTCACCGCGCAGGAAATTGCCGAGGCCGACGTGGTGATCATCGCGGCTGACCGCGAGGTCGATCGCGCCCGCTTTGCCCGCAAGCGCGTGTTTGCCAGCAACACCAAGCCCGCCATCACCGGCGGCGCCGCGCTGATCACCCGCGCCCTGGCCGAAGCAAGCGTCCAGGCCGCCGCGCAAGGCGCTGCCACCGCCCCGGCCAAGGCAGAGCGCACCGGCCCCTACAAGCACCTGATGACCGGGGTTTCGTTCATGCTGCCTTTCGTGGTGGCGGGCGGCCTGCTGATCGCGCTGGCCTTTGCCCTGGGCGGCATTCACGCCAATGACGATGCCGCCGCCGGCACCCTGGCGCACACCCTGTTCGAGATCGGCGCCAAGGGCGGCTTTGCCCTGATCGTGCCGGCGCTCGCGGGCTATATCGCCTATTCCATCGCCGATCGGCCGGGCATTGCCCCGGGCATGATCGGCGGCATGATCGCGGCCAGCCAGGGCGCGGGCTTTCTCGGCGGAATCGTCGCGGGCTTCATCGCCGGCTATGGCGTGTACGCGCTGAACCGCGCGATCCGCCTGCCGCGTAACCTCGCTGGGCTCAAACCCATGCTGATCCTGCCGCTGCTCGGTACGCTGCTCACCGGGCTGCTGATGGTCTATGCCGTGGGCACGCCGGTGGCCGCCGTGCTGTCGTTCCTGACGCAATGGCTGCGCGGCATGCAGGGATCGAGCGCCATTGCGCTGGGCCTGATCCTGGGCGCGATGATGGCGTTCGACATGGGCGGCCCGGTCAACAAGGCCAGCTATGCCTTTTCCGTCGGCCTCATCGCCAGCCAGGTTTACACGCCGATGGCCGCGACGATGGCCGCCGGGATGACCCCGCCGCTTGGCATCGCGCTGGCGACAGTCCTGTTCCGCAACCGCTTTTCGGCAGAGGAACGCGATGGCGCCGGGGCCACGGCGGTGCTTGGCCTGGCGTTCATCACCGAAGGCGCAATTCCCTTTGCCGCGCGCGATCCCCTGCGCATGATCCCGGCTTTCGTTGCCGGATCGGCCCTGGCCGGGGCGATTTCGATGGCGATGGGCGTGGAACTGCGCGTGCCGCATGGCGGCGTGTTCGTGCTGCCGATCCCCGGCGCGGTCACGCACCTTGGCGCCTATGCCGTGGCGATTGCTGCCGGCACGCTCACCACCGCACTGCTCGCCGGGCTGCTGCGCCGCCCGCTTGCCCAAGAAACCACGGCGCTGCCCGCCACCGCCTGAACCCTTTCACATGCGGCCAGCCCCCGGCCGCAAGGAGCAAAACCCATGTTCGCCCTGCCCCATGGTGCCTGCCGCGCAGGCGCCCTTGCCCTCGTGCTGCCTGCTCTCCTCGCCTCTGCCGCCCCGGCGCTGGCCGATGATGCCGCTCCCCCGCCCCCGCCAACGCTTCCAGCGACGCTTCCGGCAACCGGGCAGGCGCCCGCCGCGCGCCAACCACTGCAACCGCTGGCCGACCAGGGCGTGACGCTGCAATGGAGCTATACCGGAGAAGCCGCCGGCAACGTGACCGGCGGCCTGGCGCGCAAGAGCGCCTATACCGGCCAGGTCTATGTGGGTGCCGATCTCGACATGGATCGCATCGCCGGGATCAGTGGCGCCACGATCCACTTTGCCGTGACCAACCGCCACGGCAAGAGCCTGTCGGGCATTGCGCTGGGCAACAATACCTCGGTCCAGGAAGTGTGGGGCACGCAGAACACCCACCTGGCGATCCTGACCTGGGAGCAGAAGCTGCTCAACGATCGCCTGGTGATCGAGGCCGGGCGCAGCCAGGCCAATATCCACTTCCTCAATTCGCCGCTCTATTGCCTGTTCCAGACCAATTCGACCTGCGGCAACCCCACCTTCGTGTTCAAGAACAGCAACTTCACCTATTTCCCGGCGTCAAGCTGGATGGCCCAGGCCAAGCTGTGGGTGGCGCCGCGCTGGTTCGCCCATGCCGGGGTCTATGAAGTAAACCCCGATCGCAAGCGCTGGAACGATGATGGCTTCAACTTCTCCTCGGCCAACCGCACGGGCGTGATCGTGCCGTGGGAACTAGGCTATGCCGATGACAAGGGCGAGACCCGCCTGCCCGGCCACTATATCCTGGGCGGCTGGTTCGACCGCGCCGACTATGCCGATCCGCTGCGCGACGATGCCGGCGGCATTGCCATTCTCACCGGGCGCCCGGCCCGCACGCTGCACGGGCGCAGCGGGATCTATGCCCGCTTTGACCAGCAATTGACCCGCCCCGATCCGCAAAGCCGGCGCGGGCTGTCGATCTTTGGCGTGGCGATGACCAACCTGTCGGGCCAGGTGGAGGAAAGCCGCTATCTCGATTTCGGGATCGTCCAGACCGGCACGTTCAAGGGGCGCGATACCGATACGCTGGGCTTTGTCATCAACGACCAGCGCTTTTCCGACCTGGCGATGCAGCGCATGCGCGCCGCGCGCCTGGCCGCCGGCGGCGAAGACAACGTGCATCGCCACGAGGTGATGATGGAACTGGCCTATGGCGCCGATCTGGTTCCGGGCCTGCGCATTTCGCCCAATGTGCAATATGTCCTGCACCCCGATAACACCGGGGCGCCGTTCAATACCACCAACACCCGCGATGCGCTGGTGTTCGGTTTCAAGTTCACGCTCGACGGCCCGGCCTTCTTCGGGCGCTGACGTGCAGTGGCGGGGGATCAGTTCCCCGCCACGCCCAGCACGGCCAGGGTCAGCGTTTCCACCCCGGCGCGGATCGTCGGTTCGGGTTGCGGGGCAAAGAATGGCGAATGGTTGACCGGCACTGGTTTGCCCTCGGCCTTGAGCCGCGCGAGCATCGCCGGATCGCTGCCGCCCACGCCAAAGAACACCGACTTGCTCACCCCGGCATTGACGTATTCAGAATAGTCCTCGCTCGCGGTGCCGCCGGGCATCATCGCCGGCACCAGCGCCACCTGGGCATCGCCCAGCGCGGTCTTGAGGATGCCGGCCAATTGCCCGGCGAGCGCGGGATCGTTGACCACCGATGCCGTGGCCTCGGTATGGTCAACCCCCGGTTCGGGCGCGCGGGCCATGCTCGCCACGGCGCGCGCGGTGATGCCCACGCCATCGAGCAGCAGCTTGCGCACATCGGGATCATAGGATCGCAGCGTCAGCTTGAGCACCGCCGTATCGGGAATGATGTTGGGCACGAAACCGGCGTTGAACGCGCCCACGGTGATCACGCCGAACTTCTGCGGGTCTTTCTGCCGGCTGATCACCGTCTGCACATCATCGACAAAGTGCGCGCCCATCACGATCGGATCGATGCTCTTGTCCGGCATGGAGCCGTGCGCGCCCTGGCCATGGAAGGTGACGATCACGGAGTCCGAGGCAGAGCTGACCGCGCCCTGCTTGACCGTCACATGCCCGGCCACATCGGGCCCGACATGGGCGGCAAAGGCATAGTCCGGCTTGGGAAAGCGGGTGAACAGGCCATCGGCCAGCATCGCCTTGGCGCCGCCGGCCTTTTCCTCGGCCGGCTGGCCGATGAATACCAGCGTGCCGTGCCACTTGTCCTTGAGCGCCAGCAGCGTCTGCGCCGTGCCCACCCACCAGGCCATATGGCTGTCATGGCCGCAGGCGTGATCGGTGGGGGTCAGCTTGCCATCGATGGTCTGCTGATAATGGCTGGCATAGGGCAGCCCGGTCTTTTCCTCGAGCGGCAGCGCGTCCAGCTCGGTCCTGACCAGAACCACCGGGCCATCACCATTGCGATAGACCGCCACGATCCCGGTCTGGCCGACATGCTCGGTCACGGTAAAGCCCAGCGCCCGCATCCGCGCCGCCAGCAAGGCGGCGGTGCGGGTTTCCTGAAAGCCGACTTCGGGCTGCTGGTGGATGTCCTTGTACAGCGCATCGAGCGAGGGATAGATCTTGGCGAGCTGCGCATCGATCGCGGCGCGCGCCGCCACGGGATCGAGCGGCGCGGCCTGGGCCACCTGCGGCACGGCAGCAAGCGTCAGGGCAAGGCCCGTGGCCCGCGCCAGCCGGCGGCGGAGTGTGTGCGTAAAAGCCATGACGGTTCCTTTGCTTGCAGATTGCGGCCGGCGGGTGCTGCCCTCATTGCCCGCCAGCTTGCCAAACGACGCCCCGCTTGGCTAGCGTGACGGGTAGGGCTGTGCCGCAAGCACAACAACCAAGCCATTCGTTTCAGGGGAGCTTAGCCAATGAAGAAGACCTTGCTGGCCGGTGTCGCGCTGGCATTCACGCTGGCGAGTGGACCGGCCATGGCGCGCGACTATGTCATCCATGCCGGGCACCTCATCGATGGCATCAACCCTGGCGAACGCAGCCAGGTCTCGATCGTGGTGCACGATGACCAGATCACCGCAGTGCAGGATGGCTTTGTCACGCCCGCCGGGACCGAGGTGATCGACCTGTCGCAGGGCACGGTCATGCCCGGCCTGATCGACGCGCACGTGCACCTCACGCTCGATCTCACCAAGGGCAATGCCCTGCTGCAAAGCGTCACGCATAGCAGCTATGACGAAACGCTCGATGGCGTGGGCAATGCCCGCCTCACCCTGCTGGCCGGGTTCACTTCGGTGCGCGATGTGGGCGGCGATACCGCCGTGGTCGTGGCGCTCAAGCGCGCGCAGAAGGCAGGCACCATTGCCGGCCCGCGCATGTGGGTTTCAGGCAGCATCCTGAGCCCCACCGGCGGCCATGGCGATCCGGCCAACGGCTTTGATCCGGCGCTGACCAAGCCCGGCTGGCAGGATGGCATTGTCGACGGGCCGGACGAGGCGGTGAAGAAAGTGCGCGAGCATTTCCGCGACGGCGTCGACCTGATCAAGATCGTGCCCTCGGGCGGCGTCGCCAGCGTGGGTGACGATCCACAGGCCCAGCTGATGACCGACGCCGAAATCAAGGCCGTGGTCGATACTGCCCACACCCTGCACCTGCCCGTGGCGGCCCATGCCCATGGCGCCCAGGCGATCGACCATGCCAGCGAGATCGGCGTGGATTCGATCGAGCATGGCAGCTTTGCCACCCCGACAAGCTATGCGATCATGAAGCAACACGGCACCTATCTGGTGCCCACGCTGATCGCCGGGGCTACGGTGGTGGAATTCGCGCAGAAGCATCCCGAACTGCTCGGCCCGTCGATGGCGGAAAAGGCCATGGCGGTAGGGCCGATCATGGCCAAGAACCTCTATGCCGCATGGAAAGCGGGCGTGAAGATCGCGTTCGGCACCGATGCCGGCGTCTATCACCATGGCCAGAACGGGCGCGAGTTCGAACTGATGGTCAAGGCCGGGATGCCCGTGGCTGACGTGCTGCGCAGCTCGTTCACTGGCGCGGCCAACCTGATCGGGGAAAGCCGCATCGGCGCGATCCGCCCGGGCGCCTTCGCCGATATCGTCGCCACCGACAAGGACCCCATGACCGATATCACCGAACTGCAGCGCGTGCGCTTTGTCATGCAGGGCGGCCGCGTGGTGAAGGATCACGGCGAACCGCGCATCTGAGCGCCATGACCAAAGGGGGGATGGGGCAGCGCTGCCCCATCCCCCCCTTTTTGCAGTTGCTGAACTCAGAAGTTGAGCGTCGCCGTTGCAAAGACCTGGCGCGGATTGCCCCAGTAGGTGGTCAGCACGCCTTCCTTGCCCAGCGTCGGGATCAGGTTGCCCGCCGGGGTATAGGTCAACGCCCCGGTGGTGGGATTGCCGGCAACATAGGTATAGCCCGAGGTCTTGTAGCGCTTGTCGAGGATGTTCTTGCCATAGACGCCAAAGGTCCACCGCCCGCCCGGCGCGCGGTAGAACACGCTGGCATCGAACAGGGCATAGCCGGGCTGGTCGAGATAGGGGTTGGGCACTTCGAACTGATAGGTCTTGCTCTTCCACGACACGCCGCCGGTCACGTCGACCGCACCCGTGCCCACCGGAATGGAATAGCTGGCCGAGGCGCTGCCGGTCCACGCCGGGGTATTCTGCACCTTGCGATAGGCGGCCACATCAGTCGGCTGGCCGGCAATCAGCGTGATGTATTTGAGGTACTTGGCGTCGATATAGCCGAGTGAACCATTGAGCGTGAAGCCGCCCAGCTTGAGCCGCCCTTCGGCTTCCACGCCCTGCATCCGCGCCTTGCCGGCGTTGGACACCACCCCGCAGAAGCTGGGCAGCCCGCCCACCGTGCAGGCCACCGAGCCGGGGATCTGCACATCGGTATAGTCCATGCGGAACGCGGCCAGATTGAGCGACAGGCGCCGGTCCAGCAGCCGGGTCTTGACCCCCAGTTCATAGCTGTTGACCTTTTCGGGGCGGAAGCTGAGGAATTCGCCCTGGGTCACTCCCGGCGGCGCATTGACGCCCACCCCGCGCGGATCGAACCCGCCACCCTTGAAGCCCTGGCTGAAGCTCGCATAGACGGTGTTGTCGGTGTTCGGCTTCCAGTTGAGCGACACGCGCGGCGTGAACTTCTTGTAGTCCGCGCTGCCCAGGAAATTGGTGCTGGGCGCGCCAAACGCCACGCCCGCCCCGCCAAACACCGGCGAGCCGCCCCCCAGGTAGTTCTGCCGCAGGATCTGGGCATAGCGCTTGTCCCAGGTATAGCGCCCGCCCGCTTCCAGGCTGAGGTGATCGCTGAAATCATAGCTGAGGTTGGCAAACGCGGCCGAAGTATCGGTGCGGATATTGGCGCCGGTGAACGCCGCCAGCCCCGGCACGGTGGTGAACAGCCGCACGTCGAACTGCGTCAGCGCCGTGGCATAGAGATAGTAATAGCCCAGCAGCGCGTTGAACTTGCCCGAGTTGTAGAGCAGCTGGATTTCCTGGCTCCACTGCTTGTTGCGGTAATAGGCCGGCACGTCGACGTCTTGCGAGGCGGTGGCATCGAAATCGATCGGCGAGGCGCTGTCATCCTTGCGGAACGCGGTGATCGACCGCAGCGTCAGGTGGTCGGTCGGCTTGGCTTCCATGAACAGCGACCAGCCCCACGCCTTGACGTCCTGCTTGGGGCTGTTGAGCCCGGCCTGGGTGTCGAACACGTTGGCCAGCACCGGCGCCCCGGTCAGCTGACCGGGAATTTCGCGGTGGCCGCCACGCGGGTTGGACATATCGTGGGTATAGTCGCCGGTCAGCCGCGCGAAGAAATCGGTGCCGTGCACTTCCACCGTGCCGCGCCCGGCCCAGATATCCTTGTTGTAGTTCGAAAGCCCCGTGGTCAGGTTGCGGCCAAAGCCGCCGCGCGTCAGCCGCGCCACCGTGCCACTGGCGCGCAGCACGCCATCGCTGGTCAGCGGCGAGCTGACCGTGGCGACACCATCGGCCTGGTCATAACTGCCATAAGTGCCGCGCAGACGCAGATGAAAGGCATCGTCGATCTTGCGCGTCACATACTTGATCGCGCCGCCAATGGTGTTGCGGCCATAGAGCGTGCCCTGCGGCCCACGCAGCACTTCGACCCGCTCCACGTCATAGATATCGAGCACGGCGGCCTGCGGGCGGTTGAGATAGACATCATCGAGATAGATGCCCACGCCCTGTTCGAACCCCGATACCGGGTCTTGCTGCCCCACCCCGCGAATGAAGGCCGACAGCGTGGAGTTGGTCCCGCGCGAAGGCTCCAGCGTCACGTTGGGCACTTCGTCGGCCAGCGCGGTGATGTCTCCGGCGCCCTTGGCCTGCAGTTCATCGCCGGAAAACGCGGTGATGGCGATCGGCACGGAGTTGAGCGTTTCGCTGCGGCGGCGGGCAGTGACGATGATCTCGCCGTCGCTGGCGGCGCCAGCCTGCGCGGCCGCGTCGCTGGTGTCCTGCGCCAGGGCCGGGGCCGGCAGCGCGCCCAGCGCCACGCCGGCAAACAGAATGGCGGAAATCGAACGAATGCGGGTGCTGGCGGTCAGGGCCATGGTCCTCTCCTTGGCGCGACGGTCTTGCCTTGCCGTCGCTTGGTGAGGGCACAATACTGAAAGGTGAACCGACTTTCAACTTTGAATCCGCAAGCACCGCATCATATCGCAAAGATCTGTTGCCAAGTTGCTGCACTGGCAACGAAAAACGGCGCCAGGCCAAGGCCGGGCGCCGCGTTTTCAGGTCTCTGTCACCACGCGCAACCGCGCGGCGCATCAGGCTTTACGGTCAAATCGCGGGGTCATCGTCGATCGGCGAATTGAATTCGTGCCACAGCCCGTTGATGATGCCAAAGCCCACGGCCAGGCCCAGACCGAGCACCCAGGTGAAATACCACATGGCGGCGTCCTTTCAGAAGAAATCGGGGTCAGTAAAAATCAGGATTGGTGCGCACATCGCGCAGGGTGATGCGCCCGCTCAGCAGGGTCATGACCCAGGCGGTATAGGCCAGCACGATCGGCAGGAACACGATGGTGCACACCAGCATGATGAACAGCGTGAGATGGCTGGACGAGGCATTCCACACCGTCAGGCTGGAGCGCGGATCGATCGAGGACGGCAGGATATAGGGAAACATCGAGCAGCCGACCGTGGCGATGATGCCGGTGGTGGCCATGGCCGTGCCCACCAGGTTTACCAGGCCCTGCCGGCGCGCGATGCCCCACAGCGCCACGATCGGCCCGGCCAGGCCCAACAGCGGCGCCGCGATCATCCAGGGGTGCGCGCCATAGTTGGCCAGCCACGCGCCGGGCTTGGCCACGCTGGCGGACAGCAGCGGGTTTGACGGCCCCTGCGGATCGACCGTACCGGCCAGGGCCATGCCCATGTGCCCCTTGGCCACCATCACCCCGCCGATCACGAACAGCGCGATGCTGGCAATCGCCGCGACGCGGGCAATGGCGCGGGCGCGGTTCAGCACTGGCCCTTCCTCGATCTTGATCGCCAGCCAGCCCGCGCCATGCAGCGCCAGCATGGTGACCGACAGCAACCCGGTTAGCAGCGTGAACGGCGTGAACAGACCCAGCAGGCTGCCTTCATAGGTCATGCGCAGATCGCTATCGAGGCGGAATGGCGCGCCGGCCAGGACATTGCCCACCGCCACGCCAAAGACCAGCGCGGGCACGAAGCCACCGACGAACAGCGCCCAGTCCCACCGCGTGCGCCAGGCCGGATCGGGCTTTTTCGAACGATACTTGAACGCCACCGGCCGCAGGATCAGCGCCGCCAGCACCAGGAACATCGCCAGGTAGAACCCGGAAAAGCTGACGGCATAGACGAACGGCCAGGCGGCAAAGATCGCCCCGCCGCCCAGGATCAGCCACACCTGGTGGCCTTCCCAATGCGGCGCCACGGCGTTGATCACCAGGCGGCGTTCGGCGTCATTGCGCCCCACGAACGGCAGCAGCGCGGCCACGCCCAGGTCATAGCCATCGGTCAGGGCAAAGCCGATCAGCAGCACGCCCAACAGCGCCCACCAGATGACCCGCAGGGTTTCGTAATCCAGGGGAATATGCATGGCCCTTGCCCCTTATTCTGCCGGCAGCGGGGCAAAGCCCGCGTCCAGGGGTTGCGTTGCGTCTTGATCGTCGGTGTCGTGGTGTTCGATCGGCCCCTTGCGGATCTGCGCCAGCATCAGCCGCACCTCGATCACGGCAAGCCCGCCATAAAGCGCGGTAAAGCCGATGATCGTGGCCCAGACCTGCGGCACGGTGAGTGAGGACGCACCCAGGAACGTGGGCAGCACGCCGTCCACGGCCCAGGGTTGGCGCCCGATTTCGGCCAGCACCCAGCCCGATTCTATCGCGATCCACGGCAGCGGGATCGCCACCACCGCCAGTTTCAGGAACCAGCGCCGCCGGAACCGGCAGGTGGAAGCGCACCAGAATGCCGCACCGAACAAGGCGATGAAGCCAAAGCCGAGCGCCGCCATGCCGCGAAACAGGAAGAACATCACCGGCACGTTGGGCACGGTGTCCCACGCGGCCTTGAGGATCAGCTTGTCATCGGCGCGGCGTGGATCGGCGACATAGCGCTTGAGCAGCATGGCAAAGCCGATATCCTGCTTGTGCGCCTCGAACGCGGCGCGGGCGGCAGGGTCGGTGCGGTTGACCTTGAGCCGCTCCACCGCGTCATAGGCGATCAGCCCGCTGTGGATGCGCCCGTCGGCGCGCAGTACCAGTTCCTCGATCCCATCGATCTTGCCGGTCAGGCTGCGCGTGCCGATCAGGCCCATGACATAGGGCACCTTGACTGCAAAGTGCGTGGTGCGCGCCGCCACGTCAGGCAGGCCGACCAGGGTGATCGCCGCCGGCGCCGGCTCGGTTTCCCACATCGCCTCGATCGCGGCGAGCTTCATCTTCTGGTTGTCGGTCAGGGTATAGCCGCTTTCATCGCCCAGCACGACGACCGAGAGCGAGGACGCCAGGCCAAACGCGGCTGCCACCATCATCGAGCGGCGCGCCACGTTGGTCCACTTGCCCTTGAGCAGGTAGAACGCCGAAACCCCCATCACGAACGTGGCCGCGCAGACATAGCCGGCGCTGACCGTGTGCACGAACTTGGCCTGGGCCACCGGGTTGAACAGCACGGCGGAAAAGTCGGTCACTTCCATGCGCATGGTTTCGGGGTTGAACGTGGCCCCCACCGGGTTCTGCATCCAGCCATTGGCGATCAGGATCCACAGCGCGGAAAGATTGGTGCCCAGCGCCACCATGAACGTGACCGCCAGATGCTGGCGCCGGCTGAGCCGGTCCCAGCCGAAGAACATCACCCCCACCATGGTCGCTTCGAGGAAGAAGGCCATCAGCCCTTCGATCGCCAGCGGCGCGCCGAAGATATCGCCGACATAGTGGGCGTAATAGGCCCAGTTCGTGCCGAACTCGAATTCCATGGTCAGGCCGGTGGCCACGCCCAGGACAAAGTTGATGCCGAACAGCTTGCCCCAGAAGCGCGTGATGATGCGCCAGATCGGCCGCTTGGTGATCACATAGATGCTCTCCATGATCACCAGCATGAACGACAGGCCAAGCGTCAATGGCACGAACAGGAAATGGTACATGGCCGTCAGCGCGAACTGAAGGCGGGATAATTCGATGACTGCCATGTCCATGGCCGCGTTCCCTCTGCTATGGCTCCCCGTCGGGCCCTGCCGATCGGCGGCAGGCCGCACGATCGGGAGAAGCCCTGCCAAAAGCGCGACAGGGGCACGCCACCGCCCTTAGCCCCCGCTGCGCCGCAGCATTTTGACGGCGATCAATCCAGCGCCGGTTTAATTGGCGCAAACGCCGATTACGAAAAGGAAAACCGGGCAAAACGCGGGTTTCCTCGAATCGATTACCGTTTATATCACGATTTCCTGTTATAAGAAGATGGACAGATTGTCTCACAAGGCCGCACCTGCCCGCGATTCCCGCCCGGCGACCCGCCCTCCGCGCAGCCTGCGCCCCACCGCCTGGTGGCTGACGGAAAGCGCCGGCGCGATTCCCCTGGCCGCAGGCTTGGCCTGGGCAGTGGCGGCGCGCGCAGATGGCGCGCTGCCGGCCTGGCCGGCGGCCGCGCTGCTGCTCGCGGGTGGCGCCTGGCGCGCTCTGGCGCTTGCCCGCGCGCGGCTGACCGGGCAGGCCGCTGCGGCGCGGTTCCAGCACGGTCTGCGCCAGCGGCTGTGGCCGGCGCTGCTGCCCAGCCGCACCGCGCGCGGGGCGCTGGTGGGCGAAGACGTGCACCTGGCAGTCGATACGATCGATCGCACCGAAGGGCTGGTCGCACGGTTCCTGCCGTTGCGCGGGGCCAGCGCGCTGGGGCCGCTGCTGATCGCCCTGGCCGTCGCGCCGGCCAGCTGGGTTTCGGCCGCCATCATGCTGGCCACGCTGGTGCCCTTCGTGTTCGGGCTGATTCTGGCCGGGGGCATGGCGGCACGCCGCGCGCAGGCGCAGCATCGCGCGCTGGAGCGTGCCTCGGGCCTGTTCGTCGATCGCATCGCCCATCTGCCGCTGATCCTGGCATCCGGCGCGGAAGAGCGCATCGGTCGGCAACTGGCCATGGCGACGCAGGATGTGGCGCGGCGCACGATGGGCGTGCTGGCAGTGGCCTTTGCCTCCAACGCCATTCTCGAATTCTTCGCGGCGCTCTGCGTGGCGCTGGTCGCGGTCTATTGCGGCTTTGCCCTGCTCGGCCTGCTGCCGTTTCCCGCGCCCGAGCATCTCACCCTGGCGCGGGCGTTCTATACCCTGGCGCTGGCGCCCGAATTCTACCTTGGCATGCGACGCCTGGCGGCCGCCTATCACGACAAGCAGACCGGCGAGGCCGCATTGGCGGCGATCGACCAGGCGCTGGCCCATGCCGCGCCGATCGTGGAACGGCCAGCGCAACCGGCAACGGCAACGCCGCGCCACCTGCACGGCGCGGGTGTGGTGATCGCCTATCCCGATGGCACGCGGATCGGCCCGCTCACCTGGGATTGGCGTGGCCCTGGCCTTCATGCCGTGACCGGCGCCACCGGCAGCGGCAAATCCTCACTCCTGCTTGCCTTGATTGGGCAGGCGCCACTGACGGAGGGGCAGATCGTGGCAGACGGGGCACCCTGGCCTGGCGGCGCGGCCAATGCCCTGATCGGCTGGGCCGGGCAGGCAGTGTCGCTGCTGCCTGGCACCCTGGCGAGCAACCTGCACCTGGCGCAGCCCGGCGCGCAACGCGATGATGCCGCATTGGTCGACCTGCTGACGCAGCTTGGCCTGGGCCCGATGCTGGCGCGGCGCGGCGGCCTTGCCATGGCGATCGATCATCGCGGCGCCGGGCTTTCAGGCGGAGAGCGGCGGCGCATTGGCCTCGCCCGTGCGATCCTGTCGGGCCGGCCGTTCCTGCTATTGGACGAGCCCACCGCCGATCTCGACCCCGCCAGCGCGGCGGCGGTGCGCGCCGTGCTGGCCCGCTGCGCGCAAGACCGCCTGGTGGTGGCCGCGACCCACGATGCCGATCTCGCCGCCCTGGCGCAAACGCGCTGCGCGGTTGACGCCGCCGCCACCAGGAACGCGGCATGATCGCCCTGCTGCAAGCGCCGCTTGCCCGCCAGCGCGGCGTGTTGCGCGCGGCGATGGCCTGCGCGATCGTGGCCGCGCTGGCCGGGGTGGGCCTACTGGCCACTGCCGGCTGGTTCCTGGCTGGGGCCGCCCTAGCGGGTCTGGGCGGGCCGCTCGCGGTCACCGGGTTCAACTATCTTTTGCCCAGCGCGGGGATTCGCGCCGCCGCGATCGGCCGCACTGCCAGCCGCTATGGCGAACGCATGCTGGGCCACCGCGCCGCGCTGTTTGCCCTGGCAGAAGTGCGCGCCGGCCTGTTTGCCCGCATTGCACAGGCGGCGCTTTCCGGGCGCGAGGCCGGGCGCAGCGGGGAAATGGCGGCGCGCTTTGGCCGCGATGTCGATCTGCTGGAAGACGCCGCGATCCGCCGTGTCTCCCGCGTAGGGGCGTGGGCGGCCGCAATCGTCGCGTTGGCCTGCGCGCTGGCGCTGGGGGTGGCGGCGCTGATCGTGCTGGCCGCGGGCCTGGCAGCCATGCGCGTGGCCGGCCCGGCGATGGCCACGCGCCTGTTGCCCGCGCGCCAGGCCGAGCGCGCCCGCGCCCATGCCGCACTGGCCGCCGATTATGCCGAAATGGCCGCACCGGCGATCGATATCGCGGTCTATGGCCTGGCCCCCGCCCTGGCCGAGGCGCTGCACGAGCGCGCCACGGCGCAATGCCGCGCCAACCATGCCGTGGCCCAGGCCGAAGCCTGGCTTGCCGCCGTGCAGGCGCTGATCGCGGCGGTGACGCTGGCGGCGATCGTGCTGGTGGCGCAAGGCACCGCGCCGCTGCTGGCCCTCGCCCTCCTGGCGGCCATGGCCGCGCTGGAGCCGTGGAGCGCGCTTGCCACGCACGATGCCAATGCGCCCGATACCTGCCTGGCGCAGGAACGCCTGGAACAGGCCGGCGCCACCCTGGCCACGGCGCAGCCCGCGCCAGTGCTGGCGGCGCGGCCCACGCTGACCATTGCCGGCACAACCCTGGCCCCCGGCGCGCGGGTGCTGATCGCCGGGCCATCGGGCGCGGGCAAGACGCGGCTGGTCGAAACGCTGGCTGGCCTGCGCGATGATGCGCCACAGGCGCTGGCGATCGACGGGCACGATCCGCGCGACCTGGGCCTGGCAGCGGTGCGGCCGGCCATTGCGCTGATGCCCCAGGCAGCGCCGCTGATCGCCGGCACCGTGGCCGATAATCTCGCCCTGGCGCGGCCCGGCATCGATCGCGCCGTGATGCAGGCCGCCCTGCATGTCGCCTGCGCCGATGACGTGGTGGCCGCCCTGCCCCACGGCCTTGACCAGTGGCTGGGCGGCGATGGCGCGCGCCTGTCGGGTGGGCAGCGCCGGCGCATTGCCCTGGCGCGGGCGCTGCTGTCAGGCCGGCCCTGGCTTGTGCTCGACGAGCCGAGCGAGGGGCTGGACCTGGCGACCGAGGCGCGGCTGCACCAGCGCCTGGCCGCCTGGCTGGATCAGACCGGCACCGGCCTGCTGCTGGTCAGCCATCGCCCGGCGATGGCCAGCCTGGCGCAACAGGCCATTGCGCTCGGCTGACCTTACCAGCCACGCCCGCCCCAGCCGCCGCCTTGATGGGCCGAGGCGTTGATCCAGCCTTCGATGCGGTCATAGCGCATGGCGATGCGGTTGACCGAGCGCCAGTCTCCCTCGCCGCATTCGTTGCGCTGGCGCCCTTCGAGATCGTCGATCGCATCGTGGATGCGGCCGGCCTGGCGCGGATCGATATCGCCTTCGTCCACCTCGTGGCGCAGGCGCGCTTCCAGCCCATGGGCGCGCTGGCCCGAACAGATGAAAGCCATGCGGCCGCCCTGCCGGTCCCCATCGCCGCCGTAATAGCCGCGCCCGTAACCGCCGCCATAGCCCTGCCCCCCATAGCCCTGGTTGTATCCGCCCCAGGCCTGGGCCTGGGCGGTTTGCGCGGCCGTGCCGCCAATGGTCAGCGCGGCGGCCATGATGGCGGCAATGCGAATGGTCTTCATCTTGTGTCTCCCACCTCGGGTCTTGTCGTCCCGGAAGACACGCTATGACGCGGCCGCTGCCGCAAACTTGAACTGGCTGTCGTCTCTCATTCAGAATGTTGCTGGGCAGAATGTTGCTGGCTGATCGCGCCAGCTTCGCACATCACGCACATCGCGTGGATCAGGCCCGAAACCACCGGGTCCTTCAGGCTGTACCAGCGCACCTGCGCCTCGCTGCGCACGTTGACCACGTCTTCGCCGCGCAGCAGCGCCAGGTGCTGCGATACGCCCGATTGCGACAGCCCGGTCAGCGCCACCAGTTCGGTCACGCTCACCTCGCCCTCGTCCATCCGGCACAGCATCAGCAGCCGCTCGGGATGGCTCATCACCTTGAGGCGGCCGGCCATGTGCGCGGCATTGGCCTTGAGCTGGGAAAGATCGGTCGGTTTCATCGCACCTTCCGAAATAGGGCAAACCGCCCGCACGGCAAGACACCGCCGGAATTTGGCGCGATTCTGCCCAAATGGGCTGGAAAACGGGCAAAAAAAAGCGGGCAGTCCACGGTGGAACTGCCCGCCCAGTGAGGGCTCGGAATTTCGTTGTGATCAGAAGCTGATGGCGATCTCGCCGCCAAAGGTGCGGGGCGGGTTGAAGTTGCCATAATCGCCCAGCACCGCATCGTTGGCGCCCGAACGGCGATAGATGTAGGTGGTGTTGAACAGGTTGCGGCTCCAGGCCGAGAACGTCGCCTTGGCGCTGCCATTGAGCGGCACCGAGGCCAGCGCGATGCGGCCGTTGACCACGAAGCTGGAGTCGGTCTTCACCGATTCGTTCTGGAAGCTGTACTGCGGATCGGCATAGTTGGCATCGAGGTGCACGCGCAGTTCGCTGCCATTGGCATTGACCGGCAGGGCATAGTCGATCGCGCCCGACGCCGCATTGGCCGGCGTATAGACCACATAGACCTGGTACAGCTGGTTGTTGAGGAACGGGTTCGCCGTCGCCGGAACGTGGGTATAGGTATAGGCGTAAGACGCGCTCAGCGTCAGGCCCTCGGCTGCCTGCACCGTCAGGTCTGCTTCCACGCCGCGAATGCGCGAGGTGCCCGGCGCGTTGCGGGTTTCCTCGGTGTGGAGGTTGAACGTCGGGTTGGGCTGGCCGTTGTCGAGATAGGGCCGCGTATCGACGTTGTCGAAATCGGTCTGGGTGCCGGTGCGGTCCATCATATAGCCCGCCAGGTTCAGGCGCACGCGGTGGTCCATCAGGTCCATCTTGGTGCCGATTTCATAGGCCTTGACCGCTTCGGGGCCGAACGCGGCAAAGGTCTGCGAACGGTCGTTGGCGCCACCGGCGCGATAGCCGGTCGAATACTTGGCATAGGCGTGGATGTTATCGGTCAGGTCATAGGCCGCCACGATCAGCGGATCGAACCGGCTGACGCTTTCGTGGAACTGATAGTTGGTCGCCGCGCCCTGCACGAGATAGAGCGTGCCATCGCGCTTGTCGTTGGTGTAGCGGCCGCCCACGGTCAGGTGCAGCTTGTCGCCCAGCGCATCGGGGGTGAACGTCGCCTGGCCGAACGCTGCATAGCTTTTGGCAAAGGCCTGGCTGGCGCGCTGCAGGAACTGCTGCCCGATGGCCCAGCCCTGGTTGGACGAGGTGACGGGGCCAACCACGGTTTCGCTGTTGATGGTATAGCCGGTGCCATCGACATTCCAGGTGTTGGACGAGGGCGTCGATGCCTGTTCCTGGGCGCGTTCGTTGAAGTAATAGGCGCCCAGCACGTAATCCACCTGCGGCAGGCTGCCGACGAGCTGGAGTTCCTGGCTGAACTGGCGCTGGTTGAGGTACGAGAGGCTGTAGCGCGAGAAGCCGGTGTTGGGGGCAAAGATCGTGCGCGCGGCGCCGCCCGAGTTGTCCCACTGCTCGGTCGAAACCGTGCGCCATGCCGTGATCGAGCGCAGCTGCATGTGCGGCGCCACGTCATAGTTGAGGTGCAGCGAGGTGCCTTGCGTGCGATCGACGCTGGGCTGCTGCGGCACGCCGATCGGCGCCACCTTGACCCGGTTGTCACCCGTGGGCGTCATCAGCGACGAAAGCGGCGCGATGCACGAGGAGCATGCCGAGGTGGTGCCGGGCGCCACCAGGATATACTTGCCGTTGCCATTGGGATTCTGGATGTACTGGCCAACCGTGCGCCCCTGCGGGTTGTAGGTGATCAGCTGGCTGTAGTTCGGGGTGTTTTCGTCCTTGGCCTTGTCATAGGAAACGATCGCCGAGAAACCGGGCATCGGCGTCCACTTGGCCGAGATGCGCCCACCGGTGCGGTCATACTGGTTCCAGCCGGCCTGGCCCGCCAGCGGGTTCTTTACCGTGGGGTCCTGGTGCTGCTGCACGCCGTCGATCTTGATGGCGATGTTGTTGAATTCGGGCAGGTCGAGGTGGCCTTCCACGGTGTGGCTGCCGAAATTGCCCACGCCTGCCGAAAAGCGGCCGTCGAACTGGCCGGTCGGGTCCTTGGTCACGATGCTGACCGCGCCGCCTTCGGTGTTGCGGCCAAACAGCGTGCCCTGCGGGCCTTTCAGCACTTCGATGCGCTGCACGTCGAACAGCGCGGCATTGAGGCCCTGCGAGCGGGCAAGATAGACGCCGTCGATATAGACGCCCACGCCAGTGTCGCGCGCGGTCTGGTTCTGGTCGAACGGCACGATGCCGCGAATGCCCACGGTCAGCGCCGACTGGCGCGCTTCGAACGTGGCGACGCGCAAGGACGGTACGCCGCCATCGGCGAGGTCGATCAGGCTCTGCACGTGGCGGTCCTTGATGAGCTGGTCGCTCACCACCGAGATCGCCACCGGGGTCTTTTGCAGGTTGGTCTCGCGCTTGGTCGCGGTGACCACGATTTCAGAGAGGCGCGAACCGCTATCGGCGCTGGCCGATGCATCGGGCGCGGCTTCCGCGGCTGCGGGCGCAGCGGCCGGTGCTTCGGCAGCATGCGCCACACCGGCGTTGAGCCAGGCAAGCACCATCATCGACGAGGCCAGGGCGGCCTTGGGGTAAGTCACTGTGCACTCCTCCGCAACGAGTCTGTATCTTTCGTTACGGGGCCAGTACCCATCGATAATTGCACTTGTGTGACAGACCATCACATTCACGCCGCGCCCCGACCACCGGCTTTGAACCGCGCAGCGATCGTGGCATGGAGGCCGCCATGACCGGGGCCACATCACCACACCATGGCATGAATGCCGCCGGCGTGCGCTCGCGCTCCGGGCTGTTCCTGGCCGCGATTCGGGCGTTGATCGCGTGCCTGTTCACGCTGTGGCTGTGGATCGCGCCGCCCCATGCCGTGCTCGGCGGCACGCAACCGGCGTTCCTGTTCGAAGGCTATCTGGTCTTTGCCCTGGTCATGCTGGCCATCGCCTGGCGCAGCTGGTGGTTCGAATTTCGCCTCGGCGGCTTGGCCTTTTTCATCGATGCGCTGACCATGCTGATCGGGCTCGCCGCAACCGAGGCGGTGACCTTCGATTTCTTCAGCGCGTTCATGACGTTCTACGCGTTCCTCACGCTCACCTCGCTGGCGCGCTGGAGCCGGCGCAACGCCATGCTGGCAGCCGTGGGGCTGGCGCTGTGTTTTCTCGTGGCCGGGCTGGCGGTCGATTGGGCCGGCGTGCCGATCGATACCACCAAGTTCCTGCGACGGCTGAGTACGCTGGGCGTGCTGTCGCTGCTGCTCGCCTGGTTCGTCCAGGGGCGGCAGCGCCCCGCCCTGCCGCGCCATGACCCGGCGGATTCGCTGCCTGGGAACGCGGGCGACGACGCCGTGCTGCCGGCCCAGGTCCTGGCCTATGCCATGGGCCTGTGCCAGGCGCAGGGTGGCCTCCTGGCCTGGGCCGCCACGGCAGAACCACATCCCCGCGTCCATGCCGCCGGCAGCGCGGCGCGGCCTGCCGCCATCCCACCCCTGCCCCCGCCGCAGGCCACGCCGATGCTGTTCGATCGCACGCGCGGGCGGGCCTTGTGCCTTACCGCATCAGGCCGCCTGGTGGCGCGCAGCCACCCCGAGTGGCCCGCCCTGGTGATGGCCGGCCCGGAAGACGAAGGCCTCTCGATCCCGCTGTCCGGGCGCACCGGGCGCGGGCAGCTCGTGCTCTATGGCATGCCCGGCCTCAATGCCGATGACCTGTTCCTCGCCCAGGCCCTCGCCCGCGAAGTGGCCGCCGCGCTGGACGACGAGGAAGCCCGCGCCCTCGCCCGCGAAGTGGCCATGGCCCGCTTGCGCGGCCAGATCGCCACCGACCTGCACGACAGCGTGGTGCAGACGCTGGCCGGCGCGCGCTTTCGCCTGGAAGCGCTGCGGCTGGACCAGGGGGAAAACCCCGCCACGCCCGCAAGCCACGCCATCGCCGAAATCTGCGAGAGCATCGCGGGCGAGCAGGACCACGTGCGCGCGATCATCGCGCAGCTGCGGCATGGGCAGATCCTGCCCGGCCAGCGCGATATCCATGCCGAAATCGCCGCACTCGCCCGCCAGCTTTCGCGTCACTGGCACGTGGCCGTCTCGCCCACGCCCGCGCCCGCCCCGCTGCCGGTATCCACCGCACTGGTCTATGAATGCCAGCACCTGGTGCGCGAGGGCGTGGCCAATGCCGTGCGCCATGGCCAGGCGCGCACTATCACCATTGATCTTGCCGAACGCGATGGCGCGCTGTGCCTGGCGATCGGCGACGATGGCCAGGGCTTTGCCGGGCCGCCGCCCCATGCCCTGCCCGCCTCGCTCGCCACGCGCGCCGCCGCGCTGGGCGGTTCGTTTGCGCTGGAAACGCGTGCCGGCCACACTTGCTTGCTTTTCACCCTGCCGCTGGACCTGTCATGACCCGCATTCTCATTGCCGATGACCATGCCTTTCTGCGCGCCGGGCTGGAACAGGTCTTGGGCCGCCTGGGGCACGAGATCGTTGCCTCGGTCGGTGATGGCGCGGCGGCGCTTGCCGCCATTGCCCAGACCCGGCCCGATCTGGCGATCGTCGATCTGCGCATGCCCGCGCCCGATGGCGTCGGCGTCCTCTCCACGCTGCGCGATGCCGGCGATGCCTTGCCCGTGCTGATCCTGGCGGCCGAACTCGACGATGCCAGCCTGGTTGCGGCAGTGCAACGCGGGGTCAATGCCATCGTCCTCAAGCATGCCCCGCCCGGCGCGCTGCAAGCAGCGATCACCGCCGTCATGGCCGGAGAGCGCGCCATTGCCATGGACCTGATGGAGCGCGCCTTTGCCGCCGCCACGCGCCCTGCGGCCACGGGCGAAGACGCCATGGCCGCCTTGTCCGATCGCGACCGCCAGATTGCCGAAGGCGTCGCCGCCGGCCTGCGCAACCGCGATATCGCCGATAGCCTGGGGGTGACCGAGGGCACGGTAAAGATCAACCTCCACCGCCTCTATGACCGCCTGGGCGTGGCCAACCGCACCGAACTGGCGCTGCTGGTCAAGACCGGCGCCCACCCGCGCCCGTGATCTGGCGCGCATGGGCCAATGCCGGTGGGGGCTTTTGCTCCTGTGTGGACGTTCTAGCGTCTTGCACAAGCAGAACAGCGGGACCCCGGATCAAGTCCGGGGTGACGAGAAAATATAGGTAACGTAAAAACTTGTCGTCACCCCGGACTTGATCCGGGGTCCCGCTTGATAACACCCGCCCGCGCCTCAGCCGTCCTAACGTCCAGTCAACATCGTGCGCACGCGCTGCTCCAGATCGCCCACGGCAAAGGGCTTGGTCAGGATCTGCATCCCCGGCTCCAGATGGCCACTGCCGATGATCGCGTTCTCGGCATAGCCGGTAATGAACAGCACCGGCGTGGCAGGCCGGTGGCTGCGCGCGGCGTCGACCATCTGGCGGCCGTTCATGCCGCCGGGCAGGCCCACGTCGGTCACCAGCATGTCGATCGGCGCATCCGATTGCAGGATCTTGAGCCCCTGCGCGCCGTCTTCGGCCTCCAGCACGTGATGGCCCATGTCTTCCAGCGCGGTCACCACCAGCATGCGCACCAGCGGCTCGTCATCCACCACCAGCACGGTGCCTTGCCCCGGCGCCGGCGCGAGATCGGAAGCCGACGTGAAGTGCCCGCTCAGCTCGCCCTGCGCCTGTTCCGCGCCGTAATAGCGCGGCAGGTAGATGCACACCGTGGTGCCGCTGCCTTCCTCCGAATAAATCCGCGCGTGGCCGCCCGATTGCTTGGCAAAGCCATAGATCATCGACAGGCCCAGCCCCGTGCCCTGCCCCAGCGGCTTGGTGGTGAAGAACGGATCGAACGCCTTGGCGATGACATCGGCCGACATGCCCACGCCAGTGTCAGAGACGCACAGCGAGAGATACTGGCCCGGCGGAATTTCGTGGGCGTCGGCGCTGCGTGCATCGAACCAGCGATTGGCCGTCTCGATCGTGATGCGGCCGCCATCGGGCATGGCGTCGCGGGCGTTGAGACACAGGTTGAGCAGCGCGTTTTCCAGCTGGCTGGCATCGACCAGCGCGGTCCACAGCCCCGCCGCCCCGACGCATTCCACCGCAATCGCCGGCCCCACCGTGCGCCGCACCAGATCGGCCATGCCGTTGATCAGATCGTTGATGTCGGTCGGCCGGGGATCGAGCGTCTGGCGCCGCGAAAAGGCCAGCAGGCGATGAGTCAGTGCAGCGGCACGGCGCCCGGCCGCCTGGGCCATGGCCAGATACTTTTCCACCTCGGCAAAGCGGCCTTGGGCGAGGCGCGTGCCGATCATTTCCAGGGAGCCGGAAATCCCCGCCAGCAGATTGTTGAAATCGTGCGCCAATCCACCGGTCAGCTGCCCCACCGCTTCCATCTTCTGGGCCTGGCGCAGCTGTTCCTCGGCGTGCATCAGTTCGGCGGTGCGATCGGCCACGCGCTGTTCCAGCGTATCGGTCAGGCGGCGCAGTTCGTCGGTCACGCGGTCGCGCTCGGCCTCCACCGCGCGGCGCGCCTCCAGATCGAGCAGCACGCCGGGAAAACGCCGGGCCTGGCCCTGCGCATCGGCTTCCACCCGGCCCACCGCCTCGACCCAGGCATAGCGGCCCTCGTGGCCCCTGACGCGGTATTGGTGGCGATAGTGCCCCAGATCGGCCAGGCATGCGGCAATCGCGGCATCGACACCGGGCTTGTCATCGGGGTGCACGGCCTCGAGCAGGCGATCGATAGTATAGCTCACCGGGTCAGCGCTGGGCGGCAAGCCGAATACGCCGGCAAAGCCTTCGTCCACGGCCACCTGCCCGGTGGGGATGTCCCACATCCAGGTGCCGATGATCGCGCCAGCGGCAAGCGCCAGTTGCACCCGCTGCACGTTATCGCGCGCCAGTGCCTCGCTCCGCCGCAGCGCCGCCTCCTGCGCCTTGCGCGCGGTAATATCGCGGAACAGCACGGAAACCTGGCGGTTGCAGGCCGGCCCGACGCGCCGCGCCGATACTTCGATAAAGCGCTCGGCGGTCACGAACTCGCGCTCAAACCGCACCGGCTCGCCGCTGCGCAGCACCTCGCCATAAAGCGCCAGCCAGCCATCGGCCTCGGCCGGAGCGATATCGCGCAGTGTCTTGCCGACAATGCCGGCAATGCCGGTATGGCGCTCATAGCCGCTGTTGGCCTCGATATGGCGATAGTCGCTCATCGGACCATGCGGGCCATCAAAGAACTCGATGATGCAAAAGCCGTCGTCGATCGCCTCGAACAGCGCCTGGCGGTGGGCATCGGCGGCATCGGCGGCATCGCCCGACACCACGCCGGCCTGCCGCAACCGCAGCACTTCTGCCTCCAGTTCCGCGCGGGAAAGAGTCTCGAGTGCGGGTTGATTCACGGTGTTTCCCTGCTTGCCTGGTGTTGGTCACGACAAGGGCAAGATAGGCCCCCGCCAGCGCAACGCACCGCTGGCGGAAACGTGCCCAACCTTTCGGAAAGAAGGAATTTAATCCGGCAGCTGGATCAGGCCGGGCGCGCTTTCGTCAATCGCGGCGGCAGAACCACAGGCAGTGCTCGTCTTCCTTGGCGCCTTCATAGGCCGGGACGAACTCTACTTCCACGTCAAACCCGGTGTCGCACAGCACACGCGTGAACTGCCCATCGGGATCGGCCGACCAGATCGCCAGGATGCCGCCGGGGCGCAGCGCCGCATAGGCCGCGGTCAGGCCCGGCGCGGCATAGAGCCGGTCGTTCTGCTTCTGCACAAAGCCATCGGGGCCGTTGTCGACGTCGAGCAGGATCGCATCATAGGCGCCGCGCCCTTGCGCGATCACGTCGTGCACATCGCCCAGCGTCACGCTCACCCGCGGATCATCCAGCTTGCCGGCCATGACATGGGCCAGCGGCCCGCGCGCCCACGCCAGGATTTCGGGCACCAGTTCGGCCACCTGGATGCGCGCCTTGGGGCCCCAGGCATCGAGCGCGGCGCCCAGGGTAAAGCCCATGCCCAGCCCGCCGATCAACACCGCGGCATCGTGGCGGCCCAGGCGGTGCGCCGTCATCAGCGCCAAGGCCTCTTCCGAAACATGGTCGGTATTGCCCATCAGCTCTTCATCATCGAGTTCGATCGAAAAGCTGTCGCCGCTCTGCAGCAGAAGCAGTTCGCCGCCATCGGGCAGGCGCGCCTTGTCGATAAGGCGGATCGTCTCGTCCCGCACCGGGGCAAGCGTGGTCTGGACCAAGAAATATTCCAATCGCGGCAACGACCCGGCCCGGGGCGAGTGGCAGCACGCAGCCATCCACCGGGGCGAGCATGAGGGGGGAAATGCCACCCCGCAAGAAACAAGGCACGGCACCGACGCAATGCCAGTCCATACCGACTTGGCCCTGCATTGCAATGCCGGGTAATGGCAATCGGGCGCCCGCCCCCTGGAAATCGCGGCAGGCCGTTCCCAATTGCCAGGTCCCTCCTCCCATCCCGCCGGTCTCTCGCCGCCGCGAAAGGGCTTCATGCCGCGCAATCCCTATTATCATGGCCCGGTCAGCGATCATTTCGACGGGCTGCGCTTCCGCAACCTGGCCGGCGAGCCGGAAACCGATCGCAGCCTGGGCGATGTGCTACGCTGGCGGCGCAGCGCGCCGCGCCATGCCTGGCCGCGCCATGTGCCGGTGGTGCCGGCCCATCCCGAAATGGCCGTCGCCGGCCTGCGCGTGACCATGATAGGCCATGCCACAGTGCTGATCCAGGTCGACGGGCTCAACATCCTGACCGATCCGGTCTGGGCGGTGCGCGCCAGCCCGGTCAGCTTTGCCGGCCCGCGCCGCGTGACGGCGCCCGGCGTCGCCTTGGCCGATCTGCCGCCGATCCATGCCGTGCTGCTCTCGCACAACCATTATGATCATCTTGACGTGGCCACGCTCAAGGCCCTGCACCGCGCCCACGCGCCGCTGATCATCACGCCGCTGGGCAACGATCGCATCGTGCGCCGCCACATCCGCCATGCACGCCTGGCGCCGCTCGATTGGGAGCAAGCCCACCCGCTCGATGCCACCGGGCAGGCCCTGGCGCATCTCGTGCCGGCGCTGCACTGGTCCTCGCGCTCGCCACGCGATCGCCGCATGGCGCTGTGGGGCGGGTTCATGATCCAGGCGTCGGGGCGCACGATCTATTTCGCCGGCGATACCGGCTATGGCACGGGCGCCATCTTTCGCCAGCTACGCCAGCAGTTTGGCCCGGTCGATTGCGCGCTACTGCCGATCGGTGCCTACGACCCGCGGTGGTTCATGGCGGCGCAGCATACCGATCCCGCCGAAGCGGTGCAGATCATGCACGATCTCGACGCGCAATGGGCGCTCGGCATCCATTGGGGCACGTTCAAGCTGACAGACGAACCGCGCCATGATCCCCTGCGCCAGCTCGATGCCGCGCTGGCCGCGCAAGGCGTGGCACCGGGCCGGTTTCGCGCGCTTCATCCCGGTGACGCGATCGATATTCCGCCACGCGAGCCGCTGCCGTGATTCTCGCCCAGGCGCCCCGCCGACGCGCCTCCGGGCCGGCAAATTCGACCGTTCGCCAAAAGCTTGCTTGAACGAGCGAGCGCCGGCGCATCCGTTCGATTTTCATAAATAGCGCTTAATATCAGATAGATAAATGGATATCGCAAAAGCATGCCGAACGGCGCCCAAGCCGGCCAAGGGATGCATGCTGCGGTCTTTTTGTGCGCGCGAGAGATTGCCAAGCCACGCGTTGCTCAATTGAATGAAATTTGCTATGCATGCCCATCAACAGCTTCAAACGGGCGAATGATGGCTGATAGCAGTGCAATCGTGGGGCAAATCGGCGATCTGGCCCAGGCCGGCGAACGAATGATCGAGCGCCTGCGGCGCAAGGCCTTTCTGCCCGAAAGCCGCAAGGGACTCAACGTGCGCTTTGGCATTGCCGAAGCCGCGCAGCTGATGGGCTGTTCCACCAACCGCATCCGCATGGCCGAGGACGATGGGCGCCTGCCGCCCCCGCCTTCGGGCGACAATGGCCGGCGCATCGGCTATGGCGTGCAGGAAATGCTCCACATGCGCGAAGTGCTCGGCGCCATGCCCACGCGCGGGCCGCACGATGTGCCGGCCATGATCGCGGTGCAGAATTTCAAAGGCGGCGTGGGCAAGTCCACCGTGACCACTCACCTGGCTCACTATTTCGCCGTGCAAGGCTATCGCGTGCTGGTGGTCGATTGCGACAGCCAGGCGACCACGACCACGCTGTTCGGCTTCAATCCGCATTTCAACATCACGCGCGAGGAAACGCTCTACCCCTATCTGTCGATCGACCCGACCCAGGCCGATCTGCTCTATGCGGTCAAGCGCACGCCCTGGCCCAATGTCGATCTCATCCCTTCGAACCTTGAACTGTTCGACGTGGAATACGAACTCGCCGCGGCCGGCGCCGATGGCCAGTCGGTGCTCGCCGCGCGGTTTCGCAAGCTCAAGCAGGGGCTGCTCGATCTGGCCCGCGATTATGACGTGGTGATCCTCGATCCGCCGCCCGCGCTCGGCACGATCTCGCTCGCGGTGATGCAGGCGGCCAATGCCCTGCTCGTACCGCTGGCTGCCACCACGCCCGATTTCTGCTCCACCGTGCAGTTCCTCTCGATGATGGACCAGGTTATCGCGCAGCTGGTTGAAGCGGGAATTGCCGTGGATTATCAGTTTGTTCGCCTGATCTGTTCCAAGTTTGACGGCAACGATCCCAGCCACGCCATGGTGCGCACGATCATGGAGCAGACCTTTGGCCCGGCACTCCTGCCCGTTCCCATCCTGGAAAGCGCGGAAATCAGCCACGCCGCCCTGCGCATGATGACGATCTACGAACTGGAAAAGCCGATCGGCACGGCCAAGACCCACAAGCGCTGCCGCGCCAACCTCGACGAGGCGCTGGGCCAGCTCGAACAGCTGGTGCGCGCGGGCTGGGGTCGCGTTGCCCCGGCGCGGGAAGAGGATGTGCTTCATGCCTGATCACGCCGCCCGCCGCTGCGCCGCCTCCCTCCCCTCCTTCCCGCCCTTCGCAAGGTTCTAAGCCATGGCGCGCAAGCAATCCGATTACCTCGCCGCGCTGCTGGCGGAAGACGAAGAAACGCCAGACACCACCCCTGCGCCGGTGGTGATCGACAACACGCCCGCGCCGCGTCCCTCGGGCGTGGCGGATGAACCAGCGCCCGTGCCGGGTGCGCAGGCCAAGCCTGCCCCCACGCCGCCTGTGTCCCCTGCCCCGGCCTCCCCACCGCGCCAGGCCGCGCCAGGCCTTGGCCCGTTGCGCGGCACCACGCTGCTCAACCGCGAAAGCGCGCTGGCCCGCGTCGCCAGCGGCGAAGTGCGCCAGGTCACGCAATTGCTGCTCGATCCCGCGCGGGTGCGGGTATGGGCAGGCAATGCCCGGTCCTATGCGCATCTGAGCGAGGAATCCTGCCGCGAACTGATCGATTCGATCATCGCCGAAGGCGGCCAGAAAGTGCCCGCCGTGGTGCGCCGCATCGAAAACGATCCGGCCTATGATTACGAGGTCATCGCCGGCACACGGCGCCATTGGTCGATCGCCTGGCTGCGCGCCAATTCCTATCCGCAGTTCCAGTTCCTGGCCCAGGTGGCCCAGCTTGATGACGAAGCGGCCTTCCGCCTCGCCGATCTGGAAAACCGCGCCCGCAAGGACGTGTCTGACCTGGAACGCGCGCGCAACTATGCCCTCGCGCTCAA
This sequence comes from Novosphingobium sp. AAP1, assembly GCF_001295765.1. Taxonomy (NCBI): domain Bacteria; kingdom Pseudomonadati; phylum Pseudomonadota; class Alphaproteobacteria; order Sphingomonadales; family Sphingomonadaceae; genus Novosphingobium; species Novosphingobium sp. AAP1. Next base: position 355,425 of record NZ_LJHO01000003.1, on the reverse strand, counting down.
GGACCATTACGGCAACCACCTCACGCGAATGGCAGAAAGGCTAAAGCTTTCAAAGGGTTGGCTTTCAAAGATGCTGCGCGTGGCAACGATCCCCGATGCCGTTGTCGCCGCCTTTGCCTCCCCCGCCGATGTCCAGCTCAAGCCCGGCTATGCCCTCGCGCAGGCCCTGGATGACAAGAACGCCCAGGTCGCCATCCTCAAGGAAGCGCGACAACTTGCGCGGGAGCAGGACGCCGCCCGCAGCACTGGCCGGCCGACGGTGCCCTCGCCCGAGGTGCTCAAGCGCCTGCTGGCTGCGCCCACGGCCGGCAACAGCCCATCGGGCCCGCTGTTCAGCTGGGACGCGCCGATGAGCGGCCGTCGCGCCGTATCGGTGCTGTCGGCCGGGCGCCAGGGCGTGACGATCAAGCTGCACAACGGCACTGGCGCCACCACCGAAGACCTAATCGAAGGCGTGCGCGCCGCGCTCGACGCACTCGAAGCCCAAGGCAAGGGCATGCAGCGGTGAGGCCATCGTTTCCCCGTTTCCCCGGGGAAACACCGCCCCCTCCCTGGCACCCCCCTCCCCTGGCGAACGGCGCGCGCAGCGTGCCGTTTGCTGGCGCATGTGTTCTCCCGCGAACCTCGCGTGACGTGTTCCGTCCGCCGCCAGTGCATGGCGCGTCGGAGTTCAAGAGCGCCGCCCTCCACACGTTTCATCGCCACCGCATCTTGCCCCGGGCTGGCCCACGCCAGTACCGGTTGGCTGTGTTGTCACCCGCCCTTCCCTCCTCCCCTCACTCCGGCATCGCATGACTCGCAGCAAACCTTCCGTCAGCAGCGAACGCTTTGACGTCTTCCTGCCCTACGTGGCCGACATGCCCTTGCGCGATCAGCGCGAGATGATGGAGCGCCCGTTCTTTTCGCTGGCCAAGACCAAGCGCACCAAGCCGATCGATTACACCAGCCCCGATGGCAAGCTATGGGTCCACGTCTCGGGCAATCCCGATTATGGCATGGCCACGATCTGGGACGCTGACATCCTGATCTACTGTGCCAGCGTTCTGGCCGACATGGTACGGCGCGGGGTCAACGATGTGCCGCGCAAGCTCACCATCATGCCCTATGACCTGCTGCGCGCGATCGGCCGCCCCACCACGGGCCGCGCCTACGAATTGCTTGGCCAGGCGCTCGATCGCCTGGTTGCCACCACGATCAAGACCAACATCCGCGCCGAAAACCGCCGTGAAGCCACCTTCTCGTGGCTCGATGGCTGGACCCAACTGGTGGACGAGCGCACCGAACGCTCCAAAGGCATGACGCTGGAGCTGTCCAATTGGTTCTGGGAAGGCGTGATGATGCAGGGCGGCGTTCTGGCGATCGATCGCGCCTACTTCAACATCACCGGCGGGCGCGAGCGCTGGCTCTACAAAGTGGCGCGCAAGCATGCCGGTGGCGCGGGCGAGGAAGGCTTTGCCATCGCCATGCCCACGCTGTTCGAGAAATCCGGGGCAGAAGGCGAATATCGCCGTTTCAAATTCGAGATTCTCAAGCTGGCGGAAAAGGACGCCCTCCCCGGCTATGCGCTGAGCGTTGAAGCGGGCAAGGCCGGCGAGCCGCTGCTGCGCATGCGCCGCGTGGATGGCAAGGATGGCGCCGAAGTCGTTTCCCCGGGGAAACGACCTGCCCCCCTGCCCGCAGTCACTGCCGCACCCGCACCCGCACCCGCACCCGCACCTGCGCCAGCCAAGCCGGCATCGCGCAACGCGGGGCATGTAGCGGCGTCCGCGCCAGCACCCGTCACCGTTGATGCACGCAGCCTGATCCGCTCCACCATCGCCGGCCTCAGCCACGCCGCCACGCGCGGTTTCATGACCGACGAAACCCTGGCCCACTTGCGCGAAACCTGCCCGGGCTGGGACTTCCAGGCGCTCCATGCCGAGTTCGAACGCTGGGTTTCGGCCGACCCCGCGCGCACCCCCGCCGATTGGCAGCGCGCCTTCATCGGCTGGGCCAAGCGCCATCACGAAAAGCACCGCCACACCCTGCGCTGACCAGCGCCGCCCGTTCCGTGCCCCGTGCGCACGGAGCGGGCCCCAGCGCGACACCATGATCGCGCTTTACCTCCACCATCAGGAACGACGCTAATCCAGCCTCGGGTAATCCTGCAGGTGTGCCGGCCTGAGTCGCAGCGATCTGTATGGTTGCCGGCAGACGCTTGATGACAGGGAAGGGGCGGGGAGGGGAGGGTAGCAGTACCAAGGCAACGCCTACCCCCTATGTCACCACCTGCGTCACCCCGGACTTGATCGGGGGTCCAGCTTTCCGCCTTCGCGCGGTTCGTCTTTGGCGACGCGCGGGATAAGCCATCCACACAGCATGACAGCAATGCAAATGCGGTTCACGGCATTCGCAAGAGTCGCCAATGCCCCAATGCCGTTCTCGAAAGAACGTGTCGCGTGCTGTTGCTCGCAATCGCCGTTCGCGAAGTGTCGTGCGCCGATCGTCCCCTCGTCACAACAGTGAAATCATCCACAGCGATTGAACGTTCAAAGCACTGCGTTCCCGAAAAGAAATTCAATCCGCCGCGGTTACCGCCCGCCTGATGGCAAAGATCGACCCTTCGGGAACAGCAAAACGCGTGTTTCGATCCTTTAGGAACGGCCTTTCGATCCATCGGGAACGGGGGATCGATCCTTTGGGAACGATGCTTCGATCCATCGGGAACGGAACGTCGATCTATCAGGAACAGCGCATTGCAGGCGAATCGCGAAACTCTGGCGATTCGCGCGAGTGAGCGCGGCGCTTAACTTGTCTAAAGACTCTAAACAGGATCTAACCCGCTAGAAGTGTCTTTTGACGAGTTGAAATGGGGGAAGGGCGCAAGGCTCCACCGCATGTCGATCAAACCTGCGTGAGCCCACGGACTGAACGCATTCATACGGTCAGCGATAGACGCGGGTGCCGAGCCGGAACTGGGCGCTATCAGAATTATCCATTCTTTTTAGAAAGATAGCCTGAATTTGAGCCGCGCCGAGCCGCAAACGTATTTCGGCCGGCTTTGCGCGAAAAGGGAGCAAAACCGGCCGAAGTAGGAAATCTCATGTTTTTCAGCGGCTTGAAGAGGCCTTTGCGCCAGTTTCCTATTTCACCGTGAAACTGTAGCTGCCATCGGCACTTTCGCCCGTGCTGGAGCCGGCATGCCAGGTCAGGCGATAGGTGCCGGCCGGTAGGGCGCGGGGGAGGGTAACCTTGAGGGTCTTGCCCTCGTCAGCAAGGGCGGTAGCAAAGCCGGTGACCTTCATCGGTTGGTGGTTGGCCATGCCGGGCATCGCGGTCATCACCAGAGCAAGCGAGGAGGGCGGCACGGCCACAGCCTCCGTAAAGGACAGCGTGATGACCGTTGGCGCGCTGACCACCGCATCAGCCGAGGGACTGGCGGCGGTCAGTGCCGGTTGGGCAAGAGCAGGGGCGGCAGCGCAGAGCGCGGCGAGCGCAAGGGGGAGGGCAGCATGGCGCATGAACATCGACGATCCTTTCGAAACGGGGCTGCCTGCTGATACGCAGCGTCGATCATCACCCCTTGGCCGATGTGCAAAAAATGTGGCGACGGGATGAGGGACAAGCCACGCCGGTGCGTATGAGGGGGCAGGCAGGGCAAGGACAGGAGAAGCACGGGCGATGGGCAGTGTGGAGGAAGGGCTGGCCGGGCTGCGCCATGCAGCGGCCAGGCGGGCAGACGACGTGGCGGATTGGGCGGCGCTGGAACAGGCGGTGATCGGCGGGCTGCACCGTCATCAGGCACGCGCGCAGGCACGGCGGCAACTGGCCTGGACCGGGGCGCTGGCGCTGGTGGTTGGCCTGGCGGGCGGAGTGGCCCAGCAGCCCTGGCATGCCTTTGGCCCGCGTCATGAGCCTGCCAGGCTGGTGAGCCCCCTGGCCTTGCCCGCACAGGCGCCCTCGGTTGTGCTGATGGGGGCGGGGTGATGGGCGCCCGCCAGATGGTGTTTGTGGCCCTGCTGGCCTTTGCAGCGGCCCTGGCAGGGGTGGGGGTGGGGCGCATGCTGTTTAAGCCCGCGCAGCCTGCGGAAAACGCCTTTCACACGCTGATCCACCGCGATCTGGCGCTTGATGCCGGGCAGGAACAGGCCATGGCGCGGCTGGAGGGCGATTATGCGGCCGCGCAGGCCCGCTATGGCGCGCAAATGGCGCAGGATAACCGCGATCTGGCCCAGGCGATCGTGGCCGAGCGCGGCTATGGCCCGCGCGTGGCCGCGGCGGTAGATCGCTCGCATGCAGCGATGGGCATGTTGCAGAAGGAAACCCTGCAACACCTGTTTGCGATGCGCGCGCTGCTGCGCCCCGATCAGCAGGCGCGGTTTGACCAGGCGATGGTGGCTGCCCTGATGCAATCCCCTGCGCCCAGCGCTTCGCAGCGGCCCTGAGCGGCCGCGCGGCGGTGCGTGATGATCCTCTGGACGAGGCCGATGATGCCGCCCTGGTGCGCGCCGCGCTGGCGGGCGAGGAGCAGGCCTATCGCCAGCTCATGGCGCGTCACCGCGCCGTGGTGCATCGTGTGGCCTGGGCGCAGACCGGACAGGCCGATGCCGCGCTCGACGTGACGCAGGATACGTTCATCGCCGCCTTTGCCGCGCTGCGCCGCTATGATCCGGCGCGGCCGCTGGCGGCGTGGCTGGCGCGCATTGCCCTGAACAAGGGGCGCGACTGGCGGCGGCGGCAGGTGGTGCGGCGGCTGTTTCTGGGCTGGCGCGGGCAGGGCGAGGCCGCCGTAGAGCACGTGCCGGACAGCGCACCAGGGCCGGAGCGCGAAGCGGCAGGGCGTGCCGATCTGGCACGCATGACGCGGGCGATCGATACCCTACCGCAACCGCTGCGCGAGGCGATCGTGCTGCATGGCGTGGAAGGGATGCCGCAGCGCGAGGTTGCCATGATGTTGGATGTTAGCGAAAAGACAATTGAAACAAGAGTTTACCGCGCAAGAAAGAAGCTTGCACAACAGCTTGGCGAAAAGGACTGATAGAGTGGATCGGCGCACGATTTTGGCGGGACTGGCTGGAGCCGGGCTGGGCGGGGTTTTGCCCGATCTGGCACGCGCGCGCACCGCCATTGCTGGCATGATGCCGGGCATGGCCGAGGGGGCGATGGGCGCGCCAGCAACCGCGCTGTCGGGTGATCTGATCGAACTGGTGATCGACCAAGCCACCGTGCGCGTCGGGGGGCGCAGCGGCCATGCGATCACTGTCAACGGCACCACGCCGGGGCCGATGATCCGCCTGCGCGAAGGGCAGCAGGTGTGCCTGCGCGTGCACAACCGCTTGGCCGAGGATACCTCGATCCACTGGCACGGCCTGCTGGTGCCGTTCCAGTTCGATGGGGTGCCAGGCATCAGCTATCCCGGCATTGCCCCGGGGCAGAGCTTTGACCACGTGTTTACCGTGCGCCAAGCCGGAACCTATTGGTATCACGGGCATAGTGGGATGCAGGAAGCGATGGGCCTGTTCGGCCCGATCGTGATCGACCCGGCCGTGCCCACCACTGAGACGGCGCGCGAGCATGTGATCATGCTGCACGATTGGACCGATGTGCATCCGCACGTGCTGCTCAAGCGGTTGAAACAGCAGGGCGGATTTTACAACCGGCAGCAGCAGACCCTGGCGGGCTTGCTGGCCGGCCGCGACCAGCCCCTGGGCGAGCGCCTGAACTGGGGCCGCATGCGCATGGACCCGACCGACATCGCCGATGTGACCGGATCGACCTATACCTATTGCATCAACGGGCACGACAGCGCGGCGAACTGGACCGGGGCGTTTGTGCCGGGCGAGGCGGTGCGGCTGCGCGTGATCAATGCCGCGGCGATGACCAATTTCAACCTGCGGTTGCCGGGCGTGCCGATGCGCGTGGTGGCGGCCGATGGGCAGGATGTGGTGCCGGTGGACACCGATGAATTGCAGATTGGCATTGCCGAGACCTATGACGTGCTGGTGCAGCCAAAATCCGCGCAACCCGTTGCGATCATTGCTGAAGCGATCGATCGATCGGGGCAGTGCCGGGCGACGCTGGCGCCACTGGGCGCGCCTGCGGGCACGGCAGCGCCGATCCCGCCGCTGCGCGCGCGGCCGCTGTTGACCATGCGCGACATGGGCATGGGCGCGATGGACATGACCGGGATGGACATGGCCGCCGGTACGCTGGACCTTTCGGCACCGATGCCGGCGCCGGGGCAGGGCGGGCATGCCATGCACGGCGGCCATGGCGGGATGAAGATGCGGGACAAGTCACTCGCGCCGCCGGGCCTGCGCCTGGGGCCGGGGGTGGCGACGCTGTCTGCCGCGCCGGCCGACCGCCTGGCGGACCGGCCCAACGGGCTGGAAGACGTGGACCATCGCGTGCTGACTTATGCCGATCTCAAGGCCGCCGTGCCGCGCCCGCAGGCGCCGCCGACGCGCAGCCTGGACGTGCACCTGACGGCCAATATGGAACGGTACATGTGGTCGTTCGACGGGGTGAAGCTGAGCGAGAACCCCGCGCCGCTGGCGTTTCGCGCTGGGGAGCGGGTGCGGGTGACGCTGATCAACGACACGATGATGCCCCATCCCATTCATATCCATGGCCATTTCTTCGACCTGGTGAACGGTGCGGGCGAGGCGGCGCCGCGCAAGCACACCGTCAACGTGCTGCCCGGTGGCAAGGCCAGTTTTGACCTGACCGCCGATGCCGTGGGCGATTGGGCGTTTCACTGCCACATGCTGCTGCATATGCATGCCGGCATGTTTCGCGTGGTGACGGTGCGCGAGCAGGCCGCATGAGCGAGCGCGGTCTGGCCATCGCGCTGGCTGTCGTGTTGGGCGGCGCGGGCGTGGCGCGGGCGCAGGATGCTGCGGCGCCGCCGCCGCCACCGAGCGACCATGCTGCCGATGCCCTGTTCGATCCGCAGGCGATGGCGCGCGCGCGGGCGGCCCTGGTGCACGAGAATGGCGGCATGGCGGTGAGCCAGGTGATGGTCGACCAGTTGGAAGCGCGCGGCGGCGGCGATTATGCCTGGGAAGCCAAGGGCTGGTGGGGCGGGGACAGCGACCGCCTGGCGCTGGAATCGCGCGGGGAAGGGGCCTTTGCCGGGCGGGTGGACCGCGCCGAGGTGCAGGCAGGCTGGCTGCATGCACTGGACCCGTGGTTCAACCTGCGCGCCGCGGTGCGCCAGGATCTGGACCGGGGCGTGCTGGGTACGGGCCAGCGGCGCACCCATGCCGCGCTGACGATCGAAGGGCTGGCGCCCTATTGGTTCGACGTGGAAGCATCGGTTTTCCTGTCGACGCGGGGCGAGCTGACCGGCCGGGCCGAGGCGAGCTATGACCAGCGCATTACCCAGCGCCTGGTGTTGCAGCCGCGCGTGGAAATGGATTGGGCGGCGCAAGGCATGCCCGATCTGGGCGAGGGCGCGGGGATCAACCGCATCGAGAGTGGGCTGCGCCTGCGCTATGAAATCAAGCGCAATTTTGCGCCCTATGTGGGTCTGGGTTGGGAACGCAGCCTGGGCGGCAGCGCGCGCGCGGCGCGTTCGGTGGGAGAGCGTGCCTCGGTGCTGCGCGCGCTGGCCGGCGTGCGGCTGTGGTGGTGAAGGCGATCAGGCCGCGACGGCGGGTTGCGCCGCGACCAGGTGATCGGCCAGGCGCTGTGCCTGGAGGCGGATATCGGGCACGGCAACCATTTCCCAGTTGAGGCCCTTGGACAGCGCGCCCATGGCGTGAATGGGCAAGGCTGCGCGGCCGCGCGCATCGCGCAGGCGCCAGTGATCATCGACATCGAGGCCCAGATGCAGCGGGCAGGGACGCGCCAGGCCGGCGGCGAGCAGGCTGCGCAGCAGGGGATCGCGGCTTTGCGCGGGATCGCCGCCGGGGCCGGTGCAGACCACGACGTGATCGACCGCGAGCGTGGCCACGCTGTCGCTGCCGCGTGCGCGCCATTGCGCGAGCAGGCCATCATCGCCATCGGGCACGACCTGTTGCAGGCTGCCGGCAACAACCAGCAGGCGCCCGGCGGCGCACAGCCCCTCGATCCGCTGGGCAATGGCCGGGGCCATGCGATGGCGGTGCACGTCCCACCAGGGGCGGGCATGGCGCAGAAAGCGCGCCTGCGCCGCGCCATCGTGTGCCTGCCACAAGGCATGGGTATGGGGGCGCAGTTCATCGATGGCATGGTGCCAGCCCACGGCGCGGGCGCGGGCGCGAATGTGGCGCAGCAAGGCGCTGCCGCGCGCGGCGGGCATCGGCTGCGGTGAAATCGCCGGGCCGCTGGCGGCATGGGCGCGCGGCACCAGACCGCGCCGCGACAGCGCGACGATCGGCCCGCGATGGCCGCGCGCGTCGAGCGACTGGATCACATCGATCGCGGTAAGCCCGGTGCCGAGCAGCAGCACGCGGGCATCAGGCGCGACCGCATTGAGCGCGCCGGGCGCCCAGGGATCGGGCAGCGCCTGGGGCGGTGCCAGGGCGGCCAGCGCGCGGTGGCGCTGCGGCGGCAGGTTGCCTTGGGCGAGAACCACGGCGCGGGCATGGAGCGGCGCGCCCTGATCGAGTGCGACTTGGAGCGTGCCATCGCCCAGCGGAGTGACGCCTTGCGCGCTGGCAATCGCGATCGTGATGCGATCGGGCATGGCGGCGCGCGCGCTGGCCAGCAGGCTGGCGATATAGGCGCCATAGCTGGCGCGGGTGGCAAAGCGGTTGGCCGCGTCGGTTTCGCCGTGGCCCAGCCAGCGCAGGAAATGGGTGGGATCATCGGGCAAGGCGCTCATGTTGCCGGCGCGCACGTTGAGCAGGTGCTGTGGCCCACAGGCGCCATAGGCAAGGCCATGGGCCAGCGCCTGGGGATCACGCTCCACGATGACCACGCGCACCCCGCGCCGGGCGAGGTGGATAGCCAGCAAGGTGCCGCTGAACCCGCCGCCGATGATCGCCACGGGCAGATCATCATGGCTGGCACGCCGCGCCAAGTCATGGAACGGAAACGGATTCGCCATAACTCAACCTTTCAAGTTGATATTAGGCTCGCAAGTTTTTCCTTAACGGTCAATAGCCATTCTATGAACGGTGGCCAGGGCGGGGCGTGGTGCCGGCTTAAGTGCCGAGGCTGACCATGCCGGCCAGGCCGCAGCGACCGGGCGTGACGCGGTTGTCAAACAGCACATCGAGCAGGCGTTCGCCATTACCCGGCGGCAGGGTGATGGCCAGCGGCGCCGGGGCGGGATCGGCCTTGAGCGCGACGCGCACGCCGTCGAGCCAGATTTCGGCGCGACCGACGAGACTGGCAAAGCGCACGGTGCCGCCCTTGGCCGCCACGGCGCGGCGCGGGGTGAACGCCAGGTGCAGCAGCACCCAGGGCGCGGCAGGGTCAGTGGGCTGGGTGGCGCCCGGCTTGGTCCAGGCCCAGGAGTTCATGTCACCATCGCCGAGGCGCTGGCCAGGCACCGGGCGTTGCGCGCTGGCCGGTGCCTGGCGCCATTCGGTGAGCGGTTGCGCCGGCGGCACGGCCGGCAGCGCGGCGACCGTGCCGGGATCGACGCGCAGGATGCAGCGCGCCGGGGCGAGACCGGCTGCGGTGGCGACCAGGTGCAGCGGGCCGCTGCCATCGGCGCAGACGATCGCCTGGGCCAGCCCGTTGAACAGCGCCATGGCCCCGTTGCGGCCATCGGCAGCCGGGGTTTCGGGCAGGGCGAGGTTGGGATCACCATTGCCGAGGCCGAGGATCTGCCCGCCCTCGACGTGCAGGGCAAAGCCATGTTGCGCCACGGGCACGGACTGCCCGGCGGCGTCGACCGCCATGACCGTGACGGGCACGGCATCGCGGCGTTCGGCCCTGATCCGCAGGCGATCGGGCACCAGGCGCAGCGCCACCGGCGGGCCGGCGGTGACGCAGGTGGCGCTGGCGACCACGCGCCCGTCGCGCCAGCCCTGGGCGACGAGATGGCCAGGGGCATAGACCGGGGAGAAGCGCGCGACGCCATCATGCACCGGCGCGCGGGCCAGTTCGCGGCCATCAAGGTGCAGCGACACGAGATCAGCATTGCTGGCGACCAGGATCGGCACGGCGCGGCCCTCTTGCCCCGGAAAGGTCCAGTGCGGCCAGATCGCGATGACCGGCGTGGCGCTCCACAGCGCGCGGCGGATGTGAAACCCGCTTTTGGCAAAGCCGCACAGGTCCATCGCGCCAAAGAAGCTCGACGTGCTGGGCCAGCCAAACGGGGTTGCCTCGCCGCGATAATCAAAGCCGGTCCACAGGAAGCCGCCGGCCAGCCACGGGCGCTGGGCGATGAAGGCCCAGGCGGCGCTGTTGGTCTGGCCCCAGGGGACGGCGGTCATGTCATCATCGGCGATCAAGTGCCGCGCGGCATCGCCCGTCGCCGCGCCGCGCGTCATCAGGGCAGAGGTATCTTCGCTGCTGAGCAGTGGGCGGGTGGGATGGGCGGCGTGATAGGCATCGATACTGCCGCGCCCATAGTTGAAGCCGACCACATCGAGCATGTCGGCAATGTTGGGCTCTGCCTCCATCGCGCCGTTGAGCGCGGCGGTGACCGCGCGGGTTGGATCGAGCGCGCGGACCAGCGCTTTCATCCGCGTGATCATGGCCACGCCGATGCCGCTGGCCTGGATCGATTCCTCGTTGCACAGGGACCAGGCAATGACGCTGGCATGGTTGCGGCCCAGGCGCACCAGCGCGGCCAGGGCATCGAGCGTATCGGGCGCGGCCGATAGCGTGCGGTTTTCCGCCAGGATCATCACGCCCAGGCGGTCTGCCGCATCGAGCAGTTCGGGCGCGGGAGCATGGTGCGCGGTGCGCAGCGCATTGCCGCCCATGGCAACGATGCGGCGCAGGCGATAGTCCCACAGGCTGTCGGGCACGGCCACGCCGACGCCGGCGTGATCCTGATGCGCGCAGACGCCCTTGATCGGGCAGGGCCGGCCATTGAGCAGCATGCCGCGATCCGCATCGAACCGCACGGTGCGCAGGCCCAGCGCGCAGCTTTCCTGATCGGCAAGCACGCCATCGGCCAGCACGCGCGTTTCCAGGTGATAGAGGGCGGGATCGGCCGGCGACCATAGCCGGGGGGGCGGCACGGCGAGGGTGAGGGCGGCCTGCGCCTGGCCTTGCGCGGGCAGGGTGAGCGCGGCCTGCGCGGTGGCGATGATCGTGCCATCGGGCGCCATCAGGCGCGCGGCAACGGTAACGGCGGCGTCGGCCGCGCCGGAATTGGCGAGATCGAGCGTGAGCGGAACGGCCCAATCGCTGGTCGTCGCCGCGCCGTCGCCCTGGCCCAGCGGATGGGGCCGCGCGACCAGGCCGTGGCGCACGATGTGCACGGGCGCGCGGCGTTCGATCCAGACGTGGCGATAGAGGCCGGCGCCTTCATACCACCAGCCTTCGCTGTCTTGCGCGTCAACCCGCACGGCGATGGTGTTGGGCTCTTCACCGAAGCGGGCGAAGGGCAACAGATCTATGACCAGCGGGGTGTAGCCACCGAAATGGCGCGCGGCGAGCGTGCCGTTGATCCACACCGTGGCGTTGGTGGCGATGCCATCGAACACCAGATCGAGCGCGCCCTCGCGCCAGGCGGGATCGAGCAGGACGCCGCGTCGATACCAGGCGATGCCGCGCGGGCGATAGGCCTGATCGGGATTGGCTGCCGGATCGGGCGTCTGGCCCAGGGCGAAATCGTGCGGCAAGCTGACCATGGACCAATCGCCATCGTCGCAATCCTCGGCCGCGCCGCCCGTGGCATTGCCCGCCTTGGCATGGGCATAGGCCGCCTCGTGATCGAGCAGTGGGGCAAAGGGAATGTCGCCGGCGTGAAAGCGCCAGTCTGCCTCAAGCGATAACCGGCGGCGGGGACTGTCAGGCTGTGGAGGCGTCCCCGCCGCCGGGGCGGCAAGCGCCTGGGCAACGATCGGGGATCGGGCCAGCGCGGCAGCCATCGCCGCCGTGCTGGCCAGGATCGTGCGCCGGCTTGCCGACAGCATCACTCAACAGTGCTGGCAGGTGGGATCGAGCAGATCGTGCAGCAGCGCGCCGGTTGGGTCCCATTCCCCGATCGCCGGGTGGATCAGCAGCGCCTTGCGCGCGGTGGGCCGTTCGCCGGTGAGCGCCGCATCGATCGCGGCGCGTTCATAGGCCTTGATGCCGTGAACCAGGCCGAGTGCCACATCGGGCAGCGGCGCGATGGGCAGCGGGGTGATGCTGTTGGCATCGATCCGGCTGCTGGTTTCGACGATATCGCCGGCCGGCAGGTTGGGCAGCGCGCCCTGGTTGCGCGTGTTGACCACGATGGTGGCGGGCTTGGCCCCGGTCAGCGCGCTCATCACGTCGATCGCGATGCGGTGATAGCCACTGGCCACGCGGAACGGATCGATATTGAACGTCGCCTCGGGATCGAAGGCAGAGCCGCCTTCGGCCTCCAGCTTCATGTACGAACCAGAGCGGCGGTTGAGATAGGCGGCATAGGCGGCAATCGCGCCCGGCCCATCGTCTGCGCCCAGGCGATCGCGCAGCGTTTCGATCAGCGTGACGTTGAGCGCTTCCACCTCGGTGCCACGGCTGGAGCCGTGGCGCTGCTGGTTGGCCAGGGCGCGGCGGCGCTCGTAATAGAAGAACAGGTATTCGGTGGGGATCAGGCGCAGCGCGCGGATCATCGCCTTGTCGAACACCGGGGCGGAATAGAGCTGGTCAAGCACGGCATCGTCGGCCAGCACGCGGTCGAACACGTCCTCGCCATGCAGGCGGATGCCGCGCACCCAGCCCAGGTGGTTGAGGCCGACATAATCGCATTCCACGTCGGCCAGCATGGCGCCCAGCGCATGGGCGATGTTGTGGAACAGTTCGGTGGGCGTATCGCAGATGCCGACGATCTTGGCATCGGTGTGGTTGGCGATCGCCTGTGTGATGAGGCCGGCCGGATTGGTGAAGTTGACGATCCACGCGTCGGGCGCGTGGCGCTGGACCAGGCGGGCCTGCTCGATTGCGATCGGCACGGTGCGCAGCGCCATGGCAGCGCCCGCCGGACCGGTGGTTTCCTGGCCGGGAAAGCCATGCTCGATCGCTGTGCGTTCATCGGCGGCGCGGCCGGCAATGCCGCCGACGCGGATCGAGTTCATCACGAACGAGGAGCCCTCGATCGCGTCTTCGATGCTGGTGGCCTCGCGGACGATCAGATCGCCGCCTTCGGCGCGCACGATGGCGCGGCCCAGCGCGGCCATGATCGCCAGGCGATCGGCGTCGGGATCCCACAGCACCAGTTCGCGCGCGCCCAGCGCCTGGGCGGCATCGTTGACGCCAAAGGTGACCAGCGGAGTGCGAACACCGCCGCCGCCGATCAGGGTCAGCTTGCGATCAGTCGTGGAGGGCATAGTTGCGGTCATGAACAGTCCAAAGCTCCTGTGCATCGGGGATGCCGCCAAGCGCCCCCGGCTTGCGGGTGGAAAGGGCGCCGGTGATGCAGCCGCGTTCGAGACGGCGGCGCAAGGGCGCGGCATCGAGCAGCGCATCGATGAAACCGGCATCGAAGGCATCGCCCGCGCCCGTGGCATCGACCGCCTGCACCACGGGCGGGCGCACGTGGACGATCTCGCCGTTGTCGAGCGCGGCGGCACCGCGCGCGCCCAGCTTGAGCAGCGGGTTGCGGATGCCAATGCGCGCGGCGTGATCGAAATAGGTGCCAACGTCGGTGCTGCCGAACAGCAGTTCGGCTTCCTTTTCGTTAGGCATCAGGTAATCGACCTGGGTGATCGTCGGGCGGTTGACCGGGCTGGCCAGCCATTCGGGCTGATAGCCCATGTCGAGTGAGGTGGTGATCCCGCGCGCGGCGAGCAGCGGCAGCACGACCTGCGCCACGGTGTGCGGCACCGGCATGGCGAAGTGGACGTGCGATGCGGCGCAAAGCGTGGCCAGCCCATCGCCCATGGCCAGCGCGCCGACGGCGGAATTGACGCCGATGTGGGTGAAGAACGAGCGATCCTGCGGCGTGGAGATCGAGATCGTCGTGCCGGTAAAGCCATCGCCGATGCGGATGCCGTCGAAGGCCACGCCATAGCCGGCGAGGCGCTGCTCGAACCAGGCGCGATCATCCGCGCCGATCAGGCCGACCACCCCCACCTTGCGGCCAAGCCGGGCAAGGCCACAGGCGGTGGCGATGGTGCCGCCACCCATTTCACGGGTATAGGCATCGGTGGTCACTTCCTCACCCGGCAGGGGCCAGGCAGGAAAGCCGCTGAAGATGTGATCGACATAGATTTCGCCAACCACGGCGACATCGAAGCGGACGGTCATGGGCGAGAAGCCTTGTGCAAGGAATTGTCTGACGAAAACGGCCACTGGCGCGTGCGGCGCGCCATGGCGAGGAACAGCGCGCTGCCCACCGCGATCATTGCCACCCCGGCGAGGATGTGCGGCGGGCGCGCGGTGGTGACGATATAGGCCCAGCCCGCCAGGGTAATGATCACCGGCAGCGGATAGAGCGGCATGCGGAACTGGCCGGGTGCAGCCTGCGGGTTCTGTCGGCGCAGCAGGACCACGGCGATGCATTGCGCGGTATATTGGAACATCGTCTGCACCACGATCATCACCGCGATCAGCGTATCGAGCGAAACCAGGCAGGCGAGGGCCGAGGCCAGGCCCATGAACAGCAGCGAGACCGCCGGCACATCGCCACGCGCATTGGTGCGGGCGAACACGGCGAGGAAATCACCGGCGCGCGCGGCGGCAAAGGGCACGCGCGAGGCGCCGAGCAGGTTCATCAGCGCCGAAGCCCAGCTGGCGATAAGGATCAGCACGGTGACGATGCGGCCGCCGGTGGGGCCATAGATCGCGGCCATGAAATCGGCCACCACGGCCTGCGAATGCATCGCCTGCTGCCAGGGCAGCACGCCCAGGATCGCCAGGTTCAGCCCGATATAGAGCAGCGCCACCAGCGGGATCGACAGCAGCACGGCGCGCGGGATGTTGCGGCGCGGCTCCACCACTTCATCGCCCAGCATGCAGATCGTGTTGTAGCCGCCATAATCATAGACGCCGATTAGCGTGGCCGCGCCCAGGCCCATCCAGAACCCGCCGTTGATGGCAAAGGCATGGGGCGGAAAGGAAAAGGCGCGCGCGGCATCGAAATGGACCGCGCCCGAGGCGATGATCCACAGGCACGAGCCGATCACGATCACGCTGGTGGCGACAGAGAGCACGCCGATCGCGCGGATATCGCGCCACAACAGCCCGAGGTTGACGAGGCAGACCGTGGCAGCGATCGCCGCCAGCGTCCAGGGCGACAGGCCCGGCTCAAGCCAGGTGAGATAATGGGCCATGCCCACCGTGCCCGAGGCGATCGACATCGGCCCGATCAGCAGCGTCTGCCACAGGTAGAGAAAGCCGAACAGGCGCCCCAGCCCCTGCGGGCCGAACGCCTCGCGCAGATAGTGGAACGAGCCGCCCGAGCGGGGCAGGGCCGAGCCGAGTTCGGCCCAGACAAAGCCATCGCACAGGCACAATACGGCGCCGAGCAGCCAGCCCAGCAGGGCCTGTGGCCCGCCCATGGCGGCCAGCGCCAGCGGAATGGTGATGAACGGGCCGACGCCGATCATGTTGAGCATGTTGGCCGATAGCGCGCCGGCAAACGTCATGCGCGCGCGCCCTGCAGGCGGCGTGCCGATAGCGGTGATGGGTGCCGTGCTCATGGATGTAGTAATCAGGAAATGCCATGATTACGTCAATATGAAAATTTTATTCCACGATGAAATGTTGCATCGTCGATCCACTGGCATATACCGGCCAGGACAGTGGAGACAGCGATGACCGCCTCGCAAGACAATGCCCCCGATGCTGCGGCAGACGGCGATGGACTGCCCGGCAGCGCCGACGCGCTGCGTGACATGATCCTGGCGCGTTACGACGGGATGACCAAGGTGTTGCAGCAGGTCGGCCGCTATGTCCTCGATCATCCCGAAGACATGGCGCTGCTCACGCTCAATGAACTGGCCGAGCGTTCGGGCACGCAGCCATCGGCGATCGTGCGCTTTGCCAAGGCGCTGGGCTTTACCGGGGCAGGGCCGATGCAGCGCCTGCTGCGCGACAGCCTGATCGCGCAGAACAGTGCGCTGGGCTATAGCGAGCGGGTGCACCAGTTTGGCGCGGCGGTGGAGGATTCGGTCTCGGCCGGCGGCATCGGCGCGCTGATCGACGAGTTTGCCGAGGGCGACATCATGGCCCTACAGAACACGCGGGCGATGGTGGGGCGCGAAGGGCTGGCCAATGCCGTGGCGCTGATCGCGGCGGCGCGCGTGGTGCATGTGGTCGGCATGCGTCGCGCCTTTCCGGTGGCGGCCTATCTGGCCTATGCCGTGCCGCAGGCGGGCAAGCCGACCATGCTGGTCGATGGCGTGGGCGGCCTGGCGGCGCAGCAATTGCGCGCGATCGGGCCGGACGACGTGCTGATCGCGATCAGCTATCACTCCTATGCCCCGGAAACGGTGTCCGCGGTGGAAGCGGCCTGCGCGGCGGGCGCCAAAGTCCTGGCGATTTCTGACAGCCTGCTGAGCCCGATTGCCAAGCGCGCGGCGCAGACCCTGCTGGTGCGCGAATCCGAAGTGCGCGGCTTTCGCTCGCTGTCCTCATCGCTGTGCCTGGCGCAGGCGCTGGTGGTGGGGCTGGCCTATGACCAGCAGCGCAGCGTGGCCGCAGGGGCACCTGGCAGCGGCGGCGATGCCTCGTGACAAAGCGATGGCCTGCTGTGGCGCGACCGTCGCAATTCTGAAATTTTTATATCAAAAATATTAGAAACAGAAAAATCATATTGACAGAAGACGGGCAATACCATTCCATACGCTCAACGCCCGAAACGTGGCGAGAGGGATATGGGGGTTTGTGAAATGATCGGATTGCTCTGTCGGTCGCGTCTGCTGCTTAGCGGATCGACCATGATGCTGGCCTTGGCGGCACAAACGCCGGCCACCGCCCAAACCCTTCCCGCCACGGCGCCGGCATCGGCAGCGCCACTGGCCGATGCGACGGCGGGCACTCCCACCGGCAGCGAGGCGGATCTGGCCGCCGGCATCGTGGTGGTGGGCAACCGCTATCAGGCGGCCACCCTGCAGATGCGTTCGGCCAACACGGTCAACGTGATTTCCGCCCAGGACCTTGAGCATACGGCCGTGCACAACGTGGCCGAAGCGCTGGGCATGGTGCCGGGCATCAACGTGATGAACACCGGTTCGGCCTTTGCCGGCGGCGTCGACGGCGCCTCGCGCGGGGAGGGCATGTTCGTTTCGGTGCGTGGCCTCAATTCCGAATACAACATCAACCTGATCAACGGCGTGTCGGTGGCGCAGGGCAATCCCTATAGCCGCGGCGTCCAGCTCAGCCTGCTGCCCCCGTCGGGCCTGCAGACGATCATCGTCAACAAGACCTCGCAGCCCGACATGCTGGGCGATGCTATCGGCGGCACGATCGATTTCCGCACCCCTTCGGCGTTCGACTATGCAGCGGATTCGCGCGGGTCGGTAACGATCGGCGGCCGCGTGGAAAGCCGGGCGCGGGCCTATGGCCAGAATGGCCTGGGCTGGAACGCGGGGGCCGATTATTCGCGCAAGTTCGGCGCGGATCACCAGTTCGGCGTCTATGTCAGCGGCTTTTACGATATCCGCCACTTTGCCAACAGCCTGGTGGGCGGCGTGCAGGAATCGGGCTGCTGCGACAACGGCTATGACTTTGCCGTGCAGGATGCCGCCGGCAACAGCGCGCCCGGCCTCGATCCGGCCGCCAACCTGATCCAGACGGCGGCCAACTTTGGCCTGTCGAGCGGCTATACCGAACGCTTTGGCGGCAACGGCACGTTCGACTGGCGCCCGGATGAAGATACCTCGATCTACCTGCGCGCCAGCTATGCCCGCGCCAAGACCGACCAGAACAGCCAGCTGACCCAGATCGTTGGGGTCAACAAGCAGGACGGGTCGAGCGGCACGGCATTGGGCAACGGCACCTATGCCCCGGTGATCGGCGCGGTTCAGGCGCGTTTCTGGTATGAAACCAACCCGGCGATCGCCACGCTCGGCACTGTGCAGCTGGGCATGGACAAGCACGCCGGCAAGCTGACCGTGTCGCCCAGCCTGTTCTACAGCTGGGGCAGCAACGCGCGGCCCAACCACATCGAAGTGGCCGGGCGCTATGCTCCGGTGGCCTATGGCGGCTCCACCCTGTTCGGCTATGACAACGGCTATCCCGTGCCGCTGCTGCCTGCCACCGTGCGCAACCAGCTCAACAACATCAGCGGCATGCCCGCCAATGGCGGCCCGCCGGAATATACCCCGCAGACCAGCTTCCAGCGCAAGGGCGGCGGCAAGATCGACCTCAAGCTCGATTTCGATGGCGGCCATCTCACGTTCCTGAAGGCCGGCTTCCGCGTGGAAACCAGCCACCGCGAAATCACCAACCGCGATTACACCGTGCCTGGCTATGGCAATGCCGCCACGCTGGGCGATCTGGGCGTGATCAAGCAGATCTATCCGGCGGTCTGGCCCAAGCGCTATACCTGGCAGGTGCCGGTGATCGACCAGGGCAAGGTCTTCTCGCTGTTCAACCAGCTGGGCGGCGCGACCGACGCGACGATCGATACCTGCGGATCGAACCCGATCAACAGCTATAACTGCAACACGCAAAAGGCCAACGAGACGGTCTGGGCCGGCTATGTCATGGGCCAGCTGCAGTATGGCAACCTGGAGATCGTGCCCGGCGTGCGGTACGAGCACACCGACATCAAGAACGTGTTCTGGGTGACGCCGACCGACAATGGCACCACCGCGACCGGCGCGTTCGGTTCGAACAAGGCCAAGTTCGATGCGGTGCTGCCCAGCATCGCCTTTACCTATCGCGACAATGGCGGGGCGGTCTATCGCGCCTCGGCCTGGACCAGCTATGTCCGTCCGCCGTTCCTGCAGCTGGGTGGCGGCGCTTCGACCAACGTGTCGGGCGGGGTGACCACCATCACCCAGGGCAACCCCAACCTCAAGGCGATCCGCGCGATCAACCTGGATGCTTCGGGCGAATGGACCATTCCGGGCGGCGGCCACGTGATGCTGGCCGGGTTCTACAAGCACCTGGCGCACTATATCTATGACAACGGCAGCAGCGCCGGGATCGTGACCGGCAGCAATGCCGGCGTCACCACCGGCACGGTGACCTATCAGCCGCAGAACGGTGGTTCGGGCCATGTCTATGGTATCGAGCTGCAAGCGCGGCAGAAGTTTTCGGCCCTGCCCGGCCTGCTTTCCGGCCTGGGCGTGGCGGTGAACTTTACCCGGCAGTGGACGCGGGTTGACGTGCTGGGCGATGGCACGCGCATGGACCGCATCCAGAACGCGCCCGAAGTCATGGCCAATGGCCAGGTCTTCTTTGAAAAGGGCCCGGTCTCGCTTGACGTGAACTACAGCTATGCCGGCGATTACGTCTCGATCTACGACACGCTGGGCAAGAATGCGACGTGGGACGATGTGTGGGTGCGCCCGGTGAGCCGCGTGGACGTGCATGCCGGCTATACCTTCAGCCGCATGTTCAAGCTGGACCTGTCGATCGCCAACCTGTTCAACACGCCCAGCTATTGGTCGCACATCGGGCAGCACAGCCTGGCGATTTCCGATATCGTCAATTCGGGAACCACCTCGCTGGTGACAGCGACGATGAAGTTCTGATCATTCCTTCCCGCCTGCGGGCGGTATTTCGGGGAAGGGGCCGGGCAGAAGGGGGCTGCCCGGCCCCTTTTCTGCCCTGGCAGCAGGAGAAGATGATGAAGCCCACGCGTCGCGACATGCTCAAGGGATCGGCGGGCCTGGCCGGAACGCTGGCCAGCGGGATTGCGCAACAGGCCGCTGCGCTGTCGCGAGCCGCGCCCGATGCGGCGCTGGCGCTGGTCGATCCGATGATCGGCACGGGCGGCCATGGCCATGTCACGCCGGCGGCCACGGTGCCGTTCGGCATGGTCCAGCTGGGCCCGGATACCGACAATGCGCGGTGGGACGCGTGTTCGGGCTATCACCATGACGATACGACGCTGCTGGGCTTTTCCCACAACCACCTGAGCGGCACGGGCGTGGGTGACCTGATGGACGTGCTGGTGGTGCCGCGCACCGGGCCGGTGGTGCTGTCTCCCGGCACGCGGGCCAAGCCGCAGGGCAGCTATCGCCAGAGCTTTGACCATGCCGATGAAACGGTTGAGCCCGGCTATTACGCGGTGCACTTGCGCGAGAGCGGCATCGGCGTGGAATTGACTGCGACGGCGCGGGTGGGGCTGCACCGTTACCACTTTGCCGGGGCGGGGCACTTGCTGATCGACCTGGCCCACGGCGCGCGGGACGAGCCGGACGAGGCGAGCATTGCCGATGATCCATCGGGCCCGACCAAGGTGACCGAGGCGAGCCTGCAGCTGGCCGCGCCCGATCTTATCACCGGCAGCCGCCGCGTGCATCAGTGGGCCGATGGGCGGCAGATCCATTTCGCGCTGCGCCTGTCGCGCCCGGCGGCGCAAGTGCGCCTGTTCAGCAACGATGCGCCGCTGCCAGAGGGCGCCACGCAGGTGGCCGGGGCAAACCTGAAAGCCGCCGTAATGCTGCCCGATGCTGCGGCCGGGCCCGTCATGGTCAAGGTCGGGCTTTCGGGCGTGGACGTGGCCGGGGCGCTGGCCGCGCTCGATGCCGAAGTGCCGGGCTGGGATTTTGCCGCCGTGCGCGGCGCGGCGCGGACGGCCTGGGCTACGCGGCTCGGCGCGGTGCAGGTGTCGGGTGGCACGCCCGATCAGCGCAAGATCATGGCCACCGCGCTTTATCACGCGGCGGCCGCGCCCAACCTGTTTTGCGATGTCGACGGGCGCTATCGCGCGATGGACAGCGCGGTGCGTACGCTGCCGGCCGGTGAGGCGAACTACAGCACCTATTCGCTATGGGATACCTATCGCGCGCTGCATCCGCTGCTCAGCCTGGTCGATGCGCCGCGCAATGCCGCCTTTGCCCGCAACCTGGCGCGGATGACGCTGGAAAGCCCGTTCGGGCCGCCGGTGTGGCCGTTGCAGGGGATCGAGACGCATTGCATGATCGCCTGGCATTCGGTGGCGGTGATGGCCGACGCGCTGAACAAGGGCGCCAGCGGGTTGGACCTGGCCACGCTGTGGCCGGCGCTGCGCCACCTGGCGTTCGAGCGCGAGGACAGTGGCCTGGAGCCCTATCGCCGGCTGGGCTATATCCCAGCCGATACCGTGCGCGAGGCGGCCAGCAAGACGCTGGAATATGCTTATGACGATTGGGCCATGGCCGCGATCGCCGCAGCGGCCGGCGCGCATGAGGATGCCACGGCGCTGCGCGCGCGGTCGCGCAACTGGCGCAACCTGTTTGACAAGGATACCGGCTTTGTCCGTCCGCGCCTGGCCAATGGCGCCTGGGCCACGCCGTTCGATCCGCGCGCGCTGGGCCACGATACCAACCACTGGCGCGATTTTACCGAATGCAACGCTTGGCAGGCGACGTTCATGGCCCAGCACGATCCGCAAGGCCTGATCGACCTGATGGGCGGGGACGCCGCGTTCGAGGCCAAGCTGGATGCGCTGTTTGCCGCCGACAGCACGCTGCCGGCCGATGCGCCGCCCGATGTTTCCGGCCTGGTCGGGCAATATGCCCATGGCAATGAGCCCTCGCACCACGTGGCCTATCTCTATGCCTGGTCAGGCTCTCCGTGGAAGACCCAGGCGCGGGTGCGCAGCCTGTTGACCAGCATGTATCGCGCCGCGCCCGATGGGCTGGCGGGCAACGAGGATTGCGGGCAGATGAGCGCGTGGTTCGTGCTGAGCGCGCTGGGGATCTATCCGGTCGATCCGGTCAGCGGGGTGTGGGTGTTTGGCTCGCCGCTGTTCAACCGGGCGGAACTGGCCGTGCCGGGCGGGCGTCTGGTGATCGAGGCGCCGGGCAACAGCGCGGCGGCGGTCTATGTGCGGCAGGTGCGCTGGAACGGCCAGGTGTGGAACCGCAGCTGGATCAGCCATGCCGAACTGGCGCGCGGCGGGCATCTGGTGTTCGAGATGGATACCCGGCCCAACCCCGCATTCGGTCATGCGCCCGACACACGCCCGCCGCGCAACGCGCTGGGCTGATGCCGGTTAGACGCGGACAAACGCGCCGCTGCGCGCCGATTCCTGTGCGCCCTGGGCCAGCAGCAGCGCGCGCAGCCCGTCGGCCGCGCTGACCAGCGGCGCGGCGCCCTCGATCACCTGGGCAAAATGGGCGATCTGCGCGGCAAAGGCAGCGGCATAGCGATCGAGGAAGAAATCCATGAACGGCGCGCCGGCGGCGCCCGCCGGCCCCCAGTGCTCCACCCGGCTGTGTGGCACGTTGCCCACGCGCAGCGCGCCGCGCGCGCCGAACGCCTCGATCCGCTGGTCATAGCCATAGCCGCTGCGGCGGCTGGAACTGATCATCGCCATGCGCCCGCTGGCGGTGCGCAGGATGGTCTTGGCGGTATCGGCGTCTCCCGCAGCGCCGATCGCGGGATCGATCAGGCAGGCCGTGGCGGCCATCACTTCCACCGGTTCTTCGCCCAGGAGCCAACGCGCCATGTCGAAATCGTGGATCACCATGTCGTGGAAGATCCCGCCCGAGGTGGCGACATAGGCCGGTGGCGGCGGGGCGGGATCGTGGCTGATGATGTGCAGCGTTTCGATGCCGCCGATCGCGCCCTGGGCCAGCGCGGCCTGTAGCGCGGCGAAATCGGGATCGTGGCGGCGGTTGAAGCCCATCAGCACCCGCGCGCCCAGCGCGTCGAGCCGCGCCAGCGCCGCCTGCGCCACGGCCGGATCGAGCGCGAGCGGCTTTTCGCACAAGACCGCCAAGCCGCGCGCGGCAGCATCGAGCGTTTGCGGCGCATGCAGCGCGGTGGGGCTGGCGATCACCGTGCCGGCAAGGCCCGGATGATCGAGCGCCTGTTCGGGCGAAAGCGCCAGGGCGCCGTGGCGATCGGCCAGGGTCTGGGCGGCGGCGGGATCGATATCGGCCACCACGGCCAGGCGCAGGCCGGGATGGCGGGCGATATGCGCGGCATGGACGGCGCCGATGCGCCCGGCGCCCAGCAGAGCGATTGTGTGCATGAGGCCTGGCGGTTCCTTCGGCGTGTTCAGGCGCGTCTGTGCCGAAACTGGCGCGCCGGCACAAGAGCGGCACTGGCCAGAGCGCGCGCTTGGCGGCATAGCGGGGGCAACCTTCACCAGCCAGGGAAACGGCGCCGTCCATGAAGCCACTCGATGTCATCGCGATCGGCCGCGCCGGGGTTGATCTCTATGGCGAGCAGGTGGGCGGCCGGCTGGAAGACATGGCCAGCTTTGCCAAGTATGTGGGCGGCAGCCCGACCAACACCGCGATCGGCATGGCGCGGCTGGGCCTGCGCGCCGGGCTGATCACCCGCGTGGGTGGCGATCACATGGGCCGCTTCATCCGCGAGGAACTGGTGCGTGAAGGGGTGGACACGCGCGGCGTGCGCAGCGATCCGGCGCGGCTGACCGCGCTGGTCCTGCTCGGCATTCGCGAAAACGGCACCTATCCGCTGATCTTCTATCGCCAGGATTGCGCCGACATGGCGCTGTGCGAGGCCGACGTTGACGCCGCGTTGATCGCCCAGGCCGGCGCCGTGCTGCTGTCGGGCACGCATTTTTCCACGCCGCAGACCGCCGTCGCCAGCCGCCGCGCCGCGCAGCTGATGCGCGCACAGGGCGGGCGCGTGGTGCTCGACGTGGATTATCGCCCGGTGCTGTGGGATCTGGCGCCGCGCGACTGTGGCGAGGATCGCTATGTGCCGAGCCACAGCGTGACCGCCACCCTGCAGGGCGTGCTTGACCTGGTCGACCTGGTGGTGGGCACCGAAGAGGAAATCCACATCCTGGGCGGATCGACCAACACGCTTGATGCGCTGCGCTCGATCCGCACGCTGACCGACGCGCCGGTGGTGGTCAAGCGCGGGGCCAAGGGCTGCGTGGTGTTTGAAGGGGTGATCCCGGGCGAGCTGGACGAAGGCCTGGTGGCGCCGGCGTTCGCTGTGCCAGAGACCAATGTGCTGGGCGCGGGCGATGGTTTCATGGCCGGGTTCCTGCGCGGCTGGCTGCGCGGCGAGCCGATGGCGCGGGCGGCGGCCTGGGGCAATGCCTGTGGCGCGATCGTGGTGGCGCGCCATGGCTGTGCCCCGGCGATGCCGACCTGGCCCGAACTCGACGCGTTCATGGCGGGCCAGGGCGCGCGCAGCCCGGCCAGCCTGGACCAGGTGCACTGGGCCACCACCCGCGCCCCGGCCGACGAGGCGCTGACGATCCTGGCGATCGACCATCGCGGCCTGTTCGAAACCCTGATCGCGAGCGGCGGTGGCGATGCGGCGCGCGTGGCGATGTTCAAGGATCTGGCCGGCCTGGCGATGGAGCGCACCGCCGCCGGCGATCGCGCCTGTGGCCTGTTGCTCGATGGCCGGTTTGGCGCACGCGCGCTGGCCCAGGCGGCCGATGCGCCCTATTGGATCGGGCGGCCGATCGAGATTTCCGGCTCGCGCCCGTTGCGGTTCGAGGGCGGGGCCGACGTGGCGATCACGCTGCGATCCTGGCCGCGCCCGCATGCGGTGAAATGCAACCTGCGCTATCATCCCGATGATCCGGCCGATCTGCGCGCCGAGCAGGATGCCCAACTGGCGCGCCTGTTCGATGCCACGCGCAGCACCGGCCACGAACTGCTGCTGGAAATCATCGCCGCGCCCTATGGCCCGGTGCACCACGATACGGTGGCGCGGGTCATGGCCCATGTCTATGCCCTGGGCATCTATCCCGATTGGTGGAAGCTGGAAGCGACCGACGATCCCGCCGCCTGGTCGGCGATCGAGGCGGTGATTGCCCAGGCTGATCCGTGGTGCCGCGGCGTGGTGGTCTTGGGCGCGGAAAGCAGCCAGGCGCATCTGGCCGCCAGCTTTGCCGCGGCCGCGCCGCGCCGGGTGGTAAAGGGCTTTGCCGTGGGGCGGGCGATCTGGCAAGACGTGGCGCAGGAATGGTTTACCGGCATGATCGATGATGAAACCGCACTGGTGCGTTTGACCGAGAACTTTGCCGCCATGGTCGCCACCTGGCGCCAGGCGCGGGCCAAGGCGCTGGCCCCTTGCGCCTGACCGCCGGCCAGGCCCTGGTGCAATGGCTCGCCGCGCAGGACGTGGTGGGCGCAGACGGCGCGCGCGTGCCGTTTTTCGGCGGCGTCTGGGCGATTTTTGGCCATGGCAACGTGGCGGCGCTGGGCGAGGCGCTGGCGGAGGCAGACCCGGCGCGCCTGCCCACCTATCGCGCGCATAGCGAGCAGGGCATGGCCCATGCGGCGATCGGCTTTGCCCGCGCCCATGCCCGGCGGCGGGCGATGGTGTGCACCACCTCGATCGGGCCGGGGGCAACCAATCTGGTGACGGCGGCGGCGCTGGCCCATGTCAACCGCCTGCCGGTGCTGCTTTTGCCCGGCGATGTCTATGCCTCGCGCCGGCCCGATCCGGTGTTGCAGCAGGTCGAGCATTTTGCCGATGCCACGGTCTCGGCCAACGATTGCCTGCGCCCGGTCTCGCGCCTGTTCGATCGGATTACCCGGCCCGAGCAGCTGATCGATGCGCTGCCCCGCGCCATGGCGGTGCTGACCGATCCGGCGGCGTGTGGCCCCGTAACGCTGGCGCTGTGCCAGGACGTGCAGGCCGAGGCGATCGACTGGCCGGCCGATTTCCTGGCGCCGCGTCTGTGGCACATCCGCCGGCCGGCGCCCGATGCGCGCGAACTGGCCGCGCTGGTCGCGGCGCTGCGCGGGGCGCAGCGGCCGCTGGTGATTGCCGGGGGCGGCGTGCACTATGCCGGGGCGGCGCCGGCGCTAGCGGCGCTGGCGGCGCAGACCGGGCTGCCGGTGGCCGAAACCCAGGCGGGCAAGGGGGCGTTGCCTGATGCGGCAACCGGCGCGCTGGGCGCGATCGGGGTGACCGGCACCGACGCGGCTAACACGGCGGCGCGCGAGGCAGACGTGATCGTGGCGCTGGGCACGCGGTTGCAGGATTTCACCACCGGCTCGCGCCGCCTGTTCGGCGCCGATGCGCAGCTGTTCCAGGTGAACGTGGCACTGCACGATAGCGCCAAGCATGGCGCGCAGCCGGTGCTGGGCGATGCCGGCGTGGTGGTCGATGCGCTGGCCCACGCGCTGGATGGGTGGACCGTGCCTGCCGCCTGGGCGCAGCAGACCGGGGCCTGGGCCACGCAATGGCATCAGGCGGCCAGGGCCGCGCGCGATCGGCCGGTGCCGCCGGGTACGCTGCCCGATGACGTGGCGGTGATCGGCGCGGTGCAGCGCGCCCTTCCCGATGCCACGATCGTGGCGGCGGCCGGCGGCTTGCCGGGCGATCTGCACCGCTTCTGGCCGTGCCCGGCGCCGGGGCGCTATCACGTGGAATATGGCTTTTCCTGCATGGGTTTCGAGCTGGCCGGCGGGCTGGGCATCGCGCTGGCCGATCGCACCGCCGATGTGGTGGTGATGGTCGGCGATGGCAGCTATTTGATGCTCAATTCCGAACTGGCGAGCGCGGCGGCGCTGGGCGTGGCGTTTACCGTGGTGCTGCTCGACAACCGGGGCTTTGGCTGCATCCACCGCCTGCAAGGGCGCACCGGCAATGCCTCGTTCGCCACACTGCGCGGGGACGGGCTGCCGGCGATCGATTTCGTCGCCCATGCCCGCGCGCTGGGCGCGGTGGCGCACAAGGTGGCCGATTGCGCCGCGCTGGGAGCGGCACTGGCGGCCCCGCGTGCGGCCGATCGGCCCACCGTGCTGGTGATCGAGACCGATCCCGATGGCGGCCGCGATCTGGGCGGCGCCTGGTGGGACGTGGCCGTGCCGGAAATTTCCACGCGTGAGGCGGTGATGGCCGCCCGCGCGGACTATGAAGCAGCGCTGGAGCAGCGGCCATGACCGTGCGCTGGGGCGTCAGCCCGATCGGCTGGGTCAATGATGACCTGCCCAGCCTGGGCGCGGGCACCACGCTCGACACGATCCTGGGCGATGCGGGGGCGATCGGCTTTGCCGGGATCGAGCGGGGCGGGATTTTTCCGGCCGAACCGGCTGCGCTCGCCGCCAGGCTGGACCAGGCCGGGCTGGCGCTGGCCGGGGCGTGGCACGGCAGCAGCCTGCTTGCCCATGGCCTGGCGGGGGAAAGCGCGGCGATCGAGGCGCAAGGCACGCTGCTGGCGGCGTGTGGCTGTGACGTGTTCATCCTGGCGGAAACCAGCGGGGCGGTGCATGGCCAGCGCCACACGCCGCTCCGCCAGCGGCCGCGCCTGGCGCCCGGCGAATGGCCCGCGTTTGGCGCCATGCTGAACGACATAGCGACGCGGCTGGCCGATCGGGGCCTGCGCCTCGCTTATCACTATCACCTGGGCACGGTGGTGGAGGATGCTCAGGATCTGGCGCGGCTGATCGATGCCACGGGCGAGGGCGTGGGCCTGGTGATCGATACCGGCCATGCGCGGCTGGGCGGAATCGATGTGCCGGCACTGATCCGCGAGCATCCCGCCCGCGTGGTGCACGTGCATGCCAAGGACGTGCGCCCGGCGGTGGCGGCCGAGACGATCGGCCAGGGCGCCTCGTTCCTCGATGGGGTGATTGCCGGCATGTTTACCGTGCCGGGCGATGGCGCAGTGGATTTTGCCGCGGTTTGCGCGGCGCTCGCCGCGATCGACTATGCCGGGTGGATGGTGATCGAGGCGGAACAAGATCCTGCGCTGGCGCCGCCAGCGGCCTATGCCCGCGCTGGTCTGGCCCATCTGCGCACGCTGTGGCTGTCGGCGGGGGCGGCGGCGGGGGTGGGGGCGCAGGGGTTGAAGTAGGCCGCCATGCATGCGACATCGGCGGGCATGAACCCCGATACCCGCGCCATGATCGCCGCCGTCGCCTTTGCCTCCACCACCGGCAAGACGGTGGCCGGGCTGTTTGACCACGCCGCCGGCCGCGATCTGCGCGTGGCGGCAGAGCGGCGCGGCGACCAGGTCAAGGGCTTTGACGGCGAACGCAATGTGGCTTTTGCCGGCACGCTGCCCGAAATCCACGACGAGGGCAGCAAGGCCTTCGTTTCGTTCACCATTGACGGCGAACAGGTGCGCGGTTTCGATCGGGCCAGCGGCGCTCATTTCGAGGCGCGCGTGGGCGATGGCGTGGTGCAGGTGTTCGACCACGCGCAGAGCACGTGGTTCGCCTATGACGTGCAGGATGCCCAGGCGGCGAGCAGCTATCTGCGCAGCAATTCCTAATCCGCCAGCTTGGCGCGCTTGGCGTCCGCCCAGGTGCGCCCGGCGTCACCACCCCACAGCAGCCAGGCGATAAAGCCCGCCGAGGGATCGCTGTTGCTGTTCCACTGGTGGGCAGCGCCCTGCTTGTCCACCTCGTGGCGGGCGAAATAGCTGGCCATGGCTTTCACGTCAGCCTCGCTCACATCGCGGCGCTCGGCCAGCTGGTGCGCGCGGCGCACGCCCACATCCGTGCCGCCACAGCCAAACTTTTCGCGCAGGCGCAGGCCGCGCCTGGCATTGGCCGCCATCTTGAGCGTGGGGGTGAAGTGTTGCCCGGCCATGGCGCTATTCCTTTTCCAGCGCTGCGGGCTTGTGCGCGGCGCGGGCGCCGCTTGCGGTTTCCACCAGGATCTGCGGATCATCGGGCGAGGCGGCGACCTTGTGATCCTTGATCTTCATCGGCTTGGTCACCTTGCGCACGACCTTGCCGTGGGCGGTGCCGCCGCTGCTGTGCCATTTGACTTTCGCGCCCTTGCGCAGGGTTTCGGCCATGGTGGGTTCCTCTTCCATATGCGGTAAAGGAACCCACCATCGCGAAGGACAGTTCCGTATGGCCCTTGGGGCAGGGGGCTATTTCGCCTGATCGAGCACCCGGGTTTGCCGGGCGATCAACTGGGCAAAGCCTGCCGGCGTGCACGTGGTGCCACAGCGGCCGAGCGATAGCGGATGCAGCGGCGCGCCGGCGCCCGATTGTGGCAAGGGCACCAGGTGGCGCGCCTGATCGGGGGTTTGCGCAAGGTATGACAGGCGCAGCAACTGGCGGCCGGTTCGCGTGTCGGTCAGGCGTTCGAACAGCAGGCCCGCGCCGATCGGCGGATCGTTGCGGCCATAGCCGGGCAGGGTAAAGCCGGTGCCGATCAGCGCGGTAACCGCCGCGATGGTATTGTCATGGCCGACCAAGACGCTGAACGCCGGTGCTTGGCGCGTCGTCAGCGTGGCGGCGATCTTGCGCGCGATCAACCCGCCAACGCGCGGCGCCATATAGGCGGAGCGGGCAAAGACATCGAACAGCCGGGCGTGGAGCGGAGACATCGTGGCGATGTCGGCCGCGCTGGCCCGGCCCCAGCCGACCTGGGTGAGCGGCATGCCTTCGGTGTATTGCAGCAGGAACACCTGCGCCGTGCCCGAGGCGAGATCGATCGGGCCAGCCAGGCTCAACCCCTTGCCATCGGCCGAAGGGGCGATGCGGTTGGGCTGGGTGGAAATCGGGCAAGGCGCGCGACAGCCCAGCACGCGTTCGATCGTGGCGACGGCCGGGCCCATGCCGACCATAAGCGCGCGGCCATTGTCGAGTTCGGCGTTGATGCTGGCAGCAGCGGCGCGCGCATCGAACGGCACGGCCGGCGTATCGAGCGCGTCGAACAGCGGATCGGCCTGGCCTTCGGGCAGGTGATCGACCGCCAGCGGACAACCGGGCGCGAGGCCCTGGGCGAGGGCCTGGCCGCTGGCGATGGTGCGCGATTTGCTGTTGGTCCAGATCGCGATGCTGCCGGCTTGCGGGCAGCCCCCGGCGGGCAGCAGGCCCTGGCGCACCAGGCGCGTGTGCTCGTAATCGGCAAGGCGGCCGAGCGCCTGGGCGCCGTGGGGGGTAAGCTGGCTGGGCGGGGTATCCCAGTGGGGAAAGGGTTGGTCAGCCAGCGGCGCAGCGGCCGCTTCGCCATCGAGCGGGGCGCGGATGCCGTGGCGGATGAGCAGCACGACGCGATCGACGCGATAGCGCGGAGTCTTGTCTGGCGCCGGGCGGGCGATCGCCATGGCCGGGATCAGCGCGGCGAGCAGGCACAGCGCAAGGCGGGGGGTGAAGCGGGCACGAGCGAGCATGGCGGGCAGCCTTACTTGGCAAATGTGAAACGGGGGCAAATGTGAAACAGAAGCGACGCGGCAAAAAGAGGGGCAGCGGCCGCGATAAACGCGCCGCCGCCCCAGTTTGCGATCGGGTCAGTGAGGGACGACCCGGGGGATCAGGCGATCAGAACGAGTACTTGATGCTGGCCAGCGCCGTGGTGCCGGAATTGACGATGTCGGAAATGGCCAGCGAGTGGCGCCCGATGTGGGCCCAGTAGGTGTAGTTGTTGAACAGGTTGGCCACCGAGACATCGGCCTTGAGGCCATTGCCGAAGTCATAGCCGGCGTGCAGGTCAACCCGCTTGACCGGGCGCACCCAGCGATCGTCCCAACCCGTGGGCTGGCCGAGGTAGTTGTAGGATTCCAGATAGGCGCCGGTGTAGTTGTAGATGGCGTCGATCGAGAAGCCGCCGAGCGCATAGAACACCCGCGCCTGGCCCATCACGTCGGGCGCGTTCTGGATATTGCGCATCACGCCGTTGCCGATGTCCACCTTGGTCCACTGCCGGGTGAGGTTGGCACCGATGCCGAAGCCGCGCAGCGCGCCGGGCAGCTCGACAAAGGTTTTCTGCACCTGGAATTCCAGGCCATAGACATTGCCGCTGCCGCCGTTGAGCGGACGGGTGATGAACGTCTGGTTGGTGCCGTCGTTGGTGGCGGTGTTGAGCAGGGTGGTGCCGCTGTCATAGAGATAGTTGGTCAGCCGCTTGTAATAGCCGCCCAGCATGACATGGCCCGAGGGAGCGAAGTTCCATTCGACCGAGCTGTCGACGTTGATCGCGCGGATCGGCTTGAGGTTGGGGTTGCCTTGCACGATCGTGGTCTTGCCATCGTCACCGGTGCGCGCGGTGGAGCTGCCGCCAAGCTGGAAGAACGGCGGGCGGGTATAGGAGAACCACACGTCGCCACGCGCCACCAGCGTGCTGCTGGGCCGCCAGTTGGCAAACAGGCTGGGCAGCAGTTCGTTGTAGGTGGTGCGGTTGCTGGCAAAGGCGCCGGGCTGTTCCACGCCGCCGCTATAGGCCATGACCCAATAGGTGTTGTTGATCGTGGTGTGTTCAAAGCGCAGGCCCGGAATGATTTCCAGATTGCCGGCCTTGAGCGTGGCCGTGGCATAGGCCGCCGCCACGGTTTCACGGCCCGACAGCGTGCCGCAGTTGAAGTTGTTCACATAGAGCGAACCGCAGGTGTCGAAGCTGTTGTAGCTCGATCCATCGGCTTCGTTGGCGAACTGGTACTTGTTGAACAGGTTGAACAGCGCCGTCT
Organism: Novosphingobium sp. AAP1; assembly: GCF_001295765.1. NCBI lineage: Bacteria > Pseudomonadati > Pseudomonadota > Alphaproteobacteria > Sphingomonadales > Sphingomonadaceae > Novosphingobium > Novosphingobium sp. AAP1. Next base: position 323,939 of record NZ_LJHO01000003.1, on the reverse strand, counting down.
TGTTGAAGCGTGGCAGCGACCAGTCATAAAGGCCCGGATAGGTGTGGGCATACGTGCCGTTGGTCAGGCCCAGCTGCGCCCAGGTGACGGCGTGGCCGACATAGTTGGCGACATAGTCGGTGGTCCAGTCGCGGCTGGTCACGTTGCGCTTGCTGCTTTGCAGCTTGGCGCCAAAGGCGATGCTTTGCAGCAGGCCGCCATCGGTGAAATCGCGGCTGATATCGAGGCGTCCGCCCCACTTGCGCTGGCCGCTGAACTGCTCGGTCAACTGGCCGGCGCGGCGGGCGGGCAGCACGCTGGCCGAATTGTCGAACGCGTTGAAGATCGCCTGGTTATAGAGCGCGACCGGATAGTTGTCGGAATAGCCGACCGACTGGCCACCGAGCGGAATCTTCGATCCGCTGGTGTACTTGTCGGACTGGTTGATGCGGGCCGACGCCTCGATATGGTTGGGGCGGTTGTTGTGGCCTTCGCTGTAGAACACCTCGGGCGCGATCTTCCAGTCGCCGAGCTGCTTTTCCCCGCCGAACGCGGCCGTGGCCAGGACCGCGGTTTCGGGGTTGGTTTCAAAGTAGTTGCGCACCGAAACCGAAGGCACGGTCAGGACATAGCGATCGGTGCCGGGCGAGAGAATCCACGCCTTGGTGCCGCCGTTGAACTGCGCCAGGGTGGAATCCTGCTCGGTCAGCGCCTTGGCATAAGTGCCGCGCAGATAGACGCGGGTGGTATCGTCAGGGCGCCAGTCGAGCGAGGCATTGCCGCCAAAGCGGCGGGTCTTGCCGCTCGATACGCCGGCGTCAAAGCCGGTGAGCGCGGCATTGCGCTGCGGATCGAGGCCGGGATAGCTGGTGCCCTTGCTGTCCGACGCGTTGAGATAGCCCCAGCTGCCATCGTCGTGCGCCGATTGCGCGCCGCGGATCTCGCTGTTGGTATAGGTGCGCTTGTCGTAATAGCCGCTGACGTAGATGCCCATGGTGTGGCCCGGGCCAAAGCGCGACGAGATTTCCGCCGCCAGGCCGCCGCCCAGGCCGCTGTCGCCATAGGTGCGCGCGCGGGTTTCGAGGCGGCCCGAGGCCGTCACGCTGCCGTGCAGGCGATCGGAATAGTCGAACGCCGAAGGCGTGCGGAAGTCCACCGTGCCGCCGATGGCATCGCCATCCATGTCGGCGCGCGAGGCCTTGTTGAGCACGATCGTGTTGAGGCCCGTGGGCGGCAGCAGGGTCAGCTGCACGCCGCGGCTGTAGGGCTGGCCCTGGGCGACGTTGACGCCATTGATCAGGTTGACGTTGTATTCGGAATTGAGGCCACGGATGGCGACATACATGCCTTCCCCGCGCGAGGCGCCATCGACGCCGCCGATGAACGACGAGCCGGTGTTGACCACGTTGACGCCGGGCAGCAGGCCCAGCGCCTCGGCCACGTTGTGCACGGCGGTGTGGCGCAGGTCTTCTTCCGACAGCACCGAGATCGGGTGCGAGGATTGGAACTGGATATCGGCGGCCTGCTTGCGCGTGCCGATCACCACGATGGCGCGTTCGGCATCGGCCGGGGCGGCAGCATCGCCAGCGGAATCGGCGGTGGCATCGGGCGCGGGCAGCGGCGCCTGTTGCGCCAGCGCGGGAACGATCATGGTGTGCAGCGCGCTGGCGAGCAGGGCCGGGCGCAGATACGAAACGGGCATGTTTTCCCCCTTTAGGAAACACGACCAGCCACGGCGGGCGGGTCTGCTGGAAAGGACGCAGCGCCGCCCCACGATTCCCCGAAAAAATTTGATGGCGCGATTGTCACGGCGCTGTCACACCTGCCGCCTAGGGCGCCCGGCCATGTGCCCCAGGGGATCAATCCCGCGCGTTTTGGCCGGGTGCCGCCGGGGGGCAATGATGGCAAGAACGGGGTCGACCATGCGGAGCATCGACGGGGATAGTCATGCGCCGCCACCAGAGCTGCCGCAGGGGGCGGCATCGTGCCGTGCCGAAGAGCTGGAGGCGGCCACCAGTGCCGGCGAGATGGCCGCGCTGCGCGCCTATCTCAAACGGCGCATGCGCGATGGGCAGGACCTGGACGACATGGTCCAGGACGTCTATCTGCGCGTGCTTTCGACGCCGGAAGCCGATCCTGTTGCCAATGTTCGGGGATTTCTGCGCCGGGTTGCGTCAAACCTGTTGATCGACCGTTACCGCAGGAAGGCTGCCCGCTTGTCCGAACACCATACCACGCTGGACGAGCATATCGTCGACGATGGCGCATTGGCGCCCGAACGCATTGCTTCTGGCCGCCAGGAGCTGGCGCTGCTGGGCGATGCGCTCGAGGCGATCGGGCCAGTGGCGCGCGATGCGTTTCTGCTGGTGCGGGTGGAAGGGTTGAGCCACAAGGAAGCCGCGCAACGGCTGGGCATCACGCCCAAGGCGGTTTCGCACCATGTGGAGCGCACGCTGGCGCGCATGGCCGGGCGTCTGGCGCTTGGCGAGGGTAGCGGCAGGGGCAGCGGCGGGAGAGCCGCGCGATGACGGCGCCCAACCTGCACGACAGCCCGATCCTGGCCGAGGCCGCGCGCTGGATGGAACGCGCCCGCAATGGCAGCGAGGAAGATCGCCAGGCCTTTCGCGCCTGGTTGCGCGAGCGGCCCGAGCATGTCGCGGCGATGGACCTGGTCGAGCGCGCCTGGCGCGAGGCGCCGCGTGCCGCGGCAGGGCGTGGCCTGCGCCCGCGCGCGCGCCTGGCTGAACCCGCCGCCGCGCGCGGTGCGGGGCGCTGGCGCGTGGCGGGGCCGGTGCTGGGCGCGGCCTGCGCCGCCCTGGCTGCCGTGGCCGCCTGGACTTTGACCGTGCACGAGCAGCATCTGGCAGCGCCGGCTGATCGCACTGCCAGCTTTGCCCTGGCCGATGGCAGCCGGGTGTGGCTGACGCCGGGGAGCGCGGTGACGATGCGCGCCACCCTGCTGGGCCGGTCGGTTGCGCTTGATGGCGAAGGCACGTTTGACGTGAAGCACGAGCGGCGCCCGTTTGCGGTGACGGCGGGTGACGTGCGCGTGGTCGATCGTGGCACGCTGTTTTCCGTGGCGCGGCGCGCCGGGCAGACGGCGGTGATCCTGGCGCGCGGGGCGATCGATATCGAGGACAGCCGCAGCGGCGCCTTGATCGCCACGCCCCATCCCGGGCAGCAGGCGTCGCTGGCCGGCGATACTGCCACGATCGCTGCGATCGATGCCGATGCCGCGCTGGCCTGGCGCGACGGGCGGCTGGTGGCGCAGGATCTGCCGTTGGCGGCGGTGATGGCGCGGTTCTCGCAATTGAGCGGCGTGCCGATCGCGCTGCGCGATCCCGCGATGGGCGATCTGCGCGTCTATGGCACCTATCGCCTTGGCGATGTGGCGCAGTTCCTCGATGCCGTTGGCGCGCTCTATCCCGTGGCGTGGCGCCGAACCGAGCGTGGGTATGAGGTTTTCCGCCGCTAGCGCCGCTTTGCTGGGCGCGGCGTGCCTTGTGCCCGCGCCCGTTCCGGCCATGGCCGCGACGGCGCAGCCCGTTGGCGCGCCCACGCGCATCGTGCTGCCGGCCATGCCGCTGGGCCAGGCCTTGCTGGCCCTGGCGCGGCAGGCCGGGCGCAACATCCTGTTTGCCGCCGCCGACGTGGCCGGGGCGCAAGCGCCACCCGTGCGCGCCGCCACGTTTGACCAGGCCTTGTCCATCCTGGCGCGCAGCAATGGCCTGGTGGCCACGCGGCTGGCCGGTGGCGCCGTGCGTCTGGCGCCGCGCAGGCGCCAGCCCGCGTCCCTGCGCGCAGCACCGCGCCGCCATGCGGTGGCGGCGCTGCCAGTGCCCATGATCGAGGATCGCACCGCTATCGTGGTGGAAGCCTCGCTGGCGGCGCGGGCCTGGCGTGACGGCGCGGCCGAAGACACGCCCGATGCCCTGGCCAGCGCGCAGATCCGCCGCTTGCCCGATCGCACCATTGCCGAGGCGCTGGGCCGGCTTCCCGGCATTGTCACGCTGGCAACGTCGCTGGAAGGGGCCATGGGCCGGGTGGACCACGCGGGCCGCGCGACGGGCGATTTCGTGGCGATGCGCGGGCTGCCCGGTGCCTATGTCGAAACGCGGATCGACGGCATCGAGATACCGCAAAGCCTGCCCTATAGCCGGGGCACGCAACTGGGGCTGATGGCCCTGGCGCCCGATCTGGGCCTGCAGGTGCACCGCGTGCTCGATGCCCGGCTGGCGGGGGAAGCGATTGCCGGCACGCTCGATATCGATCACCTGGCGCCGTTCGCGCCGCGCGCGCAGGGCCTGCGCCTGGGCCTGACCGCCGGGGCCGATGACCAGGCCTGGCGCTTTGGCCAGAATGCCGGCACCTGGGGCGCCAATGCCGGGTTCGGCTGGCAATCGCCCGATGGGCGGCTGGCGCTCGTGGCCAGCGCGGCGCTGAGCCGGCGCCATTTCGCCAGCGTGGAGCAGACCTATCAATCGGGCAACCTGGCCTATGCCCTGACCGATGCGCAGGGCAACAGCGCCCCTGGGCTCGACCCGGCGGCCAACCTGCTGCTCGCCTCGGTCAACGCACAGGTCACGCGCGGTACCGCGCACGAAGAGACCGCGTTCCTGTCGCTGGGGTGGCGGGCGAGCGACCGGCTGACGCTGACGGCGAGTGCGATGTGGGCAAGCCGCGCGATTGCCCAGGATGTCTATCAGGTGAGCGTGCAGGGCGGCCGCGCCGCCGGTTTCTTTGCCCAGACCGCCACGGCCGATGGCCTGCTGCGCACCCAGAGCGTGCGCGCCGATGCGCACTATTGGTTCGAAACCAACCCCGAGCGCGACCGGCTGGGCATGGCCCAGGCCGCGCTGGCGTGGGACGCTGGCGCGACCAAGGCGCAGGCCCGCGTGTTTGCCGCGCTGGGCCGCACCGACCGGCCCGACCATATCGAGATTTCGTTCTGGGACGCGGATACCACGCGGCTTTCCGGCGGGGTCAACGTGGCGGATGTGCGCGGCTTTCCCGTGCTCAAGCTCGCCCCGGCCGATGCCGCGCTGGTCGCCAATCCACTCGCCTTTCCGGTGCACAACCAGGGGGAGCGCGAAAGCGAGACGAGCCAGGACCACCGCCTGGGCGGGGACTGGCGCGTGCAGGCCAGCCCCGCGCCGGGCTGGCAGGCCGAGATTGGCGGCTTGGCGCTGCGATCATGGCGCAGCCGGGAGACCGCGCATTTCCTCTATGCCGATACGCTGCCCGCCGGCACGACGCTGGGCAACAGCGGGCTGGTCGATGGGCAGATCGGGCCGGTGCTGCGCGGGGTCTATGACTATGCCATCCCGACCATCGCCGATGCCGCGCTGCTGCGTGCGATCGGCCGGGCCAGCGTGCAGCCGCGCACGATCGATGACAGCAACGCCAATGCCTATGCCCTGCACGAAGACCGCCTGGCCGCTTATGCCATGGTGACGCGGCACCTGGGCGGGGATGACGATGCGGGGGAGGGCGATGCGGGGGAGGGCGCGCTTGACCTGTCGCTGGGCCTGCGCGGCGAATGGTCTGGCGTGAGCGGGCGCTATTGGCTGGCGGGCAACGATGGCGTGCCGGCCGATGGCGTGGCCTATGGCTGGAACCACCTGTCGGCCCACTATGCCGCGCTCTTGCCCAGCGCCACGCTGCACTGGCGGCCCGATCGGCAATGGACGTTCGATGCAGCGCTGTGGACCAGCCTGACCCGGCCATCGCCCTATCAGCTGACCGGCGGAGGCAGCGCTACGCGCGACAGCCAGGGGGTGACCGAAATCCAGCTGTCCAACCCCGATCTCAAATCCGTGCGCGGCACCAATGCCGATCTGGGCGTGGCCTGGCAGGGGCCGGGCGGGCTGCACCTGGCGCTGGGCGGGTTTGCCAAGCACCTGGCGCGCTATCTCAATGATACCGGCAACGATCTCAACAATCCGGCCAGCGTGATGGAATACCGCGCGATCCGCCTGATCCGCCCAGAAAACGGCGGCACCGCGACGATTCTGGGGCTTGAGGCGAGCATGGCCGTGCCGCTGGACCTGGTGGCTGGCGTGTTGCGCCATCTGGCCGTTGCGGCCGATCTCACCCTGCTGCACAGCGCGGTGCACCTCAATAATCCCGCGCTCGACCGGGTGGAGCGCACGCAATATGCCCCCGCCAGCAACCTCTTGCTGCGTCTGCACTATGATGACGGCCGCTGGTCTGCCGATGCCGCCTGCCGGCTGACCGGCGCCTATATCCAGGAATACGGGATCGACGTGCCGACCTTTGCCGGCACCGCGCCGCTATCGGGCAGCGCGCTCGATACCTGGGTGCGCCCATCGCGGCAGGTGGACCTGGCCATGGCGCGGCACTGGGGCCGGCAGACGCTGCGCCTGGCGCTGCGCAACGCGTTGGATGATACCGCCTATCGCGCCACGATCGGCCGCTATAGCGACGCCGTGCCGCAGACGATCCTGGGTGGGCGGCAACTGCTCTTGACCTGGTCGGCGGGCTTCTGAAACGACGCGAATTTGCGTCGGTTTTCTTTTCAGGAAAAAGATTATCGACACGATCTTGGGAACCACATCGGGTGATGGCCGGTTGCGAGACCAGGCCGGGTTTGCCTGGCCAAGCGCTAACTCTATGGCAAGATGGGAGTTCGACACGTGAAGGTTTTCCATTTCCTGGTGGCAGCAGCGGCGATGACCAGTGTTCCGGCGCTGGCCCAGGCCCAGACCGCACCGGCGGCGAACGCTGCGGCAACCGTGGCCGTGGGTGGCACCATCTTCGATCCGCAGGGCGGCGAAGTGGGCAAGATCGTGACCATGACCGGTGATGCCGTGGTGGTCGATACCGGGACCAACAAGGCCACGTTGCCCAAGAGCGCCATCGGCACTGGGCCCAAGGGTCCGATCATCGCCATGACCAAGGCCCAGATCGACGAACAGGTGGCCGCTGCCAACCAGAAGGCGAGCGCGGCCGTGGAAGCAGCGATGGTTCCCGGCGCCGCAGTGAAAGGCAAGGCCGGCGGCGCGATCGGCACGGTCAAGGAAGTGAAGGGCGACCAGGTGATCGTGGCGCGCAGCGCCGGTGCAGTCGCTTTGCCCAAGACGGCGTTTGGCCTGGGTGCGGATGGCCTGTTCATCTCGATGACCGCCGCCGAACTGGATGCGGCGACCAAGGCGGCTGCCCCGGGGGCATAATGCGGTGGCCCGGCCTGCCCCGGGGCGGGCCGGGTACGCTTCCACTCAACCGGAAAAACGGTTGATTCGGCGCTATTTGCCTCTGGCCGCTTGCCGGGATTCGTGATCAAACGGCGTGTCGCTTGGACAAGGGGCATGCAACCATGAATCGGGTGTTGTTGACCAGCTTAGGGCTGTGGGTTGCCGTGTCTGGCCTGGCCGCGCCCGCTGCCCATGCCGAGGGCGCGAACAAGTGCAAGGTGGGCCTGATCGCCAAGCTGCCGGTGGTGATGGAAAACACCCGCGCCAGCGTGCCGGTAACCGTCAACGGCAAGGACACGCGCGTCTGGCTCGATAGCGGGGCGTTCTTCAACTTCATGCCCAAGGCCCGCGCGGTGGAACTGGGCCTGCGGACCGAGCCGCTACCGATCGGGTTCTACATGACCGGAATCGGCGGCACGGTGACGCCCGAACTGGCGCAAGTGCGTGATTTTGGCATCGTGGGCGTCACGCTGCACAACGTGCAGTTCCTGGTGGGCGGCAGCGATGCCGGCAATGGCTTCCTCGGCGCCAACCTGCTGGGCGTGCAGACCACCGAGTTCGATCTTGCCAAGGGCGTGGTCAACCTGTTCCAGGAGCGCGGCTGCGACGGGATCAGCCTGGCCTATTGGGGCAAGGGCATGTCGGTGGGCGAGGCGCGCGTGTTCCGCCCGACCGACGAGCATGATTACCACATCATCGTCGAAGTGATGATCAACGGGCAGTCGATGCACGCCCTGCTCGATACTGGGGCGCCCACCACTCTGCTGGGCCGCCGGGCGGCCGAGCGCGCTGGCATAGATATGTCTGCGCCCGATGTGGTCAATTCGATGCGCATGGGCGGCATTGGCATGAAGCGGCGGGAAAGCTGGATCGTGCGCACCAAAACGATCTCGATCGGGGGCGAGGAAATCCGCAACAGCCCGATCCGGGTGATCGACGATGCCGACGATGACCGATCGAGCGACATGATCCTGGGCGTCGACTTTCTGCTGTCGCACCACATTATCGTGTCGCGCGCGCAAAGGCTCATGTTCGTGACGTACAATGGCGGGCCGATCTTTTCCGCAACGACCGATGGCGAAATCGGGCGGCTGGAAACCCGTGCCGAAAACATGGGCAAGGCCGAAACCACGGCCGATCCCAAGACGGCCGACGAATTTGCCGGGCGCGCTTCTGGCCGGATGGATCGCGGCGATACTGCCGGCGCGGTTGCCGATTTTTCCGAGGCGCTGCGCCTGGCGCCGACGCGGGCCGATCTGCTGGAGCATCGCGCCAATGCCTATCTGCGCAGTGGCAAGCTGGATCTGGCGCGCCAGGATCTCGATGCCGGGCTGGCGATCCGCCCCACCGATCACCGCCTGCTGACGCGGCGCGCACAATTGCGGCTGGCCACCGGGGACCGCGCCAGCGCGCGCGCCGATACCGATGCGGCGGCGGCGCATCTGCCGCCCGGATCGCTCGACGTGATGCAGGTGGTCAATCTCTATGAGCGGCTGGGCGCGGCCGATCGCGGGCTGGCACTGATCGATGCAGTAGTGGCGCTGCACCGCGACGATTCGGTCTATCCCAGCCTGCTCAACGCGCGCAGCTGGAACCGCGCCTTGGCCAATGCCGATCTCGATCGCGCGCTCAAGGATTGCGATCTGGCGATCAAGAAAGCCGGGCCGCAGCCGGCCATGCTCGATACGCGCGCCTTGGTGCAATACCGGCGCAAGGCCTATGCCGCCGCCATTGCCGACGAAACAACTGCGCTGGCAAGCAACCCGCGCCTGGCCGCGGCGCTGTTCGTGCGCGGGCTGGCACGCGATGCCAGCGGCGATGCCACCGGCGGCGCGGCCGATCTGGCCGCCGCCCGCGCCATCGCGCCGCGCATCGACCGGCGCTACAGGGCCTATGGCCTGATCGCCCCGCCAGCGCCGCATGCCGCGCCGGCCAAGCCGCCTGCGGGTGACGCGGACGAGGCAGAGGACGAGGACGAATAAGACGCCACAGGCGCGGCCACTGCGTTGCAAAGGCCCGATCAACTGCTATGTGTCATTACGATATGACAAGGCCCCGATCGGGCGGGAAGAGGTAATGATGCGCGTGTCCCTGCGTTGTCTTGGCGGCTTGCTGGCCGGCATGTCGGTTTTCGCGTTCACCCCGCTGGCCCATGCCGCCGCGGCTGCACCGGCGCCGCTGGGCAGTGATAGCTGCGCCGCCCTGACGCAGGCGGGCCATGTTGCCTGGCCCGAGGCCGGCACGCGGATCGTGGCGGCGACCTGGCGCCCGGCCGGCTATGCCGTGCCGCTGGTGGGCCAGCCCGATGCCCCGCCCACCCAGGCCGTGCTGCCGGCCCATTGCGAGGTCGAAGGCGTGATGCACGAACGCCGTGGCGTCGATGCCCAGGCCTATGCCATCCGCTTCCGCCTGCGCCTGCCCAGCGATTGGAACGGGCGCTTCCTGATGCAGGGCGGGGGCGGCACCAACGGCACGGTGGGCGATGCGATCGGCAAGGTCAGCATGGACCAGGCACCGGCGCTTGCCCAGGGTTTTGCCGTGCTGGCGCAGGATTCAGGGCATGACAATGCCACCAACACCGATCCCGCGCGCGGCGGCATGGTGGCTTTTGCCCATGATCCCCAGGCCCGCGCCGATTACGGCGGCGCTTCGCTGCGCCCGGTGACTCTGGCGGCCAAGGCGCTGGTTGCGGCCTATTACGGGCGCAATCCGCGCTTCAGCTATTTCTATGGCTGTTCCAAGGGCGGGCAGGAAGGCATGGTCCTGGCCCAGCAGGAGCCCGATCTCTACAACGGCATCGTCGCTGCGGCGCCGGGCTTTGCCCTGCCGCGCGCCGCCCTGGCAGAGGCGTGGAATACCAAGGCAATGGGCGGCGTGCTGGCCGCGCGCGGCGACGCGCCCACCGTGGCAAACCTCGCCCGCGCCTTTTCCGTGGAAGACGGCACGCGCGTACGCCAGGCGATCCTGGCCGCGTGCGACGGGCTGGACGGTGCCAAGGATGGCATCGTCGCCGATGGCGCGCGCTGCACCAGCGCGCTGGTCGTGCCGCAATTGCGCGCCGCCGGCCTGAGCCCGGCCCAGGTCACCGCGCTGGAGCAGATTCACGACGGGGTGCGCGATGGCGCCGGGCGGCAGATCTATCCCGGCTTTGGCTGGGACGCCGGCTGGTTCGATCCAGGCTGGCGCATCTGGATGACCGGCAGCCCGGATGGGCGCGTGCCGGCGCTCAACGTGGTGCTGGGCGGGCCATCGCGCGTGGTGCTGTTTGCCACGCCGCCGGGCAATGTGCCGCTGGCGCCCGATGCCATCCTGGCGGCGCAACTGGCGTTTGATCCGGCGCGCGATGCCGCGGCGGTGACCGCCACCGCGCCGGGCTGGCCGCGCTCTGCCTGGCAGGACGTGGGCGCGCATGTGCCCGATCTCGATCGCTTCCAGGCGCGCGGCGGCCGCCTGATCGTGCCGCATGGCGCCTCCGATCCGGTCTTTTCGCTCAATGATACGCTGGGCTGGTGGCGCGCGCTCGATCGCCACAGTGGCGGGCGTGCGGCCGGCTATGCCCGGGTGTTTCCGGTGCCGGGCATGGCGCATTGCGCCGGTGGCCCGGCCACCGATCGCTATGACGCGTTGCGCGCGCTGGTCGATTGGGTGGAGCAGGGCAAGGCGCCCGAAGCGCTGGCGGCCAAGGCCGGCCCGGCCACGCCCTGGCCCGGGCGGGAGCGGCCGCTGTGCCGCTATCCGCTGGTGGCCAGGACCAAGGGCGGCGTGACGGCCTGCGCCATGCCACCCAAGACCGCCCGCCGCTGATCAGCGCACCTTGTAGACGGCAATGTCCACGGCCGGATGGGCAGGATCGCTGCCGCCGGTGACCGTGGCGACATAGGCGCCGCTGTTGAGCCAGCCTTGCGGGCCGAGCGGCGCCTCGAACATAGGCATGCCCACCATCTGCGGCTTTTCGCCGTGGGGGCCGGGGCAGGCCTTGGCGTGGTTGACCACGTTGATCACGGCCCCGTCGGCGGCCTTGAGCATATAGTCGGCATGCAGTTCGATGCAGCCGCCCGCTCCGTGCAACTGCCAGTCCCACCCACCGGGCAGCACCACGCCGTGCAGCATGGGCCCATCGACCGTGCCCCCGGTAATGCGCACCAGGCTGCGCCCGCCGCGCGGCGTCTGGCCCACGTCAAGGCTTTCGCCCAACAGGACATGCGCGCGGAACGCCGGCTCCAGCACGGGGGGCGGTGCCATGGGCGCATCGGCATGGGCCAAGGCGGGCAGCGCAGCGACAGGGGCGGCGAGAAGGGCCAGCGCCGGGGCGGCAAGGCGTGGTAACAGGGTTGCGAACATCGGATGGTGGGCCTTTCAGGATGGCGCTCTTGCGCGTTTGAGTAAACGATTGTGCAAATAGCCGCCTTATGCAAGATGGCATGGCCGCGACGGCGAGGGAGAAGGTGATGATCAACAGACGGTCGGTCTTGCGCCGGGGTGGCGTGGCGCTGGGGGTTGGCCTGGGTGGGATGGGCCTGAGCAGCCTGGGCATCGGCGGGCTGGACTTTGCCAGCGCGGCGGCGGCCGATCCGCTCGCCGGCGTCGATCCCGAGTTGCGCGCTGGCGCGGCCACTGTCCTGGCCATGGGGGCCAAGCTTTCCCCGCTGACCACCGCGCGGCTGCCGATCCTGCGCGCCGGCGGGGCGGCGATGGCCGGGCCGCTGCGCGCCGATGTGCCGGTGGAAGCGCGCAAGATCGCGGTGGGGCCAGGCATTCCCGACGTAACGGTGCAGGTGATCAATGCCAGCAGCGGGGCCGGCAGCCGGGCCAGCGGTGGCCCGCGCCCGGCGATCCTGCACACCCATGGCGGCGGGTTCGTGGCCGGTTCCGCCCTGGCCGAGCGCGGCTATCTGCAGGATTTTGCCCACGCCCTCGATTGCGTGATCGTCTCGGTGGAATACACCCTGGCGCCCGAGGCACGGTTTACCCGATCGGTGGCGGAAACCTATGCCGGGCTGCGCTGGCTGCATGACCAGGCCGAGGCGCTGGGCGTCGACCGGCGGCGGCTGGCGGTGATGGGCGAAAGCGCCGGTGGCGGCCATGCCGCCCTGCTGGCGATCCAGGCGCGCGACCGGGGCGAGGTGCCGCTGGTCTTGCAGGTGCTGACCTATCCCATGCTCGATGATCGCACCGGCAGCACGGTGATGCCGCCTCCGGGCATCGGCAAGCTGGGCTGGGACGCGCAGGCCAATCGCTTTGGCTGGGAGAGTTTCCTGGGCGCCACGCCGGGATCGCGTGCGGTGCCGGCGGCCGGGGTGCCGGCCCGCTGTGCGCGCCTGGCCGGCCTGGCGCCGGCGTTCATCGCGGTGGGCGGGATCGATCTGTTCGTGGATGAAGACATCACTTATGCCCGGCGCCTGACCGATGCCGGCGTGCCGACCGAACTGCTGGTGATCCCCGGCGCCTATCACGGGTTTGACCGCGTGGTGCCCGATGCATCGCCCTCGTGCCGGTTGATCGCGGCGCGGCTGGCGGCCTTGCGCCGCGCGTTTGGCCAGCCGGCGGGATAGGCGCCCGCCTGGGCACAGGCATGGCCTTGCCGTGGGATAGCCGCCGCGCCATGGTGCCGGCGGCAGCGGCGATACGATGAAACGGACCACATGAATCTCAAGCAATTTGCTGAACTGGCAGGGGTTTCCACCGCAACCGCATCCCGCGCGCTGAGCGGGACGGGCCGGGTCAGCGAAGAGACCACCAGCCGGATCGTCGCCCTGGCGGAAAAGCTGGGCTATCAGCCCAACGCAATCGCCCGCAACCTGCGCACCCAGCGCACAATGACGGTGGGCGTGGTGGTGCCAATGGGCCACGATGCGTTGCAGCACCTGTCTGACCCGTTCTTCAACACGATGATCGGCTTCCTCGCCGATGCCCTGGTCGAGCATGGCTATGACCTGCTGCTCTCGCGCGTGCTGCCCGATGATGAGCGCTGGCTGGATCGCTATATCGGCACCGGCCGGGTCGATGGCATTCTGGTGATCGGCCAATCGGATCAATACCATGTGATCGAAAGCATGGCCCGCCGCTATCGCCCGATGGTGGTGTGGGGCGGGCAGATGCCAGGGCAGCGCCATTGCGCGGTGGGATCGGACAATTTCCGCGGCGGGCAGATGGCGGCCGAACATCTGATCGCGCGGGGGTGCCGCCTGCTGGCCTTTGCCGGGCCGGGGCTGGGGGTGGAATTTGGCGAGCGCCTGGCCGGGGTGCGCGCCGCGCTGGCCGCTGCCGGCCTGCCGCCGCCGGTGGAACTGCCCTCGCACTTCGAGCCCGATGCCGCCTATCGCGATCTGGCCAAGCACCTGGGCGCGCTCGACAGCATGCCCGATGGCATCGTTGCCGGCGCCGACGTGACGGCCGCCAGCATGCTCAAGGCGCTGGCCGAAATGGGCTGTGACGTGCCGGGCACGATCAAGGTGATCGGCTATGACGGGCTGCCGATCGCCGGGCATCTCGTGCCCGCGCTCACCACGATCGACCAGCACTTGCGCGAAGGGGCGCGGATCATGGTCGATCTGTTGATGCGGCGCATTGCCGGCGAAGACGCCGCCTCGGTGCGGATCGAGCCGCGCCTGCTGGTGCGCCAGTCAACCTGAGCGCAAGCCACCTGACGACAGCCCACCTGACGACAGCCAACGTGACAGCGTGAGACACCCGCCAAGGCGGCCAGGGCAATTTTTGTGCATCGATGCGCAATCGATTGCGCAAACGAAAATGATGGCGTAGGCGTAGCGTCGAATCGCGGACGACCACGCGCCGGCCCGGCCGGTGCAGCGCCGATCCAACCAGGGAGAGAGACACATGATCCATCGCACCATCCTGCTCGGCTCGGCCGGCATCCTGGCCTTGGCCCTGACGGCGCCCACCACCGCCTTGGCGCAGGAAGCCGCCCCGCAGGCCGCGCCCGAGGCTGTGGCCGATACGCCACCGGCCGAAATCGTCGTCACCGCGCAAAAGAGCAGCGAGCGCATCAGCAAGGCGCCGATCGCCGTCAGCGTGGTGGCGCAGGGCCTGCTCGATCGCCAGGGACTGACCACCGGCGAACAGCTGGCCACCACGGTGCCTTCGCTCAAGCTGTCGCAGAACGGCTTTGCCATTCGCGGCATCGGCAGCAACAACGGCTTCAGCGGCTATTCCACCGTCGCCACCCAGATCGACGGCATCTACAATCCGTTTTCCGCTGCGCTGACCATGGCGGTGTTCGACGTGGCCTCGATCGAGGTGCTGCGCGGGCCGCAGGGCACGGTCTATGGCCGCAATGCCACGGCCGGCGTCGTCAACATCAACACTGCGGATCCGGGGCGCAACCTGGGCGGCAGCGCCAGTGTGCAATATGGCCGCTTCAACGATATCCGCGCCCAGGCCGCGATCGACCTGCCGATTGCCGATACGTTCGGCATCCGCATTGCCGCCTTCCACCAGATCAACGACGGCTATGGCCCGCAGTTCAAGACCGACCGCTTTGACAAGACCGATCTGTCGGCCGTGCGTGTCACTGCCAAGTGGGATATCACGCCCACGTTGAGCTGGCGCGTTTCGGGCGCCTATGGCGAAAACAACAGCACCGTGCCGGCGGTCTATCTGCGCAACTATACCTATTATCCCAATGCCGATCTCAAGGCCGGCACGTTCGGCCAGGGCGTGATCGTGCCGAGCGATGCGGTCAATCCCGGCCTCGATCTGGTGACCAACAATCGCCAGGCGGTCAAAAGCTATGACGTGCGCTCGAAGATGGTGTGGCGCGCATCGGGCGCGCTTAGCCTGACCTGGCTGGCTGGCTATTCCGAACTCAAGAACAACGGCGTGACCGCAACCAGCGGCGTATTCTCGCAGGAATACATCAACCAGCGCATGCAGACCTGGTCGCACGAACTTGACGTGAACTATGAAAGCGGGCCGATCAAGCTCGTTGCCGGCGCCTATATCTCGGAAGACAAGCAGCCCTCGGGCCAGCGCCTGCTGCACGCCGGCAACACCGCGCCGGCACCGTTCAACAGCGTGTACAACATCTTTGGCGCCAAGGTGGCCGGCACCGGCAACCAGATTTCCACGATCAGTGCGGTGGACGTGGTCAACACCTATTCGGGCACGGGCAGCCGTTCCAAGGCGCTGTTCGGCCAGGCGACGCTCAAGCCGGTATCGGGCCTGCGCATCAACCTGGGCCTGCGTTCCACCTGGGACAAGGTGTTCTCGCGCGAGCAGCAGCTGGTCTGCCAGGGCGACACGGTGACGCGCGCCAATATCAACTCCACCACCTGCCCGACCTTTGCCCTCGCCTATACCGACGACAGCAACCGCCCGGCGGCCAAGTTCAGCAAGGTGAACTGGAAAGTCGGCCTTGATGCCGACATCACGCCTGACGTGATCGGCTATGCCTCGGTATCGACCGGCTATCGCGGCGGCGGCCTGCAGGCCAGCACCAACCCCGCTGCGTTCCGCCAGTATGCGCCTGAAACCGTGACCAACTATGAAGCGGGCTTGCGCGCCAACCTGCTCAACAACCGCTTGTTCGTGGGCCTTACCGCCTATCAGATGGACTATCGCGACCTGCAGGTTTCGACGATCATCGTCGATCCGGTGCAGGGGCCGATCGCGGTGACGACCAATGCCGCCAAGGCGCGCATTCGCGGGCTGGAGCTGGAAACCACGTTCCGGCCGACCTCGGCCGATCGCTTCTCGGGCTATATCTCGCTGATGGACGCCAAGTTCCGCAGCTTTGCCAATACGCCCGATGGGCTGCTCTATGCCGATACGATGTACAACATCTTTGCGCCGCTGCTGGGCTATGCGCCGATCAATGCCGCCACGACCGACAATACCGGCAAGCGCCTGCCCAATGCCCCGACGTTCAGCGCGCGCGCCAGCTATGGCCACACGTTCACATTTGCCTCGGGCGCCAAGATCACGCCGGCGGTGGATTTCTATTACCAGACTCACAGCTATGCCACGGCGCAGAACATCGCGCAGGGCCTGATCGATGGCTATACCAAGACCGACCTCAACCTGCAGTTCGACGAGGCCAGCGGCCATGCCTATGTCAACCTGTTCGTCAATAACCTGGAAGATCGCCGCATTCCCACGCTGGTGACGCCGGTGTGGAGTTCGACCACGGCAAGCTATGCGCCGCCGCGCACCTATGGCATTCGCATCGGCTTCAAGTATTGACGCTGGAAAGCGCGAACGTGCGAAGGGAAGGGCGATGGACCATGCAATCAACCGGCGGGGCATGCTGGGCCTGTTGGGGGGCGCCATGATGGCCGGTTCGTTTGCCGATGCAGCGGCGGGCCATGCGCGCGCGCCGCTGCAAACCCCGATCGGGGCGAGCGCCCTGCCGCCGGCGTGGCAGGCGGCAGAGGCCGTGCCGCTGTGGCAGGGGCGCGTGGCGCCGGGTGGAACCTTTCACCCGGTGGCGCGCGCGGCCGATCTGGCGGCCACGTTCGTGACCGACGTGGCTGTACCGGAACTGCGCGTGTTCCGCCCGCAACACGGCAATGGCCGCGCGCTGCTGGTGATTCCGGGCGGCGCCTATACCTTCGTTTCGGTGCGCAACGAAGGCGTGGACGTGGCCGCGCGGTTTACCGCGCTGGGCTATACCGTGTTCGTGCTGGTCTATCGCCTGCCCGGCGAAGGCTGGACCCCGCGCGCCGATGTGCCGCTGGCCGATGCCCAGCGCGCGATGCGGCAGATCCGCGCCTTGGCCGGCGCTCACGGGTTTGATCCGGCGCAGGTGGCGGCGATCGGCTTTTCCGCCGGTGGCCATCTCGCCGCTTCGCTGCTGACCGGGTATGACGAGGCCTTGTTCGCGCCAGGCGATGCGATCGACCGTCTGGATGCGCGGCCGGCCTGCGGCGTGCTGGTCTATCCGGTCATCGCGATGGAGCCGCCCTATACTCACGCGCTGTCGTGCAGCCGCTTGCTGGGCGATCATCCCGATGCGGCGCTGATCGCGCGGCGATCGCCGGCGCGCCATGTCGGCGTGCAGACGCCGCCGGTGATGCTGGCGCATTCGTTCGATGATCCGGCCGTGCCGTGGCAGAACAGCACGCTGTTCATCGAAGCGATGCAGGCCGCCCACCGCCCGGTGGAGGCGCATTTCTTTGAAGAAGGCGGCCACGGCTTTGGCACCGGCCCGGCCAATGCGCCGGCCGGGCAGTGGACAAACCTGGCCGCAAGCTGGCTCGACCGCCAGCTGGGCTAAGCTAAGCCAGAAATACCCGGCACAGCAGCGCGAGGGCGAGGGCGGGCGGCATCGCGATCAGGCCCAGCTTGAAGAACGTGGCAAAGCCCACGTCTTCGCCCTCGCGCCGGATCACCTGCAGCCACAGAATCGTGGCGAGCGAGCCGGTGATCGACAGGTTCGGCCCAAGATCGACACCGATCAGCAGGGCATCGACGACCACGCGCGGCGGATGTGCCAGGGCCACTGTTCCGGCCGCGACCAGCCCGGCGGGCAGGTTGTTCATGATGTTGCAGACAAACGCCAGCACCGTTCCGGCGGCCAGCGCAGTCGTTGCCGGCTGGGCCGTGGCCTGCGACAGCATCCGCGCCAGGGCGCCGATCGCGCCGGTACGATCCACCGCCTCTACCACCACGAACAGGCCGGCCACCAGCGGCAGCACGCCCCAGGAAATGTGGCGCGCCAGGCCCAGCGGCGATTGCCGCGCGAACAGCGATACGCCGATGGCGCAGGCCAGGCCCGCCACGGCCGTGGGCAGACCGAGCGGGCGATCGAGCGCCGAGGCCGCCAGCAGCACGCCGGCCGTCAGCACGATGGCCAGCACCGCCGCCTTGCCCGCGCGCGACAGGGCGGGCCGTTCCACCACGGCGGCGCAAGTGCCGGCCAGATCGCGGCGGAAATACCAGCGCAGCACGGCATAAGTGGCGCCGATCGCCGCCAGGGATGGCAGGGCAAAGGCCGCCAGCCACGGCCCCAGCGGCGGCATGTGCCCGCCATAGAGTACGAGGTTGGCGGGGTTGGAAATCGGCAGCACGAAACTGGCCGCATTGGCGATGAGCGCGCAGGCAAACAGAAGTGGTAAGGGCTCTGCCCGCGCCTTGCGCGCCACGGCAAAGACCGCCGGGGTCAGCACTACGGCGGTGGCATCGTTGGACAGGAACACGGTGACCACCGCGCCAGTGGCATAGACCAGGGTGAACAGCCGCGCGCGCGATCCGCCGGCGTGGTTGACGGCGGCCGCCGCCACCCAGTCAAACACGCCGTGCTGGCGCGCCGCCTCGCTCAGCAGCATCATGCCGGTCAGGAACAAGTAAACGTCGAGCCCCTTGGCCACGGCGGCGCCGGCGGCGGGCAGCGGCATCAGCCCGGTCAGTACCAGCAGCGCGGCGCCGCTGGCGGCCCAGATCCATTCGGGCCAGCGCATCGGGCGCGCGATCACCCCGGCGGTGGCAAGGCTGGCGATCGCCCAGATGGCGCCGGTGGAAGTTGACATCGACGTCGTCATGGCCGCCCGGCGCCGGCCGCGCAAGCCGGGCGCAGCGTGCCGGCAAAGCCTATCCACAGCGCCAGGCTGGCGAGGGCAAAGCCGCCGAGGATGAAGAACGTGGCGTGATAGCCCAGCATCTGCGCCAGCCAGCCGCCGATCGCGGGAGAGAGGCTGGCGCCCACGCCCTGCACCGTCATCACCGCGCCCTGGCCCACGTTGACGTGGCCCGTGCCATCGAGCAGGCAGGCGATCAGGCCCGGCACCGCCACGCTCTGCAGGCCGGCGCCAATGCCGTCGAGCGCCTGGACCGGCCACACGCCCCAGTGTTCGATAAACGCGCCGGCAAGCAGCCCGCGCAGCGGCAGCGCCGCGAACGACACCAGCAGCACCAGCCAATAGCCGCGCTGATCCGCCAGTTTCATCGCCGCGAGGCTGGCAACGATCATCACCGCCTGGGCGACCATCACCGTGGTCGCGGTGAACATGGCCGGATCGCCCTTGCCCATGCCGACCACCGCCATGCCATAAAGCGGCAGCATCGCCCCGTTGCCGAGGTGAAAGCAGGCGAGCGCGGCGGCGAGGATCAGCAGCGGCTTGTTGGAAAGCAGTTCACGAAAGCCCTCGGCCTGGCCATCGGCGGTGGCCTGGTGTTCCGGCTCCAGCCCGCGCGCGGCGCGGTGATCGATCGCGCGTTCGGGGATCGAGAGCACGGCGGTGATCGCCAGGACGCCGAACGCTGCCGCCAGGAAGAAGATCGCCGGCATGCCAAAGCGCCAGCCGAGCCAGCCCGACAGCCCGGCGCCGACCAGATTGCCGGCATGGTTCCACGCCTGGTTGCGGCCGTTCTGTGCGTTGAACCCGCGCTGCCGCACTACGCCCAGGGTAATCCCCGCCACGGCCGGGCCGATCGCTGCGCCGGCAATCGCGGTGGCGACCTGGCTGCCGGCGACAACCAGGAACGCCTGCGACCACAAGAGCAGGAACGAGGCGAGCACGGTGCAGATGCCGGTGATCACCACCACCCAGCGCTTGTGCGCGGTGTGATCGATAAAGGCGCCGGCCGGCACGGTCATCGCCATGCCGGCAATGCCGCCGGCGGTCATCACCGTGCCGATAGGTCCGGTCTGCCAGCCGCGCTGCTGCAGGAACACGCCCAGGAACGGGCCGATGCCGGCCTGCATATCGGCCATGAAGAAATTGAGCGCCTGCAGGGCGCGGGTTGCGCGCCGCCGATCGGCATTGTCCGTTGCTGCTGCGCCCACGCCCTTAACCCTTTGAACCCGCTTTGGCTGGTGAACTCTGCCGTGGCGGGATGTTTCCCTGGCAATGGGGGCATGGGGTGCGGCTTAGGGCAGGGTGGCGAAAAAGGCCTCCAGCGCGGCGAGGCTGTCGGGCTCGTCCATCATCGGGGCGTGGCCGATGCCGGGAATGGCGGCGAGCCGGGCCTGCGGCTTGCCCGCGACCATGGCCCGGGCCACGGCTTCATCCAGCAGATCGGTGGCCGTACCGCGCAGCAGCAGGACTGGGCGATCCTGGGCAAAGGCATGCCATTTACCCCAGGGATCGGGATCGGCCACGATCTTGCCAAAGGCCTCGGCGATGGCCGGATCGTAATCCGCCACGATCGCGCCGTCCTCCTCGCGGAACAGGCGGCGGGCCATGGCCAGCCAGTCTGCCGCGCCATGGTGGGGAAAGACATCGGCGTTGAGCGTGGCGCAGGCCTTGGCCGCATCGTCCCATGTGGCGATCGCGCCACCTTTGCCGACATAGCCGGCGATGCGCGCCAGCCCGCGCGGCGACAGTTCCGGGCCGATATCGTTGATGACGGCGGCCGCGACGCGGGCGGGGGCGTGGGTGGCGAGGGCCACCGTGATCAGCCCGCCCATCGACGTGCCGATGAACACCGCGCGGGCAATGCCCAGGTCATCGAGCAGGGCGCAGACATCGGCCACATAGGTGTCCACGTCATAGCGCTGCGCCGGATCGCGCGCCGAAAGCCCGCGCCCGCGCATGTCCAGCGCCAGCACGCGGCGCCCGCGCGCGGCGAGCCACGGGGCGAGCGCCTCGAAATCGCGAGAATTGCGGGTCAGGCCGTGCAGGCACACCACCGGCAGCCGCGCCGGGCCGGGCGCGGCGGCATAGTCACGCCCCGACAGCGCCAGCCCATCGGGCGATGTCCACTGGCGCAGGGCGAACGGCGCAGAACCCGTCACGCGCGTTCCTCCCCGCTGGCACGTGGCGATGACAGGCCATGGGCAAGCAGGCGGCCGGCCTCTTGCACCACGGCTTCGGGGGCCTCATCGCCCCACACGCCAAAGCGCAGGCCGAGGAACACGTTCATGCCCATGATCGCCCAGGCGCGCACCTCGCTGTCGCCGGCGCTGATCTCGCCGCGCTGGGCGGCCGCTTCGAGCCGGGCGGCGATGCGCGCGGCCGAATTGGTGTAGTGCTCGCGATAGGCGGCCGGATCGACGAATTCGGATTCATCGATGATCCGGTAGATCTCCTTGTGCTGGCGCACGAAGTTCAGATAGGCGAGCTGGCCGGCGCTTTCGGCGGCAAGCTGGTTGGGCGCGGCGGCAATGCTGGGGCCGACGAAATCCTTCACTTGCCCCGATAGATCGCGCACCAGCGCCTGGAAGATCGCTTCCTTGCTGTCAAAATAAACGTAGAAGCTGCCGGTGGCGACCCCGGCGCGCGCGGTGATCTGGCTGATCGCGGCATCGTGGAAGCCCTTTTCGCCAAACTCTTCCGCCGCCGCATTGAGCAGCGCGCGCAGCGTGCGCCGGCCGCGCTCGGTCTTGGGCACCTTGGACGGGCGGGGCGCTGGTGCTGCCGCCGCCGCATCTGGCTGCGGTGCCGCCGTGGCGGAGGAAGGCGCGGGAGAAGTCCGGGTTTCAGCCATGAGCAGCCAGTTCTAATTTGAAGAGTGATTCATTTTTCACTAGTATGCCGGAACCGGCCGGCAGCGCAAGGTACAGCCAAGCCCATGCCGCGCTCAATGGGAGAGACGAATGCCACCTGCGCCAGAATCGCACGATAGCCTGCCCTTGCTGCGCCGCCCGGCGTTCGTGCTGGCGATGCTGCTGGTGGTCTATACCTTCAATTTCATCGACCGGCAGATCCTGGGCATTCTCGCCGGGCCGATCAAGGCCGATCTGGGCTTGAGCGATACGCAACTGGGCGCGCTGGGCGGCTTTGCCTTTGCCCTGCTCTATTCCACCATGGGCCTGCCGCTGGCCTGGCTGGCCGATCGGCGCGGGCGCACGCGGGTGATCGCAGCCTCGCTGGCGGTGTGGAGCGCGTTTACCGCGCTGTGCGGCATGGTTTCGGGCTTTTGGGCGATGTTTGCCTGCCGGCTGGGGGTGGGGGTGGGCGAGGCCGGCGGCGTAGCGCCATCCTATGCGCTGATTTCCGATACCTTTCCGCCGCAGCGGCGGGCGCGGGCCCTGGCGATCTATTCGCTGGGCATCCCGCTGGGATCGGCAGCGGGCATCCTCCTGGGCGGCTATGTCGCGGCGGCGGTGAACTGGCGCGCGGCGTTCCTGGCGGTGGGCCTGGCTGGCCTGGCATTCACCCCGCTGTTTGCCTGGACCGTGCGCGATCCGCGCCGTCCGCAAGCGGGCGAAGCGCCGGCGATGCGCGCGGTGCTGGCGATCCTGGCGCGCAAGCGCAGTTTCTGGCTGCTGGCGCTGGGCGCGGCATCGTGTTCGATGATGGGCTATGGCCTGGCGTTCTGGCTGCCTTCGCTGATGCGCCGCTCGTTTGCCCTGGGCCTGGTCGAAACCTCGCAGTTCTTTGGCCTGCTGCTGCTGGTGGGCGGCTCTGCCGGGGTGATGGCCGGGGGCGTGCTGGCCGATTGGCTGGGCACGCGCAGCCGCGCCGCCTATGCCCGTGTGCCCGCGCTGGCGTTCCTGGCCGGGGTGCCGCTGTTCGTCGCCGGGCTCCATGCCGGCAGCGCCGCGCTGGCGTTCTGGCTGTTCCTGTTGCCCCAGGCGCTGGTCTATATCTGGCTCGGCCCGATCCTGACCGCTGTGCAGCACCTGGTGCCCGCACCGATGCGCGCCACGGCCTCTGCCGCGTTCCTGCTGATCAACAACCTGATCGGCGTGGGCCTGGGGTCGCTGACCATCGGCAAGCTGTCTGACCTGCTCACGCCGCATTTCGGCAACGATGCGCTTCGCCAGGCGATCCAGATCGGCCTGGGCTTCTACCTGCTCGCGGCCGTGCTGATGCTGGCAGGCGCGCGCCATCTGGCGCGGGAATGGGTGGATTGATTTTGCCGCGCCACGGCGCAACATAGGCCGATGTTGCGCACGCTCTATCCCCCGATCGAACCCTATGAAACCGGCACGCTCGATACCGGCGAGGGCCATGTCATTGCCTATGAACGCTGTGGCACGCCCGGCGCGACGCCGGCGGTGTTTCTGCATGGCGGGCCGGGCGGGGGCATATCGCCCACGCATCGGAGGCTATTCGACCCGGCGCGCTATGACGTGCTGCTGTTCGACCAGCGCGGTTGTGGCCGTTCCACCCCGCATGCCGGGCTCGAGGCCAACACGACCTGGCACCTGGTGGCCGATATCGAGCGGCTGCGCGAGATGGTCGGCGCGCAGCAGTGGCTGGTGTTCGGCGGGTCGTGGGGCTCCACCCTGGCGCTGGCCTATGCCCAGGCGCATGTCGACCGCGTCAGCGCCATGGTGCTGCGTGGCATCTATCTGTGTTCCCAGGCAGAGCTGGACTGGTTCTATCAGTTCGGCGTGTCGCAGATGTTTCCCGACAAATATGCCCGCTTTGTCGCGCCGATCCCGCCCGAGGAACGCGGCAACATTTTGGCCGCCTATCACCGCCGCCTGACCACCGGGCCGATGGAAGAGCGCATTGCCGCTGCGCGGGCATGGAGCCTGTACGAGGGCGAGACGATCACCCTGCTGCCCGATGCGGCCAACAGTGCCCAGCACGATGATGGCCATTTCGCCCTGGCCTTTGCCCGGATCGAGACGCACTATTTCACGCATGGCTGCTGGCTGGAGCCAGGCCAGCTGCTCGCCGGGGCAGAGCGGCTGCGCCATATCCCCGCCACGATCGTGCATGGCCGCTATGACATGCCGTGCCCAGCCCACTATGCCTGGGCGCTGCACCAGGCCTGGCCCGAGGCGGAGTTTCACCTGGTTGAAGGGGCCGGCCATGCCTTTTCCGAACCGGGCATTCTCGATCAGTTGATCCGCGCCACCGATCGCTACGCGCGATAGGCGCGGCGGCCGGGCACCTGCAACTGCACCACCACGCCGCCGGTGGCGCCGTTGCGGATTTCGATCCGCGCACCCAGCGTGGCGGCGCGTTCGCGCATGCCGATCAGGCCGAAATGGCCCGCCGCACCTTGCGTCGCGCCGGTAAACCCGACGCCATCGTCGCTGATCCGCAGGGTGAGCATGCGGCGGCCGTGATGCAGGGCAATGGTGATGGTCTGTGCCTGAGCGTGGCGACGGGCATTGGCCACCGCTTCGTGGGCGATCGCCACGCATTCCTCGGCCACGGCGATCGCCACCGTGCGCGGCTTGCCACTGCAGCGCAGGATCACGGGCGGCACATGGCCATCGCTGCATAGCGGCGCCAGCGCGCGCGCCAGATCGACGGCATCGGGCGCCGGGGAGCGTAAGTCGATCACGCGGTCGCGCGCGGCGGCAACCACGTCATCGCCGCGTTCGAGCGCGGCATCGAGTTCGGCCCGCGTGGTGCGATCGAGTGCGCCACGCGCGGCCACCGCCTGGAACCGCAGGATCAGGCCCTGCACCCCTTGCAGCAGGGTATCGTGCAATTCGCGCGCGATGCGCTCGCGCTCGGCGATCTGGCCCTCGCGCTTGGCCTTGGCGCGCGCGATCAGCACGCGGGTGCGCTGGCGATAGAGCGCCTGGGCCACGAACAGCACGAGCGCGGCGACGGCGAGGCGAAACCAGGTGGTCTGCCAGAATGCCGCGCGAATGGTGAACGTCAGCGCCGCGCCCTGCGGCTGCCAGGCGCCCTCACGGTCGGTGGTCTGCACGTCAAAGCGATAGGTGCCGGGCGCCAGGTTGGCATAGGAGATGTCTTGCGCCGTGCCGTTGGCCACCCAGCCATCGTCCAGCCCGCCAAGCCGCACGCGAAAGCGCCGCTGCGCCGGGGTGGCAAGATCGAGCACGCCATAGCGGATGGTGACTTGCGTCGTCCCCACCGGCAGCGCCAGGCCCGGCCGCGCTGGCCATTCGTGGCCATTGGCGCCCAGCGCGCGCACGAACAGCGAAAAGCGGGTTTCGGGCAGGGGATTGGCCCAGGGCAATGCTTCAAGCACGCCTTGGCGGGTGAGGGCAAAGACGCGATCGTGCCCATCGCGCACGATCTGTTCGCCCGCGCCGGCCTGGGGCAGGGCGATGCGGCGATCGTCATCATCAAACGTGACGTGCGGGATCGGCCGCGTCGGGTTGGCAAAGGCTTGGGTGAGCGCGGCGGTGCTGACCCGCGACAGGCCGTGATAGCCGATCAGCCAGGTCTGGCCAGCGGCGGTGGACACCACCCCGCGCGTATCGAACAGCCAGGGATGATCGCGCGCGTCGAGGATCTGCACGCCCTTGTCATCCAGGCGCAGCAGGCCGGTGGTGCCGCCTATCAGCACATCGTCAGCGCGCACGCTGAGCGTGCCGGGCCGCTCGAACCCGATCTTGCTGCCATCCCAGGTGCTGAGCGCACCATGATCGAGCCGGGCGATGGTGCGCCGATCGAGGATCATGACCAGGCGCCCCTGCCGGTCGAAGGCCAGGCTTTGCGGCTGGCCGAGCCGGGGGTCGAGCGCCACCGGTTCCAGCCGTGCCCCCACCTGGTGCAACAACCCCAGGCCGCTGGGCGAAAGCCACAGCGCGCCACTGGCATCGGCGGCGCAATCCTTCACTTCCAGCACGTGCCGGGGCATGGGAAGCATCTGGCCACGGTGCGGCCCGGCCACCACCTGGGCATGATCCGGGCTGATTGCCCAGACATCGCCATTGGCGCCCGCACACAGGCCCATGACCCACGGTGGCACCTGGGCCAGCGCGCGCGGCGCCTGGCCGGGATCGATCTGGTATACCGCCGCATCGTTGGCAAGATAGACACGGCCACCCTGGGCCGTGGCCAAGAGACCGCTGCCGCCGCGCGGCGCCATATTCGGCAGCACGCGCAGCGGTGAGGGAGAAAACCGGTCAAGCCCGCGCTCTGTCCCCACCCAGACATTGCCATCGCGATCAGCTAGGATCGGAGATGCGCGATCAGAAGTCAGGCCCTGCTCTTCGCCGATCCGCTCCACCGCGCCACTGCGCGGCCAGATCGCCACCAGGCCCGAAATCGCGGTGGTGGCCCAGATCCGCCCGAACGGATCGGCTACGGCGCGATAGAAGTTGGCCGGAGGCAGCGCGGTGCCCGGCACGACAAGCCGAGCGGCGGCGCCGCGATCCGGCACGCGGCGCACACCGTGGGAATCGATGAGATAGAGCGCATCGTCGGGCGTCTGCATCATGGCGCCGCCGCCCGACACGGTGAGCGGCACCGCCGTGGGGCGAAAGGGGCCAGGCCCAATCGGCCAGCGGAACGGCTGCCCGCCCCAGGTGACGAACCACATGTCCCCCTGGCGCGAAAGCAGTTGGGGTTCGGCCTCGTTGGTGTCGAACGTGGGGGCGATCATCGCCTGCCAACCGGTGGCGGTGTGGCGATAGACCGCGTGCTCGCCATCGCCCACCGCGATCCACGGCTCGCCATCCGGGCCGATCGTGATGCTGGTGATTTCGGCGGCATCGCCGGGGCGGCCGGCATCGTGCAGGCGCCCGTCGCGATAGACCGCCACGCCGCCGCGCCCGGCATAGCCCAGCCAGATGCTGCCATCGGGCGCGGCGGCCAGCGCGCTGACGGCGGTGGCGGCGCGCGGGTGGCCGGGCGGCGGCGGCACCGCCTCGAACGTGGTGCCATCGAAGCGGAACAGCCCTTCGACGCTGCCCACCCACAGGAAGCCATCCCGGTCTTGCGCCAGGGATTGCACAAAGCGCGGGGCATGATCGCGCGCGGTCCAGCTGCGATGCTGCCAGGCCGGCGGTGGTGCGGGTGGCGGTGCGGGCTGCTGGGCCGCGTGGGGCTGGACCGTCACTGGCGGGGCGCCCGCGCCGGACGCCGCCAGGCCTGCCAGGCCGCAGAGCGCGAACAGCACCACGGCGCCGCCGCGCCAGAGGGGGAAAAGTTTGCCTTGCGTGTGTGTCATGCCCGGTCGCCGTCCATCGGCAATCGCGGGCGCTTGCGCAAGGGTGTGTGTAAAAGCCTGCGCGCCGGGGCTTGCCCCAGCGCGCAGGCTTTTACCGCCCGCTCACTCAGACGCGGGTGATGATCGTTTCGATCGGCAGGCGCGACTTGGGCAGGCGGCCGTTGTAATCGGCATCCTTGTCGGCATAGCCCAGCGCGACCACGAACAGGCTGGTGAAGCCCTTGTCCCGCAGGCCGAATTCAGCGTCGAGCAGGCGCGTGTCGATCCCTTCCATCGGCGTGGCATCGATGCCCAGCGTGGCCGCGCCCAGCAGGAACTGCCCGAGATTGAGATAGACCTGCTTGTCCAGCCAGTGCTGCTGGTCGCGCGTGTCGAACTTGTGGATGCCCGAAAAGGTGATGCGCCCGCCATTGGCGCGCGCCTTCATCCCGTCGGGATCGGCGGCAAAGCGGCCATCAGCCTCTTCCTGGGCGGTAATGCGGGCGATGTGTTCGGCGCTGGCATCGATCAGGCTGGCAAAGACCACCACGTGCGAGGCATCGCGGATGGCCTTGGCATTGAAGGCAAAGCGTTCCTGCGCGGCCTTGGCCACGCGTTCCTTGCCTTCGTCCGTGCCGGCCACGATGAAGTGCCAGGGCTGGAGATTGGTGCTCGACGGGCTGAAGCGCAGCAGGTTTTCCAGCGTTTCGATATCAGCGTCGCTGATGCGGCGCGTGGGGTCATAGGCCTTGGCCGTGTGGCGACGGCGGGCGGTAGCAAGAATGTCGGACAGGGGAAATTCTCCTGGGGCTGGGCAGCCGGGCAGCGGGCGCCCGGCGGGGTGTCAGCCCGCGTTATGGGTATTGCCCACGGCATATTCCATGGCCTTTGGGGCAGGCCCGATCAGATCGGGCCATGATTTTTTCTCTGCACGCAGGGCATTGCCCTGGGCGCCGCGCGGCGATAGGGAGGCGCCAATCGCATGGACCCGGTGCAACCCCGGGTGGCTATTCCGGCCGCCAATCCGCCGGACAATGCTTGTCGCCGGGGCGCTTTCAGCCCTGTGGCCGGCCGATGGCAGCCCCTGCTGCCCGCCAGATCGGCCGCCTGATCGCCCGTTGCGACCTCCTCGGTTTTTTACAGCATGAACAACAGCAGTTTTGCGCGCTATCGCGCCGAATGGTGGGACAGCGCCACCAGCGCCCGGCGCGATGTCCTAGCCGGCATGGTCGGCACCTTTGCGCTTATTCCAGAGGTTATCGCCTTTTCCTTCGTCGCCGGGATCGACCCGGAAGTGGGCCTGTTCGCCTCGTTCGTGATCGGCATCGTCATTGCCTTTGCCGGTGGGCGCCCTGCGATGATTTCGGGCGCGGCAGGCTCTGTCGCGCTGGTTGCAGCAGCGTTGGTGCATGCCCACGGCCTGCCCTATCTGCTGGCCGCCACGCTGCTCGCCGGCGTTTTCCAGATCGTGTTCGGGCTGCTCAAGCTCGACGTGCTGATGCGCTTCGTTTCGCGTTCGGTGCGGACAGGCTTTGTCAACGCGCTCGCCATCCTGATCTTCTCGGCGCAGGTGCCGCAGATGCTGGATGTGACGTGGCATACTTATGCCCTCATCGCCGCCGGCCTGGCGATCATCTATCTGGCGCCGCGCATCACCACGGCGATCCCCTCGCCGCTGATCTGCATCGTGGCCTTGACTGCGATCAGCATGGCGTTTCCCATGCCGGTCCACACTGTCGCCGACCTCGGCCGCCTGCCTGCCACCTTGCCGTCGCTGACCTGGCCCGGCGTGCCGATGGCGTGGGAAACGCTGCGCATCGTCATGCCCTATGCCCTGGCGATGGCGGCGGTGGGCCTGCTCGAATCGATGATGACCGCCAGCGTGGTCGATGATCTGACTGAAACATCGAGCAGCAAGGCGCGCGAGTGCACCGGCCTGGGCCTGGCCAATCTTGCCGCCGGGCTGTTTGGCGGCATCGCAGGGTGCGGCATGATCGGCCAGACGGTGGGGAACGTGCGCTATGGCGGCCGCGGGCGGCTGTCCACGCTGGTTGCCGGGGTGTTCCTGCTGGTGGTGATGGTACCGCTGCGCCCGTGGGTGGCGCAAGTGCCGGTCGCGGCGCTGGTGGCGATCATGATCATGGTGTCGATCAGCACGTTTTCGTGGGGCTCGATCCGCGATCTGGCGCGCCATCCCAAGGTTTCGGGCGTGGTCATGGTGGCCACCGTGCTGGTGACCGTGGCCACCCACGATCTTGCCGCCGGTGTGGCCGTGGGCGTGCTGCTGAGCGGGGTGTTCTTTGCCTTCAAGGTGACGCGCATGATGGAAGTGCGCGACAGCTATGACGCGGCCAGCGATACGCGCACCTATGTCGTGACGGGCCAGGTGTTCTTTGCCAGCGCGGATATCTTTGCCGACCGGTTCGACCTGCGCGATGATGCCAGGCGCGTGCGCATCGACCTGACCGCCAGCCACTTGTGGGATGTCACCGCCGTGGGCGCGCTGGAAGACGTGGTTTCCAAGATGCGCCATCATGGTATCGCGGTGGAATTGATCGGGCTGAACCAAGCCAGCGCCATCCTCGTCGATCGCCTGGCGCCGGCAATTTCCTAGCACACCGGGGCTGGTCAACGCGAAACATATCCATTAATCTGGATATATGGATAGTGATTCGGCCATCGCGGCGCTGGGTGCCTTGGCGCAGGGCACGCGGCTAGACGTGTTTCGCGTGCTGGTGCGGCACGAGCCGGCCGGGCTGGCAGCGGGCGAAATCGCCCGCCTGCTCGGCGTGCCGCAAAACACCATGTCGGCGCATCTGGGCATCCTCGCCCGCGCCGGGCTGGTGCAGTCACAACGGCAAGGGCGCACGATCGTCTATCGGGCAGACCTCGATGGCCTGCGCGCCGTGATGCTGTTCCTGGTCACCGATTGCTGCGCGGGCAATGCCGCGCTGTGCGCGCCGCTGGTCGCCGCGCTATCCCCCTGTTGCTGAAAGGATCTGCGGCGTGAGCGTCGACATCGTCATCTACCACAACCCGGAATGCGGCACCTCGCGCAATACGCTGGCGCTGATCCGCAATGCCGGGATCGAGCCGCACGTGGTCGAATACCTCAAGACGCCGCCGGCGCGCGATCTGCTGGCGCAGCTGATCGTCCGCGCCGGCATCACGCCGCGCGAACTGTTGCGTGCAAAGGGCACGCCCTATACCGAACTGGGCCTCGACAATCCCGCGCTGAATGACAGCGCCCTGATCGATGCGATGATGGCCCATCCCATCCTTATCAACCGCCCGCTGGTAGTTTCGCCGCTGGGGGTCAAGCTGTGCCGCCCGTCCGAAGCGGTGCTGGACCTGCTGCCCCATGCGCAGCTGGGCGCCTTTGCCAAGGAAGATGGCGAGGTTGTGGTCGATGCTGCCGGGCAGCGGGTGATCTGAACCATGGGCACGTTCGAACGCTATCTCTCGCTGTGGGTGGCACTGTGCATCGTGGCCGGCGTGGCGCTGGGCCAGGTCTTGCCCGGGCTGTTTGCCGCGATTGCCGCCGCGCAGCTGGCACAGGTCAACCTGGTGGTGGCAGGGCTGATCTGGTTGATGATCGTGCCGATGCTGCTCAAGATCGATTTCGCGGCGTTGGGTGCGGTGCGCCAGCACTGGAAAGGGGTGGGTGTAACCCTGCTGATCAACTGGGCGGTCAAGCCGTTTTCGATGGCGCTGCTGGGCACGCTGTTCATCGGCTGGCTGTTCGCGCCGCTGCTGCCGGCCGGGCAGGGGCCATCCTATATCGCCGGGCTGATCCTGCTGGCGGCCGCGCCGTGCACGGCGATGGTGTTCGTGTGGTCCAACCTCTGCGATGGGGAGCCGACCTATACGCTGTCGCAAGTGGCGCTCAACGACGTGATCATGGTGTTCCTGTTCGCGCCGCTGGTCGGCCTGCTGCTGGGCGTGGCGGCGGTGCAGGTGCCCTGGGCCACGCTCCTGCTGTCGGTCGTGCTCTATATCGTCGTGCCGGTGATTGCCGCGCAAGTGTTGCGACGGGCTGTGCTGGCGCGCGGCGGACAGCCGGCGCTCGGCAGGCTGCTGGCCGCGCTTGGCCCGGTTTCGCTGGTCGCGTTGCTGGCCATGCTGGTGCTGCTGTTCGGCTTCCAGGGCCGGGCGATCGTGGCGCAGCCGGTGGTGATCGCGCTGTTGGCCGTGCCGATCCTGATCCAGGTCTATGGCAATGCCGCGCTGGCCTATTGGCTGTCGCGCCGCCTGGGGGTGGCCTGGTGCGTGGCGGCGCCCGCCGCGCTGATCGGTGCGTCAAACTTCTTCGAACTGGCAGTGGCGGCCGCGATTTCCCTGTTCGGGCTGCAATCGGGTGCGGCGCTGGCCACGGTGGTGGGCGTGCTGGTGGAAGTGCCGGTGATGCTGTCGATCGTGCATGTGGTAAAGGCCACGCGCGGCTGGTACGAACAGGCGCCGGCCTGAACCCTGCGGCAAACTTGCCCCCCGCCAAAAGGCCATGCTTTCGCCGCCGCGCATAAGGGTGTAGGCGCGCCCCCTTTGCAGGCAGAAGAAAGTGTAACAGGGATGATCGGCACGACGCGCAAGCGGGCCATGCGGGGCGCGGCCATGGCGCTGGCGATGATGGCAGGCACGGCCGCCGTCGCTGCCCATGCCGCTGCGGCCAATGATGCCGGCGCGGCTGACGGCACCCGCCCGATCCGCGTCATCGGCCATCCCGATCCCGAAGGGCTGCTGCCCGATACCGACGCGCCCAAGGCGGTCAGCACGATCGGCGCGGCGTTCATCGAAAAGCAGGCCGCCACGTTCAACGCGTTCCAGCTGGTCAACATCCTGCCCGGCGCGAACGTCGCCGGCACCGATCCGTTCGGCCTGTCCACCTCGTCCAGCCTTACCCTGCGCGGGTTGGGCCAGGATGCCATCGGCGTGACCATGGAAGGCGCGCCGCAGAACGACATCGGCTATTACTTTGCCTATCCGGCGCAGTTTGCCGATCCTGAAAATGTGGCGCGGGTGGAATTGAGCCAGGGCTCGGCCGATATCGCCGCGCCGGTGATCAATGCCGTGGGTGGGTTGCTGGCCTTGAGCCTGGACGCGCCGCACCGCGATTTCGGCGTGATGGCCGATGCCTCGCTCGGCTCGTTCAACGAACGCCGGGTGTTCGTGCGGGTCGATAGCGGCAATCTGGGCCAGGCGCCGGTGCGCGCGTTCCTGTCCTATTCCAACAACAGCGCCGACAACTGGCGCGGGCCGGGCGTGGACAAGCGCCAGCACATCGACGCCAAGATCGCCGGCGAATGGGGCAATGGCAACACCGCCAGCCTGTCGGTTTCCTATAACGACGCCAGCAATTCCACCTATCTCAGCCCGACGCTGGCCGATTGGCAGGCGCAGGGGCGCGGGTTCAACCTGTCGGCCAGCTATGGCGCGGGCGATCTCAACTATTGGCGGCTCTATCGCCAGCCGTTCCGCAACCTCTATTTCGCAGCGCCGGTGCATCTGGTGCTGGGCACGGGGCTGACGCTCGATACCACCAGCTATCTCCAGTTCGGCTATGGCAACTCGCCCTATGGCGCCTCGCTCGGGCCCGATGGCTATTACCCCGGTACTTATCTGGGCACCCAGGCGCTTGACGCGCCGCTCAAGCTCGCTGGCCTGGAAAATGGCGGCACGGTCAACGTGCTGGGCAACTGGCTGGGCGAACAGATGCGCGCCGGGCAGATCGCGCGGCTGACCCTGGCGCGCGGCGCCCACACGCTGACGGCCGGGCTGTGGATCGACTATGGCAGCGACCGCGTGGTGGAAAGCTTTACCCCGCTGGGCGCCAATGGCGATCCGGTCGATGGCTGGGCGCGCGACGAACACGCCGTGCGCACCGCCGATGGACGGCTGTTCTCGATCGGCGATACCAAGACGATCACCGTGGCCAAGGCGTTCTTCCTGGCCGACAGCGTGGCCCTGTCGCCGCGCGTGACGCTGGACCTGGGCTTCAAGGGAGTGGACCTGCTCCACGCCGGGCGCAACAATCTGCCCGGCAACCAGGGCCGCCTGCATTTCGATAGCTTTGCCGCGCTGCCGCGCGCATCGCTGCATGTGCGGCTGACCGATCGGCAGCAGGTCTTTGCCAATATTACCACCAACTTCCGCGCGCCCGACGAATACACGCTCTACGATACCTATGATGGCTATGGCGGCATTGCCACCTACGGCACCACCGCGCTGAAGAACGAATATTCGCTGGCGCAGGAACTGGGCTGGCGCTGGCAGGGGCGCAATCTGTCCGCCTCGGCCACCGGGTTTCACTATGCCTTCCGCAACCGCCTGGTGGCGACGATGGCCAACGTCAACGGCGCAATGGTCAACACCACGCTCAATGCCGGGCGGCAGGAAAGCTGGGGCGTCGACGCCGAAGTCGATTGGCGCCCGCTGGCGGGGATGAGCCTCTATGCCTCGGGCGAGTGGCTGCGCGCGCGGATCAAGGACAACCTGCCGGCGGGTGGCGATTTCCTGCCCACGGCGGGCAAGGTTGCGGTGTCGAGCCCGGCCTGGCAGTTTGCCCTGGGCGGCACCTATGACGATACGCGCCTGTTCGGCAGTTTCGCGATGAAATACCTCGGGCCGCAGTTTGCCACGTTCATGAATGACGAGCGCATTCCCGGCTATGCCACGCTCGACCTGTCGATCGGCGTGCACCTGGCCGCCTGGCTCGACGGCAAGCGCACCGATCTGCGCCTCAACGCCATCAACGTGACCGATCCCCATGTGCTGTCGGGCGTGCAGGCGGTAACGCCCGCCGCGCGCGACACCATCGGCACCGGCGGCACGCTGATCGCGGGTGCGGCGCCCAGCTATTACATCGGCAGCGGGCGGGCCTTCATGGTCACCCTGGCGCGGCAATTTTGAGCGGGGCCGAACACCGCGTGCATGGCATGGGCACGGCGCTGGAAGCGCCGGCCTGGCCGCCGATTACCCTGGCTGAAGCGGCGCAGGTGCTGGCGCGCCTGCCGCAAGGGGGTGAACTGCGGCGCCTGGACTGGCACAGCCCGCGCCCGTTCTCGGCCGCCGCGCTGGCGCAGGCAGAGCACGGCACGGTGTTCCTCAAGCGGCATCACCGCGCCATGCGCAGCGTGGCGGGCCTGGGCGCAGAGCATGCCTTCATGCGCCATCTGGCCGATCGCGGGCAGCCGGTGCTGCGCCCGCTGGCCGATGCCGCCGGGCACACCGTGCTGCCGGCGGGTGAGTGGGTGTGGGAAGCCCATCCCCTGGCGCCGGGCGACGATCTCTATCGCGATCGGCCCTCGTGGACGCCGTTTCTCAATGACCGCCAGGCCCATGCCGCCGGTGCTGCGCTGGCCCGCCTGCACCGCGCCGCCGCCGATCATGCCGCCCCGGCGCGCCCGGCCGAGCCACTGGTGAGCAGCGCGACGATCCTGGGCAGCCCTGATCCGCAGGCGGCGGCGCGCGCCTATGTCACCGCGCGGCCGGCCTTGGCCGGCTGGGTAGCGGGGCGCGCCTGGCAGGATGAACTGGCCGGCGTGCTGGCGCTGCACGATGCGCCCGGCGTGGCCAGCGCGCTGCGCCTGCGGCCCACGCTGTGGACGCACAACGATTGGCACCCCTCGAACCTGACCTGGACGAGCGGCGGCGCGGTGGCGGCGGTGCTCGATTTCGGGCTGGCAGATCGCGGCTTTGCCCTGCTCGACCTGGCGATCGCGCTGGAACGCAGCGTGGTGCGCTGGCTGGAACTGGGGGAGGGGACCGCACCCCTTGCCGAAATGGCGCAGGCCCGCGCGCTTGTGGCGGGCTATGCCCAGGAAGCGCCGCTCGACCAGGCCGATCGCGCGCTGCTGGCGCGGCTCTTGCCCTTGGCGCATGTCGAATTCGCGCTGGCGGAGGTGGACTATTTCGCCGGGCAGGTGCAGCGCCCGGGCGATGCCGCGCTGGCCTGGCAGGGCTATTTCATCGGCCATGCCGCGTGGTTCGCCGGGGCAGAGGGGCAGGCCCTGCTCTCCGCAATTGCGCAAGAGGATCAAGCATGAGCGTGCTGGAACTGGTGGCTGTGGTCGTCAGCTTGCTGGGGATATGGCTGACCGCGCGGCGGATGATGGTGTGCTGGCCGGTCAACATCCTGGCCTGCGCGCTCTATTTCAAGCTGTTCCTCGATGTGAAGCTCTATGCCGACATGGTGCTGCAGGCGCTGTTCGGCCTGGCCATGATCTATGGCTGGGTGGCCTGGGTGCGCAGCCGGAAGCCGGGCGCGCCGGCTGCCGGGGCCAGCGGCGCGGTGGATGTGGTGCCGCTGCGCCCGCTGGCGCTGCTGTCCGGGCTGGGCTACGGCGCGCTGGGCGCGGTGGCGATCGGCTGGTTCACCAGCCACTATACCGATGCCGCGCTGCCGAGGATCGATGCCGCGCTGTCGAGCTTCAGCCTGGTCGCGCAGTTCTGGGCGGCGCGGCGCCACGCGGAAAACTGGCTTTTGTGGATCGCGGCCGATCTCGTCTATGTCGGCATGTTCGTGTTCAAGGGCCTGTGGCTTACCGCCGGGCTCTATGCCGCGCTGGTGGTGCTGGCGGTGCTGGGCTGGCGGCAGTGGCGGCGCGGCGCCATGCCGGGCGAGATGGCAATCTCGTAACCCATATCAAGGAAAGCACGATTTCGCAGGGCAGGGTGGAACGGATCGGGCGCCCGTGCCGTTCATCGGCTATCATGCAACCCCTGCCTTGCGCGCCGTCGTCATCCGGCCCATTTCCCGCGTCTTCCAGCCTCCCTTCCATCGCCATTGTCGGTGCCGGGCCGACAGCCGTTTATGCGCTGGATGCGTTGCAGCGCCAGGGGCCTGCCTGCCGCGTCACGCTGCTGGAGGCGGGCGGCCAACCGGGGCAGGGCATTCCGTTCAATGCGCGCAACAATGGCGCGCATCTGCTGGCCAATATCGCCGGCTTTGAACTGCCGCCGGTGGGTGAAACGCTCAATGCCTGGGCCATGCGGCAAACTGCGCGGCGCCAGGCCGCGCTGGGCGTGGCCGGGATGGCGCACGATCCGCGCGCGTTTTTCCCGCGCATGGCGCTGGGCGCCTATTATGCCGACCAGCTGGGCCGCCTGATGGCGCCCGAGGCCGGCCCGTGTCAGGCAGAGCTGTATTGCCATGCCGAAGTGCAGGATATCGTCGCCCGCCCCGATGGCGCGCGGGTGATCTGGACCCAGCGGGGCCAGCAGCATGCCGCCGATTTCGACGCGGTGATCGTGGCCAGCGGCTATGGCAAGCCCGATGTCGGCACGCGGCTGGCCGGGGCGAGCGCCCGCACCGCGCGCGGGCGGCGCGTGGCCGTGATCGGCAGTTCGCTAAGCGCGATCGACGCGGCGGTGGAATTGGCCGTGCGCCACGGGCAATTCCACGAACGCGCTGATGGCACGCTGCGCTATGCGATGGAGCAGCCCTTTGCCGTGACGTTCCTGTCGCGCCATGGCCTGCTGCCCGAGGCTGATTTCTGGGTGCCGGAACAGGCGCCGCCGCTGCGCCACTGCACGCCCGCCGCGCTGGCCGCCACCGTGCACGGCGCCGATGGCGATCTTGACCGTACGTTTGCCCTGTTCGCCCGCGAACTGGCTGAGGCAGACCCCGACTATGCCCGCACGATCGACTTGCCGACGTGCGACGCTGACAGCTTTGCCACGCGCCATTTTGCCGCGCGCATGGGCAGCGATCCCTTTGTCCATGCCCGCGCCAACCTGGCCCAGGCGCGCGACAGCCATGCCCGCGCGCAGACGATCGCCTGGCGCCACGCCATCCTGCGCATGCACGAAGCCTTTGCCACCATCGTGCCCGACTTGAGCGAGGCTGATCTGGCGCGTTTTTCGCGTGGGCTGAAACGCGTGTTTGTTGATAATTACG
The DNA here is from genome assembly GCF_001295765.1 of Novosphingobium sp. AAP1. Classification (NCBI taxonomy): domain Bacteria; kingdom Pseudomonadati; phylum Pseudomonadota; class Alphaproteobacteria; order Sphingomonadales; family Sphingomonadaceae; genus Novosphingobium; species Novosphingobium sp. AAP1. The sequence continues at coordinate 287,135 of NZ_LJHO01000003.1, read as the reverse complement.
CCGCCGTGCCGCACCTGTCGGTGGCGCGCCTACTGGCGCTGCACGAAGCCGGCGTGCTGATCGTGCAGCGGATCGGCCGCGATGCCAGCATGGCGCGCGCGGCCGATGGTGGCTGGACGATCGGCGCCGCCGACGCGGTCGAGCGGTTTGACGAAGTGATCGACGCGCGCGGCCAGGCGCCGCTGGGCTTGGAAGACTTTCCCTTTCCCACGCTGCGCCTGCACATCTGCGCGCAGGCCCTGGCCGAAGACCGCCACTGGCATGAAGGGCTGGCGCCGGCCCAGGGCCATGTACTCGATCCTGAAGATCCGGCGCTGTCGCGCGTGCATGTGCTGTCGCTGCCGTTCCTGCTGCATCGCCATCCGTTCATCCAGGGCTTGACCGAAAGCGCGGCCATGGCGCGTGCTTGCGTCGCGGCACTGGGCCGCCGGGCCGAGGCCAGCGCGCGCGGGCGTGATGATATCCATGCCGCGCTGGCCTGGCTCGATCGCACCGATCCGATCTATCAAGGCACCGACGTGTTGATGGTGGCGCGGCCAACGGCCTGACGCATCGCGAAAATATTTTGGGCGGTAGGATGACGGAAACGCCTGCGCGGTGCATCGGTGTGGTGATGCCTGCAATGTCTTCGTTCCTGATCGGTTGGGTCAGCCGCCATGTGCTGCCGCACGAGCGCGCGCTGCGCACGTGGCTGCGCACGGCCTTTCCGGCGATCGACGTCGATGACGTGATCCAGGAATCCTATTGCCGGCTGGCCGGGCTTTCCAGCGTCGACCATATCGATGATCCGCGCCGCTATTTCTTTCGCATCGCGCGCAATATCGTGCTGGAACAGGTGCGCCGCGAACGCGTGGTGCGGATCGAGGCGGCCAGCGGCCTGGCAGTGCTGGAACAGGGGGCGGTGGACGAGGAATGCAGTCCCGAGCGGATCGTGGCCGGGCGCATGGCGCTTGAGCGGGTGGAGCGCCTGATCGATGCGCTGCCCGAACGCAGCCGCCGCATCGTGCGCATGCGCAAGATCGATGGCCTGCCCCAGCGCGAGATCGCCGCGTCGCTGGGCCTGAGCGAGAACGTGGTCGAAAACGAAGTGGCGCGCGGCCTGCGCCGTGTGCTGGATCAGTTGACCGAGGGCGAACGCGCCGAAATGCCCACGCGCCGCAGGCGGCGCCCGCTGTTTGCCCGCCCCGCGCGGCAGGGAGACCGGCCATGATCGACCACGAAGATCCCATCACCAATCCGATCGATGCGCAGGCCTGCCAATGGGCGGCCGCGCTCGACCGGGAACTGGGCGCACAGGAAGCGGCCGGGCTCGATGCCTGGCTGGCGGCCGACCCGCGCCATCGCGGTGCGCTGCTGCGGGCGCAGGCGGGCATGGCCCTGCTCGATCGGTGCCGCGCGCTGGGCACGGGGGAGGGCAGCGGCGATGATAGTGCTGTTGCCGAAGAGGAAGACGCGCCGGCTACCGCCGCATGGCGCACCACGCGCCGCCAGGCCATGGCGCTGGCCGGGGTGGGCGTGGCCGGTGGCCTGATCGGCGCGGGCGCGCTGGCGCTGTGGCCGCAGGGTTCGGGCATCCGCACCCGCATCGGCGAAATGCGCCGCGTGCCGCTGGCCGATGGCTCGATGGCCGTGGTCAACAGCGGCAGCGAATTGAGCGTGTCGTTCACCCGCCGCCGCCGCGACGTGGAACTGGCGCAGGGAGAGGCCTGGTTCCAGGTGGCCAAGGCGCCCGACCGGCCCTTTACCGTCACCGCCGGCCGCGTGCGGGTCCAGGCGGTGGGCACCGCGTTCAACGTCCGTCGCGCTGGCGTTGGCGTGGATGTGGTGGTGACCGAAGGCACGGTGAAAGTGTGGAGCGAAGGCGGCGAGCCGCAACTGGTCAAGGCCGGGCAGCGCGCGCGGCTCGATGATGGCGTGGGCCTGGCGGTCAGCGCGATCGCGCCCGATGCCGCGCAGCAGGAACTGGCCTGGCGCGAAGGGCAGATCGTGCTGGATGATGTAACGCTGGCCCAGGCCGCGCAGCGGTTCAACGCCTACCACGAGGATCGCCTGGAAGTGGACCCGGCACTGGCCGACCGGCGCGTGGTCGGCTCGTTCCAGACCAATGACATGGATGGCTTTGCCCAGGCCTGCGCGGCGATGGTCGGCGGGCGGGTGGAACGCGGCGACGGCGTGATCCGCATCCTGAAATAGATACATTCGAAATTTTTTGGGACCGAGCCGACGGAAAATCGTTGGCCAGTCATCTGTAGGGCCGAACGCCGCAAAGGCGTGACAAACCTTCAGGGGAGGATACCTTGCGATCGATCCATCGCTTCTGCATTTCGTCATCCATGCTCGCCGCCACGGCGGTGATCGCCGCCGCGCCGGCCCAGGCGGATGAACAGGTGCGCCAGTTCGACGTTCCCGGTCAGCCGGCCAAGGACGCCATCGTGATCTTTGCCCATCAGGCGGGCATCCAGATTCTGGCGCCGGGCACGGCCACGCAGGGCCGCCGCATCGCCCCACTCAAGGGCCGCTATACCGTGGCCGATGGCCTGCGCCGTTTGGCCGCGTCGAGCCACATGCGCCTGGTTTCGTTCGATGGGCGCACGGCGGTCTTGGCCGATGCGGGCATGCCCGATGCGCGGATGTCGGGCCAGCAGCCGCGCCTGCGCAGCGAACCGCGCCCTATGGCCACGCCTGCTGCCGCGCAGACGATCGATCCCGCGCCGGCCCCCGCCGCAGCCGAAGCGCCCGCGCCGGTCGAAGCCTCGCCCGCTGATGTCATCGTGGTCACCGGCAGCACCTCGGGCCGGCGCACGCAGTTCAACTCATCCAGCAACGTGACGCTGGCCAATGCGGCCGAACTGCAGCGCAAGGCGCCGCGTTCCACCGCGGAAACGCTCGAACTCGTGCCAGGCATCTTTGTCGAGGCAACGGCCGGCCCTGCCTCCAACAACTATTCGGTGCGCGGCTTGCGCGGCGGCGGGCAGACGTTCATCACGCTGGAGCAGGATGGCCTGCCGATCCTCTATGGCGGCGGCGGCGCGGATTTCTATTTCCAGCAGGACCTGTCGGTCGATCGCATGGAAGCGGTCGAAGGCGGCACCTCGGGCGTGCTGGCCCCCAATGGCGCGGGCGCCACGATCAACTTCATCTCGCGCAAGCTCAATTTCGACAAGCTGGGCGGGGCGGTGCGCGCCACCGGCACGACCTATTCCGATTTCCGTGCGGACGCCTATCTGTCGGGCCCGATCAGCGATGGCCTGGCCTATAGCCTGAGCGGCTATTACTGGAGCCAGCGCGGCCAGCGCCATTCGCCGTTCCGCTACAACAGCTATCAGGTGAAGGGCCAGATCGAGAAGCGGTTCGACGACGATGGCTTTGTGCGGTTGACGCTGCAACGCCGGGACGAGCACGATCCCTATTATGCCGACATGCCGTTTGCGGTCGATGCCTCGGGCAAGATCGGCAGCGTGCCGGGCACCGACCTGCGCTATGACAACGTGCTGGGCCAGGCGTTCCGCTCGATCGCGGTGCCCGATGCCTCGGCCACGGGCAATCGCCTGCGCACGTTCAGCGGCGAGGACGGCATCCACACCACCTCGTGGACCTATCGCATCGATATGGAAAAGCCGGTGGCCGATGGCGTGAAGCTGTTTGCCCGCGCGCGCTATCTTGATGGCAAGTACGATTTCAATGGCATCTTCCCGGGCAGTGGTTCGGGCACGGCGGGCCTCGCCTCGGCAGTCAACTATCTGACGCCGGGCACCTCGCCGATTGCCAGCACCCTGGCCGCCGGCGCGGCGGCGTTCCCCGGCACCACGCAGTTCGGCATTCGCGATACGCTGACCGGCAACGTGATTGCCGCCTCGGATACCGGCACGCTCAATGCGCTCAACGGCAATGGCCTGTTGCAGCAGACCGTGCTCAACCACCAGACGCTGGCGACCAAGGATTTCGGCAGCAATTTCGGCGTGACCTGGGACGCGCGCGGTGACGCGATCCAGAACTCGCTGACCGTGGGCGGCATGTATTACGACGTGCGCCAGCGCAACGACCAATCGGCCGTGGCCACCTTGATCAACGACGTGCGCGACAATTCGCATATCTATGACGTGGTGGCACTGGACCAGGGTGGCCAGGTGCTGGGCCAGCTGACCAACAACGGCATGCTCAGCTATGGCAACTGGGGCCAGGGCATCTACAACAGCCACGTCGAAAGCCTGTCGGGCTATTTCAATGACGAATTGACCGTCAACGACAAGCTGCACATCGACTTTGGCGCGCGGTATGAGCATCAGCACATTTCGGCCAACATCGGCAACACCGCCATGGTCAACGAAGCAGTGCCGGCCGGCACGCCCGGCCTGGCGCGCGACGTGGGCAGCACGTTTGACGGCACTTATACCCATGTCGCCGCCAGTTTCAGCGACTGGGCCTATACCGCCGGGATCAACTACGAGCTGACGTCCAATGTCTCGCTCTACCTGCGCGGGGCCAAGGGTTTCCAGACCAACGGCGCAGACACCGGCGGCGCCCATGGCCCGACCGACCTGACGCTCTATGAAGGCGGGGTGCGCCTGCGCACGTCGATCCTGTCGGCCTCGATCGTTGGCTTCCGCACCTTGTTCAAGAACCAGTCGTACCAGTTCATCGACCCGGCCAATCCGGCCGTTGCCGTCAACGCCCTGGCCGACAACACCACCAACGGCGTGCAGCTTGACGCCGAATTGCGGCCGACGCGGTTCTTCAGCATCACCGCCACCGGGGTGTATCAGGTGCCGCGCCTGGTGAACCTGCGCTTTGATGGCGCGGCGCAGCCGCAATACGAAGGCAACACGCCCGAACGCACGCCGAAAAAGCTGCTGACCGTGACGCCATCGTTCACGCTGCCCCATGGGCTGGGTGAAATCTATGGCCGCTGGAAATACGTGGGCAAGATCTTTGCGGACGCCGGCAATGGCGTGGCGCTGCCCAGCTACAGCGTGTTCACGATCGGCACCAACCTCAACCTGACCGACCAGCTCAACCTGGCGGTGAGCATCGACAATCTGACCAACGCCAAGGGCTTTACCGAGGGCAACCCGCGCCAGGGCCAGACGCAGACGATCGTCAACGGCTATTTCTACGGCCGCGCGATTGCCGGGCGCAACGCCTTGGCCTCGTTGACCTACCGGTTCTGAAGCCCCCTCGTGCCGGGGGCTGCCCTCCCATGGCCCCCGGCACACCCCTTTTTTTGTAGTTGGTCTTTGCTTTCTGGTTCGTCACCCCGGGTCAAGCCCGGGGTGACGATGGAGGAAAACCTAGCCAACATCGTCTCATTGCAGGAGTACCCATGATCCCCACCCGCGTGCTGGCCCCGCTTGCCCTGCTGCTGCTGACCGGGACGGCACCGGCGCCGGTGGTGGAGGAGGGGCTCAATCTCAATTCCTTCGTGCAAGCGGGCGATGTCGCGGCGCACGTTGTGCTACGGTCTGGCAGCGATCCGCGCCTGATCGTGGCGTTTCCCGCGGGCAACAGCGGCACCGGGCTGTGGTTCAGCAAGCTTGCCCAGCCGGCGCGCTGGACGTTGGCCACGCCGCCGGTGCCGGTGCACGAAGCCGACGCGCAAGGCCGTCCCTTGCGCGGGGTGCGCCTGGCTGCACAGATCACCACGCCCCGGCTCGATCTCAAGCAGGCGGTGCTGTCGAGCGTGCGCGTGCTGCGCGATTACCAGGCGCTGGGCAAGGCGCCGGCGCAAGTGCTGGTGGCGCCGCGCGTGGATGGCAACAGCGTGGTGTGGCAGCGGGACCGGCTCGATGGGCATGCCGGCTATCGCCTGGCACTGACCGTAACCCATGGTCGCGTGGCCGATGGCGCGATCCTGGCCGGGCCGGATGGGCGCATCACCCTGGCGATCACGGCGTTGAGCGGCGATCCCGCGCTCACGCCCTATACCGCGCCAACCCTGCTCACCCCGCAGGCCGCCGCCGATCCAGCGGCGCGGCGCGCGTTGCAATTCCTGAGCTATCATGAGAAATTCCTGGCCGGTTCGTGGCGGTTCAACACCTATTTCGGACGGGATACGCTGATGTCGGTGCGGCTGCTCATGCCGGTGTTGACGCCCCCTGCGGTGGAAACCGGCCTGCGCTCGGTGCTCACCCGCCTGTCGGCCGATGGCAATGTCGCGCACGAGGAAGATATCGGCGAATTTGCCGTGCTCGATCATCTTGCCGCCGGGCAGGGCGCGAGCGATGCGCCCACCTACAACTATGCGATGATCGACAGCGCGTTTCTGCTGGCGCCGGTGGCGCGTGCCTACATGGTGGACGATCCACGCGGCCAGGCGCGCGCCGCCGCGTTCCTGGCCGAGCGCGATGGCGATACCGCGCTGGGCGCAGCGTTGATGCGCAACCTGCGTCATGTGGTGCAGGCGGCCGACGCCTTTGCCCGCGATCCGCGCTGGCAAAACCTCATCGCGCTCAAACCCGGCATGGATGCAGGCGAATGGCGCGACAGCAACGATGGCCTGGGCGGCGGGCGCTATCCCTACGATGTCAACGCCGTGCTGGTGCCGGCCGCGCTCGATGCGGCGGCGGCCATGGCCCAGGCTGGCTTGCTCGATCCCTATGCCACGCCGGATGATCGCGCGATGCTGGCGCGCGTGGGGCACATGGCGCAGGTGTGGCATGACCAGGCGCCGCGCCTGTTCCTGCAAAGCGTGGATGCCGCCACGGCGCGCGCGCAGGTCGATGCCTATGCCCGGCAGGAAGGCGTGCCGGCGGCCCCCGCGCTTGCCGCGCTGGGCAATGCGCCGCTGCGCTATCACGCCATTGCGCTTGACGCCGCCGGGCAGCCGGTGCCGATTATCCATTCCGATGAAGGCTTTGCCCTGCTGATGGGCAAGCCCGATGCCGATCAGGTGGCCCTGGCCGCCGATACCATGGCGCGGCCCTTTCCCGCCGGGCTGATGACCGGCGCGGGCATGGTCGTGGCCGATCCCGCGCTGGCCCCTGCGCCATTGCAGGCGCGCTTTGGCCGCAATGCCTATCACGGCACGGTGGTGTGGTCGTGGCACCAGGCGCTGGCCGCCGCCGGCCTGGCACGCCAGGCCGCGCGCACTGATCTGCCCGGCGCGGTCTGCGCCAAGGTGCGCGGCGCGCAAGGCGCCCTGTGGCAGGCGATCGATGCCAGCCGCGCGGTGCAGAGTTCAGAGCTGTGGTCATGGAGCGTGACGGGCGGCCGCTACAAGGTGGAAGCCTTTGGCGCGCGCGGCGGCGATGCCGATGAATCCAATGCCGCGCAGCTGTGGAGCACGGTGTATCTGGCGCTCAAGCGCCCCGCGCCGGGCATGACGGGCTGCGGCCCGCGATGAGCGGCGCGCCGATTGCGTCGATCGCCATCCTGGGTGGCGGCACCGCCGGGTGGATGACGGCGGCGGCCTTGTCCAAGGCGCTGGCGCCGCAGGGCGTGGCCATTGCCCTGATCGAATCCGATGCAATCGGTACGATCGGCGTGGGCGAAGCGACGATCCCGACGATCCACTGGTTCAACCAGCTGATCGGCCTGGACGAAGCGGCGTTCATGCAGGCAACCGGCGCCACCTGGAAGCTGGGCATCGAATTTCGCGGCTGGCAGGGCGATGGCAGCGCCTATTTCCATCCGTTCGGCACCTATGGCCTGCCAGGCGATGCACAGATGCTGCCGCACCGCCTGATCCGCGCGTGGAACGGCGGGCACCCGATCGATATCGAGGCCGTGTCGCTCACCACGCAACTGGCGCGGGCCGGCGTGTTTGCGCGAAGCAGCGGCGATCCGCGCTCGCTGCTCTCGACGCTGGGCCATGCCTATCATTTCGATGCCGGCCTTTATGCCGCGTTCCTGCGGCGCATGGCCGAAGAGCGCGGCGTGCGCCGTCACGAGGGCCGCGTGACGGCGATCGACCGCGATGGCGAGACCGGTTTCATCCGCGCGCTTACCACTGAGCGGGGCGAGCGCCTGGCGGTAGACCTGTTCATCGATTGCTCGGGCCTCAATGGCCTGCTGATCGAAGGGCAGATGGCGGCCGGCTTTGAAGACTGGTCGCACTGGCTGCCGTGCGACAGCGCCTGGGCCGCGCCCACCGCCGCCGATCCGGCCGCGCCGCTGTTCACCACCGCCACGGCGGCGGCGGCCGGCTGGCGCTGGCGCATTCCGCTGCAACACCGCGTGGGCAATGGCTATGTCTTTTCCAGCCGGTTCGAAACGGCTGACGCCGCGCGCGACAGCCTGATCGCCGCGATCGGCACGCCCACGGCCGATCCGCGCCTGATCCGCTTTACCCCCGGCCGCCGCCGCCGCGCCTGGATCGGCAATGTCGTGGCGATCGGCCTGGCCAGCGGGTTCCTCGAACCGCTGGAATCGACCAGCATTCACCTGATCCAGACCGGGATTGGCAAGCTGCTGTCGCTGTTTCCGCGCCAGGACTGCGCGCCGCTGCTGGCCGAACAATACAACCGCGTGTTCGCCCAGGAAATGGAAGACGTGCGCGATTTCCTCGTCCTGCACTATCACTTCACCCAAGGGCGAAGCGAACCGCTGTGGCAGCACTGCCAGGCCACGGCTCTGCCCGAAAGCCTGGCCTACAAGGTGGACCAGTTCACCACGAGTGGGCGCCTGATGCTGCGTGGCGAAGAGTTGTTCCGCGATGCCAGCTGGTTTGCCGTCATGACCGGGCAGGGCTTGCGCGCGGGCGATCATAATCCGATGCTGGACGGCATGAGCGACATGGAAAACCTGCGCCACCTTGATGCCGTAAAGGCGGCGGTGGCCAAGAGCCTCGCCCAATTGCAGGCGGGCCGGGCATGAGGCTGCGCCCCCTCGCGCTCGCGCTGGTAGCACTGGCCACGATGGGGCAGGCGGCACCTTCGCCACAGCCCCCGCCGCAGGTATTGTTCGGTCCGCTGTTCGAAGCGGTGCAGGCAGCGCGGCTCTATCCCGACAGCAAGACCTTTGCCGATGCCACCCCGCGCGAGGCACCCGATGCGGTGATGGCTGCGTGGCGGGCGGAGCAGCCGCAGGGCCCGGCGGCGCTGCGCGCGTTTGTGAACCGGCACTTCGTGGTGCCGGCCGAGCCGGGGGCGCGGCCATCGCTGCGCGAGCATATCGCCGCGCTGTGGCCGCAGCTGACCCGCCCGGCGCTCACCCCGCCGCCGGGTTCATCCGCCTTGGCCATGCCGCAGCCTTATGTCGTGCCGGGCGGGCGCTTTCGCGAAATCTATTACTGGGACAGCTATTTCACCATGCTCGGCCTCAAGGCCGATGGCCAGGATGCGCTGATCGCCGGCATGCTCGATGATTTCGACAGCCTGGTGGCGCGCTATGGCTTTGTGCCCAATGGCACGCGCACCTATTACCTCGGCCGCTCGCAGCCGCCGTTCCTGGCATTGATGGCCGATCTCGATCCGCGCCACGATGCCGCCACGGCAGCGCGGCACCTCGCGGCGCTGCGGGCCGAGCATGCATTCTGGATGAAAGGCGCCACCGCCGCGCGCAAGAGCGGCGCATTCGCGCGCGTGGTGCGCATGCCCGATGGCAGCCTGCTCAACCGCTATTGGGACGATGCCCCCGGTCCGCGCGATGAATCCTGGCGCGAAGACGTGGCCACGGCGCGCGCGTCGGGCCGGCCGGCCGAACAGGTCTATACCGATCTGCGTGCCGGGGCGGAAAGCGGCTGGGACTATTCCTCGCGCTGGCTGGGCGATCCGGCGCGGCTGGAAACAATCCGCACCACGCAGATCGTGCCGGTCGATCTCAACAGCCTGCTATGGGCGCAGGAAAAGGCCATCGCCCGCCGCTGTGCCGAGGCGGGAGACCGCGCCTGCGCGGCCGACTTTGCCGCCCAGGCCGATGCCCGCGCCCGCGCCATCCAGCGCTGGCTGTGGCTGCCGGCGCAGGGGCGCTTTGCCGATTGGGATCGCGAAAGCCGCCAGGCCTGCCCGCGCGTTTCGGCTGCCACGCTCTATCCGCTGTTCGTGGGCCTGGCCCGGCCCGATCAGGCGCAGGCCGTGGCGCGGCTGGTGCGCGCGCAATTGCTGGCGCCGGGCGGCTTGCGCACCACGCCGCTGCGCACGGGGCAGCAGTGGGACGATCCGAACGGCTGGGCGCCGTTGCAATGGATCGCCCACGAAGGCCTGCTGCGCTATGGCGAGAGCGATCTTGCCGCCACGATCGCGCGCGCGTGGCTGGGCACGGTGCAGGCCGCCTATGACAGCACCGGCAAGATGCTGGAAAAGTATGACGTGGAAGCGCATGCGCCGGGCGGCGGCGGGGAATATCCGCTGCAGGATGGCTTTGGCTGGACCAATGGCGTGACGCGGGTGTTTTTGGAACGATACGGGGATCAGCGCTAGGGTTCGCACCACCCCCCCGACCCCCTCCTCTGAAGAGGAGGGGGAGTTAAAGCGCTGATCCTAAAGCCCCCTCTTCGTCAGAGGGGGTTGGGGGTGGTGGAAACCTAAGCTGACCCCATCTTGCAAATCCGCCATTGCCGCGTATATTGCCCCTATATCGCGGCAATTGGTGAGGCAAGCGTGGCTACGGCGTTTCTGGTGGATGTGGTGGGGCAAGGCGGGGCGGTTTCGCCCGATGTCGTCTCGGGCCGTCTGCGCATCACCAAGACCGAACTGGCCCATGCGCTGGGCCTGTCGCGCGACAGTGTGTCCAAAGCCAGCCGCGTGGCATCGCCCGCCACGCAGAAGCGGCTGCGTGACATGGTGGAGATCGTCAACCGCGTGATCCCCTGGGCCGGTTCGGAACTGGCCGCCTTTGCCTGGTATCGGTCGCAGCCGCTGCCTTCGTTCGGGGATCAGACGGCAGAGGATCTGGTCCACGCCGGGCGGGGGGAAGCGGTGAAGCGCTATCTCAGCCGCATGGCCGAGGGCGGCTTTGCCTGATCTAATCGTGGGCAATCCGTTGCCGTTCAGCCGCCTGAGCGGCGCCGTCTATCGCGCACATCATCCGCGTTGGGCGTTCGATCCGGTTTCGGGAGAAGGCGCGGCGCGCCATGGCGGGCGCTTCAATCCCGTGGGCATGCCCGCGCTCTATACCGCGCTGCGCCCGGAAACCGCCTGGCTGGAAGCGCAGCAGGGCTTTGCCTTCAAGGCGCAGCCGCTAACGCTGTGTTCGTATGACGTGGATTGCGCCGATCTGGTGGACCTGACCGACACGGCCACGCTGGCTGCCCTGGGCGTGGCCCCGGCGGATCTGGCCTGCGCCTGGGAAGACCTGGCCGATCGCGGGCACACCCCACCCACCTGGCACCTGGCAACGCGGCTGGTGGCGCAGGGTGCGGCGGGCGTGATCGTTCCCAGCTTTGCCCACCGCGCCCAGGCAGACGATCGCAACGTGGTGTTCTGGACCTGGGCCGAGGCGCCGCCCCACCAGGTGCGCGTGGTGGACGACCATGGCCGCCTGCCGCGCGACGACAGTTCCTGGCGCTAGACCTTCAATTTCTTGCCTGCCATGCGCACAGGCCCAGGCTGGCACCCTTGGCCAGCGCGGCGGGCACCTTGGCATCGGCCAGGGCTGCGCTGTGTCCGCCCTGGCACACCACGGTTTGCCCGGTGATCCCGGCCAGTTCGATCAGCACCTGGTCCCAATGGCGATATTGCACGTCGTGCGCTTCGCCGGGATAGACGCGGAAGGCGACCACGTTGGGGAAATGGTGGTGCCAGTATTCCGCCTGGTCGAGCGTGACCAGCGGATCGGCACCGCCCTGGTAGATGTGCACCGGCGCGGTAACCTTGGAAACATCGGGCGCCGCGCCGCAATAGCGCTGCATCTCGGCCGCCTCGGGCAGGGGATCGCCCATCTGTCCGCGAATGAAGAACGTGCGCGCGCCTTCCTCGAACGCGCGATCGGCAAAGCCGGGGATGCGCCGCGTCGGGCTGGTGGCGGGAAAGGCCCACCAGCTTTGCGGGTTCTGCACTTGCCCGGCAAGGGATTGCGCCAGCGTGGCGAGCGGCACGCCGCATTGCCGCCCCTGCGGATTGGTGGCTGCGGTGGCAAGCATGTGCAGGCTGATCACGCGATCGGGCATCGCCCCGGCCACGGCGGCCATATAGGGGCCACCGCCCGAAATCGCCACGCCGGCAAAGCGCTGCACCGCCAGGTGGTCGAGCACGGCGCGCACCTCGCCGGCATAATCGGCATAGGTCCACCCCGGCTGATAGGCGGTATCGCCAAAGCCGTTGCGCTCCACCGTGATGAACCGCAGCTTCAGGGCCACGCGCAGGCTTTTGAGGAAATCGGTCATTCCGCTGGCGCGGGCGCTGGTGCCGGTGCCGCCGATGAACACCACGCTGCGCCCGCCCAGGTCACCGCTGTCGGTGAAATGGACCACGCGCCCACCTGGCAGGGTCAGCGCCTGGACCGCCGGCCCGAAATCGTCGAAGCGATCGGGCAGCGGCGGGACCATTGCGGCGGGCTGGGCCGGTGCTTTGGCCAGGCCCGGGGTTGCGGCCGTGGCCGCCAGAAGAAACGCGATCATCAGGCGGCGCATCGGTCTTTCCTTTCTGTTCAGCCCAGCGATATCCGGCGGCCGGCGCCATCGGGAACCGGCAGATCGGCCTGCGCCGTTGCCAGTTCCGCCATGCGCGCCGCCGGCACGCCGGTGGCCGGCCCGGCCCGGCCGGTGTCCTTGCTGACATGCAACAGCATCTGTTCGGCCGTGGCCACCAGTTGCCCGTCGCTGCCGCGAAACAGGCTGTGGAACACGTGGGCGCGCTTGGCATCGGCGCCCAGGATCTGCGTGGCGGCCACCAGGCGATCCCCGGCATGGGTTTCGCCCAGATGGCGGATGTGGGTTTCCACGGTGAACCAGCTGCCGGCCTGCGCCAGGTAGGCCGCATCCACGCCGATGTGCCGCAGCAGCGCATCGGTGGTATCGCCAAACACCTGGAGGTAGCGATGCTCGGTCATGTGGCCGTTGTAATCGATCCATTCCGGCGCCACGTCGGTGGCGTGGAGGGCCAGGGGCCGGCGCTCATCTATGCTGCTGGCGAGCGGGGCGGGGGCCTGCTCCATCAGGCGGCGGGCATAGCTGGCGAGGGTTTGCCCAGCGCCGTAATCCTGCCCGCGCAGGCCCGAAAGCACGGCGATCAGGCAATCGTCGCGCTGGCGCTCCAGCGCGCGGATCGACATATCGCCGGCCTGGTCGTCAGACTGCGCGGCAACCGCGTCGATCAGCTCCTGCGTCAGTTCAGGCGCTTCGAGCTTGGTCCACGGCAGTTTCAGCGCGGGGCCGAACTGCGCCAGGAAATGGCGCATCCCAGCCTCGCCGCCAGCCATGCGATAGATCAGGAACGTGCCCATGAACGACCAGCGCAGCCCGGCGCCAAAGCGGATGGCGTCGTCGATTTCCTCGGTCGTGGCCACGCCGTCGTTCACCAGCCACAGCGCCTCGCGCCACAGGGCTTCGAGCAGGCGATCGGCGATGAACCCGTCGATTTCCTTGCGCACATGCAGCGGGTGCATGCCGATGGCCGAATAGAAGGCGGCGGCGCGGTCCCTGGTTTGGGTTGAGGTCTGGGCGCCGCCGCAGATTTCAACCAGCGGCAGGAGGTATACCGGGTTGAAGGGATGACCCACGACCATCCGCTCGGGATGGGCCATGCCCGATTGCAGGCGTGTGGGCAAAAGGCCCGAGGTGGACGAGCCGATCACCACGTCGGGCCGCGTGGCGGCGTCGATGCGGGCCAGGATCGCGATCTTGAGGTCTTCGCGTTCGGGCAGGCTTTCCTGCACGAAATCGGCATCGGCTACGGCGTCTTCGACGCTGCTGGCCAGGAGCAGGTGGCCTTGCGCGGGCAGGGCACCGGGCACCAGCTTGTCCCAGGCGCGGCGCGCGGCGGCGAGCACGGTCTGCACCTTGCGCTCGATTTCGGGATCGGGATCGAAGATCGCCACGTCGATGCCGTTGAGCAGCATCCGCGCCGCCCAGCCGGCGCCGATTACGCCGCCGCCGACCAGCCCCGCCCGGGCGATGGAGTGCGCCGCCATTACGCCACCTTCCGCAGCTTGAGCTTTTCGCGCACTTCGGCCGGGCCCATCACGCGCACGTTCATCGCCTCGATGATCGTGCGCGCGCGGGTGACGAGATCGGCGTTGGAGGCCTTGACCCCGCGCGAGAGATAGAGGTTGTCTTCCAGGCCGACGCGCACATTGCCACCGGCCAGCACGGCCATGGCGACGAACGGCAGCTGGCGCGCGCCGATCGAAAAGGCCGAGAACGTGGCGCCTGGCGGCAGCTGGTTGACCATGGCCATGGTCGTGCCGGGATCGTCCGGCGCGCCATAGGGGATGCCCAGGCACAGCTGGATCATCACGGGATCATCGAGCAGGCCTTCCTTGATCAGGTCTTTGACAAAGACCAGGTGGCCGAAATCGAACACTTCCAGTTCGGGCCGCACGCCCAGTTGCTGCACTTTGGCCGCCATGGCGCGCAGGTGGCTGGGCGTGTTGGTCATCACATAGTCGCCCAGCGAAAAGTTCATCGTGCCGCAATCGAGCGTGCAGATTTCGGGCAGAAGTTCCACCACATGGGCCAGCCGTTCCATCGGGCCGACCATGTCGGTGCCCACCGGATTGAGCGGCAGGGGATTTTCGCCCGCGCCGAACACCACGTCGCCGCCCATGCCGGCGGTCAGGTTGATGATCACATCGGTATCGGACTCGCGGATGCGCTCCACCACTTCGCGATAAAGCGCGACATCGCGGCTGGCCTGCCCGGTTTGCGGATCACGCACATGGATGTGGGCAATCGCGGCGCCGGCCTTGGCCGCCTCGATCGAGGCCTGCGCGATCTGCGCCGGCGTGATCGGCAGGTCGGGATGACGGCTGGCGGTGTCGCCCGAACCGGTAACCGCGCAAGTGATGAACACGTCGCTCTGCATCGCAACTCCCCCGTGCTGATGATGCCAGCATGCGGCAGGTGCCGTGAAAATTTGACGCGGAAAACGACACAGATGATGCAATTTGCGACGCGGCGTGTTTTCCTGCGCGGCGATGACCGAACCCGCGATACCCCCGCCTGAACGAATCGATTTCCTGCTGGTGGAGGGCTTTTCCGCCCTGGCGTTCTTTTCCACGGTGGAGCCGCTGCGCGTGGCCAATCGCCTGGCCGCCCAGCCGCTGTTTGCCTGGCGCCTGCATTCCGCCGATGGCGAGCCGGTGGCGGCATCGAGCGGGATGCGCGTGGTGGTCGATGCGCCGCTGGCTGCGCTCGATCCGCCGGGCACGCTGATCGTGTGCGCCGGGTTCCATCCCGAACGCGGCCTTGGGCGCGCCGGGCTGGCCGCGCTGCGCCGCTTTGGGCGCGGGGGCGGGCGGTTTGGCGCGATCGACACCGGCATCGTGCTGCTGGCCCAGGCCGGGGTGGCCGGGCCGGGGCCGGTGGCGATCCACTGGGAGGCGGAAAGCGGGTTTCGCGAGGCCTGGCCGCAGATCGCCGTGGCCGATGCGCTCTACACGCTGAGCGAGCGGCTGTTCAGCTGTGCCGGTGGCACCGCCGCGCTCGACATGATGCTCGAACGCATCGCCCGCGCCCATGGCCTCGCTTTTGCCAATGCCGTGGCCGAACAGTTCATCCACGACCGCATCCGCCCGGCCGGCGAAGGGCAGCGCATGGCGGCCGGCCAGCGCCTGGCGATCCGCGATCCGCACCTGCTGCGCGCGATCGCCGCGATGGAGGCCCACCTCGACCTGCCGTTGCGCTCGGCCGACCTCGCCCGCCAGGCAGGCGTGGGCGTGCGCCGGCTGGAGCGGCTGTTCCTGGCGCATCTGGGCGTTTCGCCGCAGCGCCACTATCGCCGGCTGCGGCTGGAACGGGCGCGGGTGCTGCTCGAAACCACCGACATGCGCGTGCTCGACGTGGCGCTGGCCACGGGCTTTGATTCGGCATCGGCGCTGACCCGCGATCTGCGCCGCGCGTTTGGCATCACCGCCACCGCCGCCCGCCGTGGCACCCGCTTTGCCCGCGCCACCAAGGCCGAGTGAGCCTTGCGCATTTCCCCCCTTGCGGCCCCCGGCCAAGCCCCCCAGCATCGCGTGTACACACGGGCGTGCACAGGCACGACCCGCCAAGACGGGGGAAATGGGCCATGTCCAGCCAACCGGTTACGCGCTCGCGGATAGAGGCGCATTCGATCGATTTCGTGCCGCTGGCCGAGCGGCACGGCAAAGTCTGGCATCTGTGGCCGGTGTGGTTTGCCGGCGATGCGCACCTGGCCACGCTGGCCACCGGCGCGCTGGGCATTGCCATGGGGCTCAACCTGTTCTGGTCGCTGGTGGCGATCGTGGGCGGCTGCGCGCTGGGCACGTTCTTCATGGCGTTCCATGCGGCGCAAGGGCCGCAGCTGGGCCTGCCGCAGATGATCCAGTCGCGCCCGCAGTTCGGCTATCGCGGGGCGCTGCTGGTGTGGGTGGTCGCGCTGATCACCTACGTTGGCTACAACGCGTTCAACCAGGTGCTGGCGGCGCAGACGGTGCAGGAACTGGCAGGCCTGCCGGCCCGGCCGACGATGGCGGTTTTCACCATTCTGGCGATGGGCGTGGCGTTGATCGGCTATGACCTGATCCACCGGGCGCAGCGCACGCTGGCCTTTGCCCTGATCGCGATCCTGGCGGTGTTTACCGCCGGCGCAGCCTGGCTGGTGCCACTGCCCGCCGGGCAGTTCGATCCCCATCGCTTCGTGATGATCCCGTTCCTGCTGCAGTTCTTTGCCGCGGCCGCGTATCAGCTCAGCTGGTCGATCTATGTTTCTGATTATTCGCGCTATCTTCCACCCGAAGTAGGCGTGCGCGCGGCGTTCTGGTGGACCTTTGGCGGTGCCATGCTGGGCGGGGTGTGGATGATGGCAGTGGGCGCGATCGCTGCCGCCGCGCTGCCGCAGGATGGCGTGATCGCCGCCGCGCGCATGGTGGGGGACCAGATCGTGCCCGGGTTCGGCATGGTGCTGCTGGTCGTCGCCTTTGCCGGGCTGATCACGGCCACCTCGCTCAATTTCTACGGCGCGTCACTGACGCTGCTGTCGATTGCGGATTCCTTCATGACCCTGCGCAGCACGGTCCGCGAACGCGTGGTCTCGTTGGTGATCGTGACCGTGCTGGCCTCGGCGCTATCGTTTTCCGCGTCGAAGGATTTCATGCACGATTACGAACTGCTGCTGTCGGTGCTGTTGTATATCTTCACGCCATGGACGGCGATAAACCTTGTTGATTTCTATATCGTGCGAAAAGGGCATTATTCGATTGCGGCGATATTTGATCCAGACGGCATCTATGGCCGGTGGAATGCGCGCGGGCTGATCGCCTATCTTGCCGGGTTCCTGGCCATGGTGCCGTTCTTCAGCACGCATGTTTTTACAGGGCCGGTCGCGCGCGCCCTGGGCGGGGCAGACATCTCGATGCTGATCGGCTTGCCGGTCTCGGCGCTGGCCTATCTCGTCTTGTGCAGAAACGTTTCGGCAACGCAACAGATGGAGGTGCCGCAGCATAAGCAAAGCGTTTGTTGACCATAAGTTGCGCTTTGCATAACTTTTTTGACAGGAGGACCTGGCTGAATTGATCCGGTGAGTCCGCACAAGCGCATAACGCCCGCGTTCCCGTGATCATTCAGTACAACACATGGGGGAATTCATATGCGTTATAAGCATCTATCCGGCGTTGCCCTGCTTGCGCTCGCCGGCGCCGCCTCACCCGTCCTCGCGCAATCAGCACCCGATGCGGCAACGCCGGCGTCTGCTGCCGGGGGCGATGACGAAGGCAGTCCCATCGTTGTCTATGGCCGTGGCGAAACCCGCCAGGTCCAGACCGTTACCGCGGTTGATATCAAGGCCGCCACGCCCGGCACCAGCCCGCTCAAGGTGCTGGAAAAGCTGCCCAGCGTTTCGGTGCAATCGGCCAATGCGCTGGGCACCAACGAATGGTCCACGCGCTTTTCGGTGCGCAGCTTCAGCCAGAACCAGCTTGGCTTCACGCTCGATGGCGTGCCGCTGGGCGACATGAGCTATGGCAATTTCAACGGCCTGCACATCAGCCGCGCCATCGCCTCGGAAAACATCGGCAGTTCCACCCTGGCGCAGGGTTCGGGCGCGCTCGATACGCCGTCGAGTTCCAACCTGGGCGGCACCGTGCAATTCTTCAGCCAGACGCCGACCGACGATTTCGGCGTCGATACCCAGGCCAGCTATGGCAGCGAAAACGCCTATCGCCTGTTCGGCCGGCTCAACACCGGCGATCTGGGTGGCGGGGTCAAGGCCTATGTCAGCGGATCGTGGCTCGATGCGCCCAAGTGGAAGGGCGAAGGCAAGCAGCAGGCCTGGTCGGTCAACAGCAAGATCGTGGTGCCGCTGGGCACGAGTGCCAAGCTGACGGCCTTTGCCAACTATTCCGATTTCAAGGACGACGACTACATGGATATGTCGCCGGCCTTGATCCAGAAATATGGCTGGAACTGGGATTATATCCGCAACGATTACAAGACCGCTCTGGCGATTGCCAAGAACCTGCAATCGGATCTGGTCAACTATTCCAAGTATTGCGCCAATTACGCCGGATACAGCCAGACGATCTGCGCCGATGATACCTATTACAACGGCTATGGCCTGCGTAAGGACTTCCTGGCCGGCGCCAGCCTGACGGCAGACCTTGGCAGTGGCCTGTCGCTGCGCATTTCGCCCTATTATCACCACAACAAGGGCATCGGCACGTGGTGGACGCCCTATACCCCAACGCCGGGCGGCGCGGCGCTGTCGATCCGTTCCACCTCGTACAAGATTGCGCGCGGCGGCCTGACCGGGGCGCTGACCTACAAGATCGGCACAAACGAACTGGAACTGGGCGGTTGGTACGAATCCAACAAGTATACCACGGCGCGGCAGTTCTTCCCGCTGGCGGACTCGACCACGTCGAGCATCGACAACCGCGAGTGGCCGCAAAATCCGTTCTACACGCAGTATAAGTACAACTTCAAAATCACCACCGCGCAGTTCTTTGTCCAGGATACGTTCCAGGCCACCGACAGCCTCAAGATCAACGCCGGCTTCAAGGGCCTCAGCGTGATCGTCGACAACCAGTACGATCCCGCCAGCCAATCCAGCGCTGCCGCGCGCGATACCTCGGGCCGGCTCAAGGCGCGTGACCTGTTCCTGCCGCAGGCGGGCGTGAACTATACGTTCAACCCCCAGGTCGAGGCGTTCCTCAGCTATGCCGAGAACATGCGCGCCTTTACCACCGATCCGTTCATGACGAACCAGGCCGGTTTCCAGGCCATCAAGAACACGATCAAGCCGGAAACCTCGAAGACGGTGGAAGGCGGCCTGCGCTTCCATCTCGATCACTTCGAAGGCTCTATCGCGGGCTATCACGTCAAGTTCGAGAACCGGCTGCTTTCGGTGCAGCCCTGCGCCATCATCGTAGGCTGCGCCACGGTGCTGTCCAACGTGGGTTCGGTCACCACCAACGGGGTGGAACTGGCCGGCACCTATCACCTGACCCGGGCGCTGTCGCTCTATGGCTCGTATTCCTATACCGATGCGCGGTATGACGACGACGTGCTGAGCGGCGTGCTCTACCCCACCAAGAACAAGCAGGTGGCGACGGTTCCGGCGCACCTCGCCAACGCCGAAATCGCCTATGACGATGGCGTGATCAGCGGCCGGATCGGCGCCAATTACCAGTCCAAGCGCTATTACACCTATACCAACGATGCCAGCGTGCCCGGCCGCGTGCTGGTCGATGTCTCGCTGGGCTATCACTTCGATGCCGCCGACGGCCCGCTGCATAATCTGGAAATCCAGGGGAACGTCACAAATCTGTTCGACAAGAAGTATATCGCGACGCTCGGTGAGAACGGTCTGGCCTTCACCGACCCCGGTGGTACGCTGCAGTCGATGCTGGTGGGGGCGCCGCGCCAGGCCTCGATCACGCTGCGCAAGCGGTTTTGACAGAGTACGGATGCCGGCGAGCGCAGCGCCGGCATCCGCCTGTTTATTGAGGCAAGCATGATGACGTATCGGCCGGCGCGCCGCAGTTTCCTGAAAGCGGTGGCGGCGGCCGGGGCGGCCGGAACCTTGCCGCAATCGATCGCCACGGCTCTGGCGCTGCCGGCCGCACGGCGCACCGGCACGCTGGCCGATGTCGAACATGTGGTCATCCTGATGCAGGAAAACCGCTCGTTCGATCACTATTACGGCACTCTGCGCGGGGTGCGCGGCTATGGCGATCCGCGCCCGCTGCTGTTGCGCAATGGGCAAAGCGTGTTTCACCAGCCCACGCCCGATCGCCAGGGCGTGGTGCTGCCTTTCCGCATGGATGGCCGGATCAGCAATGCCCAGGGCCTGAAAAGTCTGGACCACAGCTGGAAGGGCGCCTTTGCCGATTGGGCGGAATACGACAGCTGGATCAAGCACAAGACGCCGCAGTCGATGGGCCATTTCGTGCGCGAGGACATCCCGTTCTACCACGCGCTGGCCGATGCCTTTACCATCAACGACCAGTATTTCTGCTCGATCCACGGGCCGACCAATCCCAACCGCATGTTCCTGTTTTCAGGCACCAGCGGGCTGAGCGCAGGCGACGATCGCGCCCAGGCGGTCGACAATGCCGACGATGGCAACTGGACCGCCGACATGGCGCGCGACAAGGCCGATTTCCCCGGCGCGGCGCGCTGGACGACTTATGCCGAGCGGCTGGAACAGGCCGGGGTAAGCTGGCAGGTCTATCAGGAATACGAGAATTTCGGCGACAACTCGCTGCCGTACTTCGCCAATTTCCGCGGGCTCGATCGTGCGTCGTCGCTCTATCGGCGCGGGCGGGCGTGGGTGGCGGGATCGAGCGCAGAAACGGCCGAAACCTCGCAGGCGCAATATCTGGTCTCTGCCTTTGCCAAGGACGTGGCCGCCGATACCCTGCCGCAGGTTTCATGGATCGTGGCGCCGGCGCGCTATTCCGAGCATCCCGAGGCGACGCCGGCCTTTGGCGAAAGCCTGACCGCGCGCCTGATCGAAGCGCTGGTGGCCAATCCCAAGGTCTGGGCGAAGACCGCGCTGATCATCAACTATGATGAAAACGATGGCTTTTTCGACCATGTCCCCGGCCCGGTGCCGGCGGTGAACCGTGCCCAGGGCTTGAGCAGCGTGGACACGCATGGCGAGGCCTACAAGGGCGAGCCGGTGGGACTGGGCATCCGCGTGCCGCTGATGATCGTTTCGCCCTGGACGCGCGGCGGCTTTGTCCATTCCGGGGTCAATGATCACACCTCGGTGATCCGCTTCCTGGAGCGGCGCTTTGGCGTGATGGAGCCCAACATTTCGCCCTGGCGCCGCGCGGTCACCGGCGATCTGGTCGACATGTTCGATTTTGCCGATCCCGATGGATCGGCGCTGCATGCCTTGCAGGCACTGCCCGCGATCGGCGACTATCGCGCCCGCGTGGCCGCGCAGGCCGCCCTGCCGCAACCGCATCCGCCGGCCGAGCAGGCCATGCCCCAGCAGGAACCCGGCCAGCGCCCGGCGCGCGCACTGCCCTATCGCCTGGCGGTGGCAGAGGTGGGCAGCGGTGCCGACTGGCAGCTGGAATTTGCCAATACCGGGCGCCAGGGCGCGGTGTTCCAGGTCTATGATCGCGGGGGCACTGCAGGGCCGTGGACTTATACCGTGGCAGCGGGCGCGACCCTGCGCGATCGGCCGCCGGGCCTGGCTGCCGGGCCGTGCCGCCTGACGGTGCGCGGGCCCAATGGCTTTGTGCGCGATCTGGCCGGGCCGCTGCCGCCGCCCGCGCGTGTATCGGTGCAGGAAGCGGGCGATACGCTGCTGGTGGCACTGGCCAATCCTGGCGCGGCGCCGGTGACGCTGTCGCTGCGGCACCTGGCCTATGGACCGGCTGCGCCGCAGCGTATCGTGCTGGCGCCCGGCCAGGCGCGCACGGTGCGGGTGGCGATTGCCGCCAGCCACCACTGGTATGATCTTGCCGTGGAGGGCCCCGATGGCTTTCGCCGCCGCTTTGCCGGCCACGTCGAGACTGGAAAGCCGAGCTGGTCTGATCCGGCGATGGGGACGATGGTCGAGGTGTAGGCTGGTTGCGGTTTTGATAATTGCAGCGGGACCCCGGATCAAGTCCGGGGTGACGAGAAAATAAAGCTATCCTAACATGTTACCGTCACCCCGGACTTGATCCGGGGTCCCGCTTTGGTCCCGCTACAGCGGCTCTTTCAGCCAGGCCACGCCACGGCGCAACAGATCGTGGAATACCGGCAGATCCCAGGCGCAGCGGTCCACGCTGGGCCACCAGTCGAGCATCGGTTGCAGGTCATAGTGCCCGCGGCAGTGGCCCAGGGTAAGGTAGAGCACCGCGCCCTCGCCGTGGTCCTTGATGTAGAACACCGGATGGCGGCCGGGGGCGGCGGCGGCCTCGACAAAGCCGGTGCCCGGCTCGGTGCAGCAGGTATCGAGCAGGACGTGCAGGTTGCCGTGGGTTTCGAGGTGATAAAGCTCGTCCGTGGTGTCGAACGGCTCCACGCCGGCAACCAGCGGATGGGCGGGATCGGCCACTTCGACGCGATAGGGCGCGATTGGTGGGTGGCTGATGAACTGGCTGCCCAGCATGTCCATGAACAGCGGCGCCCAGCGCGGCGCATCCCACAGCCCGGCGTTGGGCCCCTGGTCGAGCAGGCGCAGCACCGAATTTGTGCCGTGCAGCGCATACCAGCGCCCGCCGCGCGCCAGCCAGGCGCGCAGCGCTTCCTGCGCGGCCAGTGAGGGCGTCACGTCGCAGGTATAGGTGATCAGGATATCGGCCGCCTCGATCGCGGCGATGTTCTCGTAATCCTCGAACACGCGGGTGCGCACGGCGGGATCGTCGGCCAGAAGCTTCAGCAGTTCCAGCCGGGCGAAATCCATGTCGTGCCACACCCCGCCGCAGATGAGCACGCAGTCGATGCGGCGCGGGTGGCTCTGCCCGGGTTCGCTCACGCACCGGCTCCGTCGCTGCCTTCGGGAATGCCGAGGTATTGATCGAGCGTCTGCTGGAACTGGCGCAGGCGGATTTCCTGGTAGTTGCCCAGCTGCACCTTGCCGGTCTTGGAGGCGTGGAGGCCTTCCTGCACATAGGGCAGGTTATCCATGTCCTGTTCGAACACGTCGCCCAGGATGCCCAGTTCGGGCGCCTCGGTCCATTTCTGGTCAAGCCGCAGGAACTTCATCGGCACGCCGCGCGGATGCTTTTCACCCTTTTTCACGCGCATCAGGATGCGCACTTCCATGATGCAGGTATCGGGCGTTTTTCCGGGGCGCCAGCGATAGACGATGTTGGGCATGAACCCGCCCCACGGGGCGAAGTTGGGGAACACGTTATAGACCAGCGCATCGAGCAGTTCGGCATCGGTGGCGTGATCGTGGTCATAGCCGGTCTGCGCGGTATAGGCCGCGCGCATCTTGGCGCCCAGCGCCTCGCGCGCGGTCATGCCTTCGGGCACTTCAACAGCATAGGGATCGGCGGCGGTATCATAGTTGTCGCCGCTGCGGCCGTTGTATTTCACGAACTGGTCAACGATCCACTGCTCGCTCTTGCCCGCCGGATCGAGGTGCGGCGACATCGTGCCGAACGGCACGAGGTTGACGTTCACATGATCGCCCCAGGTCCAGTAGGCGCTGTTGCAATCACCGGTGAAAGGCAGCAGCTGCGGGTGGGTGACCACGGTGTGCCAGGCTTCCATGAAGGCTTCGGCCGTGACTTTCCAGTTGGCCGGCACTTCCTTGCCCACCCACATCACTGTCACGCATTCTTCATGGCGCCAGCGCTTGAAGTGATCGGGCAGGGGGGCGAGGAATTCCTCCAGGCTCGGCCCGCCCGGCTCTTCCCGCAGGAAGATGTAGCCGCCCCACTGGCCCACCTCTACCGCCGGCAGCGCCAGCTTGTTTTCATCGAGGTGGGCGAAATCCCACTTGCATGGCATGTGGTTGAAACTGCCGTCCTTGTTCCAGGCAAAGCCATGGAACGGGCAGACGAAGCGATCGGCCGTGCCATCTTCGGTGCGCAGCTTGCGGCCGCGATGGAGGCACACGTTGTGCATGGCGCGCACCGATCCATCGTCCTGGCGCGAGATGAGGAAACTGCGCCCGGCGTTTTCATAAACGACATAATCGCCCGGCTCGGGCAGGTCTTCCTCGCGCGCGGCGAACTGCCACACGCGCGGCCACATCCGCTCGCGTTCCAGCTGGGCGAAATGCTCGCTGGTATAGCGCGCTGCGGCGATCGGCGTGCTGCCGCGGTTCTGATAGCTGGGCGTGGTCAGCACCTCGGGCGCGGGCCGCGAATCGGCGGCCATCAGTTCCAGCCAGCTGATCCCCTCGCTGACCGGCAGGCCGCAGCTTTCGGGCGTAGGGCGCTGGGCCACGGTGTCTGCGCTTGCGGTATCGGGTGCTGCCATGGTGGGTGCCATCCTGTCCTCTCGCGCCGGATCGTGACTGCCCGGCCTACATGCCAGCATGGTCTAGGACGGCGACGCGGCGCAAGTCACCTTGCTGAAAGCATAGGTTTCGCGCGCGCCCGGATCGCGGCATGATCACCCATCAAGACCAAAATGCGGGAGAGAATGGCCGTGTCCAGGAGGCTGGAAGGAAAAGTGGCGCTGGTAACCGGCGGCACCAGCGGGATCGGCGCAGGGACGGTGCGCCGCCTCGCGGCCGAAGGCGCCAAGGTGGTGTTTACCGGATCGCGCGCCGAACTGGGCGAGGCACTGGCGCAGGAGGTGGGCGGCCGCTTTGCCAGCCACCGCGTGGAAGATGCCGCCGCCTGGCCGGCCCTGATCGAGAGCGTGCTGGCCGAGCATGGCCGGCTGGATATCGCATTCGCCAATGCCGGCACCGAACAGGGCGACGCCAATATCGAGGATGTGACGATCGAAGGCTGGTCCAAGATCGTGGCCATCAATCAGACCGGCGTGATGCTGACAGTGCAGCACGCGATCCGCGCCATGGCCCGCAACCAGGGCGCCACGGGATCGATCATCATCAATTCCTCGATGAACGCGGCGCGCCCGCTGGGCAACTATGTCACCTATTCCACCACCAAGGCCGCTGTCGTGGCGCTGGCCAAGTCGGCTGCGGTCTATTGTGGGCAAAAGCGCTATCGCATCCGCGTCAACGCCATCCTGCCTGGCGTGGTGGAAACCGACCTGATCCGCGCCATCATGGAAAGCCAGCCCGATCCGGCCGCCGTGCGCGCGATCTATGAAGGCATGGCGCCGATGAACCGCATGGCGCAGGTGGAGGAAGTGGCGGGCCTGGTCGCCTATCTGGCGAGCGATGAGGCGAGCTTCATTTCGGGCGCGGAACTGACGATCGACGGCGCCACCACGGCCGGGATGATGGGGGTATGACGATGGCCCGTCTGCATGGGCGCATGGCCCTGGTCACCGGCGGCCTGCGCGGCATTGGCCTGGCGATTGCCACGCGCCTGGCCAGCGAAGGCGCGGCAGTGACGATCAGCGATCTCGACGCGCCCGACAGCGCGGCGGTGGCGCAGGCCCTGGCCGCGCTGGGCAGCGATGCGGCCTATCTGCGCGCCGATGTTACCAGCGAAGCGGATTGGGCGGAGATTGCGGCGCAGATGGAGGCCAAGGGGGCTTGCCATATCCTGGTCAACAACGCTGGCACCGATCTGACCGGCGCGGTGGAAACCTTGAGCCTGGACGCCTGGCGCAAGATCATGGCGATCAATGTCGATGGCGTGTTCCTGGGCACGCGGGCGCTGGTGCCACTGATGGCGCGCAGCGGCGCCGATGTGGCCGGCGGGGCGAGCATCATCAACGTCAGCTCGATCATGGGGCTGGTCGGCTATTCGGAAGTATCGGCCTATAACGCCAGCAAGGGGGCGGTGCGCCTGTTCACCAAGGGCATCGCGGTGGAATTTGCGCAAAAGCGCATGCCGATCCGCGCCAATTCGCTGCATCCCGGCTTTGTCCGTACCCCGCTGCTCAACGCCGGGTTCCAGCGCTGGGTGGACAAGGGCTTTGCCGAAAAGCCCGAAGACTTGGTCGCGGCGATGGAAGCGGCCACGCCCAATGGCCGCCTGGCCGAACCGGAAGAACTCGCCGGCCCTGCCGCGTTCCTGGCGAGTGCTGACGCCAGCTATATGACCGGGGCCGAACTCGTCATCGATGGCGGCTGGACCGCGCAATAGGGAAAGACGCCATGGCATTTGAACTCGACAACGTGGTCGCCGTGGTGACCGGCGCGCGGGGTGGCATCGGCCGCGAGGTGGTGCGCGCGATGAAGGCGGCTGGCGCCACGGTGATCGCGACGGACGTGGCGGCGCCCGATGACGGTGTGGCCGATCATGCCCTGGCGCATGACGTGACCAGCCAGGCCGATTGGCAGGCCGTGGCGGATCTGGCGGCCGAACACTATGGCCGCATCGATGCCCTGGTCAACGTGGCCGGCATCAGCGTGGTCGCGAGCATCGAGGAAACCCCGCTGGAAGAATGGCGGCGGATCAATGCGGTCAACGTGGAAAGCGTGGTGATCGGGGTGCAGACCCTGCTGCCGCTGTTGAAGGCGGGCGGCCAGGCACGCGCCAGCGGCGCTTCCATAGTCAACTTCTCCAGCGTGGGCGGCATCAAGGGCGCACCGTTCAACGGCGCCTATTGCACCAGCAAGGCGGCGGTGAAGATGCTGTCGAAATGCATGGGCGCCGAATTTGCCGCGCTCGGCTACAACATCCGCGCCAACAGCGTGCATCCCGGCGGGATCGACACGCCGATGCTGCAATCGATCATGCAGCGCTATGTCGATCTGGGTGCGGTGCCCTCGCTTGAGGTATCGATGCAGGGCGTTGTCGCCGCGCATCCGATCGGGCGGCTCGGCCGACCCGCGGAAATGGCCGGCGGTGTGGTCTATCTCTGCTCTGACGCGGCAAGTTTTGTCACCTGCAGCGAGTTCATGATGGACGGGGGATACTGCATGAGCTGAAACCGGTGCGTGGCCCACGCACCGGCGTCATGAGTGGCGCCGTCAGAAGTGGCGGTAGCCCTGATGACCATAGGGACGGCCATAGGGGCGGCCGTAGTAACCCGGCCGGCCGTAATAGCCGCGATTGCCCCAGCCATAGGGATGGTAGGGGCGATAGGCCCGGTAATAGTAATCGTGATAGGGGTAAGGGCGATAGGTCCAACGGTCGCCGACATAGACCCACGGGCGATACCAGCCCGGCGCGGCATAGTAATAGTTGGAAAAATACACCGTGTCATAGCTGTAGGGCGCCGCGCCCGACCGCACGACAAAGCCCGGCGGGCAGCCTGGGCTGGTCTGGTTGGCCGTGCTGCCACCGATCGCGGCGCCACCCACGGCACCCACGGCCGCGCCGGCCAGCGTGCCAAAGCCACCATCGTGGCGGCTCGACAGGCCATTGCCCACCAGCGCGCCGAAAATCCCGCCGATCACCGCGCCGGCGGTGGCATTGCTGCGCGCCTTGACGCAGTTGTCGCGGGCCCAGGCCTCGGCATCGGCGGCATAGCGCGCGTCACGCTCTGCCTGTGCCTGGTCGATCGCGGCGGGGCTGTAGCCAGGTGGCGGTGGCGGCGGGCGGGTGCCATCGTATCCGGGCGGCGGGCCCTGATCATAGCTTTGCACCTGCACCGACAGCGTCGTGGTGGTGCCATTGGGGGCATAGCCCTGGGGCGGTTGCTGGTTATAACCGCGCTGGTCATACCCCTGTTGGTTGTATCCCTGCTGATTATAGCCTTGGGGTGCGTTCTGATCGTAATAGCCCGGCGGCGGGCCTTGATCCTCTCCCTCCTGATCGCCCGGAGGCGGCGGCGGCGCGCCATAGCCCTGCTGGGGCGGCGGGGGCGGATAATCGGAATAGCTACCGGCCTGCTGGGCAGAGGCGCTGCCAGCCATCAGCGGCAAGACCGCCATGGCAGCGGCGCCGGTTGCAAGAATGATGCGGGAAAGAGGCTGTGCCATCGGCTTGATCCACTCACTGTGATGCGTCGTGGCTATGGCCGGGCGCGTGAACGGATGCTGACGGTTTTGCCGCTTTGCGACGAGCCGATAAAGGGGTTGGCTGGCGCGCGCTACGTGCTGGCAGGATAGCAAGGTCCACGGCCCGCAACCACTGGGTTGCGGGCCCCTTTCCTGCATTCTCGTCACGCTGCGGCGGAGCGGCGGGCCAGTTCACATTGCGACCAGATGTCACTCAAGGCGTCGATCAGCCGATCGATATCGCCGTCGCTGTGCACCGGCGAGGGCGTGATGCGCAGGCGTTCGGTGCCGCGCGGCACGGTGGGATAGTTGATCGGCTGCACATAGATGCCGTGGTTGTCCATCAGCCAGTCGCTGATGCGCTTGCACTTGCGCGCGTCGCCCACCATCACCGGGATGATATGGCTGGGATTGGGCAGGTGCGGAATGCCCATGGCATCGAGCCGGCGGCGCACGGTGGCGACGCGTTCCTTGTGGCGTGCGCGCTCCATCTCGCTGCCCTTGAGGTGGCGGATGCTGGCCGCTGCGCCGGCCGCCAACGCTGGAGGCAGGGCTGTGGTGAAGATGAAGCCGCTGGAAAAGGTGCGCACGAAATCGCACAGGCTGGCCGACGCGGCGATATAGCCGCCCATCACCCCGAAGGCCTTGCCCAGCGTGCCTTCGATCACGGTGATGCGGTCCATCAGCCCTTCGCGTTCGGCCACGCCGCCGCCGCGCGGGCCATAGAGGCCCACCGCGTGGACTTCGTCGATATAGCTCATCGCGCCGTGCGCCTCGCACACGTCGAGAATATCGGCGATCGGGGCGATATCGCCATCCATCGAATAGACGCTTTCGAACGCGACCAGCTTGGGCACGTCTGGCCCATATTGGGAGAGCAGTTCATCGAGATGGGCGGCATCGTTGTGGCGCCAGATATGGCACTTGGCGCGCGAATGGCGAATGCCCTCGATCATCGAGGCGTGGTTGAGCGCATCGGAAAAGACCACGCAGCCCGGGATCTTCGCCGCCAGC
Organism: Novosphingobium sp. AAP1; assembly: GCF_001295765.1. Taxonomy (NCBI): domain Bacteria; kingdom Pseudomonadati; phylum Pseudomonadota; class Alphaproteobacteria; order Sphingomonadales; family Sphingomonadaceae; genus Novosphingobium; species Novosphingobium sp. AAP1. Next base: position 258,135 of record NZ_LJHO01000003.1, on the reverse strand, counting down.
GTGCCCAGGCCCGCCCAGTTGGAGACATAGCCGCTGGTGAACAGCAGGGCGGCTTCCTTGCCATGAAGATCGGCCAGTTCGGCCTCGAGCACGACGTGGTGATGGTTGGTGCCCGAAATATTGCGCGTGCCGCCAGCGCCGGCGCCGCATTCGTCCAGCACGGCGTGCATGGCATCGAGCACGAGCGGGTGCTGCCCCATGCCAAGGTAATCGTTGGAGCACCACACAGTGATCGGGTGGGTGGTTTCATCGACATAGCGCGTGGCGTGGGGGAAACGGCCGCAGTGGCGCTCGATCTCGGTAAAGATGCGATAGCGGCCTTCCTCGCGAACGTTTGCCAGTTCCCCCTGGAAATAGGTTTCAAAATCCATCGCGCTCGGTCCTCTCGTCCGTGTTCTTGGTTCTTGTGCGTTCAATTGGCAGCATGGCGCGTGGGCAGCGCCCAGCCCCACAAGGCCCCGTCGCGCAGCGGCAGGGCCAGAAACAGGTGTTCGAGTGCGCCCAGGGCGGCGAGCGCAAAGAGCAGGCTGGCGCCGGCGGCATCGGCGCTGTTGGCGGGCGCGGCCAGGGCAATGGCGGCGAGCCAGGCGGCCAGCGCCAGGCAGGCGGCAATCGCGGCGTAAAGCTCAAGCCCCAGGCGCGGCTTGCCGAAATAGCTTTTGAGATAGCCCAGGTGCGGCGGCAGGATATCGGTGCTCATGTTGGGCACGCCCAGGAAAATGGCGATCTTGGTGCTGAGCCGCATGGCCAGTAGCAGGGCAAAGGCCATGGCGCCCACCTGGTTGGGCGCATCGCGGCTCATCCAGATCAGGCCTGCCGCGCTCAGCGCCAGGGCCACTTCGTGCCAGGCGACGGCTGCCACGGCATGGGAAAAGCGCTGCCAGCCGTGCGCACCGGGCGGGCATGGTTCGCGCCGGGGGCCCGTGACCACCCCGGTCAGGAAGCTGATCTCGTGCCAGGCCCAGATCAGGATCGCGCCGGCGAGCGAGGCATAGACGCCCAGCAGCGTGGCATGCTGCATCGCCAGCGCGATGATCACGATGCCGCCGATCGCGGCGCAGCCGGCCAGCAGCAGGCTGTGGGCAAAAGTGTGCCGCGCGCGATTATCCAGCCACGCGACCAGCCCGGTTGCAAAGAACCAGATCAGGATCGTTGCCAGGACAGGCAGGACGTGGCCGGTCCAGCTTACCATGCCGGTTGCAGCCGGACCGTGGCGGGCAGCCGATTGTGGCGCGGGCGCAGCAGGAACATGCGCGCAAAGTTGGCGCCGGCGCCGATTGCCCCGGTGGCGCGCAGCCATGCGCCGGCGAGGCCGCCGCGCGCCTTGCCGGCGGCGATGCGGTTGCTGGCCACGAGCAGGCGGTCCATCGCGCGGCGGAAGCGGGGATCATCGGTATCGAGTTCCACCGGGAAGACCTGGCGCGCGATCTGCGAGCAGATGGTGAAGACGCGGTAATCGTAATCGGTGGGATCGAGGCCCAGCGCCTGGTGAAACACCGGGCGGGCATGATCGCGCACATACATCGTGGCATAGACCGCCAGCAGGAAGAAGCGCACCCACAGCGTGTTGGCGCCGCGCAGCAGCTTGGGATCGGCGCGCAGCAGCAAGGCGAAGGCTTCGCCGTGGCGGAACTCGTCGTTGCACCATTCCTCGAACCAGGCGAAGATCGGGTGGAAGCGCAATTCCGGCTTGGCGGCCAGCTGGCGGTAGATCGTGATATAGCGCGCGTAGCCGATCTTTTCCGACAGATAGACCGAATAAAAAATGAACTTCGGCTTGAAATAATGGTATTTCTTGGCCTTGGTCAGGAAGCTCAGGTCAATCCCGATGCCTTCGTCCTTCAAGGCCTCATTGATGAAACCGGCATGGCGGCTTTCATCGCGGGCCAGCAGCTTGAACAGCATCTTCATATCCGGGTTGCTGGTGCGCCGCGCCATTTCGGCATAGAGGATGCACCCGGAAAATTCCGAGGTGAGCGAGCTGACCAGGAAATCGGTAAATTCGGCGCGGAGTTCGGGTTCGAGCGCGGCGATGATGCCGGAAAAGTCCTGCTCGCGCTTGAAGTGGTGCTTGTTGGGGTCGCTGACCATCTCGGCGATCAGTGCATCCCATTCGCGCCGCACCAGCGACACGTCGATCGCGTCGAGCGCCTTGAAATCCGTGGTGTAGAAGCGCGGGCTGAGCACGGTTTCGTGGCTCACCATGGCATGAACATCGGCCTTGGCGGCCACCGCGGGATGCTTGGCGGTGTGGGCGTTCATCTGAGGCTCCCAGGTGTGAAGCTGACTTCGTAAATCTCGGTCAGGCCAAGATAGGCGGCAAGGCGGGTCCAGGCGCGCAAAAGCGGGCCGGCGCGCACCACGGTTGCGGTGCGTTCGAACACCACGCTTTGCCCGAACAGCACCCGCACCGGGTCACCATGCACGCGCACGCGGTCACCCGGATGCACTGCCAGATCGCCTTCCAACTCGACATGGGCGTGGAAATGCGCCGGGCTTTGCTCGATGGCGATGCGGCAGGGCACGGTAATGGCGCGGGCGCGGATCATGCCTGGCTGCCTTTTAGGAAGCGGGCGAAGGCGGCGCGGTTGGTGGCGCCGAACGAGCCGAGTTCCACCGCGCGTCCGGTCGTCGGATCGCGCAGGGTCAGTGCGCCATTGGCCCACTGGGTCAGCTCGAACGGCGCGGCCGGGCCGATGCCGTGCATGCGGCGGTCGCGCGCCATGCCGCGCATCACCCCGCGTACAAAGCCGCCACCATCGTTTTCACCCACCAGCACGGCCAGCGTGCGGCCGCTGTCGGTATCGTCCACCACCACGGCGCCATCGGCACGATCGGCAAAGACCAGGTGGCGCACTTCGATCGCGGCAACCTTGTCCTGCGCGCGCTCCACCGCCGGCACCGCCTCGCGATCGAGCACGCCGACGCGGACCAGCGTGGTGAGTGCCAGAGTGATGGCCACCAGCGCGCCGGCCATGGCCAGCGCCGGGCGCGGCACGGTGTTTTCGTGGGAGTGGGCGTGGCTCATGCGGCAGCTCCCGCAATCGGGCCGCTGATCGGCTGGGCGGGCTCTGCGGTATCGGCGCGGACGATGCCGTGCGGCGCGGCTTGGGCGCAGGCCTGTGCCAGGGCTGCTGCCAGGCGCGGCGCATCGGCCAGGGCGCGCAGCATCGGCTGCGGCTGGGCCAGGCGCCAGGGCCGCGCGTGCGGCCAGAGCATAGCATAGCCCAGGCGATGCTGCCCCTTGAGCGTCAGGGCAATATCGCCATGGCCCCGGCCATGGCCGCGCAGATCGGCCGAGGCGATCAGCGAAAGCGGCAGGTTGATGCACTTGCCCAGCGCAATGCCGACGCGCAGCACGACGCGGCGGTTGGTGAGGGTATAGACCGTGGTGCGCGCCACCAGCACGGCAAACAGGGTGAGCAAGCCTTGCAGCACGGCGCCGGCCGCCAGAATAGCGCCTGCGCCGATCAGGTTGCCGCTGGCCAGCGCCAGCAGCGCCAGCACCGCGAAATAACCGGCCAGCCATGGCGCGAACAGCGCGCTGCGCTTGAATGTCTGCCAGTGCGGCGCGGCCTGCCATACAATCCATTCGCCCGGGGGCAGATCGCCGGGAAGGCCGCGCACCGGCTCGAAATCATATTCGCTCACAGCAGCGGCTCCAGCCGATCGGCATTGGCATAGAGATAGCCGGTGCCGAAATAGGCGACGACGCGCTCTTCCTCGTACCGGGTGATTTCACCGGGGTTTTCGGGGAATGGCGCATTGGCGAAATCGGCGGCGTTGATCGCGCTGATGATCACGCCTTCGCGGCGGATCACGGCCATGGCCATGGGCGCGAGCACGATGCGCGTGCCGGTATCGACCGCCAGATAGCGGATCATGTGCTCGGCGCGGTCGATCCACAGATCGGCCACCGTCCCGGCCCGCGCGCCATCGGCGCCATAGACCGACAGCCCGCGCGGATCGGTGCTGGCGCTGGCCACGGTGATCTGCGGCACGCTGCCGATCGGCACGATGCGCGCGTTGCCATGGGCATCGCGATCGGGAAAGCGCGCGCGATTGGCATAGGCGCCCGGCCCGACGCCAGCGGCAAAGACATCGCCCACCGGGGAATAGGGCGCGCCGCCAAAGTTTTCGCGGCGTTCCGCCTTGATCTCCACCGGTTCGCGGTTTTCGCTGGCGGGCAGGGGCACCGTGACCGTGCCCATGCCGAAGGGCAGGACAAAGGTCTTGGCGCTGGCGGTGGACAGCGGGCCACCGTCGCTATCGACACGGCCGGTCAACGCGTCTTCCAGCGGATAGCCTTCGCGTCGGTCTTCGCGCCTGAGCCAGAAAATCAGGCAGATAAAGAATAGGACGAAAGCGATCAGCGCGAGTTGCGCGGCATCCACTGTGCCGACGATATTGCCGTGTCTCATGGGAGTTCTCCTTCCCGGCTGCTCATGTCGGAAACTCGGTCAGGCCAAAGCGACGCGCTCCGGCAGGTGAAAGCGTGGCGCGCGCGCCCGACAACTGGCCGACGAGCGGCCCCATCAGGACCAGCGTGACCAGCAAGAGGGCAATTTCGATTGCGTAGATCACGCCATAGCCGGTGGCGTGGTGGGCAAGCGTCAGGCCCAGGCCATCGGCCACGGCAAAGCTCGACACCAGATCGCGCAAGACGCCGCCGAACGCGATGGCGAGCCCCGCGGCGGTGGTCTGCACCGCGCCCCAGGCGCCGAGCGCGAGACCGGCGGTATCGCTGCCGGCCTGGCCCATCGCCGCCGTCAGTGTGCCGACCGAAAACAGCCCGGCGCCCGCGCCGATCACCAGCGCGCCCAGGCCCAGGGTGAGCGGGCTTTGCAGCGGGGCGGCAAAGATCACCAGCATGAACGCGGCAATGCCCAGCACCACACCATAGCCGGCGATGCGCAGCGCATCGATGCCGTGGCCCAGCCACCGCGCCGACAGCGCAAAGCCGGCCAGTGCGCCCAGTGCCCAGGCGCCCGACAGGCTGGTGGTGGCGCCCACCGACAGGCGCAGCACTTCGCCGCCATAGGGTTCGAGCAGCGGATCCTGCATGGCAAAGGCGGCCGCGCCCAGGCCTACCGTGGCGAGCAGGCGCATGGTCAGCGGCTGGGCGGCAAACTGGCGCCATACCTGGGCAAAGGGCGGGCGCGGCGTTTCGGGCGAAGCGATCGCGGGGCTGCGCGCTTCCTGCTTCCACAGCGCCACCACGTTGAGCACGAAAGTGGTGACGGCGCAGGCCTGGATCACCTGGACCAGGCGGGTGGGCGTGAAATGGTTGAGCAGCCCGCCCAGGATGGTGGAGCAGACCATCATCCCGGCGAGCAGGGATAGATAGAGCAGCGCGACGGCGCGAGCGCGGCGATCATCGGGCAGGAGATCGCCGACCAGGGCAAGGCCGGCGGTCTGCGTGGTGTGCATGCCGATGCCGGCCAGCAGGAACGCCAGCGCACTGGCGGCCAGACCGACAGCGAACAGATGCGGATCGCGCATCAGCAGCAGGGCAAAGGGCATGATCGCCAGGCCGCCGAACTGCATCAGCGTGCCAAACCAGATGAACGGCACGCGGCGCCAGCCCAGCACCGAGCGGTGCACGTCGGAGCGATGCCCGATCAGCGCGCGGAACGGCGCGGCGAGCAGGGGAATGGCGATCATCAGCGAGACCAGCCAGGCATGGATGCCCAGTTCCACGATGAGCACGCGGTTGAGCGTGCCGTTGAGCAGCACCGTCATCATCCCCACGCTGACCTGGAACAGCGACAGGCGCAGCAGCCGTGACAGCGGAATGTCGACGCTGGCCGCATCGGCAAACGGCAGCCAGGTCAGCGCCACCCGGCTCCACCTGCTGGCAAGGGGCGTGCGGCGGGCCATCACCGGCGCACCAGTTCCATGCCGTTGGAAATGTAGAAGCCGCTGGAAATGCGCCCGCTGCGCCCCACGCGCCAGCCATCGAGCCTGGCCAGCCGGGCGCGCAGCGCGGCTTCGGCAATCGGCACGATCGCAGGCGAGCGATTGGCGCGGGGGAAAGCCTGGCCCACGGCATGCATCACGCCCAACAGGCGCGTATGCGGGGCAAAGGTGAAGACGATTGAGCCGGTGCAGCGCGCCGCCAGCCGTTCGAGCGCCCAGGCCATGTCATCGAGCTTGTAATGGATCAGCGAATCCATCGCGACGATGTGATCGAACGTGCCACTGTCTGACCACGCCTGCGGCGGATCGAGCATGTCGCCCACGTGCCAGTCGATCCGCCCATGGCCGAGGAACGCCGGGGCCCGCTGGCGCGCGATATCGACCAGGCCGCCGGCCACGTCCACCGCCGTCACCGCCGCGCCGCGCCAGGCCGCTTCCACGCTGAGCGCGCCAGTGCCGCAGCCGGCATCGAGCACGGCGCAGCGGCGCAGGTCTTGCGGCAGCCAGCCCAGCAACTGTGCGCGCATGGCATCACGCCCGGCGCGCACCGTGGCGCGGATACCGCTGACCTTGGCGTTCGACGTCAGGTCGATCCACGCCTTGCGCGCGCTGCCATCGAAATAGTGCGCCAGGCGTTCGCGTTGCAGTTCATAGGGAGAGGTTGGGTGCGTGCTCATCATTCGAACCCCAGAAAATCGAAGATATCGCGGTCTTTCATCGGTGCCGCCGCGATCGGGTCCACCCCGTCCCACAGCATCTGCGCCAGGCGCAGGTATTCCTGCTGCGCGGCGATGACCTCGGGCGAGGGTTCCATTTCAAACAGCGTGCACTTTTTGAGGCGGCTGCGCCGGATCGCGTCGAGGTCGCGGAAATGGGCGAGGCGGCGCATGCCGATCGCCTGGCTGAACCGGTCGATCTCGTCGGTGGCGGCAGAGCGATTGGCGATGACGCCCGCGAGGCGCACGTTGTAGTTCTTGGCCTTGGCGCCGATGGCGGCAACGATGCGGTTCATCGCAAAGATCGAGTCGAAATCGTTGGCGGCCACGACCAGCGCCCGCTCGGCATGCTGCAGCGGCGCTGCAAAGCCGCCGCAGACCACATCGCCCAGCACATCGAAGATCACCACGTCGGTATCATCGAGCAGGTGGTGCTGCTTGAGCAGCTTGACCGTCTGCCCCACGACATAGCCACCGCAGCCCGTGCCCGCCGGGGGGCCGCCGGCCTCCACGCACATCACGCCGTTATAGCCTTCGAACATGTAGTCTTCCGGGCGCAGTTCTTCCGAATGGAATTCCACCTGTTCGAGCACGTCGATCACCGTGGGCATCAGCTTCTTGGTGAGGGTGAAGGTGGAATCATGCTTGGGATCGCAACCGATCTGCAGCACGCGGTGCCCCAGCTTGGAAAAGGCGGCTGACAGGTTGGACGAGGTGGTCGATTTGCCGATCCCGCCCTTGCCATAGACGGCAAAGACCTTGGCCGTGCCGATGCGGTCTTGCGGATCGAGGCGAACCTGCACCGATCCTTCGCCATCTGACGGCGTGAAGCGCGTAGGGGTGTCGATCAAGGTCATGCCGGTTTCCTCATTGCGCCGCGAACACGCCTTCGAGGCGGTCCTCCAGCTCGTCGCTGGCCATGCGCAGGGCCTCGAGCGTCTGTTGATCGGGTTCCCACAGGTGGCGTTCGCAGGCTTCGAGCAAGCGGCCGGCCACGCGGGCGGAACTGTTGGGATTGAGCTGTGAAAGCCGCGCCCGCATCTGCGGATCGAGCACGAAAGTTTCGCTGATGCGCTGATAGACCCACGGCGCGACCTGGCCGGTGGTGGCCGACCAGCCGACGGTGTTGGTCACATGCTGCTCGATGCTGCGCACGCCTTCAAAGCCGTGCTTGAGCATGCCTTCGAACCACTTGGGATTGAGCGTGCGGGTGCGGGTTTCCAAGTCGATCTGTTCGGCCAGAGTGCGCACCTTGGCGGCGCCCTGTGTGGCATCGACGATATAGACCGTGGCCGCGCTGCCCTTGGCCCGCGCCACCGAGCGACTGACTCCGCCCAGGCCATCGACATACTGATCGAGATCGGTGATGCCGACTTCGACGCTTTCGAGGTTCTGATAGACGAAATCCACATCGCGCAGCGCGCTGTGCAGCAATTCGCGCCGCTGCGTGGGCGGGCCTTTGACGCCATAGGCATAGCCCTTGTGCGTTTCGAAGGCATTGGCGAGGTCATCGGGGCTGGTCCACACGCCGCCGTCGATCATCTGGTTGACGTTGGCGCCATAGGCGCCTTCGGCATTGGAAAAGACGCGCAGCGCCGCCGTTTCCAGGTCGCAATCATGCTGCGCCTGGTGGGCCAGACTGTGCTTGCGCACGAAGTTTTGTTCCAGCGGCTCGTCGGCGGTGGCCGCCAGCAACGAGGCTTCGGCGAGCATGCGCGTCTGCATCGGCAGGAGATCGCGGAAAATGCCCGAGAGGGTGATCACCACATCGACGCGCGGGCGGCCGAGTTCGGCCAGCGGCACCAGTTCAGCGCCGACGACGCGCCCATAGCTGTCGATCCGCGGGCGCGCGCCGATCAGGCTCATCGCCTGGGCGATCTGCAGCCCTTCGCTTTTCATGTTGTCGGTGCCCCACAGCACCATGGCCAGGCTTTCGGGGAACGGCTGGCCACCTTCGACATGGCGGGCGATGATGCACTCGGCCTGTTCACGGCCCTGGATGCAGGCAAACCGGCTGGGCATGGCAAAGGGATCGAAGCCGTGGATGTTGCGGCCGGTGGGCAGCACTTGCGGATTGGCGAGGATGTCACCGCCCGGCGCCGGGTGGATATAGCCACCGTCCAGCGCGTGGATCACCGCGCCGATCTCGTCACTGCGATCGAGCGCGCTTTCGATGCCGGCGCGGTCTGCCTGGGCATCGGCCTCGACCATGGCGTCGACCAGTTCGGCGCGCTCTGCCCCTTGCGGCGCCTGGCCCAGCACGTGCAGCCCGGTGGGGATCAGCGTGCGTTCCAGTTCATAGAGCGCGGGCGCCAGATCGGCGATGGCGCCGCAATCCAGATCGAGCGTGGCGCACTGTTCGCGGATCAGCGCTTCCAGGGCGTCCTGCTCTGCCCCTGGCGTGGACCAGCGCCAGCGTTCGACGCTGCACTTGAGTTCGGCAAAGCCGCGATAGAGCCCGGCACGCGCCAGGGCGGGGGTGAGATAGCTGATCAGCGTGGCGGCAGAGCGGCGCTTGGCCAGGATGCCTTCGGACGGATTGTTGGAGGCGTAGAGGTAGAAATTGGGCAGATCGCCGATCAGGCGTTCGGGCCAGCATTCCCCGCTCAGCCCAGCCTGCTTGCCCGGCATGAATTCCAGCGCGCCATGGGTGCCGAAATGGAGCACGGCATGGGCGGCGAAATCGTGGCGGATATAGCTGTAGAACGCGGCAAAGGCGTGGGTCGGGGCAAAGCCGCCCTCGAACAGCAGGCGCATCGGATCGCCTTCATAGCCGAACGCGGGTTGCACCCCGACGAAGACATTGCCGAAATGCGCGCCGAGGATCTGGATATGCCCGCCATCGCTTTGCAGCTTGCCGGGCGCGGGGCCCCATTGCGCCTCGATCTGGGCGAGATGCGGCTCGCGGCGCACGTGTTCGTCGGCGCTGATCCGCGCGGCGACATTGGCATCACTGCCATAGCGGGCGGCATTGCCGTGCAGGATCGCATCCTGCAGCGCGGCGACGCTTTCGGGCACGGCGACGGCATAGCCTTCATCGGACAGGCGCTGCAGCGTGGCATGGAGCGATTCGAACACCGCCAGATGCGCGGCCGATCCGGTGGCCCCGGAATTGGGCGGGAAATTGAAGATGGTGATCGCCAGGCGGCGTTCGCGCCGCGCGGCCTGGCGCAGCGCGATCAGCCTGGCGACCTTGGCCGCCAGCGCCGCGGCGCGTTCCTCGTCCCCGCGCATGGCCTGGATTTGCCCCTGGCCCGCGCTGCGCCCGCCAAACACGCTGGGGCAGATCGCGCCATCGAGTTCGGGCAGGGCGACCATCATCGTCGCTTCCAGCGGGACGAGGCCGGTGCGCCGCTCGCGCCATTCCTCGATCGTCTGAAACTCCACCGCGTGGGCGGCGATATAGGGCACGTCAAAGCGCGAGAGGGTTTCCACCGCCGCGCCAGCGTCGTTATAGGCTGGCCCGCCGACCAGCGAAAAGCCGGTGCAATTGACGATGGCATCGACCGTCACCGCGCCATCGCGCAGGAAGAAGCGCTCCATCGCGGCGCGTGCGTCAAGCCCGCTGAAGAAGGCCGGGATCACCCGCAGGCCAGTGGCCTCCATCGCGGCAATCAGCCCGTCATAATGCCCGGCATCGTTGCCCAGCAGGTAGGAGCGCAGCAGCAGCAGCCCCACCGTGCCGCGCGTGTCCTTGGCTGGCGGTGGCAACAGCGCCAGGCTTTCCGACATCTTTTGCGCGGTGCGCGGGTGATAGACGCCCAGATCGGGATAGTCGCGCGGCGGCGCGGCGGCCATGGTGCCACGCCGGCCGGCGCGCGGGCCAGCGGCATAGCGGTCGATCAGGCTGCTCACCATCGCCACCACGTTGTCGTCAGACCCGGCGAGCCAGTATTGCAGCGTGAGGAAATAGGCGCGCACATCTTGCGCGGTGCCGGGGATGAAGCGCAGGATCTTGGGCAGGCGGCGCAGCATGCGCATTTGCCCGGCGCCCGAATTGCTGCCCGGTTTGCCACCCGGCTTGGTCGAGCCGCGCAGCCGCTTGAGCAGGGCGAGCGGCCCCTTGGCCGGGGCATCCATGCGATAGGCACCCATCCGCGTCAGCCGGGTCAGTTCGCCGGCAGACATCAGGCAGACCATTGCGTCGCAGCTTTCGCGCCGTTCGACCAGCGTGGGCATGATCGCGCGAATATGGTCATCGAGGAACAGCATCGTGGCGATGACGATATCGGCGCGCTCAACGGCGGCCTTGGCGCGATCGAGCGCGCCGGCTTCGCGATCCCAATCGGCGGCGGCGTGGAGGGTGATGGCAATGTTGCTATCGCCCAGGCGCACGCCGGCGCGTTCCACCGCGCCCTTGAGGTGGTTGTCCAGCGTCACGATGGCGACGCGCACGGGCGGGGCGGCGCTAGCGGGCATAGTGCGCCTTGGCATCATAGAGCGTGGCGATGTCGATCTGCACACGGCCTTCCAGGGCGGCATAGCGTTCGGTGTTGGTGCGGGCCTTGCCGCGCACGAAGAAGGGCACCTTGCGCAACTCGCGCTCGGCCTCGCTGGTCCAGGGAATATCGGCCTGCGCGACGATGGCGGGCGCCGGTGCCACTGTTGCCGGTGCCGGGGCGGGCTGGGCATGAAGGTGCGAAGGGCCGGCCGCGTCGGAAAATTCGAAATCGTCGCGGAACATCGCGAGCAGGTGTTCTTCCAGCCCCATGACCAAGGGATGCACCCAGGTGTCGAAAATCACGTTAGCGCCTTCAAAGCCCATCTGCGGGCTGTGGCGCGCGGGGAAATCCTGGACGTGGACCGGCGCGGAAATCACCGCGCAGGGCAGGCCCATGCGCTTGGCGATATGGCGTTCCATCTGCGTGCCAAGCACGAGTTCGGGCGCGGCGGCATGGATCGCCGCTTCGACCGCCAGGTGATCGTCGGTGATCAGCGGGTCGAGGCCGTGGTCGGCAGCAGCGGCGCGCATCTCGCGGGCGAATTCGCGATTGTAGCAACCCAGCCCGCAGACAGTGAAGCCCAGCTCGTCGCGCGCGATACGGGCGGCGGCAATGGCATGGGTGGCATCGCCAAAAATGAAGACGCGCTTGCCAGTGAGATAGGTCGAATCGACCGAGCGGCTCCACCACGGCAGGCGCGCGGCGGGATTGGCGAGCGCCGGGGCCGGATCGACGCCGGTGAGCGCGGCGACCGCCTGGATGAAATCGCGCGTGGCGCCAACGCCGATCGGCACCACATCGATCATCGGCTGGCCAAATGTGCGGGCCAGCCAGCGCGCGGCTTCCATGCCGATTTCGGGATAGAGCACCACGTTGAAATCGGCCCGGCCAAGGGTGCGTAGATCAGCCGGCGCGGCGCCGAGCGGGGCCACGCAATTGACGCCAATGCCCAGAGTTTCGAGCAGCTTGACCACTTCGACCACATCGTCGCGGTGGCGAAAGCCCAGCGCGCAGGGGCCGAGCAGATTGGCGAGCGGCCGGCGCCCCTCGCGCGGGGCGGGGCGCACGGCCGGATCGGCCAGTTGGCGGACCATGCGATAGAATGTTTCGGCGGCGCCCCAGTTTTCCTTGCGCTGATAGCTCGGCAGTTCCAGCGGGATGACCGGGCAGGGCAGGTCCAGCGCTTCGGCGAGGCCCGCCGGATCGTCCTGGATCAGCTCGGCCGTGCACGATGCGCCCACCAGCAGGGCCTGCGGGGCAAAGCGGACGGCCGCCTCGCGGATCGCATCCTGCAGCAGGGCGGCGGTATCCTTGCCCAGGTCGCGCGCCTGGAAGGTGGTATAGGTAACCGGCGGGCGGCGATCGCGCCGCTCGATCATGGTGAACAGCAGATCGGCGTAGGTATCGCCCTGGGGCGCGTGCAGCACATAGTGCACCCCGTCCATCGCCGTGGCCACCCGCATGGCCCCCACATGGGGCGGGCCTTCGTATGTCCAGACGGCGAGCTGCATGGCGCTATACCCTCAACACGTCGCGGCGGCGCAGCGGCCGGGCGAAAAGATCGGCAAGGTCTCCGGCCTGGTCGAACCCGTGGATGGGCGAGAAGACCAGTTCGATGGCCCACTTGGTGGACAGCCCTTCGGCTTCGAGCGGATTGGCCAGGCCCAGGCCGCAGACGGTGAGATCGGGGCGATCGGCGCGCACGCGGTCAAGCTGGCGATCGAGATGCTGGCCTTCGCTGATCCGCGTGGCGCTGGGCAGCAGCGGCAGTTCGCGCGCCATCAGCTCGCGGTGCAGATAGGGCGTGCCCACTTCCACCGGCACCATGCCGAGTTCGGTGGCGAGGAAGCGCGCCAGCGGCACTTCCAGCTGCGAATCCGGCAGGAAGGTGATGCGCTTGCCGCGCAGGCGATCCTGGCTATGGGCGATGGCGCGCTTGGCGCGTTCGCGGCCCGGTGCCGCCACGCGGTTGAACTGCATTGGGCACACGCCAAAGGCATCGGCCGCGGCGCGCAGCCACTCGGTCGTGCCCTCTGCCCCGAACGGGAACAGCGCGGGCAGATGCCGCGCGCCGCGATTCTGCAGAGCGCGCACGGTTTCGCCCAGGAACGGCTGTGCCAGCAAGAAGCGGGTATGGGCGCCCACGGCGGGCAGATCGGCCAGTTGGCGTGCGGGCAGCCAGCCGACCTGATCGATGCCGAGTTCGGTAAACAGGCGGCGGAACTGGTCTTCCACCACATCGGGCAGCGTGCCGACGACCAGCAGCGCAGGTGCGGTCCCGGCGCTGGCGGCCGGCATATGCGGCACCAGGGCGGCGAGGCAGGCGTCTTCGCCCTCGGTAAAAGTCGTTTCGATCCCGCTGCCCGAATAGTGCAGCACACGGGTGCCCATCGCGGCGCCGCTGTGCGTGCCGAGCGTGCGGTCGAGCCGTTGCGCCGCCTTGCCCAGATCGAGCTTGATGACTTCGGACGGGCACGAGCCGACCAGGAACAGGGTGCGGATTTCCGGGCGCCGCGCGAGCAATTGCGCGACGATGCGATCGAGTTCGTCATGGCAATCGGCCATGCCGGCCAGGTCGCGTTCCTCGATGATCGCGGTGGCAAAGCGCGGCTCGGCAAAGATCATCACCCCGGCCGCCGATTGCAGCAGATGGGCGCAGGTGCGCGAGCCGACCACCAGGAAGAACGCATCCTGCATCTTGCGGTGCAGCCACACGATCCCGGTCAACCCGCAGAACACCGCGCGCTGTCCGCGTTCGCGCAGCACGGGTGCATCGGCGCAGCCGGTGTCGGTCGGGGCGATTGCGGGGGCAAGGCCGGTTTCGCCGCTCATGATGTGGCCATCGGAGAATGGGCCAGGCCGGGCTGACCGTCGCGCTCTGCATCGAGCCGGGCGGCGCGCAGTTTGAGCAGGAATTGTCCGGCATTGACGAGGTATGCGGCATAGCCGGCAAGAGCGACGTACATGCGCTGTTCGAACGTGCCGCTGCCGCCCAGCAGCATCGCCAGGTAGGCGGTGTGCAGGCCGATCACCAGCATCGAGAACACGTCTTCCCAGAAGAATGCCGGAGCAAACAGCCAGCGCCCGAACACGACCTTTTCCCAGATCGAGCCAGTGATCATGATGGCATAGAGCGTCAGCGTCTTGACCACGACCGAGGTATCGGCGGCGGCCGTGCCGGTGTGCGTCACCAGGCTGTGCAGGACGAGGGCGAGGCTGGTGAGGAAGACGAAGAACTGGAACGGGGCGAGCAGGCCTTGCACCAGGGTCCAGCGAGTCGAGTCGCGGCGCGCCCGCTCTTGCGCGGTGTAGAGCTTGCGCCGTGGCTGGCGGCCCTGACCGTTCGCACTTGTGGTGCCGGAACTGATCGCATCCCCTCTCATGTGTCGATGCTCACCTTTGTTGTTGAGGGGAGACTACGCCTCACTTCGCACAAGTGTCAATCAAACTTGACGACAAGAAAATATGACACTTTGCCGTTTGTCAGATCGCCGAAAAGGGCGTAGGCTCATGGTCCCGAACAGCAGTGGCCGTATCGATGCCGCAGTCCGGGCAAGGCGCGATCTGCGCCAAACCGGACCGGAGGGGTCTGACATGGCTACTGTTTTAGGTGCAGGCGCGGCAAAGCGGGCCGGTCGTGGGGAAGGGGCCCCGCGCGCCAAGGACGGCCGCAACGCCGCATCCGGCCGAACCATGGCCAAGGCGCGCGATAGTGCGCGGGCCTTCCCCCCCGCAGCCGTTGATGCCCTGATCAGCGAACATATCATTCCCCGCCTGCTCATGGCCCAGTCCCATGGCCCGGTGCCGCGCATCGCCGCACAAGGCACGGCCAAGGTGGACGCGGCCGAGGCGGCGCGCTTTGCCTCGCTGCCGCTGCAGCTCGAAGCGGATGAACTGCTGGCCTTGGTGGAAAGCATCCTGGCGCGCGGGGCCTGCGTCGAATCTGTGTTCGTCGATTTGCTGGCGCCATCGGCGCGGCGCCTGGGAAAGCACTGGGAAGACGATGATTGCGATTTCGTCGATGTGACGATGGGCCTGTGGCGGCTGCAGGAAGTGATGCGCGAGGTGACCATGCGCTATCCGCCGCCGCGCGCCGTGCCGTTTCGCACGCGCTCGGCCCTGTTCGCGCCGATCCCTGGCGATCCGCACAGCTTTGGCGCGCTGATGGTGGAGGAAGTATTCGCCCGCGCCGGCTGGCAGACCGAGGTTTTGATCGACCCGGAGCGCAAGGAGTTGCTGCAGAATATTGCCGATCACAGCGTGGATCTGGTCGGCTTGACCATCAGTTGTGATTGTCCTAACGCAAAGCTTGCGAGCCTGATTTCCGCCATGCGCAGTGTGTCGCGATCGCCCGATCTGAAGATTCTCATTGGTGGAAGAATGGTGAACGCCAATCCCGCGCTCGTCGACGAGGTCGGTGCCGATGGCAGCGCACAGGATGCCTGTGGCGCGCTTGATCTGGCCGAGCGCCTGGTGCCGATGCAGGCGTTGCCCGCCCGCTTCGGCGCATAGCTGGCCACGCCCATGTCCAGCCGCAGGAACAGCATCGAAGGCAAACTGCCTTTCACCTCTGCCACCCGGCATTTTGCCGCGCTGGCCGGTGATGCCGCTGCCCGCCTGGCGATGGTCTCGGGCGAGATTGCGCTGATCCTGGACGCGGATGGCCGCATCGTTGACGTATCGGCCGATCCCCGCGAATTTCCCGAAGCAGGCAGCTGGGTTGGCCGCGAATGGCTGGACACGGTCACTATCGAAAGCCGGCCCAAGGTGATGGAAATGCTCGCCGGGATGCGCAAGGGCGTGACCCAGCACTGGCGCCAGGTCAACCTGCTGTCGGGCGAGGGGGACATTCCCGTGCGCTTCGTCACGGTCAGCCTGGGCGCGGGCGGCCAAGGCTGCATCGCCATTGGCCGCGACATGCGCGACGAAGCCGCGCTGCAGCAGCGCCTGTTGCAGGCGCAGCAGTCGCTTGAACGCGATTATATCCGCCTGCGCCAGATTGAGGCGCGCTATCGCCTGCTGTTTGAACAGTCTGTGGAGCCGGTGCTGATCGTCGATGCCGACGGGTTCCGCATCCGCGAGGCGAACCAGGCCGCGCATCGCGCGTTCCACAGCCGGCCCGGATCGTTGCAGGGTGGCAAGCTGACCGCGCTGTTTGCCAATGCCGCGCGCGAACACATCATTGCGTTCCTGGGATCGGCGATGGTGTCGCACGGGCTGCAGCCGCTCGATGCCGCGCTCGCCCATGATGGCGAAAAGGTGCAGATTTCCGCCAGCGGTTTCCGCGAACGCGGCGGCCAGTTCATTCTGGTGCGGCTGTCCAGCCCGGTTGGCGCGGCGCGGCCGGATGCCGGGGTGACGGTGCGGGTGATCGAGGCGATGCCCGATGCCTTTGTTTTAACCGACGCCGCCATGATCATTCGCGAGGCCAATGCCGCGTTTGTCGAACTTGTGGCTGCCGCCAGCGCCGAACAGCTGCGCGGCCAGCCGCTGGGCGACTACGTCGGTCGGCCGGGTATCGACCTGGACCTGATCGAGGGCCAGTTGACCAAGCACGACAGCGCCCGCAACGTGGTGACCGTGGTGGGCGCCAGCGATGGCTTTGAAGGCGAGCCGGTCGAGCTTTCGGCCGTGCGCACTGGTAGCGACCAGATCTGCTATGGCTTCGTCATCCGCCCGATCGGCCGCCGCCTGCGCGATCTGCCGACCACCAGCGACTCGCCGCGTTCGGTCGAACAGCTGACCGAACTGGTCGGCCGCATGTCGCTGCGCGACATCGTGCGCGAGAGTACCGACCTGATCGAGCGGCTGTGTATCGAGGCGGCGCTGGAATATACCTCGAACAACCGCGCCTCGGCCGCCGAGATCCTCGGGCTGAGCCGCCAGAGCCTCTATTCCAAGCTGCATCGCTATGGCTTGGGCAACATGGCTGACGCGGAAGATTGACATAAATTCTGTCAATTTAATTTGACGCATGGCGCGCCATGGGCGTAGTCTTCGGCCATGGCTCGCTCTGCTGCCTTTCCCGCGATGGCGCCACTTCCGGCGCTCCGGGACGTTGTCACCCTGCTCAAGCCGATCACCTGGTTTCCGCCGATGTGGGCGATGGTGTGCGGCGTGCTGTCATCGGGCGTGCCGGTTGCCTCGCGCTGGTCTTTCCTGATCGCGGGCATTGCGCTGGCCGGCCCGCTGGTATGTGGCACCAGCCAGGCGGTGAACGACTGGTTCGATCGCCATGTCGATGCCATCAACGAGCCGCACCGCCCGATCCCCTCCGGCCGCATCGCCGGGCGCTGGGGCCTGGCCATCGCGATCATCTGGAGCGGCGTATCGCTGCTGGTGGCGGCGCTCACCGGGCCATGGGTGCTGGCGGCCACGGCGCTGGGCCTCGCTTGCGCCTGGGCCTACAGCGCGCCGCCCTTGCGGTTCAAGACCAGCGGCTGGATCGGCCCGGCGGTGGTGGCGCTCAGCTATGAAGGGTTGAGCTGGTTTACCGGGGCGGCGGTGATGGCCGGGGCGCTGCCCTCGGGCCGGGTGCTGGCGGTCTTGGCGCTCTATAGCCTGGGCGCGCATGGCATCATGACACTTAATGATTTCAAGGCTGTGGTCGGTGATCGGCTGACCGGGCTGCGCTCCTTGCCGGTGATCCTGGGCGAACGCCGCGCGGCCTTGCTGGCCAGCGTGGTGATGGCCGTGCCGCAGGGGGTGGTCGTGGTGCTGCTGTGGCGCTGGCATCTGGCCTTGCCGGCGCTGGCCGTGGCGGTGCTGCTGGCCGCGCAACTGGCGCTGATGCCGCGGCTGGTGGCCGATCCGGCGGCGCGCGCGCCCTGGTACAACGCCACCGGCGTGTCGCTCTATGTCTTTGGCATGATGGCCGCCGCGCTCGGCCTGGGAGGATACCTGTGAGACAGCACGCGTTCGGCTGGTGGTCCATCCTGCGCCTGGGCGCGGTGCAGGCGGCGATCGGGGCGATCACCATGTTGGCAACCTCTTTGCTCAACCGCCTGATGGTGCTGGAATATGGCCTTGCTGCCGGCATCCCGGCCGGGCTGGTGGCCTGGCATTATGGCGTGCAGCTGTCGCGCCCGCTGTGGGGCCATGGATCGGACATCGGCCGGCGGCGCACGCCGTGGATCCTGGCCGGCATGGTCACGCTGGGCCTGGGCGCGCTGTTGGCGGTGCATGGCGTGACCATGCTCGATGAATCGCGCGTCAAGGGCATCGCCCTGTCGGTCTTTGCCTTTACCCTGATCGGCGCCGGCGTGGGCGCGGCGGGCACCTCGGTGTTGGCGCTGCTGGCCACCGGCGTGGCGCCGGAACGGCGCGCGGCGGCGGCTGCCGTCACTTGGATCATGATGGTTTTTGGCATCGTGGTGGCGGCTGGCACGGCCGGGGCGCTGCTCGATCCCTATTCCGAACAGCGGCTGACCGCCGTTTCTGCTGGCGTGGTGGGCGTGGCGCTGCTCGTCACGGTGCTGGCCACGTTCCGCCTGGAGGGGCGCGGGCCACTGCTTTTTGCCAGCGCGGCGCCAGTGGCCGGGCCGCCGCTCTCGCTCAAGGAGGCGCTGGCCGAGATTTTCGCTGATGATGAAGCGCGGCGCTTTACCCTGTTCATCTTCGTCTCGATGCTGGCCTACAGCATGCAGGATCTGATCCTGGAGCCGTTCACCGGCCTGGTCTTTGCGATGACGCCGGGGCAATCGACCAGCCTCTCGGGCTTGCAGAACGGCGGCGTGCTGATCGGCATGATTGCAACCGGCGTGGGCGGCAGCGCATTTCGCGGGCGCCTGCCGATCGAGCTGCGCAGCTGGACCATGGTCGGCTGCCTGGGTTCGGCCGTGGCGCTGGCCGGGCTGGCCATGGCTGCCTGGGTTGGCCCGGGCTGGCCGATCGCGGCCAATATTGCCTTCTTGGGCCTGTGCAACGGCGCCTTTGCCGTGTCCGCCATCGGATCGATGATGGGCCTGGCCGGTGCCGGCCGCCGCCAGGGTGAAGGGGTGCGCATGGGGGTGTGGGGTACGGCGCAGGCCATTGCCTTTGGCCTGGGTGGACTGATCGGCGCGCTGGGCGTCGATGTGGCGCGCGGCGCGTTTGGCACGCCGGGCAAGGCCTTTGCCCTGATCTTTGCCGCCGAGGCGGGATTGTTCCTTTATTCCGCGCTCCTGGCCATGCGCACGCGCGGCGTGGCCCGGCCGGTCGTCAGCCTGAGGTCTGTGGCGATATGAACCCGATAGAGCAATTCGATGTCGTGGTGATCGGCGGTGGCCCGTGTGGCGCCACCACGGCCTGGGACCTGGCGCGCGCCGGGCGTTCGGTGCTGCTGCTCGATCGCGGCGGGCGGATCAAGCCGTGTGGAGGGGCGGTACCGCCGCGCCTGCTGGAAGAGTTCGAGGTGCCGCAATCGCTGCTGGTGGCGCGGGCGCGCGCCGCGCGCATGGTGGCGCCTTCGCGCCGCGCGGTGGACATGCCGGTGGGCGAGATCGGCTATGTCGGCATGGTCGATCGCGAGGTGTTTGACGAATGGCTACGCCACCGTGCCGCCACCGCCGGTGCGGTGCGGCGTACCGGCACCTATGACAGCCTGGAGCGCGACGCGGACGGCGGGGCGATCGTGCGCTATCGCGCCACGCGCGGCGGCGCGATGCAACGGGTGCGCGCCCGGCTGGTGATCGGGGCCGACGGCGCCCGCTCTGCCGTGGCCCGCGCGCATGTGCCGGGAGCGGAACGCAACCCTTGCGTCTTTGCCTATCACGAGGTGATCCGCGCGCCGGCCACCGCGCAAGGCGTCGCTGGCGGGCAGGATTTCGACGCCACGCGTTGCGACGTGCTCTATCAGGGCCGCGTCTCGCCCGATTTCTATGGCTGGGTCTTTCCCCATGGCGAAACCGCCAGCATCGGCGTGGGATCGGCGCGCAAGGGCTTTTCGCTGCGCCAGTCGGTGGCATTGATGCGCCAGGACATGGGCCTTTCCCGCTGCGAGACGATCCGCCGCGAAGGGGCGCCGATCCCGCTCAAGCCGCTACGCCGCTGGGACAACGGGCGCGATGTGCTGTTGGCGGGCGACGCTGCCGGGGTGGTGGCGCCGGCTTCGGGCGAGGGGATCTATTATGCCATGGCCGGCGGGCGCATTGCCGCGCAGACCGCGCTGGAATTCCTGGCCTGTGGCAATCCCGCGGTCTTGCGCCAGGCGCGGCGCACGTTCCTGCGCGCGCATGGCCGTGTGTTCTGGATTCTCGGGATGATGCAGTATTTCTGGTATTCCAGCGACAAGCGCCGCGAGCGCTTTGTGGCGATGTGCGCCGATCGCGATGTGCAGCAACTCACCTGGCAGGCCTATATGAACAAGCGACTGGTGCGGCAGCGACCCATGGCGCACTTGCGCATTTTCCTGAAAGATTGCGCGCACCTGCTCGGCCTGGCCCGGCCGGCTCATGAAAGCCCCGCGCCATGAGCCGGCCCTGGGCCATGCCCGTGGGCATCGCCGTGGTCGCGGCGCTGGTGGTCGCGCTGCTGGGCGGCACGATCACCGACCTTGGGCCATGGTATGAAGCGCTGCACAAGCCGGCGTTCACCCCGCCGCGCCCGGTGTTTCCGATCGCCTGGACGGTGATCTTTGCCCTGGCGGCAACCGCCGGGGTCAATGCCTGGCGCGCGGCGCGTGATGTGCGCACGTCTGACACGGTGATCGGGCTGTTTGCCCTCAACGGCTTTCTCAACATCTTGTGGAGCCTGCTGTTCTTTCGCTTGCAGCGGCCGGACTGGGCCTTTTTCGAGCTGGTCGCGCTGTGGTGCTCGATCGCGGTGCTGATCCTTTATTGCCTGCGCATCTCGCGCCTGGCGGCCGTGCTGCTGCTGCCTTACCTAGCGTGGGTGAGCGTGGCTGGCATGCTTAACTGGCAGGTCGTTCAATTGAACGGCCCGTTCTAGGGCAGGCAAGATGGGCGCCTATTTCGCCAGTGGCCATGCTGCCGATGTGATGCTCGCGGCGCTGGTGGTGGAGGCGGTCTGGCTGCTGACGCGCGGGCGCGGGTTGGGCCTGGTGCTGGTGGTGCTTGGCCCGGCGGCCCTGATCGTGCTGGGCCTGCGCGCCGCGCTGGTCGGTGCGCCCTGGCCGTGGATCGCACTGCCACTGGCGCTGTCACTGCCGATCCACCTGGCTGATCCGCGCCTGTGGCGCCGGGGAGCGGAACGGCCGAGCGCCTAGCGCGGCAGAAAACCCTGCGCGAGCATGGCAACCAGTTCTTCGGCAATGCGCGCCGGGGGCAATTCGCCCTGGGGATCGTGCCAGCGGCCCGGCCAGTTGAGCGCGCCGGCCAGGGCAAAGCCCAGCAGCTTGGTGTTGGTCGGCGCCAGCGAGCCATCGGCCACGCCTTCCTCGATCAGTTCGCGCATGGCGCTGTCGATCTTGCGCTTGAGCGCCTGGAACTGGGCGCGGCTGTCAGGGCCCAGTGCTTCGGCCCCGGTGCGCACCACGCAGCGGCCGAAATCGTCCATGTTGACCTGGGCATAGCGCGTCAGGAACAGGCGCAGCCGTTCGGCCCCGTTGCCGTCGGTCTCGCGCGCCTGCTCGGCCGCTTCGAGCAATTGCGACAGGCCGATCGTCACGCATTCGAGCAGCACCTGATCCTTGTTGCCGAGGTAGTGATAGATCGTCGGCTTGGAGATCCCCAGGCTGGCCGCCACGTCATCCAGCGAGGTCTGGTGAAAGCCGCGTTCGTTGAACATCTGCACCGCCGCGCGCAGCACGGCCTCGCGCTTGGCGGCGCGCGCCTTGCTGCGCTGTTGCGGGGATTGAAACGGGGAATCGGCTGGCGGCAACTTTTCGGCTCCATCGGCTGCAACGCCGTGTTGACATGATACCAGACAGAAGGCAATCTACTCGTGAGTAAACAATAGTCCGGTCAGTATCCATGATTCTCGACGAAACCCAGACCGCCGTGCGTGACATGGTCCGCGCCTTTGCCCAGGAGCAGCTGCGCCCGCACACCCGCGCGTTCGAGGAAGCGGGTGGCTATCCCCCCGACCTGTTCGCGCAGATGGCGCAACTGGGCCTGATGGGCATGACTGCGCCGGAAAGCGAAGGCGGCGTGGGGCTCGATGCGGTGTCCTATGCCCTGGCGCTGATCGAGATTGCGGCGGGCGATGGGGCGCTTTCGACGATCGTATCGATCCACAACAGCCTGATCGTGGCCGGCATCCTTGCCTATGGCAGTGCCGCGCAGTGCGAACGCTTCCTGCCCGATCTGGTGGCCGGACGGGCCACGGGCGCCTTTGCCCTGACCGAGGCCGATGCCGGATCGGATGCGTCAGCGCTGCGCACGCGCGCCACGCGGGTGGACGGTGGCTGGTCGCTCAACGGTGCCAAGCAGTTCATTTCCAACGGCCGCATCGGCAAGGTGGCGATCGTCTTTGCCGCCAGTGACCCGGCCGCCGGCAAGAAGGGGATCACCGCCTTGCTCGTGCCCACCGACAGCCCCGGCTATGTGGTGGACAAGGTGGAGCACAAGCTGGGGCAGTGGGCATCGGATACCTGCGCGATCCGGTTTGACGATGTGTTCGTGCCAGATGACATGGTGCTGGGCGCGCCTGGGCAGGGCTATCGCATCGCGCTGTCCAACCTGGAAGCAGGGCGCATCGGCATTGCCGCGCAGTGCATCGGCATGGCCGACGCCGCGCTGGCCATTGCCGTGGCCTATGCCAAGGACCGCAAAAGCTTTGGCCAGCCGATCATCGCCCACCAGGCCGTGGGCCACCGCCTGGCCGACCTGGCCGCACGGCTGGAGGCGGCGCGCCAGCTGGTGCTGCACGCGGCCGCCGTCAAGCAGACCGGTGCGCCTTGCCTGCAGGAAGCCTCGATGGCCAAGCTGGTCGCCTCGGAAACGGCAGAGGCGGTGGTGTCCGGCGCGATCCAGACGCTGGGGGGCTATGGCTATCTCGAAGAATATGGCGTGGCCAAGATCTATCGCGATGTGAAGGTGTGCCAGATCTATGAAGGCACATCGGATATCCAGCGCATGGTGATCGCGCGGGCCCTGGCTGGATGACCGGGGCGGGATAGGCGCGCTAGCGTTTCGGCCAGTGCGGTGGCGCGGCAAAGCATCCTAAAGACAACAGCAAATCGACAGAGTTCGGGAGACAGGTTCATGGATATCAACGGCCTTGCGGCCATCGTTACCGGCGGCGCATCGGGCCTGGGCGCGGCCACGGCCGAAATGCTCGGCGCGCGCGGTGCCAAGGTGGCATTGTTCGATCTCAACGCGGCAGCCGGAGAGGCCAAGGCAGCCGAAATCGGCGGCCTGTTCAAGACGGTGGACGTGACCGACGAGGCATCGGTGAGCGATGCTATCGCCCAGGCCGAAGCCGTGCACGGCAAGGCGCGCATCCTGGTCAACTGCGCAGGGATTGCCCCGCCAGCCAAGGTCTTGAGCCGCGATGGCAGCCCGCTGCCGCTGGCTGATTTTGCCAAGATCATCAACATCAACCTGATCGGCACGTTCAACGTGCTGTCCAAGTTTGCCGCGCGCATCTTTGACGCTGAACCGCTCGATGCCGATGGCGCGCGCGGGGTGATCGTCAACACGGCCAGCGTTGCCGCGTTCGATGGCCAGATCGGCCAGCCCGCCTATGCCGCCAGCAAGGGTGGCGTGGCCGCCATGGCGCTGCCGATCGCGCGTGAATTGGCCCGCTTTGGCATTCGCGTGAACACCATTGCGCCGGGCATCTTCTGGACGCCGATGCTCGCCAGCCTGCCGCAGGATGCACAGGATTCGCTGGGCCAGCAGGTGCCGTTCCCCAGCCGCCTGGGCCAGCCGGCCGAATATGCCAAGCTGGTGGAAGCGATCGTGGGCAATTCCATGCTCAATGGCGAGGTTATCCGCCTCGACGGCGCGATCCGCATGGCCCCGCGCTGAGCGCGCAGACACCAGACCAAAAGCACAAGGAGAGGGTGATGAGCGGGATCGGCATGGCAGCGGCGCAAGACCTGGCGCGCAAGGTGGAAACCTTTGTGCGCGAGGTGGTCGCGCCCTATGAACAAGACCCGCGCCGCGACCATCACGGCGCGCCGACCGATGCGCTGGTGCATGAACTGCGTGAAAAGGCCCGTGCGGCCGGCGTGCTGACCCCGCACATCATGCCCGACGGCGGCCATCTGACCCAGCGCGAGACGGCGGTGGTCCTGGCGGCCAGCGGTCTTTCGCCGCTGGGGCCGCTGGCCTGCAACACGGCCGCGCCTGATGAGGGCAACATGTACCTTTTGGGCAAAGTGGGCGACGCTGCGCTGCGCGAGCGTTTCCTCAAGCCCATGGTCGAAGGCCATGCGCGATCGGCCTTTTTCATGACCGAGCCGGCCGAGCTGCAAGGCGCCGGGTCTGACCCGTCGATGATGATCACCACCTGTCGCAAGGACGGCAACCATTGGGTGATCAACGGCACCAAGTGCTTCATCACCGGGGCCGATGGCGCGCAAGTGGGCATTGTCATGGCGCGATCGGAAGAGGCCGACAGCGCGGGCGGGGCCTGCATGTTCCTGGTCGATCTGCCCGATCCGGCGATCCGCATCGATCATGTGCCCAATACGATCGACAGCTCGATGCCCGGCGGCCATGCCACGGTCACGATCGAAAACTTGCGCGTGCCGGCCGACCAGATGCTGGGCCAGGCGGGCGAAGGGTTCAAATATGCCCAGATCCGCCTTTCGCCCGCGCGCCTGTCGCACTGCATGCGCTGGCTGGGCGCCTGCCAGCGCGCCAACGAGATCGCCAGCGACTATGCCAACCGCCGCATGGCCTTTGGCAAGCCGCTGATCGATCACGAGGGCGTCGGCTTCATGCTGGCCGAAAACCTGATCGACCTGAAGCAGGCGGAACTGATGATCGACTGGTGCGCCAGCGTGCTCGATACCGGCAGCCTGGGCACGGCCGAAAGCAGCATGAGCAAGGTAGCAGTGTCAGAGGCGCTGATGCGCGTGGCCGATCGCTGCGTCCAGGTTATGGGCGGCACTGGCGTGACTGACAAGACCATCGTGGAGCAGGTGTTCCGCGAAATCCGCGCGTTCCGCATCTATGATGGCCCGACCGAAGTGCACAAGTGGAGCCTGGCCAAGAAGATCAAGCGCGATTGGAAGCAGGCCCATGCGCACTGAGCAATCGGCACCGCCCGCGCAGCTTGATGCGGCGCAGATTGCCCAAGCCAATGCCGGCGTCGGTGCGGTGCGGACCGCGCTGGACGAACAGGCGCTGGCGGCGTGGCTTTCCGCCCATGTCGCGGGCTTTGCCGGGCCGCTGCGCGTGGCGCAGTTCAACGGCGGCCAGTCCAACCCCACCTATCGCCTGGAAACGCCCGCGGCGCGCTATGTCTTGCGGCGCAAGCCCCCGGGCACCGTGCTGAAAGGCGCGCACGACGTGCTGCGCGAGGCGCGGGTGCAGCAGGCCCTGGCGGGAAGCGATGTGCCGGTGGCGCGCATCCTGGGCGTGTGTGACGACGATGCCGTGATCGGCAGCGCGTTCTATGTGATGGACATGGTGGATGGCCGCGTGTTCTGGGACGCGAGCTTTGCCGAAGTGGCCAAGGACGAGCGCGCTGCCTATTTCGACGAGATGAACCGGGTGATCGCCGCCCTGCACGGGGTGGATCATGTGGCTGTGGGGCTGGGCGATTATGGCAAGCCGGGCAACTATTTCGCCCGGCAGATCGGCCGCTGGACCCGGCAATACCTGGAAGACGAACTGGCGGGGCGCGATCCCGACATGGATGCGCTGGTCGCCTGGCTGCCCACGGCCATTCCCGATGATGACACGACCACCCTGGTCCATGGCGATTTCCGCTGTGACAACATGATCTTTCACCCGACGGAGCCGCGCGTGCTGGCCGTGCTCGACTGGGAGCTTTCGACGCTGGGGCATCCGCTTGCTGATTTTGCTTATCATGCGATGATGTATCGCATGCCGGGCGATATCGTTGCCGGGCTGGGTGGGGCCGATCCGCAGCCGCTGGGCCTGCCGAGCGAGGCGGACTATATCGCCCGCTATTGCGCGCGCACCGGGCGCGATGGCATTGCCAATTGGGATTTCTACGTCGCGTTCCAGTTCTTTCGGCTGGCGGCGATCTTTCACGGCATCAAGGGCCGCGTGCTGCGCGGCACGGCGGCCAATGCCCAGGCGGCGCAGCGCGCGGAAGCCTTTCCGCGCCTGGTCCGGCTGGGGCGCGAAGCGATGGAGGCCTGCGCATGAGCGACGATCTGGTTCTGGTGGAGCGCCGCGGCGCGGTTGCGATCGTGACGCTCAATCGCCCGGCGGCGGGCAACACGCTCGACATGCCCACGGCCACCCGGCTGGAGCAGGTGGTGGCGAGCGTGGCGGGCGATGCCAGCGTGCGCTGCGTGGTCCTGACCGGGACGGGCAAGCTCTTTTGCGGCGGCGGTGACGTGGGTTCGTTCGGCCGCGCGAGCGAGGGGCCATCGGCGTTCCTGTTTGCCCTGGCCGGCTCGGTGCATCGTTCCGTGCTGGCCCTGGCGCGCATGGGCAAGCCGCTGGTCACGCTGGTCAATGGCCCGGCCGCCGGCGCCGGGTTGAGCCTGGCGATCCTGGGCGACGTGGCCTTGGCCGTGCCCTCTGCGCATTTCACCGCGGCTTATGGCATGGTGGGCCTGACGCCCGATGGCGGGATGAGCTGGACCCTGCCGCGCGTGGTGGGCCTGCGCCGCGCGCAGGAGATCATCCTGACCAACCGCCGCATCGGTGCCGAGGAGGCCGCGCAGATCGGCCTGGTGACCCGCGTGGTGGCGGCAGAGACGCTGCTTGACGAAGGCCTGGCGGTGGCCGAGCGCCTGGCCCAGGGGCCGGTTGGCGCGATTGCCGGCGCGCGCGCCCTGCTCGCGGCCAGCATGCAGAACGACCTGGCCACGCAGCTTGACCTGGAAGTGGTGCGCATTGCCGATGCCGGCGCCGGGGCCGAAGCGGCCGAAGGCATTGCCGCATTTGCCGAACGGCGTCCGCCGCGCTTTACCTGAAGCCCAGCCCCCGTTCCCCAATCCTGGCCACGGCGCGTCCCGTTAGGGACGGCGCTGGGCCGTGCCGTTTCGATGTGAGGTGCAATCATGGCGATCAAGACCCGGATTACGCAGCTTTTGGGCATTGCCCACCCCATTGTGCAGGGGGGAATGATGTGGGTGGGCCGCGCCGAACTGGCGAGCGCGGTATCCAACGCCGGGGGGCTGGGCATCCTGACCGCGCTGACCCAGCCGACGCCCGATGATCTGCGGCGCGAGATCGACCGCTGCCGCACCATGACCGACAAGCCGTTTGGCGTGAACCTGACGATCCTGCCCTCGGTCAGCCCGCCGCCCTATGCGGAGTATCGCCGCGCGATCATCGATAGCGGGATCAAGATCGTGGAAACCGCCGGGCACAACCCGCGCGAGCACATCGAGGATTTCAAAAGCCACGGCGTGACCGTGCTGCACAAGTGCACCGCCGTGCGCCATGCCGTTTCTGCGCAGAAAATGGGCGTGGACGTGATCAGCATCGATGGCTTTGAATGCGCCGGCCACCCCGGCGAGGATGATATCCCCGGCCTGATCCTGATCCCCGCCGCAGCCGACCAGATCAGCATTCCGATGCTGGCCAGCGGCGGCATTGGTGACGGGCGCGGGCTGGCCGCCGCGCTGGCGCTGGGCGCCGAAGGGGTGAACATGGGCACGCGGTTCTGCGCCACGGTGGAAGCGCCGATCCATGACGCGATCAAGCAGTTGCTGGTGGCCAACAGCGAGCGCGATACGCGCCTGATCTTCCGCCGGTTTCACAACACCGGGCGCGTGGCGGCAACGCCGGTGTCTGATCGCGTGGTCGACATCTCTGCCCGGCCCGAGGCGGTGTTCGAGGACATCCGCCCGCTGGTGTCAGGCGCCAAGGGGCGCGAGGCGCTGGAAACCGGCAATGTCGAGGCCGGACTGGTCTGGGCCGGGCAAGTGCAGGGCCTCATTCACGATATCCCGACTTGCGCGCAGCTGCTGAGCCGCATGGTGGCCGAGGCCGAGGACGTCATCCGTGGGCGGCTGGGCGGGTTCCTCGCCTGAACCTTCCCGCGCGCCCGGATCGCCAATGGTTGCACGCGGGAACTGCAGTACAAGAATTTAGGGGTGGTTGGCGCGGATCGCGTGCCATAGTCGTGGCCCGACCATGACCACGCCGATCACCCACGCCGTTGACTCGCTGACCGAAAAGGAAAGGCAGGTGTTGCGTCTGATGGTGCGCGGGCACGATGCCAAATCGATCGCCTGCCGCCTCAATCTTTCGGTGCACACGATCAACGAACGCCTGCGTGATGCACGGCGCAAGCTTGCGGTGTCGAGCAGCCGGGAAGCGGCGCGGTTGCTTTTCGATGCCGAGGGAGAGCCCCCCAAAAATTCAGGGGACAGCGAATTGGGGGAAGCCCCGCACCCCGGCGATATGGAACAGCCTGGCCTGGCCGAACGTATATCTCGTCGCGGCTGGATCAAGACAGGAAGTATCGCCATGTCATTGCTGATGGGACTGGCCGCGCTTGTGGCGCTGCCGCTAATGAATGCATCGTCAGATCCGCAACCCGCCGCCACGGTCGAAACCAGCGATCCCGCGATTATCGCCACGGCGCGCCGTTTCCTCGAGCTTGCCGACCAGCACGACTGGGCCCAGACCTATCGCATGACCACGCTGCGTTTCCGCAAGGCCAACACGCAGCAGGTCTGGGCGAACGTTTCGGAAAAGGTCCATGCCGACCTGGGCATGGCGCAATCGCGCCAATTGCTCAGCGAACAGAACCTGCCTGCACCCCCCAACGGCTATGAAGTGGTGAAATTCCGTAGCCACTTTGCCAAGAAGGGCGAGGTGGTGGAGACGGTCACGCTGGAACACGTCGATGGCGCGTGGCAGGTGGCAGGCGTGACGGTCGGCTGAACCTGGCACGCCAGGGTTTCGTTACCGCTGGCTGCGCGCTGCCAGCGCCAGGATCGCCTCTGCCTGCTTGAGGTGGGGGCGATCGACCATCCGGCCATCGAGTTGCACCACGCCCAGCGCGGGATCGGCAGCAAACAGCGCGACGACGCGGCGGGCGTGGTCGATCTCGGCCGGGGTGGGGGTGAAAGCCTGATTGATCACTGGCACTTGCGCGGGGTGCAGCGCCATCATCCCGGTAAAGCCATCGCGGCGCGCCCGCGCGGCATAGCGCGCCAGCCCATCGAGGTCCGCCAGCGCGGGAAAGACCGTTTCGATCGGGGCCACGCCGGCCTTGTGCGCGCCGAACAGGGTCAGGCTGCGCACCAGTTCGTAGGGCGCGGTATAGCGGCCATCGTCTTCGCGCGCGGTGGCAGCGCCGATCGCGGCGGGCAGGTCTTCCGCGCCCCAGGTCAGCCCGCACAGCGCCGCGCGCACATCGCCATAGGTGCCCAGTTCGAACACGGCGGCCGGCGTTTCGGTGGCAATCGGCAGGATCGGCACGGCCTGCGCGCCCATCATGGCCAGAAGCGTGCCGACGGTTTCCGCGCCTTCGGCCTTGGGCAGCATGATCCCATCGGGTCGGCCAGGCAGCGCCGCCGCCAGATCGGCAGCGGCCATTCCACTGTCCACCGGATTGATTCGCACGAAGACCGGGCAGGGGCGCGGGCCGGCCAGATACTCGGCGACGGCGTCGCGTGCCCCATCCTTGGCGGCGAGCGCTACCGAGTCTTCCAGGTCAAGGATCACCGCATCGGCGCCGCTCGCCGCTGCCTTTGAAAAGCGTTCGGGCCGATCGGCCGGTACGAACAGCAGGGAGCGCAGGTTCATGCGGGCGTTCCGGCGATGAGCGCACTGCGCTTGCAGCGGCACACGACCTCGCCGCGCTGGTTGATCAGTTCATGCGCGAACGTGACGATGCCGGCGCCCGGACGCGAGCGGGAGGGGCGCGTTTCCAGCACCTCGCTGGTGGCGTGGAGCGTATCGCCGATGAACACCGGCTTGGGCATCGTCACCGCGTCATAGCCGAGGTTGGCCACCAGCGTGCCGAGCGTGGTTTCGCCCACCGACAGCCCGACCATCAGCGCGAACGTGAAAGTGCCGTTGACCAGGATCTGGCCAAACTCGCTGGCGCGCGCGGCCTCAGCATCGAGGTGCAGCGGCTGCGGATTGTGCGTCATGCACGAAAACATGAGGTTGTCGGTCTCGGTCACGGTGCGGCGGATCGGGTGTTCGATCCGGTCACCCACGGCCCATGCATCGAAAAAGCGCCCGGTCATGGTTCAATCGTCCTGCTGGGTGATGCGCGCCAGCAGCGCATCGACTTGTACTTGCGCGCCCGCCTGGGTTTCGAGCGCGTCGACCACGCCATCGAACGGGGCAACCAGCGTGTGTTCCATCTTCATCGCTTCGAGGGTCAAGAGCTTTTGGCCCTTGGTAACGGTTTCCCCTTGCGCGACGGACACCGCGATGACGCGGCCGGGCATGGGCGCCAGGATCGCGCCATCGCCGGCAGTGGCGCCGTCGGTCGGCTTGTGGTGCCAGGGTTCGAGCCGCCACACCTGCCCGTGTTCGCAGACCAGGGTGAAAGGCGCCGGATTGGTTGCGGCACCAGCGAAGGCGATTTCAATGGGCGCGCCATCGAGCAGGAAATGCCCGCTGCGAACGGGCGCGGCATTGAGGCGCAGGCCTGGCGCCAGGCTGGGCGCCGCTAGGCGCGCAGCGGCCTTGGCGAGGGCCGCAGCCGAGGGGGCAAGCGGCTCTGCCAGAGCGGCGCCGTCGCGGCCGATCAGGCCGGTATCAACGTCGCCGACGACAAACTGCGGATGGTGCAGCAGGCGCGCGAGGAACGCGGCATTGGTGCGCACCGGCCAAACCGCCGTCTCGTCGAGCATCGCGGCGAGGCGCTGGCGCGCGTCTTCGCGGCTGGGACCATGGGCGATGACTTTGGCGACCATCGGATCGTAGAACGGGCTGATCGTATCACCCTGCGCCACGCCGGTATCGATGCGCCCGCCTTCAACCATCCCGAAGTGCAGATGGTCGAGCCGGCCGATCGAGGGCAGGAAGCCCTTGGCCGGGTCTTCGGCATAGAGCCGCGCCTCCATCGCCCAGCCCTGGATCGAAAGCTCGTCCTGACGGCATGGCAGCGGTTCGCCGCTGGCGACGCGAATCTGCCATTCGACCAGATCCTGGCCGGTGATCGCCTCGGTCACCGGGTGTTCCACCTGGAGCCGGGTGTTCATTTCCATGAACCAGATGCGATCGGCGCGCAGGCCTTCCGAACCATCGGCGATGAATTCGATCGTGCCGGCGCCCTGGTAACCCACGGCTTGCGCCGCGCGCACCGCCGCCTGGCATACGGCGGCCCGCGTGGCTGCGTCCATGCCCGGCGCCGGGGCTTCCTCGATCACCTTCTGGTGGCGGCGTTGCAGCGAGCAATCGCGCTCGAACAAATGCACGACATTGCCGTGCGCGTCGCCGAACACCTGCACTTCGATATGGCGCGGCGAGAGGATGTATTTCTCGATCAGCACATGGGCATTGCCGAACGATGCCGCCGCCTCGCGCTGGCACGAGGCGAGCGCGTCGGCAAAGTCCTGCGGCTGTTCGACCAAGCGCATGCCCTTGCCACCGCCGCCGGCCACGGCCTTGATCAGGACCGGATAGCCGACCTTGGCTGCTTCGGCCGCCAGGAATTCGGCATCCTGGTTTTCGCCCAGATAACCCGGCGTGGTCGGCACGCCGGCCTGCTGCATCAGTGCCTTGGCCGCGTCCTTGAGGCCCATCGCCGAAATCGCGGCGGGCGGCGGGCCGATCCACACCAGCCCGGCGTCGAGCACGGCTTGCGCAAAGGCAGCGTTTTCCGAAAGGAAGCCATAGCCGGGGTGGATCGCCTGGGCGCCGGTTTCCAGCGCGGCGGCGATGATCCGCTCACCCACCAGATAGGATTCGCGCGCCGCGGCCGGGCCGATGGCCACGGCCTGGTCGGCTTGGGCCACGTGCATGGCTTGGGCGTCTGCTTCCGAATAGACAGCCACCGTGCGCAGGCCCAAGCGACGGGCGGTGCGGATGATCCGGCAGGCGATTTCGCCACGGTTGGCGACAAGGATGGATTGGATCATGCGCGCTTACATCCGGAACACGCCGAAGGACGGACGATCGGCAAAGGGGGCTTCCAGGCAGGCTTCCAGCGCCAGGCCGACCACGTCGCGGGTCTGCACCGGATCGATCACGCCGTCGTCCCACAGGCGGGCGGTAGCGTAATAGGGATTGCCTTCGTCTTCGTATTTCTGGCGGATCGGCGCCTTGAACGCTTCGGCCTGCTCGGGCGTCCAACTCGCGGCGTCGCGGTGCACGGTGGCGAGCACGCTGGCCGCCTGTTCCCCGCCCATCACCGAAATGCGCGCATTGGGCCAGGTGAACAGGAAGCGTGGGCCATAGGCACGCCCGCACATCCCATAGTTGCCCGCGCCAAAGCTGCCGCCGATCAGCACGGTGATCTTGGGCACTTGCGCGGTGGCGACAGCCGTCACCAGCTTGGCGCCATGCTTGGCGATACCTTCGGCTTCATACTTGCCGCCGACCATGAAGCCCGAGATGTTCTGCAGGAACAGCAGCGGAATGCCGCGCTGGCAGGCCAACTCGATGAAATGGGCGCCCTTTTGCGCGCTCTGCGAAAACAGCACGCCGTTGTTGGCCAGGATCGCCACCGGCAGTCCGTGGATGTGGGCAAAGCCGCAGACCAGCGTGGTGCCGAACAGCGCCTTGAATTCGTGAAACTCGCTGCCATCGACGATCCGCGCGATCACTTCGCGCACATCGTAGGGCGCGCGCACGTCTTGCGGGATCACGCCGTACAGCCCCTGCGGATCGTGCAGCGGCGGGCGGCTCTCGCGGCGTTCTACCCGCGCGCGATCGGGCGCGCCCAGGTGCGAGACGATATCGCGCACGATCGACAGGGCATGTTCGTCGTTTTCAGCAAGGTGATCGACCACGCCCGACTGGCGCGCGTGGAGATCGCCGCCGCCGAGGTCTTCGGCCGAGATTTCCTCGCCCGTGGCAGCCTTCACCAGCGGCGGGCCGGCCAGGAAGATCGTGCCCTGGTCCTTCACGATCACGGTCTCGTCGCTCATCGCCGGGACATAGGCGCCGCCGGCGGTGCACGATCCCATCACGGCGGCGATCTGGGCAATGCCGGCCGCGCTCATCCGCGCCTGATTGTAGAAGAACCGGCCAAAGTGATCGCGATCGGGAAACACCTCTGCCTGGTTGGGCAAGTTGGCGCCACCCGAGTCCACCAGATAGACGCAGGGCAGGCGGTTTTCCTGCGCGATTTCCTGGGCGCGCAGATGCTTTTTCACCGTCATCGGGAAATAGGTGCCGCCCTTGACCGTGGCATCGTTGGCAAAGACCATGCACTGCCGCCCGGAAACGCGGCCAATCCCGGCGATGATGCCCGCGCCGGGCACTTCATCGTTATAGAGGCCATTGGCCGCCAGCTGGCCCACTTCGAGAAATGGCGAGCCAGGATCGAGCAGCCGCTCTACCCGGTCACGCGGCAAGAGCTTGCCCCGCGCGGTGTGGCGGGCGCGTGCGCGTTCATCGCCGCCCAGGGCTGCCTTGGCGACGCGGGCGCGCAAGTCTTCGGCCAGGGCGCGGTTGTGCGCGGCGCGCGCCTGCGCTTCGGGGCTGGCGAGGTCGATGGCCGTGGGCAGGACGGGCGCGCTCATCCCTTGATCCCGATCAGTTCGCGGCCGATCAACATGCGGCGGATTTCGTTGGTGCCCGCGCCGATATCGAGCAGCTTGGCGTCGCGCAGATAGCGTTCCACCGGCCAGTCCTTGGTATAGCCGGCGCCACCCAGCGCCTGGATCGCTTCGCCCGCCACGCGGAACGCGCTTTCGCTGGCGAGCAGGATCGCGCCGGCGGCGTCGAACCGCGTGGTCTGCCCGGCATCGCAGGCGCGCGCGACGGTATAGACATAGGCGCGTGCCGATTGCAGCGCGACATACATATCGGCCACTTTGGCCTGCATCAGCTGAAACGTCCCGATCGCCTTGCCGAACTGCTGGCGTTCACGGACGTAGGGGATGACGGTGTCGAGGCAGGCCTGCATGATGCCGATCTGCATGCCCGCCAAAACCACGCGCTCGTAATCCAGGCCGCTCATCAGCACGCCCACGCCGCCATTGACGGGCCCCATGACGTTTTCGGCCGGCACGAAGCAATCCTCAAACACCAGCTCGCACGTGGGGCTGCCGCGCAGGCCCATCTTGTCGATCTTTTGCCCGATCGAGAAGCCCGGCATGCCGCGCTCGATCAGGAACGCGGTGATGCCCTTGGCGCCGGCATCGGGCGCGGTCTTGGCATAGACCACCAGGGTATCGGCATACGTGCCGTTGGTGATCCAGAACTTGGTGCCGTTAAGGCGGAAGCCACCATCGACTGCATCGGCACGCAGCTTCATCGCCACAACATCCGAACCGGCGCCGGCTTCCGACATCGCCAGGCTGCCGACGTGTTCGCCCGAAACCAGCTT
Organism: Novosphingobium sp. AAP1; assembly: GCF_001295765.1. Lineage (NCBI taxonomy): Bacteria > Pseudomonadati > Pseudomonadota > Alphaproteobacteria > Sphingomonadales > Sphingomonadaceae > Novosphingobium > Novosphingobium sp. AAP1. The sequence goes on along the minus strand of NZ_LJHO01000003.1, from coordinate 223,547 downwards.
GGGCAGGTACTTGGCCTTTTGCGCGGCATTGCCCCAGCGGCGGATCTGGTTGACGCACAAGTTGGAATGCGCGCCATAGGACAAGCCCACGGCGCCCGAGGCGCGGCTGACTTCTTCCACCGCGATGACATGGTGAAGATAGCCCAGGCCCAGTCCGCCGAATTCCTCCTCCACGGTCACGCCATGCAGGCCGAGCGCGCCCATCGGCTCCCACAATTCGCGGGGAAAGCGGTCTTCGGCGTCGATCGCGGCGGCCAGCGGGGCGATCTGCTCGTCGGCAAAGCGGCCGGCGGCCTCGCGGATCATCTGGGCGTTTTCATCCAGGCCGAAATCGAGTTCGGGGGTTGCACGCACGGCTTTGTCTCCTCTTCCCGCCCACTGTTTTCTGTGGCCATGATACCGCGCCGCTGGCTGTGCAGGAAATTGATTTTCGTAGCGGATTTCCATAGAAAAAACCTATGTTGAAACGCAACCACCTGCGCCAGTTCCTGGCCATCGTCGAAACCGGCGGTATCAGCGCGGCCGCGCGGCGGCTGAACCTGAGCCAGCCGACGCTGTCGGCCGGCCTTGCCGAACTGGAGCGGCTGGTGGGGGCGCCCTTGCTGATGCGCGATCGCAAGCAGATCCGCCTGACGGCGGCGGGCACGCGGCTGCTCGCCCATGCCCGCACGATCGAGCGGGAGTTTCGCCTGGCCGAAACCCCGGCGCAGGACCTGGCCCCGGTGGCCGCGCCGCTGCGCCTGGGCGTGTTGGCCTCCTTGCCCGGCCGGGCGCTGGTGCAACTGGCGCACGATATGCAGGGCACGCGCCCGCTGGTGCTGCTGGAAGGCAGCGATGCCGATCTGCGCCGCCGCCTGGGCGAAGGGCAACTCGATGCCATTCTCACCCTGCTGCATGGCGCGCCAGCGGAAGGAGCGGTGGTGGAAGAAAGCTATGCCATGTTGCTGCCGCAGGGCCACGCGCTGGCCGCGCGCACCATGGTCAGCGCGCTGGACCTGGCGGCCGATATCATGGTGGCGCGGCGCAGCTGCGAGATCCTGGGCGAAACCAGCCGCTTCTTCACCGCCCAGGGCGTGCGGCCGCATTTCCTGCTGCGCAGCGCTAACGAGGAACGCTGCATGGATCTGGTGCGGCAAGGGCTGGCGGTGACCACCGGGCCGGTGAGCCTGGCCGGCGATGGCGTGGTGGCGGTGCCGCTGGCCGGCTATGATTTCCGCCGTCGGCTGGGTCTGGTGGGCGGCGGCCAGGCGCTGGACCCGGCACTGGTGGCAAGTTGGGGCCGGCTGGCCGCCAGCTGGGCATAATCTGGGGCCGTCAGCCCAAGCCCCGGTTGGGGCGTTGAGATTCACCCGATCGGGGGTTTTGTCGGCACGCGTGGTTTTGCAAAACATTGCAGGCCTGCGGGCATCCCTCTCTCCTGATCGGAGCCAACCGTCATGACCGCGTCCCCCACCACGCCGACCGTCGTTCTCGTCCATGGCGCCTGGGCCGATGGATCGAGCTGGCAGCGGGTCATTCCCCTGTTGCTCGCGGCCGACGTGCCGGTGGTGGCGGTGCAGAACCCGACGACCTCGCTGGCCGACGACGTGGCCGCCACCGCGCGCACGCTGGCCACTGTTGCCGGGCCAGTGGTGCTGGTCGGGCATAGCTGGGGCGGGGCGGTGATCACCCAGGCCGGCAACGATCCCAAGGTCAAGGCGCTGGTCTATGTCGCCGCATTTGCGCCCAAGGCCGGTGAAACCGTGGGCGATCAGGTCGGCCGCCACGAAGCCCCGCCGGCGCTGGGCAAGATCATAGACGATGGCGCCGGTTTCCTGACGCTGAGCGCGGCAGGCTGGATCGAGGACGTGGCGCAGGACCTGCCCGAGACCGAGGCGCGCGTGCTCTGCGCCACGCAGCCGCCGCTCGCCGCCAGTACCTTTGGCGACAAGGTGGAGCAGGCCGCGTGGGAAACCCGCCCGACCTGGTACATCGTTTCCGCGCAGGATCGCATTGTCAGCGTGGCGCTGGAGCGCGAACTGGCCGCGGCGATGAACGCGCAGACCAGCGAAGTGGCGGCGGGGCACCTGAGCCTGCTGTCGCAGCCCGAGGCGGTGGCGGGCGTTATCCTCGACGCCGTGCGCGCGACGGCTGCAAGCCTCTGAAACATGTGCGCAGTGAACCAAGAGGCGCTTTTTCCTGTCATGGCTTCATGACAGGATCGTCGCGTCCTGCTCACGGCCGATACCGGATTCGGCCAAGCAATGGAGAGTGACATGGATGCGGTAACGACGAAGTGCCCGATGGGCGGCGGCGAGGGCAAAAAGCGGCCCCTGTTGGGACGGACGAACCAGGACTGGTGGCCCAAGGCCCTGCCGCTGGCGATCCTCGCGCAGCATGGACAATCGGCCAGCCCCTATCCGCAAGGGTTCGATTATCGCGCCGCGTTCAAGGGGCTCGATTATGCGGCGGTGAAGGCCGATCTGCATGCCCTGATGACCGACAGCCAATCGTGGTGGCCGGCCGACTACGGCCATTATGGCCCGTTCTTCATCCGCATGGCCTGGCATTCTGCTGGCAGCTATCGCAGCGGCGATGGGCGTGGCGGTTCGTCATCGGGTTCGCAGCGGTTTGCGCCGCTCAATTCCTGGCCCGACAACGGCAACCTCGACAAGGCACGGCGCCTGCTCTGGCCGATCAAGCGCAAGTATGGCGCGGCGCTGAGCTGGGCTGACCTGTTCATCATGGCCGGCAATGTTGCGATCGAGTCGATGGGCGGCCCGATCTTCGGCTTTGGCGGCGGCCGCGCGGATATTCATGAACCGGCCCTCGATGTGTTCTGGGGCATGGAAGAAACCTGGGTGGGTGACCCGCAGAACCAGACCCGGATCGACGAGGAGGCCGGCCTCAAGATCGAGGGTCCGCTCGCCGCGATCCAGATGGGGCTGATCTATGTGAACCCCGAAGGACCGGGCGGCGTGCCCGATCCCATGGCCTCGGCGCGCGACATTCGCGAAACCTTCCACCGCATGGGCATGGACGATACCGAAACTGCCGCGCTCACCGCCGGCGGGCACACCTTTGGCAAGGCCCATGGCGGCGGCGATGCCGCGCTGGTGGGGGCCGCGCCCGAAGGGGCCGACATTGCCCAGATGGGCTTTGGCTGGACCTCCACCCACGGCACCGGGATGGGCGATGACACGATCACCTCGGGCATCGAGGGATCGTGGACGCCCACGCCCACGCAGTGGGACATGACCTATTTCGACATGCTGCTCGACCACGAATACGAACTGGTGCGCAGCCCGGCCGGCGCGCACCAGTGGCAACCGGTGGGCAACCCCGAAGAGACCCTGGCCCCCAAGGCGCATACGCCGGGCGTCAAGGTGCCCACGATGATGACCACGGCCGACATGGCGATGAAGGTCGATCCGGCCTATCGCGCGGTGATGGACCGTTTCCGTGCCGATCCGGCCTATTTTGCCGACAGCTTTGCCCGCGCTTGGTTCAAGCTGACCCACCGCGACATGGGGCCCAAGGCGCGCTATCTCGGGCCAGACGTGCCGGCCGAAGACCTGATCTGGCAAGATCCCATTCCCGCGCGCGATTATCCGCTGATCGATGCCGCCGATGTGGCCACGCTCAAGACCGCGATCGCCGGCTCAGGACTGTCGGTGGCTGAACTGGTCGGCACGGCCTGGGCCTCTGCGGCCACCTATCGCGGATCGGACCGGCGCGGCGGCGCCAATGGCGCGCGCATCGCGTTGGAGCCGCAGCGCCAATGGGCGGTGAACGAGCCGGAGAAGCTGGCGCGCGTGCTGGACGTCTATGCCGGCATCAAGGCGCAGTTCGATGGTGCGGCCAGTGGTGGCAAGAAGGTGTCGCTGGCCGATCTGATCGTGCTGGGCGGTGGCGTGGGCATCGAACTGGCCGCCAAGGCCGCCGGCCGCACGGTGGACGTGCCGTTCACCCCGGGCCGCACCGATGCCACGGCGCAGCAGACCGACGCCGAAAGCTTTGCCTGGCTCGAGCCGCATGCCGATGGTTTCCGCAACTATCTGGCCGGGCCGACCGATGTGAACGCCGAGGAGCTGCTGATCGACCGGGCGCAGTTGCTGGGCCTGGGCGTGGCGGAAATGACCGTGCTGGTTGCCGGGCTGCGCGTGCTGGGTGCCAACCATGGCGGCGCGGCGCATGGCGTGCTGACGGCGCGGCCGGGCCAGTTGACCAACGATTTCGTGGTCAACCTGCTCGACATGGCCACGGCCTGGGCGCCGGCCGGCGATGAAGCGGAAACCTACGTGGGCAAGGATCGCGCCAGCGGCGCGCCGCGCTGGACGGCCACGCGCGTCGACCTCGTGTTCGGGGCCAATGCCCAGTTGCGCGGGGTGTGCGAGGTCTATGCCGGGCTGGATGCAGAAGACAAGTTCGTGGACGATTTCATCGCCGCCTGGACCAAGGTGATGAACGCAGACCGCTTCGACTTGCTCGATTGATCACGTGCCTGGTTTGCTGGTGCCGCTGCCTCAGGGTGGCGGCGCCAGTGAATCCCGCTCTACCAGGTGAAAATCGAGCATGACCTGGCGATCGCCGGTCTCGCCGCGATCGAGCAGCAGGCTCGCCGCGGCATAGCCCATTTCCTCGATCGGCTGGTAAATCGTGGTGAGATAGGGCCAGACCGACTTGGCCACCCAGCTGTCATCGAAGCCGCACAGCGAGATATCGTGCGGCACGCGCAGCCCGGCGCGGGCGCAGGCGACCATGACCCCGGCGGCGGAATCATCGTTGGTGGCAAAGATCGCGGTAGGACGCGGGTCGCGTGCCAGCAAGTCCATGCCGGCGGCAATCCCGCTTTCGAACGAGAACAGGCCATCTGCCTCTGCCACCACCAGATCGGGATCGAGCTGGCGGATCGCCGCCAGGAAACCGGTGCGGCGCCGATCGCCGGCGCGGTGCAAGGGCGGGCCGGTGACCACGCCCAGGCGGCGATGGCCCAGCGCCCACAGGTGGCGGGCGACCAGCGCACCGGCGGCGGCATCGTCGATCGCCACGCAGGGAGAGCGGCCCAGCTCGCTGTTGGGCGCGATGCGGGCATAGCGGACGCCGCGCCGCTCCAGAAAGGCCAGGACCTGCACGTTGTCGGTCAGCGGCGGGGTGAGGATGAACCCGTCGCAGCGGCTGTTGCGCACTATTGCATCAAGCTGGGCCTCCACCTCGGCGCGGGGCAGGTCTGAGGCGATATTGTCGATGCGCAGGTGGTACTGCTGCTCGACACAGGCGCGATAAACGCCCGACTGGATCTTGATGGTGTAGTTGGGACTCGGGTTGTCGAACAGCAGCCCGACGATGAAAGTGCGCGATCCGGCCAGCGATCGCGCTGCGGCGTCGGGAACGAAGGCCAGCGCGGCGATCGCGGCCTCCACCTTGGCGCGCAGGCCGTCTGACACATGCGGCTCGCGGTTAACCACGCGCGACACGCTTTTGAGCGAGACCCCGGCGAGCCGGGCGACGTCCTCCATCGTGGCGCGTTCCTTGGCGCCAGCGGGGCGGGAAGGGGGGCCGGCAAGGGCGGCGGGGTCAGATGGGGATTGTGGCGTTTTGGCCGACGGGTGCCTCTCCATGTCAACCATTATGGCTATTTCTTTCGGAAGGTCACGCGAAATTCTGACAGCGCAGTCTTGACAGCGCTGACTGATTCATTTCAAACCATGGCTAAGCAAGATCGAAAACTTGCCGCCGATGGAGAGGATATCGATTGCGGTTCGAAGCATGGCTTCGGGCGTTGGGCCTTTGCGGCCCGTTTCTTCCCCATTTCGGCATGCGGCCATTGCCCGGGCAGTGCCTGTCTGCGCCACGCGCGCAAGCCAGGCAGGGCGTGGCCGCGAACGGGAGCACTACCCGCGGCGCACGTGCACGCGGGAACAAAAAGGGAGGGAAGACATGAAGCTGATCCAGACAGCATGCCTGATTTCGGCGGTGGCCCTGGCCGCGCCAGCCTATGCCCAGAGCACGCCCGCGCCGGAACCGGCGCAAGATGCGGCCAAGACCGCCAGCGACGATGTGTCGATGCCCGATATCGTCGTCACCGCCACGCGCGACAAGACGCTGCTGTCGAAAACGCCGATCGCGTTGACCGCGATCACCGGCGATGGCCTGCGTTCCAAGGGCGTGACCAATCCCACCGCGCTGGGTGACCAGGTGCCCGGCCTGTCGATCGACCGCACCAATGGCCTGCAGATTACCATTCGCGGCGTGACCAGCACCGACGGCACCGAAAAGGGTAACCCTTCGGCCGCCTTCCTGGCCGATGGCGTCTATCTGGCGCGGCCGCAGCAGGCCGACGTGAGCTTCATGGACGTGGACCACGTCGAAGTGCTCAAAGGGCCGCAGGGCACGCTCTATGGCCGTAATACCACGGCCGGCGTGATCAACGTGATCACCAAGCGCCCCAATTTCGAGCGGGCCAGCGTGGAAGCCAATGCCGGCGTGGGCAATTACAACGCCTATAACGCCGACGCGGCCTTCAACCTGCCGGTCAACGACTGGGCCGCGTTCCGCCTCTCGCTCAATTTCGACACGCGCGACAATTTCGTCAAGGGCGTGGCGAATGATCCCAATTACAACAACAAGTTCCGCACCAATATTTCCGCCCGCCTGCAAGGCCTGTTCAAGCTGGGCGATCGCGGCGAATTGCTGCTGCGCGGCGGCTATTCACGGCTGACCGGATCACGCGATTCCTCGGTGCCGTTCAGCAATTTCTATCAGGTTGGCAACAATCCCAGCGGCGGGCGCTTTGCCGTGTGGGCACCGATCGGCGATACCCGCCAGTCGCTCACCACGCCGCTCGCCAGCGCCAATTTCAACGCGCCGCTCACCTATGTGAACCCGGTCGATGGCCAGACCTATACCTCGGGGCTGTCGGCGCACCAGTATGGCGGCGGGGATCAGTCTTCGTTCAAGCCCAACGTGCATGACATCGCCTATAATCTCGACGGCGAGTTCAACTATGATTTCGGCGGCGTGAAGGCGACGTACCTTGGCTCGATCCGCCAATACGAAGCCAAGGAAAACAGCAACGTGCTTTCGGGTGGCGTCAACCTGCCCGGCACGTTCAACGGCGATTACACGCAGCAGAGCCACGAGTTGCGCCTGGCGTCGAGCGGCGATGGCCCGCTCAAGATCCAGGGCGGCCTCTATTACTTCCGCGAAGAATCGCGGATCGCGTTCTTCATCTACAACCTGGTGCCCTTCGCGTTTGGCAACACGTTCATCTACGGCTTCCCGCAGCACACGATCTCGTCCACCAAGGGCGCGTTCACCCAGGGCACCTACAAGGTGACCGATGCGCTGCGCGTCACGGCGGGCATCCGCTATACCGCCGACGATCTCTCGCGCTATGGCCACACCGTGCACCTCAACACGCTGGGCGGCCAGCCGCTGGTGGGCGGGCAGTATTCCATCGATCCCAACACGCCCGCAGCGCCGGGTGGCCCGACCGTGGGCAGCGGGCGCAGCTATGTCAACGATGCCTCGGTCAAGGGCCGCAAGGTCACCTGGCGCCTGGGCTTTGATGCCGATGTGCTGGGCGGGCTGCTCTATGGCTCGATCGCCACCGGCTACAAGGTTGGCGGCTTTGGCGATGGCTGTTCCACCGGTGGCGCTGGCCAGTCGCTGGTCACCTCGCAAGGGGAACGCTGCGATTATTCCACGCCGGGGGCAACGCCCGGTTCGCTCAAGTATGCCGATCAGCATGCCATCTATTACGAGCCGGAAACCCTGACCGACTATGAACTGGGCTTCCGTGGCCGCGTGGCGCCGTGGATGAAGATCGATACCAACCTGTTCCTGTATGATTACAAGAACATGCAGCTAAGCGCGGTGATCCCGATCAATGGCGCCAACCAGACCGTGACGACCAATGCGGGCAAGGCGCGCGTGCTGGGCTGGGAATTCGAGACGCAGTTCTTCCCGATGCGCGATCTCAACCTCACGCTCGGCGTCGATCTTACCGACGGGCATTATACGCAGTTCTGCCCCTCGGGCGTGGTCAACGGCACCTGCGCCATCAACTATGCCGGGCAAAAGCTTGATCGCACCCCCGCGACCGTCATTTATGGCGGGGTGAACTACACCGTGCCGGTCGGTTCGGGCAATGTCGTCGCTTCGGTCTATTCGCGCTATTCGTCGGCCTATTCGGTGACGGTGTTTGGCGATACCGGGTCTTACTGGCTCAAGCTGTGGACGCCGTCGCGCTCGCGCACCCAGGCGAGCCTGACCTACAATGCGCCGAACGACACCTGGTATGCCTCGGCCTTCATCAAGAACATCGAGAACAAGGTCTCGCTGGTGACCGGCAACGCCACCAGCCTGACGATGAGCGATCCGCGCACCTTCGGCGTGCGCGCCGGGGTCAAGTTCTAACATCGGTCTACCCTGCTGCGGGCCGCGCGCCGCCTGGTGCGTGCGCGCGGCCCGCTTTTTTCTTTTTCGTTCCAGCAAGGATCCCAGCGATGAAACGCCATTTGCCCTTCGTGCTCGGCTGCGCCGCCCTGGCGCTTGGCAGCGGTGCCCGCGCCCAGCAGGCGCCCGCGGTCGACATGGCGGCGGCGCAGGCCCGCGCCGACGCCACGCTTGCCAAGATGAGCGCCGACGACAAGGTGATCCTCACCCACGGCGTGATGCCGCTGCCGTTCCTGCCGGGGGCCAAGATCCCGGCTGGGGCGATTTTCGGCGCTGGCTATGTCGCCGGGATTCCGCGGCTGGGCGTGCCGGCCTTGACCGAAACCGATGCCAGCCTGGGCGTTGCCTGGGTGGGCGGCTTGCGCAAGGATGGCGCCACCGCCCTGCCATCGGGCCTGGCCCAGGCGGCAAGCTGGAACCCTGATCTGCTCTATCGCGGCGGGGCGATGATCGGGGCAGAGGCGCGGGCCAAGGGCTTCAACGTGCTGCTGGCTGGCGGCGTCAACCTGATGCGCGATCCGCGCAATGGCCGCACGTTCGAATACCTGGCCGAAGACCCGCTGCTCTCGGGCGATCTGGTGGGCGCGGCGATTGCCGGTATCCAGTCGAACCACATCATTTCGACGATCAAGCACTTCGCGCTCAACGGCCAGGAAACCGGGCGCAAGTATGTCGATGTCAAGATTGCCGAGGGCGCGGCGCGGGAAAGCGATCTGCTGGCGTTTCAGATCGGCATCGAAAAGGGCCAGCCTGGCGCGGTGATGTGTGCCTACAACCGCATTGGTGGGGCGCAGGCCTGCGCCAGCGACTGGGCGCTCAACAAGGTGCTCAAGGGCTCTTGGGGCTACAAGGGCTTCGTCATGTCTGACTGGGGCGCGGTGCCCGGGGTTGAAGCGGCGCTGGGCGGGCTGGATCAGCAATCCGGCGCAGAGCTGGACAAGGCGCTCTATTTTGCTGACGTGCTCAAGGCCAAGGCCGGGGCGGACAAGGCCTATGCCGCCCGCCTCGATGACATGAACCGCCGCGTACTGACCGCGATCTATGCCACGGGCATCGACAAGCATCCGGCCCAGCCGGGCGGCGCGATCGATTTTGCTGCCCATGCCCAGGTGGCCGAAGACGTCGCGCGGCAGGGTATCGTGCTGCTCAAGAACAATGGCGCGCTGCCGCTGGCCAAGACGGCCGCCTCCATCGCGGTGATCGGCGGATATGCCGACAGCGGCGTGCTGGCCGGCTCGGGCTCGAGCCTGGTCATGGGCGAAGGAGGCCCGGCCGCGACGCGCTCGCTTGGCGGAGACGGGCCGTTTGCCGCGCTGATGCAGCAAAGCTATCACCGCTCCAGCCCGCTCAAGGCGATCCAGGCCCTGGCGCCCAAGGCTACCATCACGTTCCGCGACGGGCGCTATATCGCCGACGCCGTTGCCAAGGCGCGCCAGGCCCAGGTGGCGATCGTGTTTGCCACCGAATGGCGCACGGAAGGGGCCGACCAGCCCGACCTGTCGCTGCCCGATGGCCAGGATGCGCTGATCGCTGCCGTGGCGGCGGCCAATCCCAACACCATCGTCGTGCTGGAAACCGGCGGCCCGGTGATGATGCCCTGGCTCGACAAGGTGGCCGGCGTGGTGGAGGCGTGGTATCCCGGCGCGCGCGGGGGCGAGGCGATCGCCTCGGTCCTGTTCGGCGACACCAACCCGGGCGGGCGCCTGCCCGTCACGTTTCCCGTCAGCCTCGATCAGTTGCCCCGGCCCAAGCTGGATGGCGCGGATTGGGTGGAGCCCAATTTCGGGGGCGATCCGGCCCCGGGCAAGGACCAACTGCACGCCGATTATGACATCGAAGGGTCTGACGTGGGCTATCGCTGGTTTGCCCGCAAGGGATACAAGCCGCTGTTCCCGTTCGGCTTTGGCCTGAGCTACACCAGCTTTGCCGCGCGCGACCTGAAAGTTTCGGGAATGTCTGCCAGCTTTACCCTGGCCAATACCGGTCAGCGCGCCGGCGATGACGTGGGCCAAGTCTATCTCGTGAGCCGCAATGGCCAGCCGCTGCAACGCCTGGTCGGCTTCAAGCGGATGAGCCTGGCTGCGGGCGCGAACCAGAGCGCCACGGTAACCTTCGATCCGCGCCTCCTGGCCGATTGGAAGGATGGGCGCTGGACCATGCCGGCCGGCGACTATGGCTTTGCCCTGGGGCGCAGCGCGGCCGATCTGGGGCAAGTGGTGACCGTCAAGCTGCCCGCGCGCAGCTGGAAGGATTGAGGCGATGGACCGCCGCCAGGCGATGGCCTTGATCGGCATGGGGGCGGCTGCGGCAGGTGTGCAAGGCATGCCTGCCGCAGCACGGGCTGCCGCGCCGGCCGCGAGCACGCCGCCGGGCGCAGCCTGGTTTGCTACCGTTGCCGGGCGGCCATGGCAGGCGCGCAGCCTGCCTGCGCCTGGAGCCGTGCCGGCCGATCCCTTTGCCACGGGCGCGCAAGTGCGGCTTGATGCGCCGCGCCAGACGATCGCCGGGTTCGGCGGCGCCTTTTCGGAAAAGGGCTGGCAGGCCCTGGCGGCGCTGCCGCAGGCACAGCGCGCCCGCGCGCTGGCGGCGCTGTTTGGCGATGATGGCTGCGCGTTCAACCATTGCCGCACGCCGATCGGCGCCAACGACATTTCGCGCCGGTGGTACAGCTATGATGAAACGCCCGGCGATTACGACATGGCGCATTTTTCCATCGCCAACGATCGCGAGACGCTGATCCCATTCATCCAGGCAGCCCAGGCGCTGCGCCCCGATCTCAAGGTCTGGGCGTCACCCTGGTCACCGCCGACGTGGATGAAGAAAGGCGGCCACTATGCCCAGGCGCCGGCCTGGCCGGGGCAGCCATCCAACGGCATCACCCCGGCGCAACTGGGCCAGGAGGGCTACGATTCCTTCCTCCTCGATGATCGCACACTGGCTGCCTATGCCCGCTATTTTCGCTGCTATGTGGAGGAATATGCCAAGGCCGGCATCCGCATCGACACGGTGATGCCGCAGAACGAATTCAACTCCGCGCAGCCCTTTCCCAGCTGCTGCTGGACGCCAGAAGGGCTGGCGCGATTCATCCCGTTCCTAGCCCAGGAAATGGGCAAGGTGGGCGTGCGCGTATTTTTCGGCACGCTGGAGCGCGGCAATATCGATCTGTTCGACCGTGTCATGGCCCATCCCGATGCCGCCGCCGCGATCAAGGGCATCGGCGTGCAATGGGCGGGCAAGGATGCGCTGCCGGCCTTGCGCGAACGCTATCCCGCGCTGGAGCTGTGGGGATCGGAGCAGGAATGCGGCGTGGGCACCAACGATTGGCGCTATGCCCGCTATGGCTGGCAGACGATCAAACGCTATTTCGAGCATGGCGCCACGGCCTGGACCTATTGGAACATGGTCATGCCCGAAGGCGGGATGAGCGGCTGGGGCTGGCCGCAGAACAGCCTGCTGGTGGTCGATACGCAGGCCGGCACGTTCCGCATGGGCGAGGATTACTGGCTGGTGCGCCATCTTTCCGCGCATGTGCGGCCCGGCGCGCGCATGGTGCCGGTCGACAGCTTCCTGGGCTATGTCGATCAGCTGGCGTTCCGCAATCTCGATGGCACGGTGGTGCTGGTTGCCAGCAATCCCGTGTCGCAGCCCTCGACCGTCACCTATCGCGTCGGGGACAAGGCGCTGGCCTTGCCGATGGAGGCGGATTCGCTCAACACCGTCATCCTGCCGCCAGCGCTGCTGGCCTGAACACCGCCGGGGGAACAAGACGCGATGCGCCAGGAACACGCCGATACCACTGCCACCGGCAAGGCGCATTTTGCTGTGCTCGATGGCCTGCGCGGCACGGCGGCATTGATGGTGGTGCTGTTTCACATCCAGGGCATCACCGTGCTGTGGCAGGGGGACAAGGTGGTGTTGCACCATGCCCCGCTGGCGGTGGATTTCTTCTTTGCGCTGTCGGGCTTTGTCATCGGCTATGCCTATGATGACCGCTGGCCGCGGATGAGCGTGGGCCAGTTCCTGCGCCTGCGTCTGGTGCGGCTGCATCCGTTGGTGATCCTGGGCGTGCTGCTGGGGTTCGCCAGCTACCTCCTCGATCCCCTGGGCGCGCCGGAACAGGCAATCGCGCTGTCGCGCGTGGTCGTGGCGCTCGTCATGGGGCTGGCGCTGATCCCTACCTGGCCCTTGCCCAACCGCTGGACCGATACCCACCCGCTCAACGGCCCATGCTGGAGCCTGCTGCAGGAATACCTGGGCAACCTGGCCTATGCCCTGGTGCTGCGCCACTGGTCCACGCGCGCGCTGGGCGTGCTCGCAGTGATCAGCGGCGTGGGGCTGGCCGCCAGCGGCATCGCGCTGGGTTCGCTGGACCAGGGATCGTATTGGGAAACGCTGTGGATGGCGCCAGTGCGCCTGTGCTTCCCCTTTGTCACCGGGCTGTGGCTCTATCGCATGCGCGCCCGGCTGCCGCGCATCCGGCTGGGCTGGCCGCTGCTTTCGGCGATCATGGTCGGCGCCATGCTGCTGCCGATCTGGCCAGAGGTGGGCGGCATCAAGCTCAACGGCGTTTACGAGGCGGCTTGCGTCATCCTGCTGTTTCCCGCGATCATCGTGGCCGGCTGCCATTCGGCAGCCGGGCCGATCACCGGTTGGCTGGTGCGCGCCTGCGGAAGGCTGTCATACCCGATCTATATCACCCATTTCCCGTTCCTTTACGTGTGGATGAACTATGTCGCCAAGGCCCACCCCACGCCCGAGCGGATGCTGGTGATCGGCCTGGGCCTGGTGCCATTGCTTGTGGCGGTGGCCTGGCTGGCCGATGTGGCGTGGGACCGGCCGATCCGTGGCTGGCTGAACCGGCAGCTTCGCGCGCGCCAGCACCGCCGGGCGGCATTCAGCGCCACGCCGTGACCTTCATCTGTCGGGCCAATCCGGGTTTACCCGCGTTAATTTGATCGCTACTTAAATTTCGACGGGCGGCGTCTGGCATGGCCAAGACTTTGTCCAAAAATAGGAAAAGTAGGTCAACGCCAGCACCAGCGCGGGTGAGCGCGCACGATCAATCAGACCGGATCGTGCCAGCAGGTGCGAGGCCATGTGGACCAGGAAAAGTGGGAAAACCTTCGATGAACCGAGCCGCCGCCCTGATTGTCGCCCCCTTGCTGGCCCAGCTTTCCACCGCGTCCCTCGCGGCGTCTCCACACCCGTTGGGCGCCGCAGCACCGGCCCGGCAGGCCGCACCGCAACAGCCGGTGATCCCGGCTGATGCCGGGCCGGTGCTAACCGTGGGCAAGCAGCGCTTTCGCGATCTCAACCGCAACGGCCGGCTTGATCCCTACGAGGATTGGCGCCTGCCGGTGGCGCAGCGCGTGGCCGATCTGGTCGGGCGGATGACTCTGGCCGAAAAGGCCGGGGCGATGATGCACGGCTCGCTGGTTACGCCCGACAGCGCGGTGGGCGCCTCCTCGCAAGGCTATGATCGCGGTGCGGCGCAGCAGGCGATCGCAGGCCAGCACATTACCAGCTTCATCACCCGCCTGGCCGTATCGCCCGAGCGCATGGCGCAGGAAAACAACGCGATCCAGCAACTGGCGGCGCAGACCCGGCTGGGCATTCCGCTGACCATCAGCACCGATCCGCGCCACCATTTCCAGGTGACCGTGGGGGCCAGCGGCGCCGCCCAGGGCTATTCGCAATGGCCTGAAACGCTGGGCTTTGCCGCGCTGGGGGATGCCACCTTGATGCGCCATTTCGGTGATGTGGCGCGGCGCGAATACCGTGCCACGGGCATCCACATGGCGCTCTCGCCCCAGGCAGACCTGTTTACCGACCCACGCTGGCCGCGTGGCACCGGCACGTTCGGGGCCAATGCCGATCTCGCCCGCACCATGGTGGAAGCCTATGTCATCGGCTTCCAGGGCAACCCCCACATGCTGGCGCGCGATGGCGTGGCCACCGTGGTCAAGCACTGGGTGGGCTATGGCGCCAATCCGCAAGGGTTTGACGGGCACAACTATTACGGGCGCATGGCCGTGCACGACGATGCCACGCTCAAGACGCATATTCGTCCGTTCCTGGGCGCCTTTGCCGCGGGCGTGGCGGGCGTGATGCCCACCTACGATATCATTTCCGGGCCCCATGTTGCCGGCAAGCCGCTTGAGCCGGTGGCCGCCGGCTACAATGCGCAACTGCTCGGCCTCTTGCGCAAGGACTATGGTTTCAAGGGCCTGGTCCTGTCGGACTGGGGCATCACCCGCGATTGCAGCCAGGCCTGCCGTGCGCCAACCCAGCCGCAGACGCCCAACGAGATTGCCATGCCCTGGGGCGTGGAAGACCTGACCCCGGCGCAGCGCTATGCCAAGGCAACCCGCGCCGGGATCGACCAGTTCGGCGGCGTGACCGAGCCGGAATGGATCATCCGCGACGTGAAGGCCGGCACCATTCCGATCGCCCGCGTCAACGCTGCCGTGGCGCGGATCATGACGCTCAAGTTCGCCATGGGCCTGTTCGACAACCCGCTGGTCGATCCGGCCGCTGCGCGCGATGTGGTAACGCCAGTCGCGCTCGCCGAAGGGCGCAAGGCCCAGGCCCAGGCGCAAGTCATGCTGCGCAACGAAGGCGCCATCTTGCCGCTGGCGGCCGGCACGCGTGTCTATCTCAACGGCATCGACGCGGCACAGGCCCGCGCCCATGGCCTGGTGGTGGTGGAGCGCCCACAAGACGCGCAAGTGGCGCTGATGCGCGCCACCACGCCGTTCGAGCGGCTGCACCCCAACAACTTCTTCGGCAGCCGCCAGAACGAGGGCCGCCTCGATTTCCGTCCCGGCAACGCCGATTACGATGCCGTGGCGCAAGTGGCGGCCACAGTGCCGGTGGTGCTCGCCGTGTTCCTCGATCGCCCGGCGATCCTCACCGAGATCCTGCCCAAGACCCGCGCCGTGCTGGGCAATTTCGGGGTGAGCGACGAGGGCCTGCTCGACGTGGTTACCGGCAAGGAAATCGCGCGCGGGCGCCTGCCGTTCGAACTGCCGCGCACGATGGCGGCGGTGGAACGGCAGAACCCGGCGGTGGGCGATGACAGCGCCGATCCGCTGTTTCCGTTCGGCTTTGGATTGGCCACGACACATTACGGAAAGCGATAATTTGCTATTGAGGCGCAATGGAAAACCGCTAACTTCGTTTCTCGTGCGGCAGGCAGTTGGCGGGAATAGCACATGCAGAAAATTGCCATCGTATTGCTGCTTAGCTTGGCCTGTGGTTGTTCAAAGCAACATAAACCGCCGCCGCCGCCGCCGAGAAATACGCTGGAATTATTGTCTCAAGAAGATGCCGAGTTTGTGCGGTCGCAGCTGCGGCTCACTGGACCGAACGCAGTGAAGGAATTTGAGGCTCCTGGATATCGAGAGTCCAAGATGATTTTGCAAAAGCAAATCTTGGATAGTCGATCCTGCGTAAAAGAATTCAATCAAAGTGATGCATTTCGTGAAGTTCAATCCGCAATTTCGCGTGGTGATTTCCGTTTGTTCAAAGCTGCAAGTAACGGAGTTGCATTTTATTATTATGTACCGGGTGTAAAAAAATGCAAATTCAGTGGCGATGACTCTGATGCTAATCGTATCAGAAACTTGGGGAGTCCTAGCTTCGGCGATGAACAGCATTATGAGATAATTGATGAATGCGATGGCGCCATGAAAAGATACGCCGCCCAATACAACCAAATCATGTTGGCTATGGCCCCGCAGTCGCTGGAATTATCGTGCGGTGATGCAAAGCGCGATAATTGAGGCGGCGATTTGGGATTTCGTGCTCGCTAGCCGGCAGTGGCACCACCCACGGGCCGATCGCGTGGTGACGCCGGCTGGACCGAGCGAACCGACTGGGCGTCCCGCCATTGGCGGAAAGCCCAGTCGTGTTTTTCATTCCTGCGGCAGGATCAGATACTTGGCGCCCGTCGCGCGGCGGTTGTAGTCGGCCACCACGTCGGCATCGAGCACGCGCGAGAGCGGCACCTGCGCCTTGTAGCTGGAGGCGAACAGCGTGGTCAGGTGCTGGCCGACGCGGGCCGTCATGCGGGCGCGCACCTCTGGCCCCAGGGCTTCCATCGTCGGGCCGAGCAGCCAGCCCGAAACATCCCAGACAAAGCCGATGTCGCGTGGCAGGGTGATCGGCCCGGTATCGAGCATGCCATAGACATAGGCCCGCTTCTTGGCGGTGGAGCCATAGCGCGAATAGGCGCCGGCGGCCGCGCGGCCAACCTGTTCCATGGTGGAGAGGATCGTGCCCAGCAGCGGGCCGCCACCGATAGCGTCGAACACGGTGTCGGCACCGGTTGCTTCCAGGGCCTGGCGCAGGTCGGCCGCGAAATCGGGGCTGGAGCTGTCAACCACGTGGGCCGCGCCGAGGCCGCGCAGCAGATCGGCCTGTTCGGGCTTGCGCACCACGTTGACCAGCGGCACGCCTTCGGCCGCGCACAGGCGCACCAGCATCTGCCCGAGGTTGGACGCGGCCGCGGTGTGGACGATGCCCTTGCCACCCACGGCGCGCAGGGTTTCGACAAAGCCCAGCGCGGTCAACGGGTTGACGAAAGCCGCCGCGCCATCCTGGGCGCTCGTGCCTTCGGGCAGGACCATGCACGCCTCGATCGGGACAACGCGATGGCGGGCATACATGCCACCGGCAAAGGTCGCCACGCGGCGTCCGATCAGGGCCTGCGCGCGCGGGCTGCTGCCCGCCGCAATCACCGTGCCTGCGCCTTCGTTGCCCACCGGCATGACTTCGCCCAGGCGGCCCGACAGCGCGGCCAGGCCGGCTGGTGAGAGCGGGGCTTCCACACGCCCGGGGGCAAACGTTGCCTGGTCGACGCGGGCAGAGCTGAACAGCAGGCCCAGGTCAGACGGGTTGATCGGCGCGGCCTCCACCGCGATCACCAGTTCGTTCTCGGCCGGTTCGGGCAGGGGCATTTCGGTGAGCGCGGCGATGATCTTGCCGTCTTCGTGCGCCTGGCTGGTCAGGACGAGGGTGGTTTGCGGTTGCATGGCGTTGGTGTTTCCGTTTTGTCAGCGGGCCCTGCTACATGGGATCGGCCAACGGCGCTTGCAACCGCCGGTCAGCCCAGCTTGCGCAGCGGATCGCTGCCATCCCAATCGCGCGCGGCCTCGCGCATCATGGCAAACAGCCCAGCGCCACCTTCCATCAGCTTGACATATTCGATCACGCCGCCAGGCCCGGCGCCGGCATCGGCATAGATCACCCCGCCGGTTTCGCCCACCTTGCCTTCGATCAGGATGGTGGCGCCGGCCTGTGCGAGCGCGGCGCGCACCGGTTCCAGATCATCCACCTCGACACACACATGGTGCAGCCGGTCGGTCACGGCATAGGGGCCGGTATAGATCGACGGCGCATCGTTTTCCGCGCGGATCAATTCGATCTGCATATCGCCCCAATAGCCCCAGGCCGCCGAAAAGCGCGCGTTGCTCGGCTCGCCCAGATAGGTCATGTCGGCCAGCGTGATGCCTTCCATCAGGAAGAACGGACCGGCGCCGACCACCCTGGTCCAATAGTCGATCGCCGCATCGAAATCGGCGGGCAGGTAGGCCATCTGGAAGATGGGGCCAAACTGGGTGAGGGGGCCGCGCTGGGACATGGTGTGCTCCGTCAGACTATCAGGCAAACAGGCGCTCGGGCGCTTCGAGCAGGCCCTTGAGCGTGGCGAGGAACGCGGCGGCGGCCGCGCCATCGACGGCGCGATGATCGACCGACAGCGTCAGCGCCAACCGCGTTTCAAAGCCCACGGCGCCGCCCGGCAACTCGCATGGGGTGCGGGCTGCCGCACCCACCGCAAGGATCGCGGCCTGGGGCGGATTGATGATCGCGGCAAACTCTTCCACCCCGAACATCCCCAGGTTGGAGATGGAAAAGGTGCCGCCTTCCATGTCGTCATAGCCCAGCTTGCCGGCCTGCGCCTTGTCGATCAGGGCGCGGGTGGCGGCGGCAATGCCGGGCATGCCCAGGCGATCGGCCTGGCGCACGATCGGCGTGACCAGGCCCTTGGGGCTGGCCACGGCAATGGCGATATCGGCATGGGCAAAGCGGTGCACGCTGTCCCCGTGCACCTGCACGTTGACATCGCCGTGCTGGGCCAGGGTAAGCGCGGTGGCGCGCACCAGGTAATCGTTGATCGAGGCCTTGATGCCCAAGACCAGGTTGGCCGTCTGGCGCAGGGCGAGCAGTTCATCCAGCCGCGCACTGGTGCGCAGGTAGAAATGTGGAATGTCCTGCTTGGCCTGGGTCAGCCGCTGCGCCACCACCTTGCGCACCCGGTCGAACGGCACGACCGTGGGCAGGTTGGGCACGGGCACGAACGGCGCCATGCCGGCCGGCGGGGCAGCAGGGGCAGGCACCAGCGCCAGCACGTCAGCCTTGGAAATACGCCCGCGTGGGCCGGTCCCAGTGATGCCGGCCAGGGCAATACCGTGCCGCGCGGCCAGGCGCCGGGCGAGGGGAGAGGCGAATACCTTGGCCCCATCGGCCAGCTCGTCCTGCGGCGCGGGCAGCGCGCCCGCCAGGGCAGGCGTGGCCGCCGGGCGCAGCGCCTGCTGCACGTCTTGCAGGGTGATGCGGCCATCGCGACCCGAACCGGTGATCGGCTCGATATCCAGGCCGCTCGCCTCGGCCAGCTTGCGCGCCTCGGGACTGATCGCGCGGTTGGTGAGCAAGGGCTTTGGCGCGGGCGGAGCCGATGCAGGCGCAGGCGTTGCTTCTGGCGCCGGCGCACTGCCGCCGCGCGCCGCGACGCTGGCATCGGCGGGGCGGAAGCCGGCGATGAACGCGTCGATATCAGCATCGCTGGTGCCCGGCTGGGCCAGCACTGCCAGCAGCGCGCCCACCGGCTGCGCGTCACCGCCGGCCGGGACCAGCACGCGGGCGAGCACGCCGTCCCATTCGGCTTCAACCTCGTTGGTGATCTTGGCGGTCTCGATCAGGCACAGCAACTGGCCGCGGGAAAAGCTCGCGCCTTCCTCCAGCTTCCACTCGGCGAGGGTTCCCTCGGTCATTTCGATGCCCCACTTGGGCATGCAGAAAGGGCGGATGTCGGGCATCGCTCTCTCCTTCAGCGCCAGGCCAGGACGCGGCGCACGGCCGCCTCGATCTTGTCGACCGAGGGCAGGTACGCGCTTTCCAGCTCGCGCGCGAACGGGATGGGGGTGTGCGGCGGGGTCACCTGCTGCGGCGGCGCCTTGAGGCTGGAAAACGCCTTTTCCGCCACCAGCGCGCACAAGTCTGCAGCCAGGCCGCAGCGCGGCGGCGCTTCATCGACCACGACCACTCGCCCGGTCACTTCCACGCTGTCGAGAATGGTTTCCTCGTCCAGCGGGCTGGTGGTGCGCAGGTCGATCACATCGCAGCCGATCCCCTCGGCGGCCAGGCGATCGGCCACGGCCTCGCACATGCCGAGCAGCAGGCCGGACGATACCAGCGTCACATCGCCACCGGCGCGGGAGAGGCGCGCGTGGCCGAACGGGATCATGAAATCCGGGTCGTCGGGCACTTCGCCGCTGGTGGCATAGAGCGCCTTGTGTTCCAGGACGATCACCGGATCATCATCGCGGATCGCGGTGCGCAAAAGGCCTTTCACGTCGGCCGGGGTGGAGGGTATCACCACCTTGAGGCCGGGCATCCCGGTGAGGATATGGTGGACCGACTGGCTGTGCTGCGCGGCGGCGTTGAACCCGGCGCCATAGGCCATGCGGATCACCGCCGGGCACCGTGTCTTCCCGCCGAACATATAGCGGAACTTGGCGATCTGGTTCCACAGCTGGTCAAGGCTGACGCCGATGAAATCGGCAAACATCAGTTCGGCCACCGGCCGCTTGCCCGACAAAGCCAGGCCGGCCGCCGCGCCCATGATCGCGCTTTCCGAAATCGGCGTGTCGATCACCCGGCCGGGGCCAAAGCGATCATATAGCCCGGTGGAGGTGGACCAGATCCCGCCAATCGCCTCGGGCCCGCCGGCCGTGCCCATGCCACCCACTACGTCTTCGCCCAGCACGACCACATCGGGGTCGCGTGCCATTTCCTCCATGATCGTGGAGAGCACGGCGTCGCGGTACATCATCTTGGTCATCGTTGCGTCTCTTCCCGCGATCAGTAGCTGATGTAGACGTCGGCCAGGACATCGTCGGCCGTGGGGCGTGGCGCGGCGCGCGCGGCGGCCACGGCCGCCTCGATCGTGCCCAGCACTTGCGCGTCGAGCGCGTCGATATCGGCATGGTCGAGCAGGCCGGCGGCGGTCACCGCGTTGCGAAACCGCGTCAGGCAGTCGCGCTCGGCGCGAATGCGCTCGATCTCGCCAGGGCCGCGATAGCGCTGTGGATCGCCCTCGAAATGGCCGAAGAAGCGTTCGGTATCGAACTCTACCGCCGCCGGGCCGCCACCGCCGCGCACGTGGTCCAGCACTTCGCGCATGGTCTCGTGCACGGCAAAGAAATCGGTGCCATCGGCGCGCCAGGCCTTCATGCCAAACGCTTCGGCGCGGCTGGCAATGTCGCGATTGGTGCCCACGGCATAGGACACGCCGGTGTGTTCGGAATAGTGGTTGTTTTCGAACACGAAAATGCACGGGGCCTGGGTCACCACCGCCAGGTTCATGGCCTCGAACGTGGTGCCCTGGTTGCAGGCGCCATCGCCGGAAAAGGCGATCGCCACTTTCATGCCATCGGGCCCCGGCCCATCGGCCCGGCTGGCCAGCGCCGCGCCCACCGCGATCGGCGCGCCGGCGCCGACGATGCCGTTGGCGCCCAGCATGCCCTTGTCGATGTCGGCAATGTGCATCGAACCGCCCTTGCCCTTGCACAGGCCCTCGCGGCTGCCCCAGATCTCTTTCATCATCCCGTCCACGTCACAGCCCTTGGCCAGGCAATGGCCATGGCCGCGGTGGGTGGACACGATGCGGTCTTGCGTGCCGAGATGCTCGCACACCCCCACGGCCACGGCTTCCTGCCCGCAATAGAGGTGGGTGAAGCCGGCGATCTCGCCGGTCTGGATTTCGACGTGCAGCCTTTCCTCGAACTCGCGGATGGTCTTCATCGCGCGATAGGCGTTCAGCAGGGCTTCGCGGCTCAATTGCATTCCCTAACTCCCGACGGATTCTGTTCTGGCTGACTGTGGTTTAAAGATGCAGCACGGTCTTGGCGATGATGCCCGCCTGCACTTCGTTGGTGCCGCCAAAGATGGTCCAGGCGCGGCTGTTGAGATAGCGGGCGGCGGCAACCTGGCTGGGCAGGCCATGCACCGCCTGCGGCGCCTGCGCGCCATAGAGCGGGCGCTGCCGTTCCAGTTCCAGCCCCGCCACGCCCAGCAGGTCCATCGCCAGCAGGTCGATATCCTGCCGCAGGTTGGACGCGAGCAGCTTGACCAGCGAGGTCTGCGGCCCCGGCTTTTGCCCGTGGGCGATTTCGGACAGGATCTTCAATTCGATCATTTCCAGCGATTCCACCCCCAGGCGGATGCGCGCCACGCGGCGGCGCCATTCGGCATTGCCGGCCATGGTGCCGCCGTGGCCATCGGGCTGGGCAGTGGCATCGGCCTCGATCCGGCGCAGGTCATAGGCCAGCTTGGGCGCGTGGCATGATCCGCCGCGTTCGTTTTCAAGCAGGAACTTGGCCAGCTTCCAGCCGTCGCCCTCGGCGCCGACGCGGTCGCTCACCGGCACTTGCACGTCTTCCAGGAACACCTGGTTGACCTCATGATCGCCGGCCAGGGTCAGGATCGGGCGCACCGAGATGCCGGGCTGGTTCATGTCCACCAGCAGGAACGAGATGCCGGCGTTCTTGTGCGCGCTGGCATCGGTGCGCGCCAGGCAGAACATGCGGTTGGCCCAGTGGGCGTGGGTGGTCCAGATCTTGGAGCCATTGACGACATAGCGCTCGCCGCGTTCGTCGCTGACGCGCACCGCGCGGCATTGCAGGCTGGCCAGGTCCGATCCGCTGGCCGGCTCGGAAAAGCCCTGGCACCAATAGTCTTCTCCCGAGAGAATGCGCGGCAGGTAGTGCGCCTTTTGTTCGGGCGTGCCGAAGGCATAGATCACTGGCGCGACAAGCTTCAGCCCCAGCACGGTAAGATTGGGCGCGCCGGCCTCGGCACATTCCTTTTCAAAGATATAGCGCTGTACCGGGCTCCACCCCGTGCCGCCATATTCGCGCGGCCATTGATAGGCGAGCCAGCCCTTGCGGTGGAGCACCGCGTTCCATGCCTGGCCAATCTCGGGTTCGACGAAGACCGATGGCGTGGCGGCCGCACCATCGCGGATTTCGGCAGTGAGGTTTTCGGCCAGGAACGCGCGCACTTCGTCGCGGAAGGCCAGGTCTTGGGGAGAGAGATCGAGGTCCATATCGGGCTATTTCTGAAGGATGGTGACGGCCGAAACGCCGGGCGCGCCATAGACGTGGCTGTAGGCCGTGCGCGGATTGCCGGGCACTTGGCGGCCGCCGCCGGCACCCCGCAGCTGCACGACATTTTCATAGACCTGGCGCAGGCCCGAAGCGCCGATGGGCTCGCCACAGGCCAGGCACCCGCCATCGGTGTTGACCGGCAGCGCGCCGCCGATCTGCGTGCGTCCTTGCGCCAGCCAGGCTTCCTGCTCGCCATCGGCGCAAAAGCCGTTTTCGGCCATGTGCATGATTTCCGCGCCGGCTTCTGTATCCTGCAATTGCGCCACGGCAATATCGGCCGGGCCGATGCCGGCTGCCTCGAACGCGGCGGCAGAGGCCAGCCGTGTGGCGGTGGCCGTGCCGCCGCCGCTGTCGATGCTGGGGGCAAAAACCTCGAAGCTGCCGGGTGGGCGGGTGCGCATCGTGGCGGCGGCCAGGCGGATCGGCGTGGCGCCCAGCCGGCGGGCCATGCGCTCGCTCGCCAGAACCAGCGCCACCGCGCCTTCGCCTGGCGAGCAGAACATGAACTTGGTGAAGGGGTCAGAGACCATCGGCGCATTGAGAATGGTGTCGAGCGCCACCGGCTCGCGCCGCCAGGCGTGCGGCGCGTGCACGCCGTTGGCAAAGGCCTTTTGCGCCACCAGCCCCAGCGTGCGGCGCGAAATGCCGTGCAGGTGCATGTAGCGCATGATCTTGGCGGCAAAGAATTGGGTGGTGACCATGTAGCCGGCCGCGCCATACCATTCGGGCAGGTTGTATTCCGCCGGCTTGGCATCGAAGGCACCGCGCGGATGCTTGTCGAAACCCAGCGCCAGGCCCAGCTCGAACTCGCCGGAACGGATCGCCATCTGCGCGGAAAACAGTGCCGAACCGCCGGTGGCACAGCCATTGCGCACATTGATGAACTGCACGCCGGTCAACCCCAGGTGCGATACCATGCTGTCAGGATTGCCCGCCGCGTCCGATCCGCCATAGGCAAACTGGATATCGCCCCAGTTCACCCCGGCATCGGCCAGCGCCGCGCGCACCGCGTGCACGCCCTGTTCCAGGCCAGAGAGCCCCGGCGTGCGGCCGAAGGGGTGGATGCCGATGCCGACGATATGCACGCCCGCGCTCATGCTGCGTTCTCCGCCAAGGGGGCCTCTGCCGGGGCAAAGGCGGGCAGCCACAGCGGATCGTCGGCGCTGTCATCCAGCGCCACGCGGGTGAGTTGCAGCGGCATGCCAATGCGGATGGCATCAAACGCCATGCCCACCAGGCGCGCCTGCACGATCACTTCGCCGGGCAGATCGACATAGCCCAGCGCCCAGGGCTTGAACGCGGCCGGGCCGGCATAGGGCGGCGCCTTGGGGGGGAAACGCTGGATGGTATAAGACCACAGCGTGCCCTGGGTGCCGAGCGCAACGGTATCGAAATCGCTGGTGCCGGGATGCGGGAAGACGATGCGCCCGGCGTCTGGCCGCTCTGCCCGTGCGCGCCCGCCCATCAGCCGCAAGGGCGCATCAGGCATGAACAGGGCAGCGGCTTGGGCCAAGGTCTTCCTCTTCCATATCAGGCGCGGAACCATTGGCGATTCCGCTGTTCCCGATAAAGCGCGCCCACCCCCCTCATGGCGACTCTTCAAAACGCTAGGCCTGCACAAAAGACGGGCTGGTGCCTGGCGGTTGCACGCGCACGGCAAGGCGCCCCTGCCCGTTGGGAGAGGCGCCTGGTGCCGCCAATGCTGCGGCCATGCTGCGCGGGATCACTTCTGCAGCGAGATGTAGCCAAGCTGGGCTGCCTTGAACACGGTCTGGCTGCGGTTGACCGCGTCCAGCTTGATCGAGGCGTTGTGGATGTGGAACCGTACCGTGGCGCGGCTGCGCCCGATGATCATGCTGATTTCCAGGTCGGTCTTGCCGATCGCGGCCCAGCGCAGGCACTCGACCTCGCGCTTGGACAGGCGCGATCCGGGCGGCAGCGCCTGGGCCGAGCCCATCGTGTTGACATAGCTGGTGATGAATGTGCGCCCGACCAACCCGAAGATATCGCCATAGCGCGCAAACAATGCGCCCAGGTCGGTCAGCGACTGATCCAGCGGGTTGAACGACACCGCGCCGATCTGGCCGAACGGCAGGTGCACCGGCACGACAATCGCCGCACGGGTCATCGCGCGGGCTTCAAAGTTGGTCAGGTCGATTGCCGCCAGATAGCGGTTGGGCGCGCGGGTGTGGCAGCCCTTTTCATTTACCCAGAACGGTTCGGCTTCAAAGCGGCAGGCGGTGGTGATCGGCGAATCGAGCGCAATGCGCGGATTGTGCCACCAGGCCTTTTCGCTGGTCCACCCG
This sequence comes from Novosphingobium sp. AAP1, assembly GCF_001295765.1. Taxonomy (NCBI): domain Bacteria; kingdom Pseudomonadati; phylum Pseudomonadota; class Alphaproteobacteria; order Sphingomonadales; family Sphingomonadaceae; genus Novosphingobium; species Novosphingobium sp. AAP1. Next base: position 198,352 of record NZ_LJHO01000003.1, on the reverse strand, counting down.
AACACGTCGCGCGCGAGCACGTTGCCATCCACATCCATCGGCGTGCGCTTGTCGGCGATGTTGTGCGCGGGCGCGGCCTGCATGCCGCAATTGCGGGCAATGGCATCAAGCGCCTGGGCGGCGCGGCGAATCTCGTCGGGCGCCGTTATGCGAACGGCATCGACCCATTCCAGGCTTGGGGCATCCATCTCCAGGACCATGTGCTTGTGCCTTCTTTTGAGCGGGCGTTGGCGGCCATCCTAACCTTTTTCGCAGCGTGGTTGGCCTGTCGGTAGTGCTAGATCGAACCGGGAGGGAGCAACACCCATGAATTTTGAGCTGAGCGAAGAAGAAACCATGCTCGCGGGCCTGGCCGACCGGTTCGTGGCCGATCGCTATGATATCGAACGGCGCCGCGCCTACCTGGCCGAGGCGCAGGGTTTCTCTAGGGAAAACTGGGATTTGCTCGCCGAGTGCGGGCTGATGGCAGCGCCCCTGGCGCAAGCCGATGGCGGCATGGAGCTTGAGCCGGGCGCGATCGTGGCGCTGTTTGCCGCATTGGGGCGCGGCCTGGTGGTAGAGCCGCTGGCCGAAAGCGTGTTGGTGGGCGCGCGGCTGTTGCTGGCCGGTGCGGCCGACAGCCTGGCCGATGCCTGGCGCGAGGGACTGGCGAGCGGGGCGCAGCGCGTGGCCCTGGCCCATGCCGAGCCGGGGCAGCGCGGCAACCGCGCCTGGGTGGAAACCCGCAGCCAGGCAGGGGCAGAGGGCGTGCGTCTGACTGGCGTGAAGCACTGCGTGCCAGCCGGGCAGGGCGCCGACGCGTTTCTGGTGAGCGCGCGCGCCAATGATGGCGGCACTGGCGCCGATGGCATCGCGTTCTACCTCGTGTCCGCCGATGCGCCGGGCCTGACGATCACCCCCTGGCGCTTGATCGACGGCAGCGTGGCGGTGCACCTGACGCTCGATAACGTGGTAGTGCCAGCGTCGCATCGCCTGGCGGGCGGGCTGGATCTGCTCGACCAGATCATGCCGCTGGCCGATCTGGCCCGCGCGGCAGAGGCGGTGGGGGTGATGCAGCGGATTTTTGACGAGACGCTGGAATACCTGCGCACGCGCAGCCAGTTCAACACGCCGCTGGGCCGCTTCCAGGCGATCCAGCACCGCATGGTGGCGCACTATTGCGCGCTCGAGCAATCGCGCGCGCTGCTCAACCTGGCGCTGGTCGGCGGGGCAGAGCGTGATTTCGCCCAGGCCGTGGCCGGCGCCCGCGCCTTTATCAGCGATGTGTCGCTCAGCCTGGGGCACGACATGATCCAGTTCCATGGCGGCATGGGCGTGACTGACGAACTGGCGATCGGCCACGGGCACAAGCGGCTGGTCCTGCTCTCGCGCTGGCCGGAAGAGCCGTTGGCCAAGCTCGATCGCTATGCCGGGCTGGCGGCCTGAGCCGGCACTGGCCCAACCCGGGCGGCGCAAGCCTTCGCCACACATTGAAAAATTGCATCAGGGGGATATTCTGCGCCGATCCGGCAGGATAAGAGCATGCGCGCGGGAACAGGGGCTTTCCGCCTGACGCGTGGTTCTTGGTCGGGATGGTGATGATGCAGGTTTCGATGAGGCGTCTCGTCTTGGCTGGTGTGGCCTGTGGCGCGCTGCTCACGCTGGAGGGTTGCGGCCCCGCGCTGCTTCACCCCCACGCCGCCGCCGCCCGCCTGGGCCGGCCGGTGGAGAAGCCTGCTGCGCCCAGCCGCCCGGCGCCGGCCGAACCGGTTGCGCCCGCGGCGACTGCACCGGTTGCCGAGCCTGCACCGGTGCCGCCCGCCGTTACACCCACGCCGCAGCCGGCCCCAACTCCGCCAGCGCAGAGCGAGGCGGCGCCCGCGCCCGACGCTGGCCCGATCGCCGACGTGATCCCCCACACCGAAGAGCCGCCTGCACCGGCACCAGCAAAGGTCATGCCGGTCGCTCCGCCACCACCGCCTCCTCCTCCTCCGCCCCCGGCGCCCGAGCCGGAGGCGCCGCCGATCGTCGTCAACCACGCGCCAGAGCCGCCGCCCCCGCCTCCACCTCCGCCGCCGCCACCCCCGCCGGTCGCCATTTCCACGCTGATCGTCACTGTGTCACCGCCCACCGCCTGCAAGGATTGCGAGACGGTCAGGCTGTCGGTGTCGCCCACTGGCGAAGTGCTGATCGAGCGTGGCAGCTGGGATATCGTGCACCAGAAATGGGTCTATCGCCGCACCCCGACCAAGACGCGGGGGCAGAACGCCGACGCGTTCATCGCTGCGCTGGCCGGCGATCGCCCGCTGGGCGTCAAGGCGATTTCCGGCACCGAGGGTTGCACCGCCACGGGCGATGCGGGCGGCAACGTTGCGCTGCGCTGGGTCGATGGTATGCGCGATGACCGCCTGACCGTCAGCTTTGCCTGTGCGCCCTATGCCGGCAGCACCTGGGAACGCCACGTGCGTGATGCAGCGGCGCTGCTCAAGCTGACTCGCCCGATCTTTTAAAGCGTCACGCCGCGTTTCCAGATGCCGATGGCGCGTTCGTCATTGGCTTCGTTGCGCGCCGGGGTGCCACTGGCAATGGCGAGGATGCGCGTCAGCAGCGCCTGGGCTGCGGTGTCCATGCCGATATCGAGCGCCTGGCCGGCATCGAAATCGATCCAGCCCGGTTTGTGCCGCGCCAGCGCGCTGTTCGAGGCGATCTTGACCGTGGGCACCGGGCTGCCCAGCGGCGTGCCGCGCCCGGTGGAAAACAGCGTGAGCGTGGCGCCCGCCGCCGCCAGCGCAGTGGTGGAAACAGCGTCGTTGCCCGGCGCTTCCAGCACGGTGAGCCCGCCCTGGCTGACCTGCCCGCCATAGTCGATCACGTCGGTCACCAAGGCCTGGCCGCCCTTTTGCACCGCGCCCAGCGACTTTTCCTCCAGCGTGGTGATGCCGCCGGCGATGTTGCCGGGGCTGGGGTTTTCCGAAACCGGCTCCCCATGGTCGAGGAAATAGCGCTTGAAGCGGTTGACCAAGGTAGAGAGCCGATCGAACACCTCGGGGCTGGTGGTGCGGCCAAGGAGCAGGGTTTCCGCGCCGAATATCTCGGGAATTTCGGTAAGGATGGCAGTGCCGCCAGCTTGCGTCACCGCGTCGGTCATCCGCCCGATCAGCGGGTTGGCAGTCAGCCCGCTCATCGCATCCGATCCCCCGCATTTGACGCCGAGGCGCAGCGCGGACAGCGGCGCAGGGCTGCGCCGGTCCTGGGCCATCAGGCCGAGCAGATCGGCCAGATGCGCTTCCCCGGCGGCGAACTCATCACTTTCCGATTGCGCGCGCAGCACCCGCAGCCGATCGCGCCGGCTGGCGGGAATGCGCGCCAGCAGCGCATCGAGTTGGTTGGATTCGCAGCCCAGGCCAAGCAGCAGCACGCCACCCGCATTGGGATTGCAGGCCAGCGCGGCCAGGATCGCGGCCGTGCCATCAAGATCGGCGCCAAGCTGTGAGCAGCCGAATGGATGGTTGAACGCGTGGACGCCATCGATCGCCGCGCCCGGTATGGCGGCGGCCATGGCCTGGCCGCGCTGTGCCAGCCGCTCGCCCAACCGGCCGACGCAGCCCACCGTGGGCAGGATCCACACCTCGTTGCGCGTGCCCACGCGGCCATCAGCGCGGGCATAGCCCATGAACTGCGGCGCCTGATCATCCTGCGCGCGCTGCGGCTTGGCCGGCGCGGCAAAGGCATAGGCCAGTTCGCCGCCCAGCGCGGTCTGCAGGTTGTGGCTGTGCACGTGATCACCGGCCGCGATCGGCGCGGTGGCCAGGCCGATCTGCGCGCCATAGCGATGCACCGCAGCGCCCGGGGACAGCGCGGCCAGGGCAAACTTGTGCCCGGCCGGGATCGCCTGGCGCAGCGTGACCGCGCTGCCCTCGATCATCACCTGCTGCCCGGCGGCAAGTAGCTGCAAGGCCACGGCAACATCGTCGTTGGGCGCGATCTTAAGCGCGTCGGGAAGGGTGTAAATGGCCTCGGTCATAGGCTTGCGATACACCGTTGCCAGCGCTGGCACAATCCACTAGACCCGCCAGCGATCCTGCAAGAGGCCTGTTGTCGATGCCCAGATTGGTTCTTCATCCCGATCGCCTGTTTCCCGCCGATCCGGACACCCGCGCAATTGCCCGCGCGCTCTATGCCACGGTTGCCCAGGCGCCGATCATCAGCCCGCACGGCCATACCGACCCGGAATGGTTTGCCAGCGATGCGCCGTGGGACAATGCCACGCAGCTGCTGCTGGCGCCCGATCATTACCTGTTCCGCATGCTCTATTCGCAAGGTGTGCCGCTCGATGCGCTGGGCGTGCCGCGCCAGGGCGGGGCGCTGCCCGCTACCGATCCGCGCGAGGCCTGGCGCACGTTTGCCGCGCATTGGCACCTGTTCCGCGGCACCCCTTCGGCGATGTGGCTGAACCACGTTTTTGCCGAGGTGTTCGGTATCGACCAGACGCTCGATGAAACGAGTGCCGATCATTATTATGATGCAATTGGCGCGGCGCTGGCGAGCCCGGCGTTCCGCCCGCGTGCGCTGTTCGAGCGGTTCAACATCGAACTGCTCGCCACCACCGAAGGCGCGGCCGACGATCTTGCCCACCACCAGGCGATCCGCGCCTCGGGCTGGCAGGGCAATGTGGTGACGACCTATCGCCCGGACTCGGTGATCGACCCCGAACATGATGCCTTTGCCCGCGACATGGTGCGCTTTGCCGACCTGAGCGGCGAGGACGTGACGACGTGGGCTGGTTATCTGGCCGCGCACCGCCGCCGTCGCGCCGATTTCCGCGCGATGGGTGCCACCGCCACCGACCATGGCTTCCTCACCCCGCGCACGGCCAACCTCTCGCGCGCGGAATGCGAGGCACTGTTTGCCAAGGTGATCGGCGGCAAGGCCGACGCGGCCGAGGCCGAGCTGTTCCGGGCCCAGATGCTGACCGAGATGGCGCGGATGAGCCTGGACGATGGCATGACGATGCAGATCCATCCCGGCGCCACGCGCAACCACAATGCGCAGCTGTTTGCCAGCCACGGCCGCGACAAGGGCGCCGACATTCCCCGCGCCACCGAATATGTCGAGGCGCTGCGCCCGATGCTCGACCTGTTCGGCAACGAGCCGGCGCTCAAGATCATCCTCTTCACGCTGGACGAAACGACCTATGCCCGCGAACTGGCGCCGCTCGCTGGGCATTATCCCTGCCTCAAGCTGGGGCCGGCCTGGTGGTTCCACGACAGCCCCGAAGGGATGCGCCGCTTCCGCGAGATGACGACCGAAACCGCCGGGTTCTACAATACCGTGGGCTTTAACGACGACACTCGCGCCTTCCTGTCGATCCCGGCGCGGCACGATGTGGCCCGGCGGATCGATTGCGGTTTCCTGGCCCGGCTGGTGGCCGAACACCGCCTGGCCGATTGGGAAGCGGCCGATCTGATCGTGGAATTGACCACGGGCCTGGTGCGCCGCGCCTATGGCCTGCCGGTGCCGGCATGACGCGGCTTTCGCCCGAAACGCTGGCGCTGTTGCCCGGCGATGTGGCGCGGCCCACCTATGATCGCGGCGCCATGCGCGCTGGCGTGGTTCATTTCGGGCCCGGCGCGTTTCACCGCGCGCACCAGGCCGCCGCGTTCGACACGCTGCTGGCGCACGATCCGCGCTGGGGCATCACTGGCATCAGCCTGCATTCGCAAGGGGTGGCCCAGGCGCTGGGGCCGCAGGGCGGGCTTTATACGCTGGCCTTGCTGGATAGGCAGACGCGCTATCGCGTGATCGGCAGCATTGGCCAGGTGCTGACCGGCAAGGCGCCGCAGGCAATCCTTGGCGCCATGGCCCATGCCGATACCCGGATCATCAGCGCCACGGTGACCGAAAAGGGCTATTGCCTGGGCGCCGATGGCGCGCTCGATACCACCCACCCCGCGATCGCTGCCGACCTCACCGGGGCCGGGAACGACAGCTGGGTGCCGCAAAGCTTCATCGGCTGGCTGGTCTGCGGCCTGGGCGCACGGCGCCGCGCCGGCTTGCCTGGCCTGACCGTGCTGTCGTGCGACAACCTGACCGACAATGGCCGCAAGCTGGAGGCCGCCACCTTGGCCCTGGCCCAGCAGGTGGACCCGCAGACCGCGGCATGGATCGTCGATCAGGTGTGCTTTCCCAATGCCATGGTCGATTCGATCACGCCGGCCACCGACGATGCCTTGCGCGCGCAAGTGGCCGCCGCGACCGGTCTGGAGGATGCCTGGCCGATCCAGCGCGAAGGCTTTACCCAGTGGGTGATCGAGGATCGCTTTGCCGGAGAGCGCCCGGCGCTCGATCTGGCCGGGGTGACGTTCGCCGCCGATGTGCGCCCGTTCGAGATGGCCAAGCTGCGCCTGCTCAATGGTGCGCATTCGACGCTGGCCTATGTCGGGCTGGGGCTCGGCCATGAAACCGTGGCCCAGGCGATGCAGGACGCTGCCCTTGCCAGGTTTGTCGAACGCCTGATGCGCGAGGATATCGCGCCATCGGTCATGGCGCCGCCGGGGCTGGACCTGTCGCGCTATATTGCCGATGTGTTGGCGCGCTTTGCCAATCCGGCGATCCGCCACCTGCTGTCGCAGATCGCCTGGGATGGCTCGCAAAAGCTGCCCTACCGCCTGCTTGGCACAGTGCGCGAGGCGCTGGAAGCAGGCCGGCCGATCACCCGGCTGGCCGTGCCGATTGCCGCCTGGCTGCGCTTTCTGGAGCGGGCCGCACGCAGCGGCACCGCGATCACCGATCCCTTGGCGGCAGACCTGCTGGCGCGGGCCAGCGATTGGCGCGCTGTGCTGGCCATGCCAGCGGTGTTCGGCACGCTGGGCCAGGATGCGCAGCTTTTCGATGCGGTGGCCAAGGCGCATGCCGCGCTGGCCGCCGGCCAGCTGGAACCTGTTTAGCCTGGCACCGGCCCGCTGCTCTCGGCCGGGGTCAGCATGAGTTCGGGATGAAACGGGGGCGGCGGGCTGCCGCCCTCGATCCGCGCGATCAGGTCGCCGGTGGCCGCCGCAGCTATCGCGCCGAACGGCCGGGTGACCGAGGTGAGCGCGGGGCTGACCATCTGCGCCAGCATGCTGCCGTCAAAGCCCACTACGGAAAGCTGCCCCGGCACGGCAATGCCGCGCCGCGCCGCCACCTTGAGCACACCGGCGGCCATGATGTCGTTCGCGGCAAAGATCGCGGTGGGCGCGTCGGGTGCGGCCAGCAGGGCCTCTGCCGCCGCGATGCCGGCGGCAAAGCCATAGTCGCCTGCCGCTTCGGCCACCCGCGCATCGGGCACCGTGGCGATTTCCGCCAGGAAACCGGCGCGGCGCTCGCGGGCAGAGGCCATGTCTTCCGGCCCGTTGACCAGGCCCAGGCGGCGATGGCCCAGTCCCAGCAGATGGCGCGCCACTTGCGCGCCGGCGCCGCGCTCGTCGCTCAACACCACCCCGGCAAACCCATCGAGCGGCACGGCCGAAACCGCCACGGCCGGCACCTTGGCCGCGTCCAGCGCCTGCGCCAGGCCCGCCACGCCCGAGATCGGCGGCAGCACGATCAACCCGTCGACGCGCGAACGCCCGGCAAAGGCCAGGGTATCGGCAATCGCCGCCTCACCCTCGCGCGGGGTGGAATGGACGATCAGTTCGTAGCCGTGTGCCGAACTGACCGAGACGATGCCGCGCTGGATGGAATCGAGCACCAGCGCGTTGCGATCGTTGTGGATCAACCCGATGAGGAACGAGCGCCCCATCGCCAGGGCGCGGGCGCGCAGGCTGGGGCGAAACTGCAGGGCGGCAATGGCCGCCTCGATCCGTTCACGCGTCTGCGCGTTGACCTTGGGTGACTTGTTGAGCACGCGCGAGACGGTGCGGATCGAAACCCCGGCGGCGGCGGCCACGTCCTCGATCGTCGGTTCGCCGTGGCGCGGATGGTCAGCGGCGGGCGCGCTTTCCGGAAAGGGGGCAGGGCGGTCGGTCATGCCCCTGTTCTATGCGCAGATATGGCGCGCTCACGCCAGTCCCACCGTGGCCGCCCAGGCCCGCCACAGATCGGGCCAGGCCGCCGCCGGCTTGCCGATCGCGCGGCTCAGGCCAAAGCCGTGGCCGCCATTGGCAAAGAGATGCATTTCCAGCGGGATGCCCCGCGCCTTGAGCGCCGCCCGCAGGCGCACGGTGTTTTCCACCGGCACCACGTCATCGTCCTCGGCATGGCAGAGGAAATGCGGCGGGGCGTCTGCCGGCACGCAGCGATCGGGCGAATGCGCCACCTGCGCGGCCAGGGAGGGATGATCACCCAGCAGCAGCTGCCGCGATCCAGGATGGGCAATGGCCGGGTCCATGCTGACCACGGGATAGATCGGCGCGGCGCTGTGCGGCCGGGCCGACAACGCGTCTGCGGCATCGCGCGGGGTATAGACCGGCACGGCAAAGCGCGCGGCCAGGTCGGCGCAGACATGGCCGCCGGCGGAAAAGCCCATGGCCGCCACGCGTTCGGGATCGATCGCATAATCGCGCGCGCGGTGGCGGATCAGGCGCATCGCCCGCTGCGCATCGGCCAGCGGGGTATCGGCGCCCGATGCCCAGCCATCGCCGGGCAGGCGATAGAACAGGACGAACGCGGTAAACCCGCGCGCGGCCAGCCAGCGGCCGATTTCATAGCCTTCCTTGTCCACCACGACCCAGCGATAGCCGCCGCCTGGCGTGATCATTACCGCCGCGCCATTAGGCCGATCGGGGCGGAACACCGCCAGGCGCGGCCGCGTGATGCCGAGCACGGCGCGGTCGTTGACCAGGCTGTCGGTAGATCGTTCGTTGACCGTTTCCACCAGCGCATGGGCCCCTGTGCCGCTGGGCAGGCCAGGCGCGCCGCCCGGCCATAGGTCGATCGTTTCGGCCGGCTGCGGCAATCCGGGCGGCGTGCCACGCGGCCCGGCCGGTGGCGGGGTTTGCCCCAGCGCCGGCCGGGCTGCGGCCCAGGCCCCGATCGCCAGCGTCCGGGCCACCAGAGCGCGACGATCAAGGGTCATGGGCAGAGTTTCCTCAGTTTCAGAAGTGGGATGCCCACGCCACCCCGGATCAAGTCCGGGATGACGTGGGCGGGGGGAAGCGTCGTTCAGGCACGCGGGCTAACCCTCACAGCTTGGCGCGGGCGCCAAACAGGATGGTGCGGCCAAAGTGGTTGTTCTCGTAATTGCGCTGCGCCGTTTCGTCGGTGAAGCGATAGCGATAGGCGTCGGTCAGGTTGTTGCCATCGATCGACAGTTCCAGCCACGGCCGGATCTTGTAGCGCACCGCCGCATCCACGCTGGTATAGGCGCCATAGCCTTCGAACACGTTGCCCGTGGCGCTGGTGCCGTCAACGAAGGGCCCGCGATAGCTGACCGAGCCGCGAATGCTGAACTTGCCATCGTCATAATAGAGCGTGGCGTTCCACGCCCGCTTCGAGACGTTGAGCAGGGTCTGGTTATAGATCGCCGAAACCCCTGCCAGCGTGCAGGCACCGGACGCATTGCGGGTGCAGGCGCTCACCGCCGGGCCGGTGATGGTGTAATCAGCGTCGCTCTTGATCAGCGTGGCATTGCCCTGGAACCCGGTGTGGCTGAGGAAGCTGGGCAGGAACGTGAAGGGCAGCTGCAAAGCCACTTCGATGCCCTTGAGCGTGGCCCCCGCGCCGTTGACCTGCGAGGACACGATATATTCCTGCGTCGGGTCATAGTTGATGTAGGCGGGCGAGCTGGGCGTGAGCACCGAGCGATCGAGCCCGAGCTGCGGCAGCGTGGCGGTATAAGTGCCCGAGACCGGGAAGCTCTGGATCTGCTTGATGAAGCCGGCCACCGACAGCAGCGCCTGCGGCGCGAAATACCATTCGGCCGACACGTCGAAATTGGTGGCACGATAGGGGTTGAGGAACGGGTTGCCGAAGGTAACGCGATAGTTGAACCCGTCGACCGAGCCGCCGGGATTGAGATTGCCCAGCGAAGGCCGGGTGATGACCTTGGCGATGGCGCCGCGCAGGATCACGTCGCGGTGCGGATAGAACGCGATGTTGAACGAGGGCAGCCAGTCGTTGTAGGTGCGGCCCACCGTGGCGGCGACGCCGGCGGTATAGCCGGTGGACCGCTGATCGGTGTGGGCATAGCGGATGCCCGCGTTGCCGGCATATTCCAGCCCGAACAGATCACCCTTCACGTCAAACTGCAGATAGCCGCCCGACGTGGTTTCCTGCACCTGGCGGTTGGAGCCGAGATCTTCGACCTGGGTGCGGCCATAGAGATTGGTATAGGCAGCGGCCGAGCCGATGTTGGCCGCCAGGAACTGCGAGGTGGTGCCACCCGGTTGCCCGGCATCGCCCAGGCTGACGAGATCGGAAATGCTCGACGTGACAGGCAGGCCATAGACGCTGGACGAGCAGGTGGTGGTGCCCAGGATCAGGTCGGGCTTGCCGTTACCCGAACAGGCCACCGTGTCGCGCGTCCACAGCTGGGTCTGGAAGTTGTAGCGGCGCCACACGCCGCCCAGCTTGACGGTAAAGCCCTTGGTCACATCCCATTCGGTGCGCAGTTGCACTGTCTTGAACTTGTTGGTGACATAAGACGGGCGATCGCGGATTTCGGCCAGCTGGAAATTGGCCGGGTTGGTCACGTCGATGCCATAGCTCAGCACCGGCGCTTTCATGTTGCTGTAATCGAACGCGAAGCCGTTGGCGCCCTTGCTGTCGTAGGCGATCGTGCTTTCCACCGGGATATCCGCGTCAGACTGCGAAATGCCGCCCAGCAGGGTGAAGCGCAGGCTGTCCGATACGTCCTGGTCCCAGGTGGCGCCCACCTGGTAGAACTTGGTATTGGACTGGCGCAGATAGCTTTCGGTGCGGACATAGGCATTGTTGAACGTGCCGCTGACCATGTTGCCATTGCTGTCGTACGCCGGGTTGACCACGTTGAAGCTGCGCTCGTTGGAGCGGGCCAGTACTTCCAGCCACTTTTCCTTGCGGTCTTCCTTGAACGAGGAATAGAGCGCGTCGATCGAGATCTTGGTGTGGGTGCTGGGTTCGAACTGGATCGAGCCGGTCAGGCCCAAGCGGCGGCGATCGTGTTCGACCACGCCATAGCGTGGAATGCGCGGGTGGAACGAGAGCGCAGCGGCATCGCACGCGGCCGAGGGGCGATAGAACCCGCCGCTGTTCACTGCATTGCCGCCGCTGGCGCCGGCGACCGAATAGAAGCACGGCGTGCCGCCCACCGAATTGAAATAGGCCTGCGACCAGCGCACCGTATTGTTGCCGGTTTCCAGCGTATCGGTGTGCGAATAGGCGGCCGAGAGATTGACGCCCAGCGTGCCGGCATCGTTCTTCCACGACAGCAGCCCGGCAACGCGCGGCCCGACATTCTTCGACAGGTCGTTATACGAACCCTGCACGTTGAGCACGGCGGTCAGCCCGGTCTTGCCGGCCAGCGGATTGCCGGTGTTGAGATCGACCACTGCGCCCAGCGAGCCTTCGTCCAGGCTCGCCTCGGCGGTCTTGTGGACCACCAGGCTGCTGAACAGTTCCGAGGCGAAGACGTTGAAATCGAACGAGCGATCGCGGTTGGCCGAGGCGCCGTCGGACGAGGTCGTGATCGTTTCCAGGCCGTTGACGCGCACGCGGGTGAACTGGGCGCCCAAGCCGCGCACGGTGATCGCGCGGCCTTCGCCGCCGTCCTTCTGGATCGAGATGCCGGGAATGCGCTGCAGGGATTCGGCAATGTTCTGGTCGGGGAACTTGGCAATGTCTTCGGCCACCACGGCATCGACTGCCGAAACCGAGTTGCGCTTGACGTTGAGCGCGGCCTGAAGCGACTGGCGGAAGCCGGTCACGATGATGGCCGGGGTCTGGTCATCGCCGGTGCCCGGGGCCGCAGCAGCCGCGTCGGTGGCCGGTGTGGCGGTATCCTGCGGGGCGGCCTGGGCCATCGCGCCATGCGGCAGGGCCAGCGCGCTGCCGGTGAACAGGGCGATCTTGAGCGTGGAAACTCGGGAAATATTCTTGCGCATCGTCACATCCCCTCTCAGCCCGTGAGGCTGGATGATACCGGTGTCAACAATGCACGCAATGGCTTGCATCGATCCGGCAACACTACTCCCATCCGCACACGGCGGATCGCCCGCGCCATCGGGCGGGCTTGTTGTCTTTTGCTACCTTCCCGGCCTTATGTGCCGCGAAAGGTAACCGGTGTCATTACGATATGTTTTGCAGCACGATCTTTCCCCTGTCAAGAACCCGGTTGCCTGCTAGACGATCAAAAAATACATATATAAATCAGTGTTATAAACTGAAATTCCGCCCACCTCGCGGCGCATTTTGCCGCATCATGCTGCGCGCTTGGGCCTGCAGCATGGCGCTGATTCGCCGGTCATGACCCCGGCTGCACATAGGGCGCGGTGGCCCATAGCCGGCGTTGCCAGCCGCGCGGATCGTCGGCCATGTGCGGGGCCGCGTCGAACACCATCGTCGCGCGCGCCGGCAGGCGATAGGGCGCCCAGTCTGCCAGGCCCGGCCGGCCGTTGCGTGCCAGCCCGGAAAAGGCCGCCATCATTGTCGCGCTCAGCGCACGGGCCTGCGCGTCGGTGCCGGAATAGCTGCCCGGCGCATCCAACGTGCCGAACACATAAGGGATATCATCGGTATGCGCCGCGCCGCGCAGCGGATCGCGCGGAGAGGGGCGGTCGAGCTGGTAGACCCAGGTGGCCTGCGCGCTGGCGGCGGCGCGCGCGTCGGCCTCGATCACTTGGCCGGGCCACGATCGCCCGGCGGTGGTGGCCGCGTAATAGATCTGCTCTGCGCTCGACTGCGGGGCGTGCGCGCGGTATTGCGCCACCACCCATTGCGGGTCGAGATCGATCTTGACCTCGGCCGCGATGCGTTGCGGCAGGTTGCCCCAGGTCAGGCCAGCAAGCTTTGGCCCACGCGGATCGAGAAACGCGCGCGTTTCATCGCGCACGTTGCCCAGGATCATCGGAATATCCAGCGATTGCGGCGCCGCATCGGGCCAGAACGGATGGCGCGGCAGGTTGGTCATATCCAGCACCGGCCCGAAATAGAGGCTTCCGCCCATGATCGGGTCGGGGGTGTCGAGCGCGTCGATCAGGCGCGCAATCGGCATGGCGCGCAGGGCCGCAACCCCATCGTCGCCCAATCCCAGGCGCGCCATCCATGCGCGCGTGCGGGCCAGGGCATGGCCGGGGCCACTGGCCTGCACCTGCTGTCCACTCATCGTCGCGGCGGCATGGAACAGGCCGCGCGCGGCCGGCATCGCCATCAGCGTGGCGATCTTGGCGCCCCCGCCCGACTGGCCAAACACCATCACCCGCGCGGGATCGCCGCCAAACGCGGCAATGTGATCGCGCACCCATTGCAGCGCCAGGATCAGGTCCAGCTGCCCCAGGTTGCCGCTATCGGCCGCCTGCGCGTCCAGCGGGCGCAGCCAGGCATAGCCGAGTGGCCCCAGGCGATGGTTGACGCTCACCACCACCACATCGCCACCAGCGGCCAGGTGCGAACCATGCGTCAGCGGATCGGTGACCGAGCCATTGGCATAGGCACCACCGTGGAAATAGACCATCACCGCGCGGCGCGCGGCCGGATGGGCATCGGGCGTCCACAGGTTGAGGAACAGGCAATCCTCGCTCTGCGGCGCCCCGGCCATGCCGCGCTGCGGGCAGAGCGGGCCAAATTGCGTGGCGTCTTGCTCTGGCCCGTCAAACGGTTCGGGCACGGCGCGGGCAAAGCGCGCCGCCCGGCCATAACGGATGCCTTTGAACGCCATGACGCCGCCCTCGCGCAGACCGCGATAGCGCCCCACGCGGGGCTGGGCCAGCGGCGCAGTGCGCGCCCGCGCGCCTGCGCCCAGTGGCGCGGTGATCACCGCCAAGGCGCCCGCGCCATGCATCAGGCCGCGCCGGGTCATCCGGTCCATCCTGCCACTCCCGCTTGTTTTGTCGTTACTAAGCTTTGGCGCGTTCAGCGCCTGACATCGCCACCACTGGCGGAAAACGCTTCGAGTTCGGCCCGGCCGATGGTGCACATATCGCCGGGCTGGCTGTGTTTGAGCGCGGTATAGGCCAGGCCTGCTTGGGCCATCGCCGCCACGTTTCCGCCCTGGAGCCACTGGTGCAGCACGCCGGCGGCAAAGGCATCGCCCGTGCCGATCCGGTCGACGATGCCGGTCACGTCCACCTCGGCGGTCTGGTGTGCGCCGTCGCGCGCATCCACCCGCGCGGCGATGCGGTGGTGATCGGGGCCGGCGATGTGCCGCGCGGTCGAGGCGATCAGGGTCAGGCGCGGGAACGCGGAAAAGGCGGCCTGGGCCGCCTCGCGCCGCCGCTCCGCCCCGTCGCCGGAAAAGGGCTGGGCCAGCAACAGCGCGATATCGCGGTGGTTGCCGATCATGATGCTGGCCGATTGCATCAGATCGGTCAGGATCGCGCGCGGGTCGCTGTCCCACGCGTCCCACAGCATCGCGCGGTAATTGCCGTCAAAGCAGATCGGCACGCCCGCCGCATCGGCCGCAGCCACCGCCGCTTGCGCCAGCGCCACGCCGCCCGGCCCCAGCGCAGGCGTGATGCCCGACAGGTGCAGCAAGGCGGCACCATCGAGCGCGCGGGCAAAATCGAAATCGCCGGGCGCGGACTGGGCAAACACACTGCCGGCGCGATCATAGGTGATCGTCGCCGGGCGCAGCCCCGCGCCGCTTTCCAGGAAATAGAGGCCCATGCGCCCCGTGCCCCGCCCGACATGGCGGGTATCCACCCCCGCCGCGCCCAGCGCTGCGCGCGCCTTGTCACCCAGCGGGCTGGCGGGCAGGCGGGTGAGCAGCACGGCATGATGGCCCAGCGCAGCGAGGCCGGCGGCGACATTGGCCTCTGCCCCGCCCACCACCAGGTCCAGGCTTTCGGCCTGCGTCATCAGGCGGTGCCCAGGCGTTGCCAGGCGCAGCAAGACCTCGCCAAAGCAGACGATATGGCCCGAACGCCCGGTCACCGCGCCAGCCACCCGCCATCAACAGCCAGCACGTGGCCCGTGACATAGTTGGATGCAGGCGAAGCGAGGAACACCGCAGCCCCGGCAATATCGCTGGGATCGCCCCAGCGCCCGGCCGGAATCCGCTCCAGAATCTGGCGGTTGCGCGTCGGGTCAGCCTGCAAGGCGGCGGTATTGTTGGTGGCGATATAGCCGGGCGCGATGGCGTTGACCTGCACGCCGTGTGGCGCCAGTTCGTTGGCCATGGCCTTGGTCACGCCGCCCACGCCGGATTTGGCCGCGGCATAGCTCGGCACGCGGATGCCGCCCTGGAAAGTCAGCAGCGAGGCAATGTTGATGATCTTGCCGCCGCCCTGCGCCACCATGCCGCGCGCCGCGGCCTGGCTCAGGAAAAACAGCGTCTTGAGATTGGTATCGATCACCGCGTCCCAGTCTGCCTCGCTGAACTGCAGCAGATCGTCGCGGCGAATGATCCCCGCGTTGTTGACCAGGATATCGATCCGCCCCAGCGCCGCCACGGCCTCGTCCACCACGCGCGCCACCGGCGCGGTGCTGGCCAGATCAGCGGTAATATTCACCGCGCGCTGCCCGGCCTGGGCGATCAGGTCCAGCGTTTCGGCGGGATGAGAGCGCCCGGCCAGGGCGACATCGGCCCCGGCCTGCGCCAGGCCCACGGCAATCGCCTGGCCGATCCCGGTGTTGGCGCCGGTAACAAGCGCGGTCTTGCCCGCAAGACTGAAGGAAATCGCCATCGTGGCTTACTTCAGTTGGCAGATATCGAGCGCGTTCATGTCGGTATAGTCGAGGTTTTCCCCGCCCATGGCCCAGATGAACGCATACTTCTTGGTGCCCGCACCCATATGGATCGACCAGGGCGGGCTGATCACCGCCTCTTCGTTGGCGATCACGATGTGGCGCATGCTGTCAGGCTCGCCCATGTAGTGGAAGATGCGGTCGTTCTCTTCGGCCAGGTCGAAGTAGAGGTAGATCTCGCTGCGGCGGTCATGCAGGTGCGGCGGCATCGTGTTCCACACGCTGCCTTCTTCCAGCACGGTCAGGCCGAGCAGCAGCTGGGCGCTGTCGCACACGCCGGGGATCACCAACTGGTAGATCGTCCGCTGGTTGGAATTGGCCAGGTCGCCACGCGCCAGCGGATTGGCCTGGTCAAGCGGAATATGCTTGATCGGCAAGGCCTTGTGCGCCGGGGTGGAGGCCAGGTAGAACCGCGCGCCTTCGCCTTCGAACACCACCTCTTCGCTGCCCATGGGCACATAGAGGCATTCCTTGTTGGCCATGGCAAAGCGCTGCCCGTCCACCGTGACGAAGCCGGGGCCGCCGATGTTGACCACGCCCATCTCGCGCCGTTCCAGCAGCGTGTGTCCGGCCGCGCTCTTGGGCTCGGTTTGGCGCGGCAGGTGCAAGGGTTGCGCGCCCGGCACGGCGCCGCCGATCACGAAGCGTTCGTTGTGCGAATAGTTGAGATTGATCTCTCCGGCCACGAACATGCCCGAAACCAGATAGCGATCCCGCAGCGCGTCGTTCGAAACGCCATCCATCATGTCCGGATGCGTCGCGTGATAGGTCTTGGCATACATGGCGCACTCTCCCTTTCGCTGCCGAGAGGTGTGGTATCGGCTTTAGGTAACCGGTGTCAATAGGGTGCCAAACGTCTTTTGCGCCCGGCGCCGCGATCGCATGATCAGCTCGGCGCGCGCACGGCCGAGGCGCGGCGCACCAGTTCGGACGGGAAGAAAGCAGCGTCGCGCGCGGCGGTTTCGGGGCGTGTCAGCTTGAGCGCGGCGGTGCGCGCCATGGCCCGGATCGGCCAGCGCACGGTGGTGAGCGGGGGCCAGATGTGCGCGGCGATGGCGGTATCGTCGAAACCGATGATCGACAGGTCGTGCGGCACGCGCAGGCCGCGTTCGCAGGCCGCATGCAGGACGCCGGCAGCCATTTCATCGTTGCTGGCAAAGATCGCGGTGGGCGGGGTGGCGGTGCCGAGCAGGTGCTGTCCGGCGGCATGCCCCGATTCGAACTGATAGTTGCCGCGCGCCAGCAGGGCGGGGTCGATCGTCAGGCCGGCGCGGCCCATGCCGGCGATGAAGCCCAGTTCGCGCTCGCGGGCAGAGCGGAAGCCATCGGGCCCGGCGATGAAGCCGATTCGCGTGTGGCCCAATTCGGCGAGCCAGGCCACGGCCTCGCTCACCGCTTCCTGGTCGTTGGACGCCACCAGGTGCGCCTCGTCGTCCAGCCGGGCCGAGCCCATGCGCACTACGGTGCAGCCCAGATCACGGCACAGCCGGGCCAGCTCGTCATTTTCCGAAAGCGGCGGCAGCAGCATCACGCCATAGAGGCGCTGCTGCTCGATAAAGCGGTGAATATCATCGAGCAGGGTGGGCGAATGGCGATCCACCGGGCGCACCACGAGCGCGAATTCGGTGCTGCGAATCGTATCGAGAATGCCTTCCTGCACCCCCAGCACCATCTGCGCGTTGGGGTTGTCATGGATCAGGCCGATCAGGAAATTGCGCCGCAGCGCCAGTGCCCGCGCCTGTGGGTTGGGCACGTAATCGAGCTGCGCGATCACCGCTTCCACCTTTTCGCGGGTGGCCTGATTGAGCAGCGGAGACTTGTTGATCACCCGGCTGACGGTCTTTTTCGACACCCCTGACAGGCGCGCCACATCGTTGATCGTGGGTTTCTGCGCTTTGGCCATCCGGTGTCCTTCTTGTCTCTCGCTCTGCGCCGATTTTTCAGACTTGCCTTCGGCTGGGACAAAAGGCAAGATGACACCGGTTACCTTGCCGCAAGGCTGATGCTGCCCCGCCATAAACGGGGCGCGGCGGATCATGTTCAATTGCGTTGTATCGGGTTTTGACACCGGTTTCCAGCCGCGTGAAAGGCCCGATCCGCCCGGGATGGGTTGGGGATGGGTTTGACGAAACAGGCAGATGCGGCACAGGCTGATCCGGCGCAGGCGGGCGCCGTAGCCGCAGCATTCGTGGCCGCCAGGCGTGAAAAGCGCGCGCTGGCCACCTATCCGGGGCAGATGCCGGCCGATCTGGCCACGGCCTATGCCATCCAGGACGCAGCGCTGGCCATCGATGGCCGCACGGTGGCGGGGTGGAAAGTGGGCCGGATCAACCCGCCCGATGATGCGCGCCTGGCCAGCAACCGCCTCGCCGGGCCGATCTTTGCCGATAGCGTGGTCCTGCCCGGCGCGGGCCAGGTGCCCGCCATGCCGGTCTTTGCCGAGGGTTTTGCCGCGGCCGAGGCGGAATTCCTGCTGCATGTGGCAGCAGGCTGGAACGGCATGGTGCCGGACGATGACGCGGCCACCCGGGCCCTGCTCGATCGCGTGCACATCGGGATCGAGGTTGCGTCCTCTCCCTATCCCGGCATCAACGATGATGGCCCGCCGGTCACCGTGTCAGACTATGGCAACAACTATGGGCTGGTCGTGGGTGCGCCGTTGGTTGGGTGGCAAGATATTGATTTTGCCTCTATCCCCGTGGGCATGGCGATCGATGGCGTCGGCGTTGGCGCGGCGACCACCGCCACCATGCTCGATGGCCCGCTGGGCGCGGTGCGGTTCCTGCTGGGCAACCTGGCGTCCCGTGGCATCGCGGCGGCAGGGGGGCTGTGGATTTCCACTGGCGCGGTCACCGGCGTGCATCCGGTCGTGCCGGGGCAGCAGGTGCGCGCCAGCTTTGTTGGCCATGGCGACGTGGCCTGCACGATCGTGGCGGCCTGAGCCCTTCGGGGCCTGATCGCTGCGGCAAGACCGGCAGGGCAAAAAGCCCGCCGTTATCGGGAGTTGAAGCAATGGAAGCGCAGACTGGGCCACACCAGGCCGGGCATATCCAGGTCGGGGCCAAGGTGGGCCGCGTTCGCTGGGTGGTGGTGGCACTGCTGTTCGCCGCCACGGCGATCAACTATATCGACCGGCAGATGATCGGCGTGCTCAAGCCCACGCTGGCCGCCAATTTCCATTGGTCGGAAACCGATTTTGCCGCGATCGTGTTCTGGTTCCAGGTTGCCTATGCGATCGGCTATCTCTCGTTCGGCAAAGTGGTCGATGCGCTGGGCGCGCGGCTGGGCTATACCATCGCCATCATTATCTGGACGGTCAGCCACATGGCCCATGGCTTTGCCACCGGCCTGGTATCGTTCGCGCTGGCCAGGTTTGGCCTGGGCATTGGCGAATCCGGCAATTTCCCCGCCGGCATCCGCGCCGTCACCGATTGGTTTCCCCAGCGCGAGCGGGCCTTTGCCATCGGCGTGTTCAATGCCGGCGCCAATGTTGGCGCGATCATCACGCCGCTGCTGGTGCCCTTGCTGGTGCTGTGGTTCGATTGGCGCATGGCGTTTTTCGTCACCGGCCTGTTCGGCATCGCCTGGATGGTGGCGTGGTGGCTGCTCTATCGCCACCCGGAACAGCACGGCCGGCTCAGCGCCGCCGAACTCGCCTGGATTCGCCAGGATCCGGCCGATCCGGTGCAGCCGATCGGCTGGGCGCGGTTGCTGACCGTGCGGGAGACCTGGGCCTATGCCCTGGGCAAGTTCCTGATCGACCCGATCTGGTGGTTCTTCCTGTTCTGGCTACCGGGCTATCTGTTCACGCGCTATAACCTTGATCTCAAAAGCTTTGGCCTGCCGCTTGCGGCGATCTACCTCATTTCCGATCTCGGCAGCATCGCAGGTGGCTGGCTGTCATCGCGCCTGATCAAGGCCGGGCGCACGCCCAATGTGGCGCGCAAGCTGACCATGCTGATCTGCGCGATCTGCGTCCTGCCGATTTGGTTCGTGCAAGGGGTGGACAGCATGTGGTGGGCGGTCTTGATCATCGGCCTGGCCACGGCCGCACATCAGGCTTTTTCCGCCAACCTCTACACCCTGCCGTCAGACGTGTTTCCGCGCGGCGCCGTGGGGTCTGTCGTGGGTATCGGTGGCACCGTGGGCGCATTCGGCGGCATGGGCATGGCGCTGTTCGCCGGCTATATCCTCGATGCCACGCACAGTTATGAAGTGCTCTTCGCGATCTGCGCCAGCGCCTATCTGGTGGCGCTGGCCGTGGTCCACGCGCTCAGCCCGCGCCTGGCGCCGGTGCGGATCGAAGCATGAGCGGCGGCGTCGATCGGCGCGGCGCGCTGGTGGGTGCGGCGGGGCTCGCCGGTCTTGCCAGCCTTCCCGCCACGGCCGCGCCCGCCGCGCGCCCGCGTGGGTTCGATGGCCAGCGCGTCGCCGATCAGGGCAATGGTACCTATCGCAATCCGATCATGGCCGGCGATCATCCCGATCCTTCGATCCTGAAGGATGGCGATGATTACTACATGACCTTCTCCACTTTCGATTCCTATCCGGGCCTGGTCATTTGGCATTCGCGCGACCTGCTCAACTGGCAGCCGGTCACCGCCGCATTGACGCAGAATGTCGGCGCGGTGTGGGCGCCGGATCTGTGCCGCCACGCCGGGCGCTATTTCATCTATTTCGCCGCCAAGGCGCGGCCCAACGCCACTTATGTGATCTGGGCGGACCATGTCGCCGGGCCATGGAGCGCGCCGATCAATCTGGGCCTGCCCGACCATATCGACCCTGGCCATGCCGTGGGCGAAGACGGCTCGCGCTGGCTGTTCCTGTCGGGCGGAGACCGCGTGGCGCTGGCTGCCGATGGCCTGTCGACGATCGGCGCGGTACAGCATGTCTATGATCCCTGGCGCTATTCCGATGCCTCGGCAGAGCGCTGGCCAGTCGAAGGCTTTTCGCCCGAGGGGCCCAAGATCGTTGCCCATGGTGGCTGGTTCTACCTGATTACGGCAGTGGGCGGCACGGCCGGCCCGCCGACCGGGCACATGGTTATCGCCGCGCGCTCCCGCTCCATCCACGGGCCTTGGGAAAACTGCCCGCACAACCCGATCGTGCGCACGCGCAGCCGGGAAGAGGCGTGGTGGTCACGCGGCCATGCCACGCTGTTTTCGGGGCCGGGTGGCGATTGGTGGTCGGTCTATCACGGGTTTGAACGCGATTACTGGACGCTGGGCCGCCAGACCCTGCTCGATCCGGTGGAATGGACCGCCGATGGCTGGTTCCGCATGAAGGGTGGTGATCTCTCCATGCCCTTGCCCAGCCCACGCGGCGGGCACCCATCGGGACCGCACGGCCTGCCGCTGTCAGACGATTTCGCCACGCTGGCGCTGGGCAAGCGGTGGAACTTCTTCAAACCCGCGCCGGACGAAGCGGGCCGGGTTCGCGTGGCCGACTGCTGCCTGCATCTGGCCGCGCGCGGCACGGCGCCGGCGGATTCCTCGCCGCTGCTGCTCATCGCCGGGGACCAGGCCTATGAATTTGCCTGCACGATCGAGATCGATCCCGAAACCACCGCCGGCCTGCTGCTGTTTTATGACCAGGCGCTCTATTGCGGGCTGGGCTTTGACGCTAAGGCGTTCGTCACCCACCAATATGGTATGGAGCGCGGCCGCCCCGCCAATCCGCACGGCCGCCGCCTGCGCATGCGCTTGCGCAACGATCGGCATATCGTCTCGCTGCACACCAGCGGCGACGATGGCCAGACCTGGCAGCGCTTTGACCGGGGGATGGAGGTTTCGGGCTATCACCACAACGTGCGCGGCGGCTTCCTGATGCTGCGCCCCGGCCTCTATGCCGCAGGCAAGGGCGAGGCGCGTTTTCGCGATTTCCGGTTTCGTGTGCTGCCGTGATGAAGAAAAACAGTCACTTGCCGCTCTCGTCACCCCGGGCTTGACCCGGGGTCCCGCTTTGCTTCTGCTCGGTCGCACGAAGAAGCGGGACCCCGGATCAAGTCCGGGGTGACGGTGAAATTGAATATGGATTTGCTTGGGAGAATTGCCGTGTCCCATCCGCTCTTGCGTGGTGCCTCGTTGCTGGCCCTGGCTTGCCTAGCGAACACCACCGCCGCGCGTGCGGCACCGGCCGATGGCCTGCTGTTCCATGCCCCGCTCGATCGCGATTTCACCGCTGCCCAGGCCGGCGGCGATGCCGTGCCCAATTTCCAGAGCGACGTGGCGATCGTGCCCGATGGCGCGCAGGGCGGGGCGGGGCGCTGGGCTGATGGCGGCTATGTCGCGTGGAATGCGCCGGGCAATATCGATGCCCAGCGCGGCACGCTGGCATTCTTCTGGCGCAGCCATACCCCGGTGGGCGAAGCGCCGTTCGTGATCTTTCGCGCCGGCGCCGCCGATCATTCCAGCTGGGACATGGCGTTCCTGCGCATCGATTGGAACGGCCATGGGTTTGACGCCTTCGTCACCGATGCCAATCTCTCGCGCGTGCGCGTCAGCTGGACGATCCCGCAAGCTCCGGCGCCTGATGCCTGGCACCACATCGCCTTTGCCTGGGACGAGGCGCGCGGCATCAAGCTGTTCTGGGACGGGCGCGAAGTGGCGGCCAAGACGCAGGCCGCCGATCTCGATATGGGGCTCGATCAGTTCGGCCTGGCGGGCCGGGTGATCGCCCCGCACCAGGTGCAAAGCCGCTACAACTTCATGCGCGGGTCTGATCTCGACGATATCCGCGTCTATGACCACATGCTCGATGGCGCTGGCGTGGCCGCGCTGGCCGCGCATGGCGATGCGCCGCCATCTGCCCCGTCTCCGGCGGTTTCCGCGCCGCGCACCGCCTGGCTGCACCGCTTCGGGTGGGACAGCCAGACTCCGCCGCCGCTGGCCGCGCCGGTCACCACCGTGCGCAAGGTGGAATTTGCCGATGCCAAGGATCTCAAGGAATGGATGTGGAAAGGGGTGGACGGCATCGCCGAAACCACCTGGCCGGGCGTTTACAACCGATCGCGCCTGCCCGGCCGTGATGATTATTTCGAACTGCCCGATTGGAACGTCTATGTCGAAGGGGGCAAGGCCTATAGCCTGACGGTGCCGGCCGATGCCGCCTTCAACCGCGTGGAAATTCGCGGCGCGGCCTATGGCGCGCTGGAATGGTCGGCCGATGGCCAGGGCAACTGGCAGAAACTGGCGGCCCGGCCACAGGGCGTGGTGCGCTCGCTCACCGACACGGCGCCGCGCCAGGGCGGCGTGCTGCGCTTTACCAATGTGATGCAGGAACAGCCGATCCAGGAAATCTGGGCCTATGACATCAAGCCCGGCGCGGTGCCGGATGGCACGTTCCAGTTGCGCTATACCGTGCGCAGCCAGGCCGCCACCGATCTGGGCGCGCTGGCGCCGCTCAATGCCTTCATCGCCGGGCGCTATCCCTTGGCAGAGCGGGCCACGGTGGTTGCCTTGCCGAGCGAAGGCGTGCGTGCGGCAGTGGGTGCGGGCAGTGCCGCTGGCGGCACGGAGGCACGGCGCGAGGCGGGCGCACATCTGCCGCTGGTGCACGTGCTGATCCCATCCAACTTTGGCGATGCGCCGCCGGGGCGCCCGCTGGCGCGCGCCTGGAACTATGGCTGGGAAAACAGCCACGATGGCCTGGATGGCGTGGCACTCGATCTGCCGGCGCTGCACGCCACGCCCAACGCGCAGGGGCTGATCCCGCTCGATATCCGCGTCAAAGACCCGATCTGGCCCGAGCGCGACATGATCGACGTGCAGGTGTCGGTAAAGCCGGGAGAGGCGCGCACGCTGTGGCTCGATCTGCGCGATCGCATCCTCACTGGTGACAGCCTCTACCTCACCATCGCCTCTGCCGCGCCCGATTTCGGGGCGGATACGCTCGATGGCATGGGCGTGCGGCTGGTGTTCAAGGATCGCGCCGCGGCGCTCAAGGAACACGTGGCCGATCGCTTCAACCAGGTGAAAGACAACTGGGCCTTCCTGGTGGAGGAGCACACCGCGTCGAAACGCGCCGCGCTCTATCGCCGGCTCTATGGCGATATCAGCGATCT
Organism: Novosphingobium sp. AAP1; assembly: GCF_001295765.1. Classification (NCBI taxonomy): domain Bacteria; kingdom Pseudomonadati; phylum Pseudomonadota; class Alphaproteobacteria; order Sphingomonadales; family Sphingomonadaceae; genus Novosphingobium; species Novosphingobium sp. AAP1. The sequence continues at coordinate 174,453 of NZ_LJHO01000003.1, read as the reverse complement.
GCTACGGGTCGATCCCGATAACCTGGAGGCGCGGCGCTATTGGGCCGATATCGGCTATTCGGCCAACCAGTTGCCCCCCTTCGTCCAGCCCACGCCACCCGCTGGCATGCCGCTGTGGGCGTTCCGCCAGCTCGAAGACCTCAAGCTGGCGCGGCAGTTCGTCAATTGGTGGATCGACAACCGCCAGGTGCCCTATGGCGATTTCGGCGGCGGCATTTCCGACGATACCGACCTGACGCAGCAATGGCCGGGGCTGGCGCTGATGGGGGTCGATCCCGACAAGATCAACGCCTCGCTGCGCGCGCTGTCTGATGCGGTCTACAAGAACGGCATGATCGTCAACGGCTTGAGCTATATCACCAGCGACGAACTGCACGTCTATGAAGAAGGCATCAATTCCGATGCCGAGCGGCTCTACCTCAATTGGGGAGAACCCAAGGCGGTCGAGCGGATGATGGCCACGGTCAAGGCGCTGGGCGGCCTGATCCGCACCAATCCGGCCGGGCACATGCACATCTCGTCAAGCTGGTATGGCGGGCGGCACATCTATCGCGACGAGCCCTGGGCCTGGCAGAAACCCTATGGCTTTGTCATCATGCACACGCCGGTGCTGCTCGGGCTGTACAATGCCGATCCCACCGCGCGCCATTTGGTTACCGGGTTGATCGATGGTCTGCTCGCCCATGGCAAGCAGGGCGCCGATGGGCTGTGGCGCTTTCCCAACGATATCAGCTGGAACAGCGATGCGGAGCGGGCCGGCGATGGCGGCGGCGCCAGCCTGCCGATGCAATCGGCCTGGGCGGCCTGGCGCTTTACCGGCGATGACAAATACCTGCGCCCGGTGCTGGGCCGCCTGACGCCCGGCAATTTCTCGGCGTTGGGAGAGCTCAACGAAAACGCGCTGACCGTGCTGGGCAAGCGCCGCGAATGGCAGGAGGCGACGCTGAAAGCCGCGCAGGCCGGCAACGATATCGCCCGGTTCGAGGCGTGGAATGCCACCGGGGATCGCGCCTGGCTCGAAGCGCTCAACGCCGCCGGCATCGCCGACAAGGCGCAGCACATGTATATGTATACCCAGGGCCATTGGTGGACCGATCGGGTGGAAGCGCCCAACGAACTGCTCCAGCGCGAGCGGCTGGGCGGCATTGCGCTCAAGCGCAACCAGACCTGGCCGGGCAATGCGGTGAGCTGGCGTTTTGCCGATCCCGAGGCAGCGGTACAGGTGGCGATCCTGGTGCGCGATGCCACGCCCGAAGGCTTTACCGTGCTGGCCCACAACACCACCGCGCGCGAACAGCTGGCCGATATGGGCACCTGGAACGTGGTGGCCGGCACCTGGACCATGACGCAAGGCATCGCGGCGGGCCAGGCCGATGTGGCAAGCGGGCCGGTCACTACGCGCGAGGTGGAAATGGAACGCGGCGGTTCCATTCCGGTGCGTCTGGCTCCGGGGCAGACCACGGTGATGACCTTCCGCCTAGCGCAGCGTGCCGCCATCCAGCCCGAACACCGCCCTGATCTCGGTATCGGGGCCGATGACGTGGTGCGGCAGGGCCGCAAGCTGACGGTGCGCGTGCACAGCCTGGGCAGTGTTGCCGCGCCGGCCGGGCAGGTGCGCCTGGAAACCGCCGATGGCCGCGTGCTGGCCAGCGCGCCGGTGCCGGCCCTGGCCGCGCCCGCCGATCTGGCGCCGCGCACGGCCAGCGTCACGTTGGCGATCCCGCCTGGCGCTCCCGCCACCGGCCTGCGTGTGCGCGTGGATATGGGCGCAGCCGAAGTGACCCAGCGCAACAATGTGGTCATGCTGGACGGTGGAGCGTGATCGCGCGGCGGCTGGGTGCGCTGGCCTTGGCCGCGCTGGCATTGGCGCCGGGCCTGGCCATGGCGCGCCAGGTGGTGTGGCGGTTCGACAATCTGGCCCGCATCGGCCACTTGGCGCCGCAGGTGCTGGGCCATCCCCGCGTGGAGCGCAGCCCGGTGGGCAAGGCCGTGGCGTTCGACGGGCAGAACGATGCGCTGATCCTGCCGCGCCACCCGCTGGCGGGCGCGGCGCGCTTTACCGCTGAGGCCGTGTTTCGCCCCGATGGCGGCGCGTTCGAGCAGCGCTGGCTGCACCTTGCCAGCGACGATGTGCCCGGCCGTCCGCCCGGCGAAACCCGCATGCTGTTCGAAATCCGCGTGGTGGGCACCTCGTGGTATCTCGACACCTTTGTCAAAGGCGCCGGCTATAGCCAGGTCCTGGTCGATCCGGCCCGGCTGCATCCGCTGGGGCGCTGGTATCATGTCGCGCAGACCTATGATGGCACCACCTATCGCAGCTATGTCAACGGCGTGCCGGAAGGCGAGGCGCGCGTGGCCTTTGCGCCGCAGGGGCCGGGCAGCAGCAGCGTGGGCATGCGCCGCAATGGGGTGAACCACTTCCACGGCGCCATCGCCTTGGCGCGCTTCACCGACGCGGCGCTTGATCCCAAGGCGTTTCTGCCCGCGCCATCACCGCGCTGATCGCGCCGCGCCTAGGGTGTGTGGGGATTCAGGCCAGGGTGGCGCGAGAATGGCTGATTTTCGCGACCCGGCGCGCAGCGTACTTTTGGTACGTGAGCACCGGAAGCGCGAAAAGCGGCCGTTCGCAGCCCACCATGGGCGCAATCCCCACACACCCTAGCGCACCACGTAAAAATCGATCTCCACATGGTCGGGCTTGCGGATGCCCCGCGCGACGAACACGGCGCGGTTCATCCATGCGAACGGGCCGGCCCGGGCGGCCAGGCGGGGCGTGGTGCGGAAGTAATAGGCGTCGCTCGGCACATCTTCGCCGCGCGCGATGCGCTCGGTCACCGCGGTGCTGGCCACGCGCACGCCGGGGTTGTTGACATCCACCACCGTGCCATCGGCTGCCTGCAGGAAATAGCGGGCATCCACCTGGGTCAATCCATCGGGCAGGATGGTCTGCCAATCACCGCCGCCGGGCAGGACGCGGCCGTGGAACAGCGGCCCATCCACGCTGCCGCCGGTGATGGCGATGAATCGCCTGCGCCCGCCGCCGATCTCGCCCTGCTCCACCGCCGGGGCCAGCGTGACCTTGGCGGTGAACGCATATTCCAGGGTGGGCGCTGGCGCTGCCGAGGCCGCCCGCGCGGCTGGCGCGACGCCTGAAATGGTGGTGGCCACTGTCATGGCCAGGGCCATTGCCCATGTCCGCCCGATCATCCTGTTGTCCTCTCCCGTGGTATGTCTGGGTTCGTCAGTGGGCGCCCAGCGCCTTGGCGCGATGATCGCGGCGGACCGCCATGGCCGCGGCCAGCCACAGCGCCGCTGCGGCGGAAAAGCCGGCAAGGCTGCCGCCCAGGGGTGCGGCCAGCGCAAAGCCAGCCAGTGCTGCCACGATCAGCGCGCCGCCCAGCAGATGGAACGGGGGGAAGCGCGCAGCCTGGGCGATTGGCAGGAAATGCAGCCCCACCACCAGCGCCATCGCCGGCAGCAAGAGATCGGGACGGTGCAGGTTCATCACGATGTTGCCCGCCAGGAACAGGCCCAGGCCTTCGCCGATGCTGCTCCACATGATGGCTCTTTCCACGTGAGGGACAGGCCTGATCCCTTTGCCCGGCCGGCGGATGACCGCCCATGCCGCCAGCGCAATCGCCACGAACGGCACGAACGGCAGGGCCAGCGCCGCGCCCGTCACATGCCAGTGCCAGGCCAGCGTCAGCGCGGCAAAGACCGCGCCGAAAAAGCCCATGATCAGCGCGCCCCATGCCCCCACGCGGTGTCTCCTTCGCGATCGCTCAAGCGCATGATAGGCAGGAATATCCTGGCCGTATATGCGCCAATGCAAGGGGCCGCCCGCGGGAGGGAAAATGTCAGACCGGATTGCCATCGACGATGCCGCCGCCCGCCGTCTGTTGCGCCTGATCCACGATGCCGCCATCGCCGCCAGCCAGCCGGCCGCGATCATGCACCGGCATGTGCCACCGCCGCCCGCCGGGCGCTGCGTGGTGATCGGCGCGGGCAAGGCCGCTGCGGCCATGGCCAGCGCGCTCGATGCCGCGCTCTTGGCGCAATGGGGCGCGCGTGTGCCGGTTTCGGGCGTGGTTGCCACGCGCTACGGCCATGCCGCCGGCCTGCCTCCTCCCGCGCGCATCGCCGTGGTGGAAGCGGGGCACCCCGTGCCCGATCAGCACAGCCTGCTGGCCGCGCAGCAGATCGTGGCGGCGTTGCATGGCCTTACGCCGCAAGACCTGGTCATCGCGCTGATATCGGGCGGCGGTTCGGCCTGCATGGAATGGCCAGTCGCGGGCATGAATCTCGATGCCTTGCAGGCCTTGACCCGCGCCATGCTGGAATCGGGCGCAAGCATTGCCGAGATCAACACGGTGCGCCGCCATCTCTCGCGGGTGAAGGGCGGGCGCCTGGCGGCGCTGGCCGCGCCTGCGCCCGTGCTGACCCTGTTGATCAGCGATGTGCCGGGCGATGACCCGGCGGCGATCGCCTCGGGCCCGACGCTGGCCGATGCAACGCGTGCCGCCGATGCCCTGGCGATCATCGCGCACCACCGCCTGCCCGTGCCTGCAGCGGCACTGGCCGCCTTGCGCGCCGCGCCACCGCTGCCGCCCACGCGTGGCGAGCATCGCATCATCGCCTCGCCCCGCCAGGCGCTGACCGCGGCGGCCGACTGCGCGCGTCAGGCCGGGCTCACTCCGTTGATCCTTGGCGACGCGCTGGAGGGGGAGGCGCGCGAACTGGGCAGGGCGATGGCCGGCATTGCCCGCTCGGCACAGACCTGGGGCGATCCCCTGCGCGCACCGGGCGTGATCCTCTCGGGCGGGGAAACCACGGTCACGCTGGCAGGTGGTGCCTATGGCCGGGGCGGGCGCAATTGCGAATTTGCCCTGGCCATGGGTGTCGCGCTGGATGGCGCGCCGGGGATCTGGGCACTGGCTGCCGACAGCGACGGGATCGATGGCAGCGATGATGCCGCCGGCGCTTTCGTCGCGCCCGATACGCTGGCCCGTGCTGGCGCGGCCGGCGCCAGCGCGGCCCAGGCCCTGGCCGGGCATGACAGCTACAGCTTCTTTGCCGCGATCGATGATCTGCTGATCACCGGCCCCAGCCACACCAACGTCAACGATATCCGCGCGGTGCTGGTCGCCTGATACGCGGGCGATCACGCTGCCCGATCGGACGTGTCATTGCATTTGTATGTATTGCTGACTAATTCACCAGGAGAGACTTGGCGCCAGACCGAGTCCGCACGCGCCATGTGACATGGCGGCAGAGGGTGGTGGATCGAGGCAGATGATCGAGCATTTTTCGACGCGCAGCCTGACCGGGACAGACAAGCTGAGCTATTGGCGCAGCCTGATGGCGCGCACCTATTCCGGCCTGTCCACCCAGCCGCTGAGCCCGCATTTCGAAGCGACCGTATCGCGTTGGCAGATGGGCGGGATCACCATGACGCGCCCGCGCGCCACGCCGGTTTCGGTGGAACGGCGCCTGATGGAAGCTGGGCATGCCGGCGGCCCGCGGCTCAAGCTGCACGTGTTCCGTTCGGGGCAGGGGCGCGTGGTGCATCGCCGCCGCGAGATGGACGTGCGCGCCGGCGACATGGTGCTGTGCGCCAGCGAAGAGGTCTATCGCTTTGATCTGCGCAACGATCACGAACTGATCGTGGCCGAATTCGACCGCGCGGTGCTGGCCGATATGCCGGGCTGGGTGGATGATGCCGTGGCAACCTGCATCCCGCGCGAGGCGCCGTCGACCCGTCTGCTCCACGATTTCCTGCTGTCGCTGTGGCGTGAGTGCGAGGCCAGCCCGCAGGGCCTGCCCGATGACGGCTATGACGGCGTGTTCTGCTCGCTGCTGCTCGCCAGCCTGCGTCCGGGCGGGGCGAGGGTGCAGCCCAGCCGCCACGGCCTGCTGGAACGCGCGCGGGCGATCGTGGCGGCGCGGCTGGCTGATCACACCCTGTCCCCGGCCACGATCGCTGCGGAAATGGGCGTGTCGCTGCGCCGCTTGCAGGCCGCTGCCGCTGGCCAGGGCGTGACGCTGGGTGGCTATATCAACGAGCGCCGCCTGGCGCTGGCCGCGCAGAAGCTGACGCTGGAACCCCAGCGCAGCATTACCCAGATCGCGTTCGACTGCGGCTTTTCCGATAGTTCCTATTTCAGCCGGCGGTTCCAGGAACGCTTTGGCGAAACCCCGCGCGGCTATCGCGCCATGCATTGATCCGGCCTGCCGCCGTACAACACAGCGGTCGTTGCCTCGTCGTTTTTGTCCATGCTTTTCGCGCGATCGTCCAAGATGGCGGCGGGACAGGGCGGTAGCTCCCATGGCGATAACACATCGCAAGGGAGTGCAGGATGCCGCAGGTTTTCACTCGATCGAGCCTGGTAGCCCTGGCCGTGGCCACCACCGTGCCCGGCCTGGCCCATGCCCAGGATGCCGCGCCGCCGGCTGATACTGCGGCCGCCGCGCCGCAGGGGGGCATTCAGGAAATCGTCGTCACCGCGCAAAAGCGCGCGCAGAACGTCCAGAACGTGCCGATCGCGATTTCCGCGTTCACCGCCTCTTCGCTCAAGGAGCGCGCGGTTACCAGCGTGGCGTCGCTGTCTGCCCTGGCGCCAAACGTCAACCTCGATGGCGGCACGCCGTTTTCGGGTTCTTCGGCCGTACTGTCGGCCACGATCCGCGGCATCGGTTCGGATGACTTTGCGTTCAACATCGATCCGGGCGTGGGCATCTACCTCGACGGCGTCTATCTGGCGCGCACCGTGGGCGCCAACCAGGACCTGCCCGACGTGGAACGCGTGGAAGTGCTCAAGGGCCCACAGGGCACGCTGTTCGGGCGCAATACCATCGGCGGCGCGATCTCGATCGTCACGCACGAGCCGGGCAAGGAATTCAAGGGCTCGATCGACGCCACCACCGGCAGCTACAACCTCGTCAAGGTGCGCGGCACGGTGGACGTGCCGCTGGCGCCCTCGCTGTTTTCGTCGGTGACCTTTGCCGTCACCAACCGCGAGGGGTTCCTGAAGCGCATTCCCTATCCCGATCAGCGCGCCAGCAATTCCGACACGTTCCTGAACTTCAACCACGCCGATTATGCCAGCTCCAGCCGCGAAGGCGGCGACAATACTGCCTCGTTGCGCGGCAAGCTCAAGTGGGACAATGGCGGCGCGATCACGGCCACGCTCACCGGCGACTGGACGCGGCAGGACAGTTCCTCGCAGGCGAGCAAGCTTCTGGCCGCGCTCAACCTGCCTGGGCCATTTGCCGGCACTGACAACCTGCCCGGCACGGCGCTGTCGGCCTCGGGCAACACCGGCTTCCTGTTTTCCGGTCTCTACAACTTCTGCATCGGCTCAACCGCGCAGCAGATCGCCGCGCGCAATGCCCAGGCGCTGTGCGGCGCGCGCGGCACGCAGTTCGGCCGCCGGCTTTCCCCGCTGGCCAGCGTGAACGTGGATGGCGATCCCACCAACGATCGCCTGCCCTGGGATTCCCGCTTCGTCACCGCAGACCCCGACACCAGCTATGCCACCGGGCCCAGCTTCAACAAGCTGACGACCTGGGGCCTGGGCGCAACGGTGCAGGCGCAGGTGAGCGATGACCTGACGATCAAGTCCATCACCGCCTATCGCAACACGCACTGGCGCGCCGGGCTGGATGCCGATGGATCGCCGCTCTCGTTCCTCGAGCTGTCGTTCCAGCAGAACCAGTGGCAGTTCAGCCAGGAAGTGCAGATCCTGGGCAAGGCGCTCGACAAGAAGCTGAACTATGTGCTGGGCGGCTATTACTTCAAGGAAAAGGGCAGCCTGCACGATTATGTGACGTTTGACGAAGGCCTGGTGCAGGTGGATGGCCCCAACCGCTTCAACACCGAAAACTATGCGTTCTTTGGCCAGGTCGATTATCGCCCGGTAGAGATCCTGGGCATCACCGTGGGCGGCCGCTATACGCACGAAGCCAAGCAGTTCGAAGGCGGCCAGCAGGAATTGAACGGCTTCAACTACAAGCTGTTCGGATGCAGCGATGCCAATGGCAATGTCACGCCGAACGGGCCGTTCCCGCTGGCGCCGGTCTCTTGCCAGAACGGCATCGGCTATCCCAACCCGGCCAATCCCGTGCAGGTCTATGCTCCTGGGGTAAACCGCAAGAACTTCAATAACTTCTCGCCCAAGGTCGGGGTGCAGCTCTATCCCGCCGAGCGCGTCATGGTCTATGGTTCGTGGTCCAAGGGCTACAAGACCGGCGGCTGGACCACGCGGTTGACCAACCCGCAGGGCAATGTGGCGCCCGGCTTTGGCCCGGAAAAGGCCACGACCTGGGAAGTGGGGGTGAAATCGACCCTGCTCGATCGCAAGCTGCAGCTGAACCTGGCCGCTTTCACCACCGACTATGAAGGCGTGCAGCTCAATATCCAGATCGGCACCTCGCCCACGATCGCCAACGCCGGGCGCGCGCGGATCAAGGGGGTTGAGGCCGAAATGGTGCTGGCGCCGGTTACCGGCCTGACCATCAATGGCTCGGTCGGCTATATCGATGCGCACTATACCCAGATCGATCCCGCCGCGCTGGTCAATGCCGGCACGATCCCGGGCATCCAGGCGGGCATCTATCTGGGCGCGCCGCTGCCCAAGGCGGCCAACTGGAAGATCAACCTGTCGCCGCGCTATCAATTCAACCTGGCGAACGGGGGCAACGTGGTGGCGCTGGCCGACTGGACGCACACCACGCCGGTGTGGAATGACATTGCCCGCACCCTGCTGCTGCGCCGGCCCACGAACGACATGATCAACGCCAGCCTCACCTACAACACGCCCGGCGATCGCTGGTCGCTGACCGTGGGTGGCACCAACCTGACCGACACCCGCTATCTCGTCAGCGGCAATACCAACCTTTCGGCCGGCGCGATCTTTGGCAGCTATAACCGTCCGCGCGAATGGTATCTGCGCGCCGGCTTCAAGTTCTGATCGATCCACCCACTGGCGCCGGGCCGCTTCCTCCACGAAAATCCCCCGGTCCGGCGCTTCTTTTTGTACCCCGTGATTGCCGTTTCACTGCAAGGATACGCCCCCATGCCCACTGCTGCCCATGCCGCTGTTTTCCGCCAGCCCGGCGCGCCGCCGGTGATCGAGCCGGTCGTGCTCGATGATCCGCGCGAAGACGAGGTGGTGGTGCGCCTGGTGGGCGTGGGGGTGTGCCACACCGACATGGTGCTGCGCGATGGGCACCTGCCGCTGCCGTTTCCGGTGGTGCTGGGGCACGAAGGGTCTGGCGTGGTCGAGCAGGTCGGTACGGCGGTGACCGGGTTGGCACCGGGCGATCATGTCGTGCTCAGCTTTGATTCGTGTGGCCACTGCCCCTCGTGCGATGATCATGCCCCGGCCTATTGCCACGACTGGTTTGCCTATAACTTTGGCGGCAGCCGCAGCGATGGCACCACGGCGCTGGCAACGCCCGAAGGCGCGGTGATCCACAGCCACGTGTTCGGGCAATCGTCGTTTGCCACCCATGCCATCGTGCATGCGCGCAATGCGGTAAAGGTCGATGCAGATCTGCCGCTCGATCTGCTTGGCCCGCTGGGCTGCGGCATCCAGACCGGGGCTGGCGCCGTGCTCAATGAATTGCGCCCGCGCCCCGGCGCCAGCGTGGCGGTGATCGGCACCGGCGCGGTCGGGCTTTCCGCGATCATGGCCTGCGGCATTGCCGGGGCGGGCGTGGTCGCGGCGGTGGATATCAACCCCGCGCGCATTGCCCTGGCGCAGGAACTGGGCGCCACCCATGGCTTTGACGCGCGCGCCGGCAGCCTGGCCGATCATGCCCGCAGCGCCGGCCTGGCGCAGGGGTTTGACTGCGTGATCGACACCACCGGCCGGCCCGACGTGGTCAACGCCGCGATGGCAGCGCTGGCCCCGCGCGGGCAGATGGCGCTGGTGGGCGCCTATGGCCCGGGTGACATCGCCGCCGATGCGACGTTCCTGATGAGCGGCGGGCGTGTGATCCGCGGGGTGGTGGAAGGCGGCGCCGATCCGCAGACGTTCATCCCCGAACTGCTGGCCCATTATCGCGCCGGGCGCTTTCCGTTCGATCGCCTGGTGCGCTTCTTCGCGTTTGCCGACATTGCCGATGCCATCGCCCAGGGCGAGGCCGGCCATGTGGTCAAGCCCATCTTGCGCATTCCCTGAGCGCGTCCCACTATAGCCTCAACGGCAAAGGAAATCCCCCTATGGACAAGCAATTCAGCCTGTTGATCGATGGCCAGCTGGTGCCCGGCGCGGCCATGTTTGACGTAATCAACCCCGCGACGGAAACCGTGCTGGCCCAGGCGCCACGGGCTGACATGGCCCAGCTCGATGCTGCGGTCGCCGCCGCCAAGCGCGCGTTTCCCGCCTGGGCGGCGCGCAGCCAGGATGATCGCGCCGCGCTGATCGACCAGCTGGCCGAGGCGGTGCACGCCCGGCAGGAGGATTTCGCGCAGCTCTTGACCGCCGAGCAGGGCAAGCCGCTGGACCAGGCACGTGGCGAGATGATGGCCACCTATTTCGTGCTCAAGGCCTTTGCCGGCATGCGCGTGACCGACAAGGTGCTGCGCGAAGAGGGCGGCAACACGGTGATCGAGCACCGCACCCCGCTGGGCGTGTGTGCCGCGATCACGCCGTGGAATTTCCCGGTGGTGCTGCTGGCCAACAAGCTGGGCCCGTGCCTGCTCACCGGCAATACCATGGTGGCCAAGCCCGCGCCGACCACCCCGCTCACCACGCTGCTGCTGGGCGAGGTGATCGCCCAGATCCTGCCGCCGGGCGTGGTCAACGTGATTGCCGATGTCAACGATCTGGGCGGCGCGCTGTCCACCCATGCCGACGTGGCCAAGGTTGCCTTCACCGGATCGACCGCGACCGGCAAGAAGGTCATGGCCTCGGCCGCGAGCGGCGTGAAGCGCGTGACGCTGGAACTGGGCGGCAACGATGCCGCGATCGTGCTGGATGACATGCCGGCCAAGCTCGCCGCCGAAAAGGTCTATCAGGGCGCCATGGTCAATGCCGGCCAGGTCTGCGTGGCGATCAAGCGCGCCTATGTGCACGAAACCGTCTATGACGAATTCTTGGAAGAGATCACCCGCCTGGCGCAGGACGCCGTGGTGGACGAAGGCACCCGCCAGGGCGTCACGATCGGCCCGGTGCAGAACAAGATGCAGTTCGACAAGGTTTCCGCCCTGCTGGCTGATGCGCGCGAACGCGGCACCGTGCTGGCCGGCGGCGCGCCGCTCGATCGGCCGGGCTACTTCATCGCGCCGACCATCGTCGCCGATCTCGATGACGATGCGCCGCTGGTGCGCGAGGAACAGTTCGGCCCCGTGCTGCCGGTGCTCAAGTTCTCTGACGTGGACGATGTGATCGCCCGCGCCAACGACAGCGATTACGGCCTGGGCGGCACCGTCTGGGGCAAGGACGTGGCCCGCGCGATGGACGTGGCGCGGCGGATCGATACCGGCACGGTATGGGTCAACCAGCACTTGGCGATCGACCCTGCCATCCCGTTCCGCGGGGTCAAGCAATCGGGGCTGGGCGGTGAACTGGGCGAGGCCGGCCTGCTCGAATATACCCAGGCGCACATCATCAACGCGGTCAGCCTGCCGGCCTGACGCCGGACGGCAATTTTGTAACAAGTTGTATGGCCATGCCACAGTCCCACGGGCTGCAGCATGGCCTTTCTTCTGCAGCATCGCCTTGATACAGAATACTATTTCATTCCTATTGGATGTGCCCGTCGCTGTTGATGTTTCACTGTGTCAGTAAAGATTGCAGGCCTGTAGCCCGGCGAAATTGCGGTGATACAACTGCGCGTTAGACCCCGTGGCCATGAACCGCCCGGCGTTGCCCCAAATACCTGCACTGCCTGTTGATCCTGTTGCCCCATCACCGCGCGCCCCGGCGCCATCGCGGTGGGAGCGCCTGATGAGCCGCCCGGTGCCGTTGTGGGCATTGGGGCTGACCCTGGCGCTGGGCGCACTGGTGCTGCTGGGCTTCGGGTTCGTGCTGCTGGCGCCGCGCCGCCATGGCGCGCTGGGCGAACTGGCGGTTCAGGTGGCCAGCATTCCCGATACCGTGGGGCGCGCCGCGGGCGCCTTGCTGCCCTATCACCCCACGATCGGCCAACCCTATGAGCCGCTGCCCGGCGGCCTGTGGCGCCGGCCCGGCTTTGTCGATCCCGGCTATATCCTGCTGACCGTGTTCGATACCGCGCGCCGGCGCTGGGTGGTGCAGCTGTTGCGGCTGCGCGATGGCGAGGTGGTGCGCACCTATGCCCCGGATATCGCCGCGATCCTGGCGCATTCCACGTTCCGCTCGGCGCTGATCGATCTGGCGCGGGACAAGACCAACCAGCGCTTCATGGCGATGCATCCGATGCTGATGCCCGATGGCGGGCTGATCGTGCACGATACCTCGCCCCTGGTGCGGATCGATGCCTGCGGCCGGCCGGAATGGATGATCGATGGCATTTTCCACCACTCGCTGGAACGCGCACCCGATGGCACGCTATGGGCGTCCTACCGCCTGCCGCGCACCAAGCGCCCCGGCCTTGGCCCGCAATTTGCCGACGAAGGGCTGATGCACCTGACCGCTGCGGGCAAGGTGCTCGGCCGCACCGCCGTGATCGACCTGCTCGATGCCAACAATATGGGCCAGCTCTGGCGCGGCCGTCCCTATTCGGATGATCCCATCCACCTCAACGATATTCAGCCGGTGCCGGGCGATGGCCCCTATTGGCGATCGGGCGATCTGCTGATCAGCCTGCGCAACCTGTCGCTGTTGCTGCTCTATCGCCCATCCACCGGCAAGGTGGTGTGGAGCCGCGGCCTGCCCTGGCGGTTTCAGCACGATGTCAGCGTGCTCGATGATCACCGCATCTCGGTGTTCGACAACCACTGGCGCTTTGCCTGGGACCAGCCCGAACAGGCCGAACCCGACGGCACCAACCGCATGCTGGTCTATGATTTCGCCACCGACCAGGTGAGCGAACCGCTGGCCCGCGCCTTTCGCGATTTGAACATCCACACCCGCGCGCAGGGCCGTGCCACGCCGCTGCCCGGTGGCGATACCATGGTGGAAGAGACCGAACTGGGCCGCGTCGTGCGCCTGGCCGCCGATGGCACCGTGCGCTGGAACTTCATCAGCGCCGACGCTGACCGCAACCGGTTCGAGCTGCGCTGGACCCGTTACATCGATCCCGTCGCCGACAAGATCGGCATCCAAGCTGCGGAGAATGCCCGATGCGAATGACCGTTCTGCCGATCGCCCCCGCGTCGCGCCTGCTGATGCCGGCGATCCTGTTGCTGGCCGCCACCGCCGTTCCCGCGCAGGCCTATGTCGGCCCTGGCCTGGGCCTGGGCGCGGCCTCTACCGCGCTGGGCGTGGTCGGGGCGATCCTGCTCGGGCTGCTGGCCTTCGTGTGGTATCCGGTCAAGCGGCTGATCCGCCTGGCGCGCAAGGCCGCGCGCGGTGGTGGAGCTGGCCGGCGGTGATCGCCGCCGCGCTGGTTCTGGCCGGCGCGCTGCTGGCCACGCTGCACCTGGTGCGGCGCTGGGGCGTGCTGCGCCGCTTTGCCGCGCTGGGCCTTGCGGGCCGGCGTGCGCTGCGTGTCGTCGCGCGGCGTCGGGCGTCTGACTGCTGGAAGGAACGCGCCGCGCGGCTGCTGGCCATCCACCTGATGGGCCGTTCGCTCGTAGCCGGGGGCGCACTGGCCGTGGCCGCCCTGCCGCTGGCACTGGCGCTGGGCCTCGGGCCGCAGCTGGGCCTGCCGACCACTGCGGCCTTGCTTGATCCATGGGTGCGCCTGGCCATTCTTGTTGCGGGGATCTGTCTTGCCTTCGTCCGATTTGCCCTTGCCCGCAGCGGCGCCGGCCGGCGCGCCCGCCTATCGCCGGCTTGACCGGCTGCTGCATCGGCTGGCCCTGGGCAGCCGCGCCGCGCTTGACCTGAGCTTTGACCTGGAACGCGCGCGGTTTGGGCGGGCGGCGGCGGCCTTGACGCTGCGCCCGCCGGTCTTCGTCGCGGGCCTGGCGCGGGCGGGCACCACCGTGCTGATGCAGCGGCTGGAGGCGGCCGATCACTTTGCCAGCCTGCGCTATGCCGACATGCCGTTTCCCCTGGCGCCCAACACTTGGGCCGGGCTGGTGGCACGCCATCGGCGCCGGCTGGCGCGCACGCCGCGCGGCCATGGCGATGGGCTGGAACACGATCTCGATACGGCAGAGGCGATCGAGGAAGTGTTCTGGCGCCTGCACTGCGGGCCCGATTACCACACCGATCGCGGGCTGTGCGCGCACCAGCCCGATGCCGCCACGCTCGCTGCATTCGGGCAGATGATGGCGCTGGTCTGCCTGGCACGCGGGCAGGGGCGCTATCTGTCCAAGAACAACGCCAATGTGCTGCGCGTGGGCGCGCTGGCCACGCTGCCCGGCGCGGTGCTGATCCATCCGTTTCGTGATCCGCTGCAACAGGCCGCCAGCCTGCTGGCGCAGCACCGCCGGGCCTGCGCCCTGGCGGCGGACGACCGGTTTCGGGCCGATTACATGCGCTGGCTGGGCCATCACGAATTCGGCGCGCACCAGCGCCCGTTCTGTCTGCCCAACGGCGTGCCGGTTGCGGGCGATCCCGATACGCTGGTATTCTGGCTGCGCACTTGGTGCGGGGTCTATCGCCATCTGCTGGAACAGCCGGCCACGGTGGCGGCGTGCCAATGCTTTGTCGATTACGATCGCCTGGCGCAGGGCGACGACGCGCCGCGCGCCACCCTGGCGCGGCGGTTGGGGCTGGCACGCGGCATCGCGGCGCAAGGCCTGCGCTTGCCGCCGCCCCATGCCTTGGCGCAGGGGCCTGTGCCCCTGGCTGACCGCAACGAGGCCGAGGCAATCCATGCCCGGCTCAAGGCGCGCGCAGCCACTTGGGATTGATGGCGGGCACCAAAGCCCGGCGCGTGCGTTGCGCACCGCGATCCGCCATTACGGCATGTTCCTTTATGGCCACCATGATGGGATTGCCGGGGTCGCGGTTCTGTGGGAGCAGGGGGCCATGAACACGACCGGAACGCACGAGGCCAATCTGGTCATTCTCTCGATTCTGATCGCGGTGTTCGCCTCGTTCACCGCGCTCAGCCTGGCCGGCCGGGTGCGCGTGGGCCAGGGTTGGGCACGCCGGGTGTGGCTGGCAGCGGCCTCGATCGCGCTGGGTGGCGGCATCTGGTCGATGCATTTCGTGGCCATGCTGGCATTTCGCGTGCCGGGCATGGCGATGGGCTATGACCTGGGGCTGACGCTGCTGTCGCTGGCCATCGCCATCGGCTTTACCGGCGCGGGCTTTGCCGCGCTGGGCCGCACCGGCCTGTCATCGCGGCGCATCGCCTCGGCCGGGCTGTTGATGGGTCTGGGCGTGGTGGCGATGCATTACGTGGGCATGGCGGCGATGCGCATGCCCGGCACCATGCATTATGACCGGCTGTGGGTTGGCATTTCGGTGCTGATCGCGATCGGTGCGGCCACGGCGGCGCTGTGGTTTGCCGCGCGTGACCAGGCACTGGGGATGCGTCTGGGCGCGGCGGGGCTGATGGGCCTGGCGATTGCCGGAATGCACTATGCCGGCATGCATGCTGCTGTGATCACCATGGACAGCGCGGCGCACGCGCACATGGTCACCAGCGGCATCGGCCAGACGTTTCTGGCCGTGCTGATCGCCACGATCACGCTGCTGATTTTGGCCATCGCGCTGGGCGCAGCCTGGCTGGAGCGGGTGTTTCACAAGATCGCCCGGCGCGAGGCGCGCATTGCGCTGCGGCTCAAGATCGCCGATGTCTTGCGCGATTACGATACCACCGCCGCGCTGGACGAGATTGCCGCGCTGATGGGCGAGCATTTCGGGGTGAGCCGCACCGGCTTTGGCCAACTGCTGGCCGAAGAGGACGTGTTCGATTACGATATCTGCTGGACCGATGGCACGGCCCCGCCGCTGCTGGGGCGCATGCCGGCGGCCGATTTCGGCGCCCGCATCGTGGCCGCGCTCAACCGGGGAGAGACGGTGGTGGTGGGCGATCTGTTCGCCGCCGATCCGCGGGTCGACGCGCGCAGCCTGGAAACCGCGCGCACGGTCGATACCCGCGCCATCCTGGTCGTGCCATTCCTGCGCGAAGGGCGGCTGCGCACGATCGTCTATCTCAACAGCCGGACGACGCGCGATTGGCATCCCGATGACGTTGCCTTCATGGAGGAGATCGCCGAGCGCACCCGCCTGGTGAGCGAGCGGGCAGCGATCGCCGAACAGCTGCGCGAGTTGAACGCCACGCTGGAGGCCCGCGTGGAAGCGCGCACCAGCGAATTGCGCGCCGCGCAGGAAGCCCTGGTGCAAAGCCAGAAGATGGAGGCGATGGGCCAGCTCGTCGCCGGCCTATCGCACGATTTCAACAACGTGCTGGGGGCGATCCTGGCTTCGTTCGATCTCATCGCCCGGCGCAGCGGCGATGCCGCGCGGGTGGAGCGTCTGGCCGGCGAAGGGCGCCAGGCAGCGCAGCGTGCGGCCAACCTGATTGCGCAGCTGCTGGCCTTTTCCCGCACGCAGCGCCTGGCCACCCAGGCGCTCGATCCGGCGCTAGTGATCGAGCGCCTGCGCCCAATGCTGATGCGCACGCTGGGCCCGCTGATCACCCTGGATTGCCTTCTGGCCGATCCGGCTGGCGAGGGCTGGGCGGTGCTGGCCGATCCCACGCAGCTGGAAATGGCGGTGCTCAACCTGGCGGTTAACGGCCGCGATGCCATGCCGGCGGGCGGCGCGCTGACCATCGCGCTGCATCCCTATCTGGCGCAGGGCGCGGCCGATCTTGCCGATGGCCGCTATGTCATGGTCGAAGTAGCCGATACCGGCGCGGGGATGGACGAGGAAACCCTGCGCCGCGCGATGGAGCCGTTCTTTACCACCAAGCCGGTGGGCAAGGGCACCGGGCTGGGCCTGGCACAGATCTATGGCAGCATGCGCCAGATTGGCGGCGCGGTGCGGATCGACAGCGCGCCGGGCCAGGGTACCACCGTGCGCCTGTTCCTGCCGCGCACCGCCAGCGCCGCACAGGATGACGATACGCCGGCCGCGCCCGCCGGCGCCGGCACCAGCCTGGCGCGCGTCTTGCTGGTGGACGATGATCCCGATCTGCGCCGTGCGCTGGCGGCGGCGCTGGCCGATCACGGCCATGTGGTTGAAGTGGCGGCCGATGGTCCTGCGGCGCTGGCCCTGCTGGAACGCGCGCAACAGGCCGGAGAGGCGCTGCCCGAAGTGGCCGCGATCGATTTCGCCATGCCGGGGATGACCGGGGCGGAACTGGCGGCCAAGCTCGCCCGCCACCACCCCGCCCTGCGCGTGGTGTTCATGAGCGGCTTTGCCGATCTAGCCGCGATCGAGGCCGTCGCCGGCCCGGATGTGCAAGTGCTGCGCAAGCCCTTTGCCACCGAACAGCTGATCAACGCCGTGGCGCGCGCTGCCGGCTGAGCCGGCCGATCAGGCCAGGCTTTGCTTCATCCGTTCCGCATCGGGCGTGTGGCCGGTGATGATGCCAAGCGCCAGCGCGGCCTGGCCCACGACCATGCCGATGCCGTTGATGGCCCGGCAGCCCTTGCTTCGTGCGACCCGAAGCAGCTCGGTTTCCAGCGGGAAATAGATGATGTCGGCCAGCCAGTGGTACGCGGCGATGGCCTCGGCGGGGATCGGCGTGCCGGGCTTGGCGGCCATGCCGATCGGCGTGGCGTTGACTATGCCATCGGCCGGCGCGGTATCGAGATCGGCCAGCGGCGTGACCAGTACGCGGGCATGGGGATAGCGTGCCGCCAAGTCAGTGGCGAGAGCGCCGGCCCGCGCGGCATCGGGATCGACCAGTTCCAGTCGCGCCACACCAAGCGAAAGCAGCGCATTGGCCACCGCCGAACCCGCGCCGCCTGCGCCCAGCTGGATGACATGGCCGAGCGCCGCGCCGGGCAGGCCGGCCAGCAGGCTGTCGCGAAAGCCGGGCATATCGGTGTTGTGGCCGATGAGGCGGCCATCGCGGATCGCCACGGTGTTGACCGCGCCGGCCGCCTGGGCACTGGGCGCGAGTTCATCCATCAGCGGCATGATCGCCTGCTTGAACGGATAGGTCACGTTGAAGCCGGCAAAGCCCTGGCGCTTGAGGCTGTCGACCACGCCGGCAAGGTCGGCATCGGCAAGGCCACGCTGGGTGAAATCGAACAGTTCATATGTCAGCTCCAGCCCCAGGGCGCGGGCCTCTTCCTCGTGCAGGCGTGGAGAGCTGGATGCCAGGATGGCGCGACCAAGAAGCCCGGAGCGGATCATCAAAACCTGTGTCTTTGCAAAAAGGCTCCGGCGCTGCACCACCAGGGATGCAGCGCCGGGGCAGGGTGGATCAGAAGCTAACCCGCGCGCCGATATAGAACGAGCGGCCGATGGGATCATAGAGCGCCACGTCGGTGCCGTTCTGCGAACTGGCGACGTAGGGCAGCTTGGCGTTGAGCAGGTTGTTGATGCCGGCGCGCAGCTCGAACATCTTGCCGACTTTCACATTCCCGAACAGGTCGTAGAGGTTGTAGGCGGCAATGCCCACCTGCGTGTTGTTGGGCGTGAGCACCGAACTGACATCCTGCATCGCGCTCTGGAAGCGCCAGCGCAGGCCAATGCCCATGTTGTCGGAGCGATAGCCCAGCGTGGTCAGCGCCTTCCACCGCGGCGTGGCGCGCGGCGGGACGGAGCTGGGGTTGGCTGCGCCATTGCTGATGTTGGTATAGTTCATTTCCGCAGCGCCGGGCAGCAGCTGCACCTTGTAGGCATGGAGCCAGCCCACCGTGGTGGTGGCATAGATCTTGCCGGTGCGGCCCAGGAACGGCGCCGGGGTTGCCCAGTTGACCTGCGCTTCCACGCCGTCGGTCTTGAGCGAACCGAGGTTGAGATAGGGCGTGGCGACGTTCACCAGCTGCCCGTTGCTGTCACGCTGGATCAGCGCGCAATAGGGGTTGCTGGCGGCATAGCCCGGATTGCTGCCATCGAGATTATAGCACTTGGACAGCACGGTGAGGCCAGGCACGGTGGAAATCACGTTCTTGATCGAGATGTTGTAGTAATCGACCGAGAACGAGAAATCGCCGAACAGACCGCCGCCGCGCGGGGCGTTGAACACCATCCCGGCGTTGAACGTATCGGCATGTTCGGGGCGCAGGCCGATGTTGCCCGAAACCAGCTGCCCGGTGGCGGTGGTGGGGAACGAATAGCTGCCGATCGCCGCCTGCGGCACACCCTGCGCCACGCAGAGCGCGGCCACTTGCGCCCCATTGGCACCGGTGCGCGCCGTGGAGCGATAGTCGCACGGATCGCCGAGCGAGCCGGGCGGGGTGCCAATCACCAGCTGCGTGCCCTGCTGCGGCGAGAACAGCTCGCCGATATTGGGCGCACGCACCGCGCGCTGATAGCCGCCGCGCAGCATGATCGTGTCGGTCGGGCGCCAGCGCATATCGGCTTCGTAGCTGGTGACCGTGCCGCTGACCGAATAGTTCGATACGCGCGCGGCCGCGCCGATGCCCAATTCGCGGATGAACGGCTTGTCGGCCACCAGCGGAATGTCGATCTGCCCGGCCAGTTCCTTGACCGAGATACGGCCCGAGGCCGGCTGCGAGGCGGTCACCGCTTCCAGGTTCTGCGCCTGCAGGTCGCTGTCGGGGCGATAGTTGTAGGTGTTCTTGCGATAGCCGGCGACCAGCGCGATCTGCGCCGGGCCTGCGCCCAGATCGAACAGCTTGCCGTTGATCTGGCCCTGGAACTGGGTTTGCCCCAGGCGCTCGGCGCTGAATGCGTCCTTGGTCATATAGGCGGCACAGGCGGCCGAGACGGAGCGCATGTTGGCATCGCCAAACGGATTGAAGCCGCCCTGGCACAGCGAGTTGCCGCCATCGGCCGCGCTCAGCAGGCTCTGCACCCGGCTCTTGACCACGGCATTGCGCATCGTCTGGTTGTGGACCGACTGATCGTACGAGGCATAGACATCGAAGGTCCAGCCCGGGGCAATATTGCCCTTCAGCCCCGCCATGTATTGCTGGACGGTATAGTCTTCATCCCAGCTCTTGTACGGCAGGCCGACATAGCGCCCGTTCCACAGGAAATTGGCGGTGGGATTGGGGCGCGAGGCGAGCACCGTGCGCAGGTCTTGCGGAATGAACGGGTTGGTGACCGGAATGGTGGTCAGCTGGCCAAACTGCGTCAGCGTGTTGCCGCTGGCGGTGTGGACGTTGAGATCGACGAACAGGAACTGGCCATAAAGGGTCAGGTTGGGCGTCAGGTCATAGTCCGCCTTGACGAAAGCGGTCTTGCGCTTGAGCCCGTTCATGAAATCGACCTGCTGGCCCACCGGCATGCGCACGTTGCCGCCGACCAGGGCATAGCCGCCGCTGTTGGTCTGGCCCTTGTAGTTGACCGCGCCGGTCTGCACGAACAGCGAGCCGTCGTTGTTGAAGCCCAGGTTGAGCAGCGGGTTGATCGTCTTGGTCACGCCATAGCCGGCGAACACCGATTGCACGACGGCAGCATTGGGCGCGTTGGTGGCGTTGGGAACGAACGTGCCGGTGCCGATATAGGACGAGGGCGTCTTGTCGGAAAAGAAGCTGCGCGCCTTGCCGTTGATCGGATCCTGGTCGGTATAGCTGAACGCGGCGATGACGTGGCCGCGATCCTGGGCAAAGCTGCTGCCGAACGCGATCGAGCCCGAGAACTTGTAGGCGTCGCCCTTTTCGCTCAGGCTGTTCTGGACGTCGGCCTTGACCCCGTCAAAGCTGCGCAGGGTCTTGAAATTGACCACGCCCGACATGGCATCCGAACCATAGACGGCCGATGCGCCGCCGGTGATCACGTCAACCCCGCCGATGATCGATTCCGGGATGATGTTGGTATCGACCGTGCCCGAGATATCCGAGAGCGGCAGGCGCTTGCCATCGAGCAGCACGAGGTTGCGGTTGGGGCCAAGGCCATGCAGGTTGACCGAGGCGCGCCCGCCGGTGCCCTGGCCGCCGGTGCCGGAATTGCCGGCGGGGGTGAAGCCCGGAAACTGGTTGAGCGCATCCTGCAGGTTGACGTTGCCGCTGGCCTTGATCGCTTCGTTGCTGACCGACACGATCGGGCTGACCGCGGTGTTGTTGGGCCGCTGGATCAGCGAGCCGGTCACCACGATTTCCTTGACATCGGGCTGGGCCGCTTCGGCCGCCGGCGCCGTATCGGGCGCGGCATTGGCTTGCGGCGCAGCCTGCGCCAGAGCCGGGGTTGTAAGGGCCACGGCCACGCTCAGCGCAGACGCGGACAGCACGAGACGAGTGCCTTCCAAACGCATGGTCATCCTCCCTGGCGAACGTTTGCCGTTTCGCCTTCCGACGACTCATTTATGTTACGAACTAGTTCCTGTCAAATTATTCCGCAACACGCCGAGACATGCGGTCAACGGCAAATGCGGCGGCGGCGCAGGCCAGCAGCGGCAGGCAATAGGCGGCAAACAGTAGCGGCAGCGGCGCCTTGGCCGCCATCAGCCAACCGCCCATCATCGGGCCGATCACCGCGCCTGCGCGGCCCAGGCCGATCGCCCAGCCCACGCCCGTGGCGCGCATCCGCGCCGGATAGACCGAGGCGGCGAGCGGCCACACGCCGTTGTAGCCACCCTGCAGCGTGACCCCGATGAGGAAAGCTAGGGCGAGCGTGGCCGCCACCGGCATGGCGAGCGATCCGAATACCAGCATGGCGACCCCCGCGCTGACCAGCATGCCGGGCACCAGGCGCCCCAGCGGGACGCGCACGGCCAGCATGCTCATCCCCGCCGTGCCGACAAATGCCCCGAAATTGTAGAGCGCCCCGGCATAGATGCCGTCGGTTTCGGAAAGGCCGGCCGCGATCGACAGCTTGGTGATCCAGCTGACGATGAAATAGAGCACCATCAGCCCGCAGAACACCGCCGCCCACAGCGTGAGCGTGCGAGCACGGAAGGCGGGAGAAAGCAGGTCACCGATTCGCCCTGCCGGTTCGCGCGCCGGGCCATCGGCCGTCCGCGCTGCACCGGCGCGCGGCAGGATCAGCAGCGCGGCGGGAAACAGCACTACCGTCAACCCGCCCGCCATCAGCAGCAGGTTGTGCCACCCCCACAGCGGCAGGAGATGCGCCGTCAGCAGCGCGGTAAACACCGCGGCGAACGGATAGCCCGCCTGGACGATGCCCACCGCCAGGTTGCGCTGCGCGGCTGGCGCGGATTCAGCGGCCAGCGCGGCCATCGCTGCGAGCACCGTGCCGATGCCCATGCCCACCACCACGCGCAAGCCATAGAGCATGGGCACAGAGCCGGCAAAACCGCTGGCGACCATCCCGGCCGACATCAGCCCCAGTGCTGCCAGGATGATGCGGCGGCGGCCCAGCCGGTCGGCCAGAGGGGCAATGCCCATGCCGCCGATCGCCATGCCGACCAGTCCCGCGCCAAACAGCAGGCCCATGGTATCGGCGCCGATCGCCCAATCGGCCTGGATGCGCGGCGCAATGAACGACAGGATCGTCACGTCGATGCCGTCGGCCATGTTGATGGCAAAGCACAGGGCCACGATGGCCAGGCCCGTGCGGGTCCATTGCGCCGGGCACGTGCCGGCGCTTGCTGTGATGGGTGTGGCCATGCCTGTCTCTCTCCCGCATGCGCGGATGACGGTGCAGGCCGGCGCGGCCGCAGCCTTTGCAGGCCACGGCCAGGCGCTCAATCCTTGCGCGTCACCCAGGCGATTATGATGTCTGCCACCTGGCGTGCCCGGTGGGCCAGCGCGCTGTCGCTGGTCATGTCCACGCCGAAATTGTGGGCAAAAGTGAACTGGTTGGAAACGTTGTAGAACGCCAGCGCCGTCATGTTGAAATGCAGATCGACCGGCTCGATCCCGACGCGAAAGCTGCCCTCAGCCTCGCCCCGGCTGATCAGTTGCCGCAGGATATCGATCACGCTGTGGTTGCGGCTGGGCAGTTCGGTGATCTGCTTGAGATGCTGGGCGTGGTGGATGTTCTCGTTCATCACCAGGCGCACCAGTTCCGGGTGGCGCGCGTGATAGTGCACGTCATGCTCGATCAGGCGGCGCAGTGCCTGCTCGGCGGTGCCGGTGGTGATATCCACCTGCGCCTCGCTGTCGCGCACGCGGCGATAGGCGCGCTCCAGCACGGCGCGGTAAAGCTCTTCCTTGCCGTCGAAATAATAGTAGATCTTGCGCTTGGTGGCCTTGCCGGCGATCTCGTCAATCCGCGCGCCGGCCAGGCCCTTTTCCACGAATTCCTGCGTGGCGATGTCCACGATCTGGTTGATCGCGGCCTCGCGCGTTTCGGCGCGGGAGCGGCGGGGCGGCTTTGCGGCGGTGGCGGCAGAAGCCTCGGCAAGCGGGGCGGGGGCGTCGTCTTCCGGCAAGGAACTCTCCTGGGCAATCGCGCGCGCATCGGCCTGGCCCCGCATCGCTGCGGGCACCATCCTGGTTGCGCCGTATGCCCTTCCTTGCCGCACCTGTCCCTCGTTGCAAGGCCCGGCAGGTTCGTTTCCGCTCCCTGGGCCAGATCAATTTATGTAACGAACTAGTCCCTAACATTTTTGCTTTTGTCAAGCAGCGGCCCGTGATAGGCCCGTGGCCGGGGCAGGAAACCAAAGGCAACGAACGGCAGGCGGCCATGACGAATCCCGCATTCAAGACATCCATCGCCACCGTATCGATTTCGGGCACGCTCGAGGCCAAGCTGCAGGCGATCGCCGCGGCCGGCTATGACGGCGCCGAAATCTTCGAGAACGACCTGCTCTCGACGAATCTCTCCGCGCGCGAGATTGCCGCGCTGATGGGTGACCTGGGCCTCGTCTGCACGATGTTCCAGCCATTCCGCGATCTCGATGGCCTGCCCGAGCCGCAGCGCGCCCGCGCGTTCGACCGGCTGGAGCGCAAGTTCGACGTGATGCAGGAACTCGGCACCGACTTGCTGCTGGTCTGCTCCAGCTGTTCGCCGATCGCCGATGGCAACCGCGAGCGGACCATTGCCGACCTGACCGAGGCGGCCGAGCGCGCCGCCGCCCGCGGCCTGCGCTTGGGCTATGAAGCGCTCGCCTGGGGCCGGCACGTCCACGATCACCGCGAGGCATGGGGCATCGTGCGCGATGCCGATCATCCCGCGCTGGGCCTGGTGCTGGATTCGTTCCACTCGCTGTCGCGCAAGATTCCCTCGTCCAGCATCGGCGATATCCGCGCCGACAAGCTGTTCATCGTCCAGGTGGCCGACGCCCCGATGCTCGACATGGATCACTTGGGGTGGAGCCGCCATTTCCGCTCCATGCCCGGGCAAGGCGATTTCCCGCTCGATGACTGGGCCGCCGCGATCCGCAAGATCGGCTATCAGGGCTATTGGAGCCTGGAAATCTTCAACGACCGGTTCCGTGCCGGATCGGCGAGCGGGGTGGCGGTCGATGGCTATCGCGCGCTGCGCCTGCTGGAAGGCGGGATCACCCGCCCTTCGGCCAGCGCCACCAGCCTGCCACCGCGCGTGAAGACCAGCGGGGTCGAATTCATCGAATTTGCCGCCAGCCATGAAGAGGCGGAAAATCTGGCGGCGATGCTGCGCCCGCTGGGCTTTCGCCCGACCGCGCGCCACCGCAGCAAGGACGTGACGCGCTGGACGCAGGGGCTGGAAAACCCGGTCAACATCGTGATCAACTGCGAACCCGAAGGCCTCGCCCACAGTTTCGACGTGGTCCACGGCGCCTCGGTCTGCGCGCTCGGCCTGGCGGTGGACGATGTGCCCGGCGCGCTGGCGCGGGCCGATTTCCTGCGCGTGCCGCAGTTCACCCAGGCGCTGGCGCCCGATGAATGGCCGATCCCCAGCGTGCGCGGCGTGGGTGGCAGCCTGATCTATTTCGTCGATGCCGCCACCCGCGCGGCGATGTGGGCCCACGAATTTCCCCACCGGCTCGAAGATCCCGTGCCCGGCCCGCGCCTGGCCATCGATCACATTGCGCAGACCATGCTGTACGAGGAATTTCTCAGCTGGCTGCTGTTCTACGTCGCGCTGTTCGACGTGGGCAAGACGCCGCAGCTCGACATTGCCGATCCGATGGGTCTGATCCAGAGCCAGGCGGTGGAAAACCCCGATCGCTCGGTGCGCTTCACGCTCAATGGCTCGCTGGCGGCGCAATCGCTCACCTCGCGCTTCATCCAGAACTATTTCGGCGCCGGCGTGCAGCACATCGCCTTTGCCACCGACGATATCGTCGCCGTGGCCGATGCCGCCCATGCCCAGGGCCTGCCGCGCCTGGAGATCCCGCGCAACTATTACGACGATCTGGAGGCGCGCTGGGGGCTGGAGCCCGACCTGATCGAGGCCATGGCCGCGCGCGACATTCTCTACGACCGCGATGGCGAGGCCGAATATCTGCAATTCTACAGTCGTGCCTTTGCCCGCCGGGTGTTTTTCGAGGTGGTCGAGCGGCGCGGCTATGCCGGTTATGGCGCGGTCAACGCGCCGATCCGCCTGGCCGCCCAGGCCCGCCACAAGCCCGATTTTCCCGACTGACCGACCGGGCACGCCCCGCACGACACAACGATAACAAAGACCATGGAGAGAGACCTGATGTTTGCACGCCTTCCCGCTGCGCTGGGGCTGCTGGCCCTGCTCGCCACGCCGGCCGTGGCACCCGCGCGCGATTTCCCCACCGCAGCCGCGCCGGTTCTGGCCGATCGCTTTCCCCAGGTGCCGGTGGTCTTTCCCGGCGGGGTCAAGGCCTGGCGCGATGTGACCTATCAGCAATTGCCCGGCTATCGCCCGCAAGCGCTGGATATCTATGTGCCGTCCACCAAGGGACCGCATCCGCTGGTGCTCTATATCCACGGCGGTGGCTGGATGGCCGGGCACACCCGCCATTCCGGTGCCTTTGCCGATTGGCCCAAGGTGCTTGCTGCGCTCGCGGCCGAAGGCTTCACCGTCGCCAGCCTGGAATACCGCCTGTCGGGCGAGGCGAAGTTTCCCGCACAGCTGCAGGACGCCAATGCCGCGCTGCGCTTCCTGCGCGGGCACGCCGCGCAATATGCCATCGACCCGGCGCGCGTGGCGCTGTGGGGTGGCTCTGCCGGCGGGCATCTGACCGCGTTGACCGCGCTGACCTGCCAGAACACCGCGCTCGATCCTGCCGCCGGTGCCGATGCTTGCGTGCAGGGCGCGGTGACCTGGTACGGCGTCTATGACTTTGCCGGCATGAATGCCACGCCCGATGGCAATTCGGCCGGTGCCCGCCTGCTGGGATGCGATGGCCCGTGCAGTGCCGACAAGCTCCGCAGTGTCAGCCCGGTCGCCTATATCGACGCGAAAGACCCGCCGTTCCTGCTGATCCATGGCGAGGAAGACAAGACCGTGCCCGTGGCGCAATCGCACCTGGGCGAGGCGGCGTTGAAGGCAGCGGGCGTGCCGGTCACGGCGATCTACATCCCCCATGTCGATCACAGCTTCATCGGCCGCACGCCGGCCGAAACCCACGCCGCATCGATGCAGGCGCTCAATGCCACGTTCGATTTCTTCCACCGCGTGCTCAAGGTTCCGGGCCCGGCCGGGACGGGCAAGTGATCCGACGCCTGTTGGCGGCGCTGGCGCTCGGCCTCGCGGCCCCGGCGCAGGCCGCGCCCATCGCCGTCGATGGCGGGATGATCGAGGGCACCACGCTGCCCTCGGGCATTCAGGCATGGCTGGGCGTGCCGTTTGCCGCGCCGCCCTTGCGCGAATTGCGCTGGCGCGCGCCGCAGCCGGTTGTCCCGTGGGCCGGCACGTTGCACACCGATCGCTATGCCCCCGAATGCCTGCAACCGCTGCGCGGATCGCTGCAGAACCACTATTTCGGCAACGAGGCGACGAGCGAGGACTGCCTCTACCTCAACATCTGGGCGCCGGCGCCACAGGCCAAGGCGGCGGGCAAGGCGCCAGTGGTGGTGTGGATCTATGGCGGCGGGTTCAACATCGGTTCCGCCTCTATGGCCAACTATTCGGGAGAGCCGATGGCGCGCGAGGGCGTGGTGCGCGTCAATATCGCCTACCGCGTCGGGGCTCTCGGCTTCCTGGCGCATCCCGCGCTGTCGGCCGAAAGCGGGCATGGCTCGGGCAACTATGGCCTGATGGACCAGATCGCCGCGCTGCAATGGGTGAAGCGCAACATCGCCCGCTTTGGCGGCGATCCCGATAACGTCACGATCGTGGGCCAATCGGCCGGGGCCATGTCGGTGGCGCTGTTGCAGATCAGCCCGATGGCGCGCGGTCTGTTTGCCCGTGCCGTGGCGATGAGCGGCAGCCCATTTGGCGGCATGCTCGGCCCCGCACCCCTGGCGGAGGGAGAGGCGCAAGGGCTGGCCCTGCAAAAGGAACTGGGCGCGACCTCGCTGGCGCAGCTGCGCACCTTGCCCGGCGACCGCATCATTGCCGCTGCCAGCCCGCGCAGCCCGATCGTGCGCGATGGACAGGTGATCACCGGCAGCGCGGAAGCGGTGTTTGCCGCCCGTGGGCAAAACGATGTGCCCGTGCTGATCGGCTATACCCGCGACGAAAGCTTTCGCCCGCTCGGGCCGGTGACCACCGCGCAGGATCTGGCCGCCGCAGTCAAGGCGCGCTTTGGCACGCAGGCCGATGCCATTCTGGCGGCCTATTCTGGTGTCGTTCCGGCGCGCGCGGCGGCCGATATCGCCCGCGATGCCACTGTCGGGCGGCAGATGGCCGACTGGGCGGCGGCGCAGCGCCGCTTTGGCGCGCAGCCGGTCTATGCCTATCTCTTTGCCCGGCGGCAGCCCTATGCCCCGGGGGTGGTCTTTTCCGATCATGATCCGGCCACCGTCGGTGCCTATCACACCGGTGACGTGCCCTATTGGCTGCGCACGCGCGACGCGCTCAACCTGTTTCGCGTGACGCGCGATTGGCAAGGGGTGGACCAGGCGCTGGAAGACACCATGGCAGGCGCGCTCCTGGCCTTTGCCCGCCGCGGCATTCCGGCCAGCGCGCCGATCGGCACCTGGCCCGCGCTCGATCCGCGCCGCCCGCGCCTGGTCTGGCTGGGAGAGCAGCCGGCAGTGATTGCCTGGCCCCATTGGGCCGACATGGCGCTGTTCGGGACAACCGGGGCAGAGCCACCGCGCGCCACCCGCCCGCGCGATTGACGGGTGATCAGGCCTGCTGCTGCACGCGCGGGGCTGGCAGGGTCCGCAGCGGCCCGCCGCGCAGCAGCGCGGTCATCGCATCGCAATCGACCGCGTGCGAATAGAGATAGCCTTGGCCCAGGACGCAGCCGAGGCTTTGCAGGATCTGCGCCTGGTCAGCCGCCTCGATGCCTTCGGCCACCACCTGGATGCCCAGCTTGGTGGCGATGTCGATCACGCCTTCGACGATGATCTGGCTGGGCCGGTGCGTGGCGATGCGATCCACGAACGACTTGTCGATCTTGATGTAATCGACCGGCACGGTCATCAGATGGGTGAGCGAGGCAAATCCGGTGCCGAAATCATCGAGCGCGACTTTCAGCCCACGTTCGCGCAGCGCCGCGACCGAGCGGCGAATGACGCCGCCATCATCATCCATATAGACCGCCTCGGTCACTTCCAGGATGATCATGTCCAGCGGCACGCCGTGTTCCTCGAACGCGGTGGCGGTGGCGTCGAAAAAGCCGGCGCTGTGCAGGTCGGTTGAACTGACATTGATGCCCACGCGGGCAAAGGGCACATTTAGATCGAGCCAGGTGCGGGCATCGCGCGCTACCTGGCGGATCATCTCGCGCGTCAGGGTATTGGCGGTCTGCGGATCGCTGGTGGCATCGTGAAATGCCATTGCCGATAGCAGGCGCTGCCCCATGCGGATGCGGCACAGCGCCTCCAGCCCGCTCACCGTGCCGGTGGCAAGGTCTACCACCGGCTGGTAATGCGCCACCAGGCGGCCCTCGCGCAGCGCGGCGTCCAACTCGCGCACCGCGGTAATGCGCCGTGTCATCCGCGTGCCGATGCCCGGCCAAAAGCGGATAGAGCCACCGCGCGCCACGTCCTTGGCGTGATAGAGCGCAAAGTCGGCGTTCTGCTGCACGCGTTCGGGCGTCACATCGCCGGCGTTGAAGATGGCGATGCCCATGGTGCCGGCCGGGCGCAGCACGTGGCCTGGTATGGTGATGGGCACTTTCAAGCCGTCGAGCAGCCGCTCTGCCAGGGCATCGAGCGTGCGCAGGTGCTCGTCATCCTGCACCAGCACGGCAAATTCGTCGCCGCCGATGCGGAACACCGTGTCTGGCGCGGCCATTTGTGCCAGCCGCTGCCCTACCTGCACCAGCAAGCGGTCACCGGCGTGGTGGCCATAGGTATCGTTCACCGCCTTGAAGCCATCCAGGTCGATCAGGAACAGCGCCCAGTTGCCGGGCTGGCTGCAATCGACGGTGGCCATCGCGGTGTTGAACGCGGAGCGGTTGGGCAGGCCGGTCAGCCCATCGGTATTGGCGCGGCGATCCCGCTCTTCCACCCGCCGTTGCCGATCGAGCGCGATGGCACACAGCGCGATGGAGCGGTCCACCAGCACGCGCTCCAGCGCCGAAGGCCCGCGCGCTTCGTGATAGTAAAAGGCAAAGGCACCCACCGGCTGGTCATTGCCTGCCATGATCGGCCGCGACCAGCACGCCTTGATGCCCAGGGGCAGCACCAGATCGCGATAGGGCGCCCAGGCGGGATCGGTGGCAATATCGGCAGAGACAACCTCGATGCCCAGCGCCGTCGCGGTGCCGCAGGCGCCGACACCAGGGCCGATGTCAATGCCGTCGAACGCCGCGCGCATGGCAGGCGGCAGGCTGGGCGCAGCCAGTGGGCGCAGGCGGCGCATGGCATCGACTGTCACCACCGAGCAGACCACGCCGGGCGCGCGGCGCTCCACCTCGCGGCACAGCCGGTCGATGGTGGCGGCCAGCGGCGCGCCGCGGGCGATCATTTCCAGAATGGTGCTTTGAAAATCGCGCATCGCGTCAAGGCCAGCCCTTTGCAGCAGCCATGGATCATGCCGGCCGCATGCTTAAGGTTCTGTTATATGGAAATCTACGGGTTTTCCGCATGGCGCGGGCCACTGGCCGGGCGCACACCTGGGGGATCTTGTCCCATTTTGCCGCGATTTGGACCGGCTTTCAGCACTCAACTTGTCGCGTATTGACGCAGCATTGTTACACCTGCGGGGACTGCCCGTAATTTACGGAAATGCGGCTTTCAGTTCATCTGGCGTACAGGAAATCCGGCCAAGTGGCAGGATATGACGACGATGGGAAAAGCAAAGTCGGCCGGCTGCAAGTGGGCGGCGGCCATGGTCGCGGCGCCCGGCTTGCTGCTGGCAGGAACCGCGCATGCCCAGGCGCCATCCAGCGCCATGCCGCCCAGCCAGCCCCCCGTGGCGCAGGCAGCGCCCGTCGCAACGCCTGCCCCATCTGTCGTCGCGCCTGTTTCCCCGCCCGCGGTCGCGCCCGCCACGCCTGGGCCCACCACGCCTGCGCCTACGGCGCCGCCGGCCGCCATGCCCCCGTCCGAACCTGCAGATGTGCAGGAAGAACCCGGCATCGTGGTGCAGGGCGATGCCTATTCGCGGCAGGACCCGGTCCACGCCGTCAACGAAAAGTCTTACGAGGCGATCCAGAAGGGCGACAAGCTGGTGGTGGCGCCGGTGGCGCGGCTCTATGTCCACGGCCTGCCATCGCCGCTGCGCCACGGGCTGCACAATGCGCTCTACAACTTGCGTGAGCCGTCGAACTTCGTGGCGTTCCTGCTCGAACACAAGTTTGGCAAGGCTGGGCAGGTGCTGGTGCGCTTTACCGTCAATTCCACCATTGGCCTCGCCGGGCTGATCGACGTGGCCAAGGCCAAGCCGCTCAAGATACCCTATCGGCCCAATGGCCTGGCCGATGTGCTGGGCTTTTACGGCGTGAAATCGGGGCCATACCTGTTCCTGCCGTTGATCGGGCCGACCACGCTGCGCGACCTTATCGGCACCACGGTCGACCGATCCTGGTTCCCGCTGGCCGTGGGCGAGCCACTCGATACCGTGCCGTATGGCCTGGCCGTCACGGTGATCGGCGGGTTGGACGACCGCGTGGCGATCGATGGCCAGCTCAAGAAGTTCCGCGCGGAATCGGCCGATCCCTACAACGCCACGCGCGACTTCTATCTCAAGCGCCGCGCTGCCGAGATCGAGAACCTGCGCCATCCGCACAAGAGCGCCACGCCCGAACCTGCCTTGCCCACCGCGCCTTGACGCTATTCAGGCGGCGTAGGCCAGGCGCGCCGGCACCGACAGGCGCACCAGCGTGCCGAGGCGATGCCCGCTTTCGATGGAAAACGATGCGCCGATGCGCCGCGCCCGCTCGCGCATGCCGATCAGGCCATAATGGCCCTTCATCAGCGCCGCGCTTACCGCCCTGCCGTTCGCGCCGTCCTCGCCATCGATGCTGGCAATGCCGATGCCATCGTCGCTGACAAACACCGCCAGCGCCCGCGCGCCATACTCCACGTTCACATCGATCGCATCGGCCTGGGCATGGCGCGCCGCGTTGCACAGCGCCTCGCCCACGATGGCGAGGATTTCATCGACGATATCGGGGTGCAGCGGCCGCACTTCGCCTTTGACGTTCAGCGTCAGGCTGGCGCCGGTGACCAGGTTGTCGAGCAGGCGTTGCAGTTCGCGGCGCAAGTGGCGGTCTTCCAGGCGGCGCAGGCCTTTCACCCGGTCGCGCCCCTCGATCAGCATTTCCTCGGCCCGGTCCAGCGCCGGGGTCAGCACGGCTTGCGCGGCGGGATCGTGCGAAAGGTGATCGGCCACCGACTGAAAGCGCATGATCAGGCCCTGCACGCCCTGGATCAAGGTGTCGTGCAGTTCGCGGGCAATGCGTTCGCGCTCGCTGGTGCGTTCGGCCATGCGATCGCGGATCAACCGGCCCAGGTACTGCACCCGCGCGATGTAGAGCAGATAGAGCATGGCCGAGAGCGCCACGATCGCGGCGAGGGGGAACCACCAGGTCTGGTAGAACCGCTGGGCGATGGCAAACTGCATGGTCTGGCCGCCCGCGTTCCACACGCCGTCCTCGTTGGCAGCGATGACCTGGAACGTATAGCGGCCCGGCCCCAGATCGCTGAACGTCACGCTGCGCTCGGTCGATGGTGCGGTCCATTGCCCTGGCAGGCCCGGGCCAGACAGGCGGGTGCGGAACTGCACGCGTTGCGGCACGGTCAGGCTCGTGGCGGTGAAATCGATCCGCACCGATCGCGTGCCCGGCGGCAGGCGCAGCCCGGCGCTCGGCGCCCGCGCCGTGCCGCCAGCCACCAGGCTGCGCACCATGACTGCGGGCGGCAGCAGATTGCGGCGCAGCGCGGCCGGATCGATCCACACCAAGTTGCGGCGCGTGAGGAACCAGATACGCCCGTCGCCGCCCTGCGCCACCTGGGCGCCGGCGGCCTTCTGGGCAAAGCTGTTGAGGCCATCGCGAAAATCGAACCGGCGCCAGGGCACCGCCTGGCCGGGGTGCGTCAACGCCTGCACCAGATCGGTGCGGTGGATCTGCACGATGCCGCTATCGCCAATGCCCCAGCCATCGCCGCTGCGCGTCCACACCAGGCCATTGAGCGAGGCTGCCCAGGGGTTTGCGCTTGCCAGCACGGGTGTGCTGCCCCGCGCGAATGGCGCCTGGAGACCACGCGCGCCGCTGATCAGCGGACCATCGCCGAGGGGGCTGGGCAGCAGGCCTTCGATCCCGTCGACCTGCAACTGCGTGGGCGAAATCGCCACGAACGGCAGATCTGCCCCGCGCGGCGCCGGCCCGCGAAATGCCACGATCGCCCGGTCATCGCCGCCAATCGCGATGTTGGCGGGCAGCGCGCGGGGTGTCGCCAGGGTGTGCCAGCCGCCGCCTTCGTGCCACCACAGCCCCTGGTCCAGCGCCGCCAGCCAGATGCGGCCCGCGCCATCCTGCCCGCAGGCCAGCGGCATCAGGCCGCGCGGCAGGGCAATGGCCGGCCCGGCCGCGCCGCGCGGGTTCAGCCGCACTAGGCGTTCACCCGTCACCAGCCATGCGCCGCCCCCGCGCGCCGTGCACAATGCGGCAGCGGGGCTGGCCAAGCGCAGGATCGTGCGCGCCGCCTGGCCAGGGGCAATGGCATAGGCGGCGCGGGCATCGCCAACATAGACCACGCCATCATCGCCGCCGGCCAGGCGATAGCTGGTGGGCGAATTGGCAGGGATCGCGGTTTCCACCACGATCGGCACGCGGCGCAGCTTGTCCAGCCCCATTTCCGTGCCGATCCACAGGTTCCCCTCGCGATCCTGCAACAGGGCATGGGTCTGGTCAGAGGTCAGCCCTTGCGTGGCATCGAAGCTGAAACGGCGCATCGCCGCAGGCGCGGCCTGCGCACTGCCGGTGGCTTTATCGGGCGTAGTCAGGCGCTGCACGCCGCTGTTCCAGGTGGTTTCCCACAGCGCGCCGTCGGCAGTGAACAGCATGCGCGTGCCGCCCACCGGATCGGGGTTGATCGCCAGCCGCGCCCCGGCCGTGACGCGGCCTTGCGCCAGGGTCAGCCGGCGGGTGCCGGCCGCGTCTGACAGCCACATCGCCCCCTTGGGCCCGGCGGCAAGGCTGGCGCGCGGGGTAACCGCGATGCCGGTTGCGGCAAAGCGCTGGCTGCCGCGCGGGCGGATCAGCACCTGGCGTTCGGTTACCAGCCATTGCGTGCCATCGGCGGAAAACGCCGTGCTCCACGCCTGTTCGGCGGGCAAGCCGGCGTCCTGGCCGAATTCCTGCCAGCGCCCATCGGCATAGCGGGCCAGGGTGCCATCACTGCGGCCGCCCCGCACCACCCACATCGCGCCGTCGGGCGCCTGGGCCATGTCGGTGACCTGGCGCGAGGGATGCGGCATTGCCATGTCGACCAGCCGCCCATCGCGCCAGGCCATCACCCCGCGCCCACGGCCCAGCCCCACCCACACGGTGCCGTCCTGCGCGCTGGCCAGTTGCGACACCACCAGCCGCGCGCCCTGGCCGCCGGGCTGGGGCACGGGTTCGAACGTCAACCCGTCAAAGCGGAACAGTCCTTCCACGCTGCCGATCCACAGGAACCCGTCGCGCGATTGCGTCAGCGCGTTGATCCGGCCCGGCGCGCCTTCTTCCAGGGTCCAGTGTTCGTGCTTGTATCCCGCCAGCACACCCGCTTGCGCCTGAACCGGCGCCTGAACTGGCGCTTGGGCCTGGCCCTGCCGCTGGGCCATCGGCGCACTGGCCATGAGCGCCAGCCCGCCGGCCGCCAGCACGGCAATGCCGCGCCTACAGTTCAATGATGCCCCGCCGCGCGGCCTTGGTCACGGCGTGGGTCCGATCGTTGACATGCAGCTTGCCGAAGATGTTCTTGATGCCGGACTTGACCGTTTCCTCGGCCAGGTTGAGCGTCCAGGCGATCTGCTTGTTGGCATGGCCCGAGGCGATCAGTTGCAGAATCTGGGTTTCGCGCGGGGTCAGCGGCTCGTCGATCGCGTGCAGCGCGATTTCCTGCGCCACATCGGGCGCCAGGTGACGCTGGCCTTCGTGGACGGTGCGGATCGCGCCGAGAAGTTCGCGGCGCAGGCTGCTTTTGAGCAGGAAACCCGCCGCCCCCGCGCGCAGCGCCTGCAGCGCCTGCGCATCGCCGGAATAGGTAGTCAAGACCAGGATGCGCGCCTGGGGATGGCGGGCGCGGATCGCCTCGATCGCCTGCAGCCCTGTCATCCCCGGCATGCGCAGGTCCATCAGCACCACCGCCGGGCGCAGGGCATCGTACATCGCCACGGCTTCATCGCCGGTCGCTGCCTCGCCCACCACGGCCATGTCGGGCTGCATCGCGATAACGGCGGCCACCCCTTCGCGCAGCATCGGGTGATCGTCGGCAATCAGGATGCCTATCGTGGTATCGGTGCGCGCGGGCATGGACGAAGGCGATACCACGCGTGTCGCGGCCTGGGTAGCCACCCGAAATGGGGGTGCGCCCAGCCCCCATGCTGGGGCTGGCAGGGCAGGCGCGAGGGCGCACACTTGGGCTGGAACACAAAGCTGGCCGCACCGGGCAAAGGTTGCCCCTGGTGTCGCGGCCGGAAGGGGAGCCTTCACGTCATGCCCACGATCACCACCGCCGATGGCACCGAAATCTTCTACAAGGACTGGGGCAGCAAGACCGCGCAGCCGGTGGTTTTCCACCACGGCTGGCCGCTTTCTGCCGACGATTGGGATGCCCAGATGATGTTCTTCTTGGGGCAGGGTTATCGCGTGATCGCGCACGATCGCCGCGGCCACGGCCGCTCCACCCAGACCGACGACGGCAACGAGATGGACACCTATGCCGCCGATGTCGCGGCGCTGGCCGATCATCTCGACCTCAAGGATGCGATCCACGTTGGCCATTCCACCGGCGGCGGCGAAGTGGCGCACTATGTGGCGCGGGCCAAGCCCGGCCGCGTGGCCAAGGCCGTGCTGATCGGCGCGGTGCCGCCGATCATGCTGCAAACCCCGGCCAACCCCGGCGGCCTTCCGATGGACGTTTTCGACGGGTTCCGTTCGGCGCTGCTGGCCAACCGCGCGCAGTTCTTCCGCGATGTGCCCGAAGGCCCGTTCTTCGGCTTCAACCGCCCCGATGCCAAGGTTTCGCAAGGCCTGATCGACAACTGGTGGCGCCAGGGCATGATGGGCGGCGCCAAGGCCCACTATGATTGCATCAAGGCCTTTTCCGAAACCGATTTCACCGACGATCTCAAGGCGATCGATGTGCCCGTGCTGATCATGCACGGCGAAGACGATCAGATCGTGCCGATCGCGGATTCGGCCCACCTGGCGATCAAGCTGGTCAAGCACGGCACGCTCAAGACCTATGCCGGCTTCCCCCACGGCATGGCCTCGACCCATCCCGAGGTGATCAACGCCGATCTGCTCAGCTTCTTCAAGGCCTGAGCCGATGACCTACGAAACCAGCATCGATCTTTCCGCCCACGTCCGCAAGGCGTCGGTGGCGCTGCTCCAGGCCCGGCTGTCCGATGCGCTCGACCTGGAAGCGCAGGCCAAGCAGGCGCACTGGAACGTGCGCGGCCGCCACTTCCTGCAATTGCACGGCCTGTTCGATGCCGTGCATGGCCAGGTAGAGGAATTCGTCGATCTCCTGGCCGAGCGGATCACCACGCTGGGCCATGTCGCCGATGGCCGGGTGCAGACCACCGCCGGCGCCACCACGCTCTACGAATATCCGCTCGCCGCCCATGGCGGTGACGCGCATATCCGCACGCTGGCGGCCAGCCTGGCGCTGTTCGGCAAGGCCGTGCGCGCCGCGATCGACAGCGCGGCGGGCGAGGGCGATGCCACCACCGCCGACCTGTTCACCCAGATCTCGCGCGAGAGCGACAAGCAGCTGTGGCTGCTCGAAGCCCATCTGCTGGCCGACTGACCCACACCCTTTCTCATTCAAGGACAGATCCCATGACCTTTCATGCCAAGTCGCTGATCAATCCTGACGACACCGTGTTCATCTTCGTCGATCACCAGCCGCAGATGGCCTTTGGCGTCACCAGCATCGATCGCCAGCAGCTCAAGAACAACACCGTCGCCCTGGCCAAGGCGGCCAAGCTGTTCGGCGCGCCGATCATCCTGACGGCGGTGGAGACCAAGTCGTTCTCGGGCTATATCTGGCCCGAACTGCTCGACGTGGTGCAGCAGACCCCGATCGAGCGGACCTCGATGAACAGCTGGGACAGCGATGAACTGGTCGCCACCGTCAAGGCCACCGGCCGCAAGAAGCTGGTAATCGCCGCGCTGTGGACCGAAGCCTGCCTGCTCTTCCCCACGCTCAGCGCGATCGAGGAAGGGTTCGAGGTCTATATCATCACCGACGCCTCGGGCGGCACCTCGCCCGAAGCGCACGATGTGGCGATCCGCCGCATGGAGCAGGCCGGCGCCCATTCGCTGACCACGATCAACGCCGTGCTGGAACTGCAGCGCGACTGGGCGCGGCGCGGAACCTATGACGGCGTCATGGCCATCGCGCGCGAGCATTTCGGTGCCTACGGCATGGGCGTCGATTATGCCTATACCATGCTGCACGGCGCGCCGCAGCGCGGCCAGTTCGCGCACGAAGTGGTGGGCGGCGCCGAGCATTGATCCTGTCTCCGTCATCCCGGACTTGATCCGGGATCCCGCTGGCTTCTGGCCGTGCGCTGACGAGGAAGCGGGACCCTGGGCTAAGCCCGGGGTGACGATCAGGCGAAATTGCAGACTTTGTTACCAATCCCCCCGGCGGCCCGTCCCATCCCTCTTGCGGGGCGGGCCGTTTCCCCAAGGAAACTGCGCCATGAAGGCATATCTTGCGTCGCTGGCGGCCGGCCTGCTGGTCGGCATTGTCTATTCGCTGATCGGGGTGCGTTCCCCCGCGCCGCCGGTCATCGCGCTGGTCGGGCTGCTGGGCATCCTGGTGGGCGAACAGGTGGTGCCGCTGTTGCGCCATGCCGCTGCCGGCCATTCGATTACTGCCTTTGTCCGCACCGATTGCCGCAGCCACGTGTTCGGCCGCCTGCCCGATGGCTCCGCACCGGAAAAGGACGCGTAAGGCCATGGCCGATACCCTGATCGTCAACGCCAAGGTCACCACGCTGGATCGCGCCAATCCCCAGGCGCAGGCCGTGGCCATTCGCGACGGGCGCTTCCTGGCGGTGGGCAGCGAAGCCGAAGTGCGCGCCGCTGCCGCGCCCCAGGCGCGCGTGATCGATGCCGGCGGGCGTCGCCTGATCCCCGGCCTGATCGACAGCCACATGCACATCATCCGGGGCGGCCTCAATTACAACATGGAGCTGCGCTGGGACGGCGTGCCCAGCCTGGCCGATGCCATGGCCATGCTCAAAGCCCAGGTTGCCCGCACCCCCGCGCCGCAATGGGTGCGCGTGGTCGGCGGCTTTACCGAGCACCAGTTTGCCGAAAAGCGCCTGCCGACGCTGGCCGAACTCAACGCCGTGGCGCCCGATACGCCGGTGTTCATCCTGCATCTCTATGATCGCGCGCTGCTCAATGCCGCCGCGCTGCGGGTGGTGGGCTATGGCAAGGACACGCCCAATCCGCCCGGCGGCGAGATCGTGCGCGATGCCGCCGGCAATCCCACCGGGCTGCTGCTGGCCCAGCCCAATGCCACGATCCTCTATTCCACGCTGGCCAAGGGGCCCAAGCTGCCCGAGGATTACCAGGTCAATTCCACCCGCCATTTCATGCGGGAGGTCAACAGCCTGGGCGTGACCGGGGTGATCGATGCCGGGGGCGGTTTCCAGAACTATCCCGACGATTACGCCATCATCGAAAAGCTGCACGCCGACAACCAGCTTACCGTGCGCATCAGCTACAACCTGTTCACGCAAAAGCCCAAGGAAGAGCTAGCCGATTTCGCCGGCTGGGTGAAACAGGTTTCGCCCGGACAGGGCGATGACACCTATCGCCACAACGGCGCGGGCGAGATGTTGGTCTATTCGGCTGCCGATTTCGAGGACTTCCGGGTGGAGCGCCCCGACATGCCGCCAAGCATGGAAGGCGATCTGGAGCCGGTCATCCGCCTCTTGGCCGAGCATCGCTGGCCCTGGCGGCTGCACGCCACCTATGACCAGACGATTTCGCGCGCGCTCGATGTATATGAAAAGGTCAACCGCGATATCCCGCTGACGGGTATCAACTGGTTCTTCGACCATGCCGAGACGATCAGCGACCGCAACATCGATCGCATCGCAGCGCTGGGCGGCGGCATCGCCGTGCAGCACCGCATGGCCTATCAGGGCGAATACTTCGTCGAACGCTATGGCCATCGTGCGGCAGAGCGCACGCCGCCGATCGCGCGGATGATCGCGGCGGGCATTCCGGTGGGCGCCGGCACCGACGCCACCCGCGTGGCGAGCTACAACCCGTGGGTGTCGCTCTCGTGGCTGGTAACGGGCCGGACGGTGGGCGGCATGGCGCTCTATCCCGGCGCCAATCGCGTCAGCCGCGAAAAGGCATTGGCCATGTGGACGCACGAGAACACCTGGTTTTCCAACGAGGTGGGCAAGAAGGGCCAGATCATGGCCGGCCAGCTGGCCGATTGCGCGCTCTTGAGCGCCGATTACTTCGCCGTGCCCGAGCACGATATCGCCCATATCCGCAGCGTGCTGACGCTGCTGGGCGGCGAAGTGGTGCACGGGCAGGGGGACTTTGCCCCGCTGGCCCCGGATCTGCCGCCGGCCATGCCGGATTGGTCGCCGGTCAACACGTTCGGCGGCTATTACCAGACCGACCAGGCACGGAACATGCTGGCCAATGCCTG
Organism: Novosphingobium sp. AAP1; assembly: GCF_001295765.1. NCBI lineage: Bacteria > Pseudomonadati > Pseudomonadota > Alphaproteobacteria > Sphingomonadales > Sphingomonadaceae > Novosphingobium > Novosphingobium sp. AAP1. The sequence goes on along the minus strand of NZ_LJHO01000003.1, from coordinate 135,047 downwards.
CGGCTGCGCCACCGCCTGCGGTGTCCATGGCCACGATCATGCCGCTGCGCTGGGTCAGGCCGCGCCGGTTGCCGATGTGCAAACGTTCTGGGGCGCACTGGGCTGCGGCTGCTGGGCGGTTTGACAGGAGAAACGATGATGAAGCTGCGCCTTTCCCTCGCCCTTGCGGCCGCGCTGTTGACGGCCTCGGCCCCACTGGCGGCCAAGCCGGTGCCGATGGCCGATTATGCCGTTGGCCCGCAGTACGATACCACCCACGTCTATGTGCCGCAGGAGCAGTTTGACGCCTTCGTCACCGCGTTCCAGGCCACGTTTGGCGGTACCACCAGCAAGCAGGGCGAATTTCAGGTTACCCCCACGCCCAGCCTGACCAAGTCGCAGCTTGTGCTCACGCCGGCAGGCACGGTCTCGGTGTTCGGGTTCAAGACGCCGATCCCCTATCCGTTTGGCGCCGAACGCACTGGCTATCTGGTCACGGACATGGACGCGGCGGTGCAGGCCGCACGCGCCGCCGGTGCCACGCGCCTGATTGAAACCTTTCCCGATCCGATCGGCCGCGACGTGGTGGTGCAGTGGCCGGGCGGCGTGAACATGCAGCTCTATTGGCACACAGCCACGCCGCACTATGCGCCGCTGGCCACGGTGCCGGAAAACCGCGTGTACCTGACCGCCGATGCCGCCGACGCGTTCATCGCGGCATGGACCCGCTTTGCCCATGGCCACGTGGTGTCTGACGACAAGACCGCGCCGGGCGCCGAGGCGGGGCTGCCGGCCCCGATCCGCCGCGTGATGATCGACAGCGGCTATGGCAAATTGACGGTGCTGGTGTCCAATGGCCAGTTGCCCTGGCCCTGGGGCCGCGACATGACCGGTTATGCCGTGCCCGATCTGGCCGCCACTCTGGCCAAGGCGACCGCCGCTGGCGTGGAAACCCTGGTGCCGGCGCGCGAAGTGGGCGGCCGCCGTGCCGCGCTGGTGCGCTTCCCGGGCGGCTACATCGCCGAAATCCACCAGAACGCGATGCGTTAAGCATCATGGTAAAACCCACGCCTGGTCGTCTCGCTGCCCCGGCCGATCCGCGCTTTGTCGATGCCATTCTCGATTGGCCGCCCACCTGGTTTGTTGCCCGGCTGCTGCTGGTTGGCGCCTATCTGGTGGGGGCGCTGGCCAAGCTGGGTGACTGGCCCGGCGCCGTTGCCGAACAGGCGCATTTCGGCATGGCGCCGCCGGCGCTGTGGGCCGCCGCGACCATTGCGGTGGAATTGATCGGCCCTGCGCTGATCCTGGTCGGCCGGCTGGTGTGGCTGGGTGCGGGGATGCTGGGCGTGTTCACCGTGCTGGCGGCCTGCCTCGCCAATCCGTTCTGGGCGCTGCAGGGGCCGGCGCGCTTTGCCGCCACCAACGCGTTTTTCGAGCATCTTGGCCTAGCCGGCGGCTTTGTCCTGGCGGCATTGGTGGCCGAACATGCCCGGCGCGAGGGCCGCATGTGAGCCGGCGCCGCGCCGGCCGGGCCGTCGTCACGGCCATGCTGGCGGCGCTGGTGCCGCATGGGGCTGCGCGCGCGCAGCAGTCTGCCGATCAGGATGCCCTGCCACGCAGCGTGATCGAGGCCTGGCGCCCGCCCACCCTGACCATCACGCGCTATACCGAAAACTGGTCGAGCCTGGCCGACCCCGCCGCCCGCCGCGCGCGGTGGACCGCGCCGCTGAAATACATTCCATTGGCGGCGCCGCAGGTGTGGCTGTCGACCGGCCTGGAACTGCGCGCGCGGGTTGAGGCAACCCAGGGTCAGACCGCGCGCTATTGGCGGGCGATGCCCCATGCCGATCTGCACGTCGGCCGCTTTCGCGTGTTTGTTCAGGGCCTGGCCAATGCGGCGCAGGGCGTGGTCGGCGGACCGTCGCCGGTCGATCGCACCGGCGTTGATCTGTTGCAGGCCTTTGCCGATGTGACCGTGCCGATCGCGCCGGGCACCACGCTGCGCCTGGAAGGCGGGCGCCAGCTGGTCAGCCTGGGCAGCGAGCGGCTGGTCGGCACGCGCTATGGCCCCAATACGCCGCTGCCGTTCGATGGCACGCGGGCGCTGCTCGATTCCGGCTCTTATACTGCCAGCCTGTTCTACCTGGTGCCGGTCGCGGCCGGGCCGCACAGCATGGACGATCGCCGTTCACGGCAAAAGGCGCTGTGGGGGATCTATGCCACGCGCTGGCTGGGCAGCGGGCATGCCGCGCGGATCGATGCCTATGCCATGGTCTATCACGATCGCGCCGCCAGCCTGCAACAGGCCGGATTTGCCGGCGGCCTGGGTGACGAACGGCGCATTACCCTGGGCCTGCGCAGCGCCGGGCGTGCCGGGTCTGCCTATTGGGATATCGAGGCGATGGCCCAGGGCGGGCGCCTGGCCGGCGCGCCGATCCATGCCTGGTCGGTGGCGCTGCGCGCCGGGCGCCGCTTTCCGGCCTTGCCGGCCACGCCCGATCTGTCGCTCCATGTCGATCTCGCGAGTGGCGACAAGGCGCCCGCCGATGGCCGGGTCAACGGCTTCAACCCGCTGTTTCCCAAAGGCAAGTATTTTGGCGAGCTTTCGCCGCTGGGCCCGCGCAACCTGATCGATGTGCACCCCGCGCTCACGCTCGCGCTGGGTAAGCTGAACGGCGGCGCGGTGCAACTGGGTGTTACGGGCATGGCCTATTGGCGGCAAAGCCGGGGCGACGGCGTCTATGATGTGCCCGGCCGCCAGCTGCACCCCGCCACGGCCGGCCAGGCGCGCTTTCTCGGCAAGCAGGCAGAGGCGGTGGTAACCTGGCAGGCCACGCGCGAACTGGCGCTGACTGCCTCTGCCAGCCATTTCGTGCCCGGCGGCTTTCTGGTCCAGGCCGGCGCCGGCCGGCCGATCGATCTGTTTGCCGGTGAAGCTTCGTTCCGGTTCTGAAAGGGAAAGTGCCATGGACTCTCATCCGCCCCCATCGCCCCCCGTCGCCGGCGCGCCTGTGGCGGTGCGCACGCCATCGCCGCTGCCACGCCTGCTGCTGTTGCTGTCAGCCACGACCGGCTTTGTCGACGCGGTCAGCGTCCTTGGCCTGGGCAAGGTGTTTACTGCGAACATGACCGGCAACGTGGTGTTCCTGGCCTTTGCGCTGGCCCGCGCGCCGGGTTTCACACCATTGCCCTACTTGGTGGCGCTGGGCCTGTTCATGGTGGGCGCCAGCGTGGCGGGGCGGCTGTGGCGCCACGCGTCGAGCCATCCGCTGCGCTATTGGCTGCTGCGCGCGGCCTTGCTCGAAGCCGTGCTGTTCCTGGCGGCGGCGGCCGTGGCGCTAGTGCCCGGCACCGACGGCATCGTGGCGCATCCCGCCTGGGCCGTGCTGGTGATGATCGGGCTGACGGCAGGGGCCATGGGTTTTCGCAATGCCACGGTGCGCCAGCTCAAAGTGCCCGATCTGACCACCACCGTGTTGACCCTGACGATCACCGGCATTGCCTCTGACGCGGGCGGGCCCAACCTGCGCACGCGCCTTTTGGCGATCACCATGATCTTTATTGGCGCGGCGGCCGGCGCCGTGCTGGTGCTGCACACCGGGCTGGCGCTGCCGCTGGCGTTGACCGCCTTCGTGGTGCTGGGCGGAACGCTGCTGTGCCTGCGCCATCCCCTGATGGCGCTGCCGCATCGTCCCTGACGTAGCTCAGGCGCGCCAGGGAGCGATCGCGGCCTCGGCAAAGAGCACCTGCGGGCCGGTGGGCGTGGCCACCACGCCGCGCGCGCCCAGCGCGGCAAGGGCGCTTTCATCCACCACCGTGCCGGCCGGCAGCAGCAGGCGCCCATGCACGCTGCGAGCCTGGGCCAGGGCCGCCGTACCGCCCAGCGCCTGCGCCAACTCGGCCGGAACGCTGGCGGGATCGATCGCGCTGGCAAAGCTGCCGGCCTCGGTAATCGGGGCCTTGGCCGGTGCCGCGCTGGGTGCAGGCGCGCCCATGGCGGCGCGGATTTCCACCGCCACCTGATCGGCCTGCGGGCCGAGCACGACCTGCAAGGCGCGCGGAGAGGGGCGGATCAGGCCTTTGGCGCCAAGCCCACGCAGCGCGGCTTCGTCAACGCCGGCCTGATCGGCCACCACCAGGCGCAGCCGCGTGGTGCAGGCGCCCACTTCCACCAGATTGGCCGCACCGCCCAGCGCCGCGACAAAGGCCTGGCCGCGTTCGCCCGCCAGCACCGGCGCGACGCTGGTGCCCATGGGCACGTCATCGCGGCCCGGCGTCTTGAGGTCAAAGCGCAGGATCGCCCAGCGGAACACCCCGTAATAGACGCTGGCATAGACCAGCCCCACCGGGATCAGCAGCAAGGGCTTCTGCGCCTTGGAGAAATTGAGCACGTAATCAAGCAGCCCGGCGGAAAAGCCAAAGCCCATGTGCACGCCCAGCGCCGCCATCAGCGCCATCGCAATGCCGGTCAGCACCGCGTGGAACGCATAGAGCACCGGCGCCAGAAACATGAAGCTGAACTCGATCGGCTCGGTCACCCCGGTCAGGAACGAGGTGGCGGCAAGGCTCAGCAGCATGCCGCCAGTGGCCTTGCGCCGCTCGGGCCGCGCGGTGTGATACATCGCCAGGCACGCGGCAGGCAGGCCAAACATCATCACCGGGAAGAACCCGCTCATGAACGCGCCAGCAGTCGGATCGCCGGCAAAGAAGCGGCGCAGATCGCCGGTGGTGCCGTGGTAATCGCCCAGCACGAACCAGGCGATGTTGTTGAGAATGTGGTGCAAGCCCGTCACCAGCAGCAGGCGGTTGAGCGTGCCGAAGATGAACAGGCCGATGCCGCCGCTGGCCAGCGCTGCCTCGCTCGCGGCATTGGCGCCGGCATTGATGCTGGCAAGGCTGGCGCCCAGCAGCCCGGCCAGCGCCACGCCGGCCACCCCGCTGATGATCGGCACGAACCGCCGGCCGCCGAAGAAGGCGAGGTATTCGGGCGGCTTGACCGTGGAAAAGCGGTTGTAGCCGATCCCGCCGATGATGCCTGAAACAATGCCCAGCGGCACGGCAACATGATCGACCTGCGCGCTGCGCCAGGCGGCGGTCACTGCCGGGAGCGCCGCCTTGGCAACGCCCGCCACCACATCGGCCGGCACCGCCAGCAGCGCCTTGGCGCCTTCGCTCGCCACCAGGAAGCACACCACGCCGGCAAGCGGCGCGGCGCCGTTGCCATCCTTGGCAAAGCCGGTGGCCACGCCAATGGCAAACAGCAGCCCGAGATTGGCGAACATGGCATTGCCCGCCGCGCTGACGAAATCCAGGCCCAGCAGATCGGGCTGGCCCAGCCTCAGCAGCAGTGCCGCCACCGGCAGCACGGCGATCGGCAGCATCAAGGCGCGGCCCAGGCTTTGCAGATGTTGCAGCGCGTTGTTCACGGCTTGGCTCATTGGGTAACCCCTTCGATCATCTGTGTGGCCAGCACGCGCACTTGCGCGGCGCTCGACGCCTGGAGCACGGCACTGGCCAGGCCCCGGCAATCCTGGGCAGAAAGCGCGCGCACCAGTGCCTTGATTTCCGGCACCATCGCCGGCGCGGCGGAAAGTTCGGTCACACCCAACCCGATCAGGATCGGCACGGCGAGTGGATCGGATGCCAGGCCGCCGCACACGCCCACCCACTTACCGTGGCTTTGCGCGCCTTCGCAGCACAGGCCGATCAGGCGCAGCACGGCGGGATCAAGTCCGTCGATGCTGCCTGCCACGGCCGGGTTGCCACGGTCCATGGCCAGCGCATATTGCGTCAGATCGTTGGTGCCGATCGACAGGAAATCGCATTCGGCGGCCAGGGCATCGGCCATCACGGCAGCGGCGGGTGTTTCCACCATCACGCCCAGCGGCACTGCGGCCAAGCCCAGCTTGGCGGCCTCGGCATCGAGGGCAGCGCGCACGGCGCGCAGTTCCTCGACCCGCGCGATCATCGGCGCCATGACCTTGACCGCGCCTGCCGCTGCCCCGGCGCCCGCGCGCAGCACGGCGCGCAGCTGGGGCACCAGCATCTCGCGCTGGGCCAGCCCCACGCGAATGCCGCGCAGGCCCAGCGCCGGATTTTCCTCTGCAGCCATTGGCAGATAGGGCGCCGGCTTGTCTCCGCCGATATCGAGCAGGCGGATGATCAGCGGCCGCCCGTCCAGTGCCTGGGCAATGGCGGTGTAATCGGCGGTCTGCTCGTCTTCATCGGGCGCGCTGGCGCGATCGAGAAACAGGAATTCGGTGCGCAGCAAGCCGCAGCCTTCGGCGCCATTGACCACCGCCGGGGCGGCCTCGCTGCGCTTGCCCAGGTTGGCGCAGACTTCGATCCGCAGGCCATCGCTGGTGCGACCCTCGATGCCCGATGCGGCCTGCGCGGCGGCCTTGCGTGCCTGGCGCCGCGCCGCTTCGGCCTGCGCCGTGGCCCATGTGGCGGCATCGGGTTTGACTGTCAGCGTGGCGCCGGTGGCATCGAGCAGCAGCGGCGTGCCCGGCGCGATCGACAGCACGCGCGGCCCGGCCGCGACCAGCGCGGGGATGCCCTTGCTGGCGGCGATGATCGCCACGTGCGAGGTTGGCCCGCCCTGCGCAGTAACCAGGCCGGCCACTTGCGCGGGCGAAAGCGCCGCGACTTGCGAAGGCACGAGATCGCGCGCGATCACTATCGCCGCCTCGGGCAGCGATACGGCGGGCGGTTCCTGGCCGGCCAAGTGCCATTGCAGTTGCCATTCCAGATCGATGAAATCGTCGGCGCGCTGGGCAATGTGCGGATCGGGCGCGGCGCGCAGCGTGGCGGCGCGGGCCTGCATCGTGCGCTGCCAGGCCAGGCTGGCGCTGTCACCGCGCGTCATGGCATCGCCCACGCTTTCCAGGATGTCTTCATCGTCCAGCAACTGGCGATGGGCGATCAGGATCGCGGCCTGCTCGCTGCCGGCCTGGTCCTGCGCGCGCTGTTCCAGGGCCGCGCGAAAGGCGGCGAGGGCCTGGGTGAAGTGGGCGATTTCGGCGCCGGCATCGCCGCTGGCATGCGCGGTGCGCGGCGGTTCGGGGCGTTCCAGCCACGCCGCCTGGCCGATGGCATAGCCAGCCGCAGCAGTTACTGCCATCAGCCGCTCGCCCGGCGCGATCGGGCTGGTATCGACGCTCTCAGCCGGCTTGTGCATCGGGGCCGACATGGGCGCGGCCTGTTGGTCGAGCGGGCGCAATTCGCCCATGCCGGTGGCGATCAGGTCGGCCAGAGCCTCGATTACGGCCGCTGCGGCCGGGCCGCTGGCCAGCAGCGTCAATTCGTCGCCATGGCGCAGGCCTAGGGCCATCACCGCGCTGGGGCTGCGCAACCGGCACGGTGTGGCTTGGGGCGTGGCGGCCGGCACGATGCGCACATCGGCGTCATAGCTTTTGGCCAGTTCCGCCAGCCGCGCGGCAGGGCGGGCGTGCAGGCCATGCGCCAGCGGCAGGCGCAGCGTGGCCTGTGCGGTGGCGGCGAAGGCAGCAGCGGGCACGGCGCTTTCAGCTTGCGCGGAACCCAGCACCAGCAGCGGCGCGCCACGGGCGATGCGGCCGGGCACGGCGCGCTCGATCACGGCATGGCCGGCGGTTTCGGTGATCACGATCGGGGTGATCATGCCTTTGACGCGCGGCGCCACGGTGCCCAGGTCCACGCTGATCAGGCGGTCACCGGCAGCCACGGTATCGCCCGCCTGCACATGGGCGACAAAGCCCTCGCCATTAAGGCGCACGGTTTCCAGCCCGATATGCATCAGCACTTCCACCCCACCGGCCAGGCGCAGCGTGATGGCGTGGCGGGCGGCATGAACCGACACCACCGTGCCATCGGCGGGGGCATGCAGCGTGCCATCGAGTGGATCGATCGCCATGCCATCGCCCAGCAGCCTTTGCGCAAAGACCGGATCGGGCACATCGTCGAGCGGAGAGAGCCAGCCATCGAACGGCGCGGCAAGGATCAGGCTGGACATGGGCTGCATCAGCTTTCTTCTGGGGCTTTGTTCAGGCAGGCCGTGGCAGGGGGGCAGCATCGCTGGCGCGCCACCTGCCACGCAGATCAGATCACGGCGCCGCCGCCGATCCAGCACTGCACCGGCTGCAGGGCGGCGTCCAGCCACACCATATCGGCGCGCTGCCCGGTGGCCAGGGTGCCGATCTCGTCGGCCAGGCCCAGGAACGCGGCCGGCGTGGCGCTGGCCATGCGGCTGGCCATCGGCACGTCAGCGCTGGTCAGCGCCACCATCGTGCGCACCGCGCCCGCCATGTCGAGGCTGGAGCCGGCCAGCGTGCCGTTCTCGTCCTGGCACACGCCATCGGTCACGGTGATGGTACGGCCGTTCAACTCGAACGAACCGGCGCTCATCCCCACGCTGGGCATGGCGTCGGTCACCAGCATCAGTCGCTCGGTGCCTTTCATGCGCAGCGCGATTTCCAGCGCCGGCCCGGCCACGTGCACGCCATCGGCAATGATGCCGCACCACACCGCATCGTTGAGCAGCGCGGCGCCCACCATGCCCGGCGCCCGGTGCTGCAGCGGCGACATCGCGTTGTAGAGGTGCGTCACCCCGGTCAGCCCGGCGGCAAAGCCGGCCTGCGCCTCGACAAACGTGGCGTTGGTATGGCCCGCGCTGATGATCACGCCGGCCGCGCGCAGACGTTCCAGCGCCTGCGGTTCCACCTGTTCGGGCGCGATGGTCAGCATGACCTTGCCGCGCCGCGGGCGGCACAGTTCGGCCAGCAGGTCTTCATCCAGATGGCGGATCAGCGCCGGATCGTGCACGCCCTTGCGCACGGCATTGATGAACGGCCCTTCGATATGCAGGCCGACGATGCCCGGCAGGCCCTGGGCAATGGCGGCATCGACCACGTCGAGCGCTGCGGAAATCGCCGCCGGCGTATCGGTGATCAGCGTGGGCATCAGGGCCGTGGTGCCAAAGCGCGCGTGCGCCTGGGCAATCGTGGCCAGCCCTTCGACGGTGATATCGTTGTTGAGCAGGGCCCCGCCACCGCCATTGACCTGGCTATCGACAAAGCCAGGCAGCAACCAGCCGCCGTCGAGATCAACCACGGTGCCATCAACCGGCACATCGGTCGCAATATCCGCGATGCGCCCGGCCTCGATCTGCACCGTAGCCGCAGGAACGATGCGATCACCCAGCAGGATATGGCCGTTGGTAAACGCCAGAACGGTCATCGCGTGCGGGTCACTTTCGCCAGGAACGGAGGCTCGTCGGGATTGAAACCCCGGCTGATAGATAGCGCATTGACCATGCGATAAAAGCTCGCAATGCGCAGCAGCGGCGCGATCGCCTCGTCGGCGGCCACGGCGGGCAGCACGGTCAGGTTCGGCCCGGCGGGAACGGCTTCAGGCTCGGGCGTGGCCAGGAATACCTGCGCACCGCGTTCGGCGAAATCGGCGCAGACCTGGCGCACGTCGGCCCCGGCCTGGCCGCCGATGTCGAAACCCAGCACCGGGAAACCATCGCGCACGATCGCCATCGGGCCATGGCGCACTTCGGCAGAGCTGAACGCTTCGCCATGTAGGCCGCTGGTTTCCTTGAGCTTGAGCGCGGCTTCCTGCGCGATCGACAGGCCATAGCCGCGGCTGATCAGGAACAGGTTGGTGGCATCCTGCAGGCCGGCGCGGGCGGCGTCCCAATCCAGGGCAAAGCTTTCATCGAGCGCGGCGGGCAGGGTGGCCAGGGCCGCATTCAGCGCTTCGTCCTGGCTCCACGCGGCAACCAGCGCGGCAATGCCGGCCAGCGAGGTGATGAACGACTTGGTCGCCGCCACCGAGATTTCCGGCCCGGCGCACAGCGGCAGGGCCACATCGGCCATCTGCGCCAGCGGTGATTGATCGTTGTTGACCAAGGCCACCACCAGGGCGCCAGCGGCCTGATAGCGCTCTACCGTGGCGAGCATGTCGGGGCTGTGGCCCGACTGCGAAATGGCGATGCACAGCGGCGCGTTGCCTGTCGCGGCGCGCATCGGTGCATCATAGAGCGAGACGGTGGAGAACGCCGCCGAGGCAGTCGGCACGCCGAGCAGCGTTTCGATCATGTACTTGGCATAGGTTGCGGCATGGTCCGACGATCCGCGCGCACAGGTCAGCACCAAAGACGGCGGCGCCTGGCGCAGCCGCGCGCCAAGGTCTTCCAGGGCCTGGGCATTGTGGGCCATGAAGCGGGCAACCGCCGCGCCGGCCTCGGCCGCTTCGCGGTGCATCCAGGTGGCCGTGGCGCCTGCGCCCGGTTCAGGGGAACTTGTGGGCGTGATCAACTTGGCCTCCACGCAATAACCTTTCGGGTTGGTTGAACGATGGGATCGTGGTCTGTCGCGTGCCCTACCGGCAGCGCCGTGCAAGACAGGTTTGTTATACATGCCAGGCAAATGAGTGCAATGGTAGCAAATAGGTATTTTTTTGTCCTTGTGCCGTCTCCCGCACTATATGGCGAAAGCCTTGGTTTCGCTGCAAAGGGGTGGGGCCAAGCCGCTTTCGCATGCGTTGTCGAAACTCTGCAAAGCGCAGCGGCACAAGCGGCATTTTGTGGTAAGGCGCGCGACCTTATATAGCTGATTTATATAAATACCATGACAAATGAGCATGGGGGCTGGCGTCGTCCCGCATACGGTCAGCGGATCGCCAGCGCGGTTCTGCGGGACCAAAGGAGCCATCGTGCGCCGACCCAGTCGTGCAATCGGCCCTGCAATGGTATCACATGCAATTTGCCTGTCATGGCGGCCAGCGGAGTCTGAGGCGCCGTTCCGCTTGGCTTTCCGCAGCTCTCGCCCGCGCGCCGTGCCGGTGTGGAAACGATACCAATTTGCCGCCAGAATCATGGGCCTGGGCGATGCCTAATAACGGCGTGCCGCCTGGCTGCGTAGTCCGGCGCATCGCCGCTTTACGCCGCCTTCAGCGCGCCCGGCTAGATCAGCGGGCCTGCCCAGGCATGGTAAAGGCGAGGATTTATGGCCGGCTCAACATTCTTCATCGGGTCGCTCGACCCCACCTATCGCGACATCGCCCGGGTCGAGGCTGCGCTCGCCAGCGGTGATCTCGGTGCCCGGTTGGCGGTTCCGTTCGGCAATCGCCGCTCCGCCGCCCTGGCCGAGGCGATCAACCAGCTGCTCGACAGCGCCACTGCCCCTGCGCGCGATCTGGGCGCGGCGGTACAGGCCATGGCCAGCGAGCATGCACGCGGCGATATCGACGCGACCATCGCTGCCGATCGCTTCAAGGGCGAATTGCACCAGGTTGCCGGCGCGATCAACGCCATGGTGGGCGAACATATCGCCGTGAAGAAAAAGGCCATGGCCTGCGTCCAGGCGATCGGCGTGGGCGATTTCAACGCGCCGCTCGAAGCCTTCCCCGGCAAGAAAGCCTTCATCAACGAGGTGATCGAAACCCTGCGCGGCAACCTTATTGGTCTGATCCGCGACATGAACGCGATGAGCGCAGCGCACGACCAGGGCGATATCGATGTGGTCCTGCCGATGGAGCGGTATCACGGCGATTTCGCCACGATGGCGCAGGGCATCAATACGATGGTGGGCGAACATATTGCCGTCAAGAGAAAGGCCATGGCCTGTATCAAGGCGTTTGGCGAAGGCGATTTCGATGCGCCGATCGAGCAGTTCCCCGGCAAGAAGGCCTTCATCAACGACAATATCGAAGGGCTGCGCCGCAACCTGCGCGCGATCACCGGCGAGATCGGGCAGTTGATCAAGGCCTCCACCGTGGGCGAGCTGACCCGGCGTGGCGAGGCGCAGCGCTTTTCCGGCGATTTTGCAGGGCTGATCCAGGGCATCAACAGCATGCTCGACGCGATCCTGCTGCCCATCGCCGAAGGCAACCGCGTGCTCGCCAATGTGAGCGAGGGTGATCTGCGCGAAAAGGTGGACATCGCCTGCGAAGGCGATCACCAGCGCATGAAGAACGCCATCAACGCCCTGGTGGACAATCTGCGCACCTTTGCCGGCCAGATCAGCGACGCCAGCGAAACCGTCTCGTCGAGCAGCCAGGAACTGGCCGCGAGTTCGCAACAGGTTTCCCAAGGCGCGGCAGAGCAGGCGGCCGCGAGCGAGCAGGCTTCTTCCGCGATGGAAGAGATGGCCGCCAACATCAAGCAGAACGCCGACAACGCCGCCCAGACCGAAAAGATCGCTCGGCAATCATCCAAGGATGCCGAAAGCTCGGGCGTGGTGGTCAGCCGCGCGGTCGAAGCCATGCGCACCATTGCCGACAAGATCGGCATCGTCCAGGAAATCGCCCGGCAGACCGACCTCTTGGCGTTGAATGCCGCGGTCGAGGCCGCACGGGCCGGCGAGCATGGCAAGGGCTTTGCCGTGGTGGCCAGCGAAGTGCGCAAGCTGGCGGAGCGCAGCCAGACTGCCGCTTCGGAAATCGGCGCCGTTTCGGCCGATACCGTCAAGGCCGCGACCGAGGCGGGCGACATGCTCGGCCGCCTGGTGCCCGATATCCGCCGCACCGCCGAACTGATCAGCGAGATCAGCGCCGCCTGCCGCGAACAGGATATTGGCGCGGCGCAGATCAACCAGGCGATACAGCAGCTTGACCAGGTGACCCAGCAGAATGCCGGCGCTTCGGAACAGGTTTCGGCCACCTCGGAACAGCTGGCCGAGCAGGCGGACGAATTGCAGGCCAGCCTTGGGTATTTCACGCTTGATGCCATCCCGCGCGCGGCACGCCCGGCCGGCGGCGCGCGCGGCGGCAAGGCACGGGCTAAGCCGCCCATCGGCAACCCGTCCGCCCCGCGCGCGCGGCCAGCGCCCCCGGCGCGCATGCCACGGCTGACCGCCGCGGCGGGATCGCTGGGCGATCAGCAGGCCCGGCTCCAGGGCTTTGCACTTGATCTGTCGGCTGGCGGCATGGACGAGGATGACGCCGCGTTCGGCTGACCTGCGGTTCGATTTAGGGCGGGGGCGTAGCGGATGGTTGCGCCCAAGGGCGCTGCGTTGCATGGTAGCGATATCAGCGCGATTGCCCCTGCCGAACGGACCGCCCCATGACCAAGCTGCCTCTTGCGTCGTTTCTTGCCGTGCTTGCCTGCCTGACGCCGGGCTGCCACGCCGCAGCGGCGCCCGATCCGCTGGCGCCCACTGGCCGGTGGAGCGCCAACACGCGCGGGCAAGCCGCCACGCCGCCGATGGGGTGGAACAGCTGGAATGCCTTTGGCGCGGCGGTCGATGAAACCAAGCTGATGGCCTCGGCCCGCTTGCTGGTCGACAGTGGCCTGGCGGCCAAGGGCTATCGCTATGTCGATATCGACGATGGCTGGTGGCTCAAGCGGCGCATGCCCGATGGCCGCATGCTGGTGCGCACGGCCAACTTCCCGTCTGCCACAACGGCCGATGGCGGCACCTCCTTGCGCCCGTTGACCGATCGGCTGCATGCCATGGGCCTGAAGGCCGGAATCTATTCCGACATTGGCCGCAACACCTGCAGCCAGGTGTTCGGCGGCGCGGATGCGCCCAATCTGCCCGAAGGCACCCAGGCTGAGCGCGAAACCGGCCTTTATGGCCATGTCGAGCAGGATATCGCACTCTATTTCCGCGAGTGGAATTTCGACCTGATCAAGGTGGATGGCTGCGGCATCCGCGGGCTTGGGCCAGACAATCCGCGGGTCAAGGCCGGGCTCTATCGCCCGCTCGGGCCGGTGATCGATTTCGATGACCTGCCACGCACCGACATTGCCGAAGTGCGCCGGCTTTATGGCGCGGTGGCCGATGCCTTGGCGCGCACCCGCCCGGCGGGCGACTATGTGCTGTCGCTGTGCCTTTGGGGTTCGGCCGACGTGCGCAGCTGGGGCAAGGACATCGGCAACATGAGCCGCACCAGCGAGGACATCTCCCCCACCTGGGCGCGCCTGCTGCACAACCTCGATACCACGGCGCGGCGCGCGCTCTATGCCCATCCCGGCAGTTGGAACGATCCCGACATGCTGTTCATCGGCAAGGGCGAATTCGATGCCGCGCATATGGTGGAGGCGCGCTCGCACCTGGCGCTGTGGGCCATGCTCAACGCCCCGCTGCTGATCGGGATGGACCTGCGGCAGGCCACGTCCGACCAGATCGCGCTGCTCGGCTGGGCCCAGGCGATTGCGCTCAACCAGGATCGCGCCGGCAACCAGGCCGTGCTCGCCTATGACAGCGCCGAAGTGCAGATCTACGTCAAGACGCTGGCCGATGGCACCAAGGCGGTGGCCCTGCTCAACCGCAGCGCCGCGCCGACCCACGCCACATTGACGGCCGAGCATGCCAAGCTGACCGGAACGATCGCCACGACCGACCTGTGGACCGGCAAGACCGGCAGCTTCACCGGCGAAACCACCGTGCCGCTTGGCCCCCATGAAACCGTGCTGCTCAAGCTGGTGGGCCGCCATCGCCTGGCCAATGGTCTCTATCTTTCGGAAATGCCCGGCAGTGTGAATCCGGCGATCGATGGCGTGGTGCAGCCCCAGCCCGATCCGCTGGTGCATCGCGGCTTGCTGCCGTGGAACGATACGCGCGGGACTGGCGAGCATCCGCGCTATGGCGGCTGGGGCGGGGCGGCGGTCGATACCGGCCCCTATGGCCAGCAGTTGCAGGCCGACCACGAAAAGCTCGATACCGGGATCGGCATCCTGGCTGGATCGCGTATGGAAGTGCGCAACGCCGGCCATGCCCGCTTTACCGCGCGCGTCGGGGTGGATGATGCGGCCTGGGGCAACAGCGGCGCGGTGACGTTCCTGGTCTACGGCGATGGACGCTTGCTGGCGCAGTCCGCACCGCTGCACGCGGGCCATGCGCTGGTGCCGCTTGCGGCCGATGTGCACGACGTGCATCTGATCGAACTGATCGCTCGCCCGGAAAATGCCAGCGTGGCGCCTGATCCGGTGGTGTGGGGAGAAGCCGCCCTGCTCAATTGAACGGCATCGTTCCGTTTTCGCGTGGGGCTGTCATTCTTGCCGCAGAGCCTGAAGATCGATGCCCAGCTTGTTGATCTTGTAGTAAAAGGTCTTGCGCGGCAGCCCCAGCGTGGCGATCGCCGTGGCAATGCGCCCTTGCGCGGCGCGCACGGCGGCGATGATCGCCTCGCGCTCGAAGGCGTCGACGCGGTCTGCCAAGGGTTGCGGGGCAGGCGCAGCATTGTCGCTGCTGTCGGGCGTGACCAGGCCCAGCACGAACTGCTGGGCAAAGCGGGCCAGTTCGTGGGCGTTGCCGGGCCATGCGTGATGATCGAGCCGATCCTGCACGGCGGGCACCAGGCGTGGCACTGGCAGCCGGGCGCGGGCAGCGGCCTCTTGCGCGAAGTGGGCGAAAAGCAGGGGAATATCCTCGCGCCGGGCGCGCAGCGGCGGGATGGCGATGCGCATGCCGGCAATGCGGTGCAACAGGGCTGGGGGCAGGGGGGCGGCAGCCTCGCTGCCTTGGCCGCCCGCGCCGGCCGTGGCAATCACGCGCAGGTCGAGCGGCACGGGCGCCTTGCCCGGCACGGCCAGGGCACGCTCTTCCAGCACGGGCACGAGCAGGTTGTGAAAGCGGCTGCTGGCGCCGTCGATATCGTCGAGCAGCACGGTGCCATAGCTGGCGTGGACCAGGCTGGCCCCGCCCGACAGCGAGAATATCTCGTCTTCCAGCGCCGGCGCCAGACCGGCGCAGTTGATCGTGGCCAGGCGATGGCGCCGCCGCTTGCCGCCCTGGTGGATCAGCCGCGCGAGCAATTCCTTGCCGGTGCCGGTTTCACCCTCGATCAGCAGGTCGAGATCGGCATCGGCGAGCGTCGGGATCATGTCGCGCAGGCGGCGGATGGCCGGGGAGGCGCCGATCAGCGCGCTGCCGCCGCTGTCTTGCGCCAGGGCCTGAAGCCGGCGGTTTTCCAAGGCCAGCGCACGGGCATGGGCGGCGCGCTCTGCCGCCGCGATCAGGGCCTCTGCGGCAAAGGGCTTGGTCAGGAAATCCCAAACGCCTGCCTTTAGCGCATCGACCGCCATGCCAACGTCACCATGCCCGGTGATGAGGATCACCGGCAGTTCGGCGTCGCGGGCATGCAGCGCGCGGAACAGGTCTATGCCCGAAAGGCCGGGCATGCGCACGTCGCTGATCACCAGCCCGGGCCAGGCAGCACCCACCGCCGCCAGCGCTGCGGGCGCGTCGGCAAAGGCTTCCACGGTAAAGTCGGCCAGGCGCAGCAGTTGCGCAGTGGAGGCGCGCAGATCCTCGTCATCTTCGACCAGGGCGATCAGGCGGGCAGGTTCTGCCACCGGCTATTCCGCCACGGCCAGGCTGATGCGGAAACAGGCGCCTGCAGGGCTGGGCACGTGGACCAGGCTACCGGCGAATTCTTCCATGATGTCCTTGGCGATCACCAGCCCCAGGCCAAGGCCCATCGGCCGGCTGGTGGCAAAGGGGGTGAACAGCCGCGCGGCGATATCGGGAGCAAGGCCGGGGCCATTGTCGGCGATGTCCACGTCGACCATCGCGCCATCGCGGCGGATGTCCAGACGGATCGCCGGATCGGCGGTGCCGGCCAGCGCCTCGATCGCGTTTTGCAGCACGATCACCAGCACCTGTTCCAGCCGGGTCTTTTCTGCCCGCACCTGCCAGGCCGGGTCGGGCGCGGGAAGGGACAGCGCCACGCGGCCCAGCTGTTCTTTCAGGATCAGCCGCGCGCCATCGATCGCCTCGGCCAGGGGCACCGCGCCATCGCCCCGGCTGCCCTTGCGGGCAAAGCCGCGCAGATGCTCGGTCACGGCGCCGATGCGATCGGCCAGGCGGGTGATCGCCGCCAGGTTCTGTGCAACTTCGGCGCTCTCGCCGCGGCTGAGCAGCAGCGTGGCGCTGGCGGCATAGTTGCGGATCGCGGCGACAGGTTGCGCGGTTTCGTGGGCGACACTGGCGGTAACCTGGCCCAGCGTGGCCAGGCGGTTGGCTTGGCGCAGCCCTTCGCGCAGCGTAGCGGCGCGGGCTTCGGCCGCGGCGCGCTCGTGTATTTCGCTGCGCAGTTCAGCTGTCGCCTGGGCCACCGCGCTTTCCAACTGGGCAGTGCGGCGGCGCCGTTGCCGGGCGCGTTCCACCAGCGCGGCGGCCACGGCGCCGATCAGCAGCACGATCAGCGCGGTGATCGCCTGGGCCACGCGCACGGCGGGATAGACCGCGCCGGCCAAGGGCAGCGCCAGGTTGACCCGCCAGCCCGCTGCATCTGGCGCCGTCGCGACCGCAAGGTGCGGCGTATCGGTGCCGGCGGGCACCACCATGCCGTCGCGGGCCAGGGCAAAGGGCGCCGTGGGCAGGGCTGCCACACCCAGCGACAGCCGTTCGACCCGCGCCAGGCCAGGATCGAGCGGGGTTGTTGCGGCAAAGCGCCAGGCCGGGCGGCTCGCCACCAGGATCACGCCGGCGCGATCGGTGACATAGGTGATCCCGCCCGCGCGGCGCCACGCGCTTTCGATGCCGTCGAACTCCAGCTTGACCACCACCACCGCCGCCCCGCCGGCGGCGCGGGTGGCGAGGTAGAGCCCAGGCCGGTGGCTGGCAGTGCCCAGGGCAAACTGCTGTGCCTGCCCGGTTTGCAGGGCCTGCTGGAAATAGGGGCGGAAGGTGTAGTCGCGCCCGATGAAGCTGTGCGGCTGGCGCCAGTTGCTGGCGCCAAAGGCCATGCCCTGGCGATCGATCACATAGATCGCCGCCGCGCCGAATTCCTGGGCCAGTGCCTCCAGCTTGCGGTTGAGCGCGGCTTGCGCTGCCGGGGCGGGCGTATGGCCAGGGACAGGCGTGGCTGCCACCAGGTCCCGGTCATCAGCCAGCGCGCGAGGCAGCAGGCGGAACCGCGCGATTTCGCTGGTGAGCAGGGCCTGGCGCAGCCGCAGGTCTTGCCCGGCGCGTGTTTGCAGTCGGGCCAGCATGACATGGCGCGTGATCGCACCGGCCACCCCGGCCGCCGCCATGGCCACCAGCACGGCGGCCACCAGCACCATCGTCACGGCGCGGAATCGGTTCAAACTACCCACGCCAGACGCATAGCATAATGTGTCAAAATCTGCACATCGGGATTTTCGAGTGTGCCGATTTCTGGACAAAGAATGCCATCGCGATTTGGCAAGATTCTGAAAAAGCGTCACTTATTCGGGACGTAGCAAAAGCTTTCGGTGGGCAGGGCCGCCGCCTATGGTAATGGCCGAGCAGGACCGAGCAACGCGCCCTGCCGAGAGGACGAAAGGCTTTCCCACGATGAATTTCGCTGTCACCACTCCGTCTGCGCCCGTGGCCGGGCAGGGGCCACAGCGGCCTCGCAAGTGGTATCGCCACCTCTATGTCCAGGTCTTGACCGCGATTGCCGCGGGTGTGCTGCTGGGGCATTTCTATCCGGCAACAGGTGAAGCGCTCAAGCCGCTGGGCGATATGTTCATCAAGCTGGTCAAGATGGTGATCGCCCCGGTGATCTTCCTTACCATCGTCACCGGGATTGCCGGCATGCGCGATCTGGCGGCAGTGGGCCGCGTGGCGGCCAAGGCCTTTGCCTATTTCCTGTTTTTTTCGACGCTGGCGCTGATCGTGGGCCTGATCGTGGCCAATGTGCTGCGGCCGGGGGCGGGGCTGAATATCAACCCCGCCACGCTCGATGCCGGCAAGGTGGCCGATTATGCCGCCAAGGCGCATGAAAGCACGATCGTGGGCTTTTTGGGCGCGATGATCCCGGACACGTTCCTTTCGGCGCTGACCCAGGGCAACATCCTGCAAGTGCTGGTGGTGGCGGTACTGTTCGGCATTGCCCTGGCCTCGGTCGGCGATCGCGGACAGCGCGTGCTCGATCTGCTCGAAGACGTTTCGGGCGTGGTGTTCAAGCTGGTGTCGATCGTGATGAAGGCGGCGCCGATCGGTGCCTTTGGCGCCATGGCATTCACCATTGGCAAGTATGGCGTGGGCAGCCTGGCCAATCTCGCGCAGCTGGTGGCGGCGTTCTACGTCACTTCCGCGCTGTTCGTGCTCGTGGTGCTGGGCGTGGTCGCGAGGCTGGCGGGCTTTTCGATCCTGCGCCTGATTGCCTATCTGCGCGAAGAGCTGCTGCTGGTGCTGGGCACCTCGTCTTCGGAAAGCGCGCTGCCCGCGCTGATCGAGAAGATGGAGCGGGCCGGCTGTTCCAAGACCGTCGTCGGCCTGGTCGTGCCGACCGGCTACAGCTTCAATCTCGATGGCACCAATATCTACATGACGCTAGCCGCGCTGTTCATCGCGCAGGCGTGCAACGTGGAATTGACGCTGGGGCAGCAACTGCTGCTGCTGGGCGTGGCGATGCTCTCGTCCAAGGGCGCGGCCGGGGTTACCGGCGCGGGCTTCATCACGCTGGCCGCCACGCTGTCGATCGTGCCGAGCGTGCCGGTGGCGGGCATGGCGCTGATCCTGGGCATCGACCGCTTCATGTCGGAATGCCGCAGCCTGACGAACTTCATCGGCAATGCTGTGGCCACCGTGGTCGTCTCGCGCTGGGAAAACGCGCTCGATCATGAACGCCTCGACGCGGCGCTGCACGGCCGGTCGCTGCCGGCCCCGGTGGAACAGGCGCACGCTGCCTAAGCAGCGGCGCATCTAGGGAGAGAAACCATCATGGACCTGCGTTTTTCGCGGCTGCGGGCCGCCACGGCCCCGCTTTGCCTGCTTTCCGGCACCCCGGCCCTGGCCGAAACCACCGCCGAACCGGCTGGCGAAGCCCAGCGCAAGAGCTACGCGGCCGCCTATAATGGCGATGCGGCGGCGGCACCGGGCGGCTATGCCCTGTCACGCTGGGCAGAGGATTGGCGGGTGATGCAGAACCCAGCCAAGCGCGACGATCCGCTCGACCGGCTCAAGTTCATCCCGCTCGATGACGATGGCGATGTCTATCTCACGGTCTCGGGCGAATTGCGCCTGCGCATGAACCTGACGACGAACCCCAACTTGCGCGATGCCCAGGCGCAGCGGCAGGATATCAACCGCGAAACGCTGGGCGCCGATCTGCATATCGGGCCACACCTGCGCTTCTATGGCGAGATTTCGCATGGCGGCATCGGTGGGCGTAACCTGGGCGTTCCGGCGGCCACGCTGCGCAACGACATGGTGCTCCTGCAGTATTTTGCCGAAGCCAACGCGATGGTGGGCGAGGCCGAAGTGGGGGCGCGCTATGGCCGGCAGGAATTTACCGACGGCCCCAACATTCTGGTGTCGCAGCGGGACAACAATACCATCCGCTATACCCTCAATGGCTTTCGCGGCTGGGTCCGCGGGGCCAAGGCGCGGCTGACGGTGTTCGATCTCAAGCCCACGGCCTATGGCGACCTGGGCACCGATGATGACGTGATCGATCCCGCGCGGCGTTTCTCCGGGGTGACGGCGGGGTTTGTCCTGCCCAAGACCACGCTGGGCGGCTCGCAGCTCTATCTCGATCTGTTTGCCTGGCGGCGGCGCAACCTGGTGGGCACCTGGGGCGGGCGGATCGGCCCGGCCACGCGCTATTACGCCGG
The DNA here is from genome assembly GCF_001295765.1 of Novosphingobium sp. AAP1. Classification (NCBI taxonomy): domain Bacteria; kingdom Pseudomonadati; phylum Pseudomonadota; class Alphaproteobacteria; order Sphingomonadales; family Sphingomonadaceae; genus Novosphingobium; species Novosphingobium sp. AAP1. The sequence continues at coordinate 114,550 of NZ_LJHO01000003.1, read as the reverse complement.
GGCGCAGCTGCGCGGCGATGTCGGGCGGCTGGGGCTGGACTGGTCGGTCAACCACCAGTGGGGCACGTTCATGAACCAGGGCATCGATGCCTGGCAGGCGTTCCTGGCGCAGACCTGGCGGATCGGCAACGGCCCGGCCAAGACCGCGCCGCGCATTGGCGTGCATGTCGACTATGCCAGCGGCGGTGGCGGCTATGGCCAGGGCAAGCTGCGCAATGCCTATGCTCCGTTCGGCAACAACATCTATTTCAGCTATCAGCTCTATCTCACCCCGTCGAACCTGGTTGCGGTGACGCCGAACGCCAGCTTTACCCCGTTTCGCAATGCGCGGATCAGCGCGGAATACGAACTGGCCTGGCGCGATGATGTGCACGACGCGGTCTATCGCGCCAATGGCCAGCCCTTTGCCGGCACGCAGAACGGGCGCGGGCGCAAGATTGCCGATGTGGTGCGCGCGCAGATGGTGTGGAACGCCACGCCGCGCCTGACGCTGACCGGGCGCTACGAACACCTGATGGCGCGCGCGGCATTGACCGATGCGGGCTATCGCAGTTCGGATTTCATTGCCGGCTGGATCAGCTACCGGTTTTGAACCGCTGCGTTGGCGGGCATGATTGCCAGCGATGATGAGGGGGGTATAGCTGGGCCATACCCCCCAATCGTCGTGGAGCATGCCCCCCATGAAACAGGCCGCACTCACCCTTTTGCTGTCAGTGGCTCTGCCTGCTGCTGCCCTGGCCCAGGATGGCGCCGGCGTGCCGGTTCCGGCCAACCAGGCCGCCGGGTTTGACCGCATTCGCGAGAGCGATCTGCGCGCCGATCTGGGCCTGGTGGCGTCGGATGCATTGCAAGGGCGCATGTCGTTGCAGCCCGGTGACGATGCCACGGTGCAGTGGGTTGCGGCCGAATTTGCCAAGGCCGGGCTGGAACCGGCGGCGCAGGACGCCGCTGGCGCGCCGAGCTTCCTGCAAAGCGTGCCGCTGGTGGAATACCGGCCCAATGCGGCGGCCAATTTCGTGGCCCTGCGCAGCGGCAATGCCACGCGCCGCTGGCAGGCGCCGCACCTGGTGGGCGGCTATCGCGATGACGTGGATATCACCGCGCCGCTGGTCTTTGCCGGCTATGGCATCACCGCCCCTGGCGTGGGCTATGACGATTATCGCGGGATTGACGCCAAGGGGCGGATCGTGGTGGTGTTCGAGCACGAGCCGCAGGAAAACGATCCGGCCTCGCGCTTTGGCGGCACGGGCAACACCCGCTATGCCACCAACCGGGTCAAGGCCCTGAACGCGCAGGCCCATGGCGCGCTGGCGCTGGTCGTGATGGCCGAGCCCAACCGCAAGCATCCCTCGAATTTTGACCGCATGATGCGCATTGGCGGCAGCGCCAAGCGCACGCCGCCGATCCCGGCGCAGGCCCTGGTGGACGACGCGCTGCATATTCCGGTGATTACCGTGGATGATGAGGCCGGGGCGGCGCTGCTGGCCGGCACGGGGCAGAGCGCCAGTGCGCTGCAAGCGGCGATCGACCGCGCGCTGGTGCCACAATCACGCGCCGTGCCCGGGGCCGAGGTAACGCTGCACCTGGAAAACACCGTGCGATCGCGCGGGACCACCTGGAACGTCGCCGGGCTGCTCAAGGGATCGGACCCCACCCTGGCGCCCGAAACCGTGATCATCAGCGCACATCACGATCACGACGGGTCCAGCGGCCCGGAAATCTGGCACGGCGCGGATGACAATGGCTCGGGCACGGTGGGCGTGGTCGAACTGGCGCGCGCGTTCATGACCAATGGCGCGCGGCCGCGCCGATCGATCCTGTTCACGGTGTTTGCCGCCGAAGAGCGCGGGCTGCTGGGTGCCTATTACATGGCCGCCCATCCCCTGCGCCCGCTGGCGACGACGCGCGCGATGATCAATTTCGACATGATCGGCCGCAACGAGGCGCCCAGCGATCAGACCACCGGGCTGATCGACATTCCCGCTGACACCACCAATCGCCTCAACCTGATCGGCGCGGCCTATAGCCCGGATTATGCGCGCACCGTGGCCGAGGCCAACCGCAGCGTCGGGCTGGTGCTGGATGACCGGTTCGACCACGAAAACGCGCTCAACGTGTTTTTCCGCAGCGACCAGTTTCCCTTCGTGCTCAACAACATTCCCGCGTTCTGGTTCTTCACCGGTTTCCATCCCGATTATCACCACACCACCGACACGGCCGACAAGATCAACTACGGCAAGATGACGCGCATCCTCAAGCTGGCCTATCTTTCCGCCTGGCGTTTTGCCGACGAGGCAACACCGCCCGCGTTCGTTGCCGATCCCCCGGGCAAGCGTTGATCGGCAAGCCCAAAGCCAGCCAAAGGGGCGGGGTTCCAAATCCGGCCATGGTGCCTATATCGCGGGCAAGCATAAGGCTGGCGGGGTTGCCCGTGGCCTTTCCCGTTGCTGCGCGCCCCGCTTCCCGGCGATGGTGGTGCGTTGCCTAGCCAGACTAGAAGTGACCTGTTTGCCCATGACCATTTCCGTTTGCGCCCCGACCGGCCCGTGGCGCCGCTCATGCTAGCGCCGCGCCGCCGGGGGATTGCCACGGTCAACGCGGAAATCCGCGATGGCATCGTGCCTGCCGCCCACGCGCTCACCCCGGCGCGCGATCCCGGCGGGCCGGAGGCTTCGGGCGCGAACTATCGCCTGGTGGCGCTGATCGTCGCCTCGGCATTGTTCATGGAATTCGTCGACGCCACCGTGCTCGCCACCGCGCTGCCGACGATGGCGCGCGATTTCGGTGTGCGACCAGCGGAAATGAGCATTGCGCTGACCTCTTATCTGCTGGCGCTGGCGGTGTTCATCCCCGCCTCGGGCCTGCTGGCAGACCGGTTCGGATCGCGCACCGTGTTCCGCGCCGCGATTGCCTTGTTCATGGCGGGCAGCTTTGCCTGTGGCCAGGCGCCCAGCCTTTCCTTGATGGTCGCGGCGCGCTTCCTCCAAGGCATGGGCGGGGCGATGATGATCCCGGTTGGCCGGCTCGTGCTGCTGCGCAGCGTGGCCAAGCAGGATATGGTCAATGCCATGTCGTGGCTGCTGGTGCCCGCGTTGATCGGGCCGGTGATCGGGCCGCCGCTGGGCGGTTTCATCGTGACCTATCTCGATTGGCGCTGGATTTTCTACCTCAACCTGCCGGTCGGCGTGCTCGGCCTCTGGCTGGTTGGCCGCTATATTGCCAACTTCCGCGAAGACGTGCCGGCCACGATCGATTGGGCCGGCTTCGTGCTCAGCGGCGTATCGCTGGGTTGCCTGCTGTTCGGCTTTGAAATGGCCAGCCGTGCCGGCCAGGGGACACTGGCCGGCAGCCTGCTCGCGGTCGGCGCCGTCGCCGGCGTGTTCTATGTCCGCCATGCGCGCGGCCGGGAAGGGGCGATCCTCAACCTCGCGCTGTTGCAGGATCGCACATTCCGCCTGTCGGTGATTGCCGGCTCGGTCACGCGGATCACGCAAGGGGCGCAGCCATTTCTGTTGCCCTTGATGATGCAGGTGGGTTTCGGCTTTTCCGCAGCGCGCAGCGGGATGATCACGGTGGCGACGGCGATCGGCTCGCTGGCGATGAAGGCCGCTGCGCCGCGCGTGCTGCGGGCGCTGGGCTTTCGCCGCACCCTGGTGTGGAATGGCGTGATCGGCACGGCGGGTTATGCCATCTGTGGGCTGTTCGGGCCGGGCTGGCCGGTATGGGCGATGTTTGGCGTGCTGGTGCTCTCGGGCTTTTTCATGTCGTTGCAGTTCACCGCCTATAACACCATCGCCTATGACGGCATCGCCCCGCAGCAGATGAGCAGCGCCACCGCGTTCTATGCCACGTTCCAGCAGCTGATGCTGTCCTTGGGCATCTGCCTGGCGGCGGCAGCGCTGCACGTGGCGATGCTGCTGCACGGCCATGCGCGGCCGCTGCTCGACGATTTTGCCGCGGCGTTCTGGACGGTGACCGCCATATCGCTGTGCGCCACGATCTGGAACCGCCGCTTCGCGCCCGATGCCGGGGCGGAAATCAGCGGACATTCCGAATGAGCCGAACCGGTTTGGGTTAGGCGCGCACCTTAAGATATCGGGTTTTACCCGGCCAGGCGGACAGATTTTCTTCTTTGTTGCAACGCTTTGACCTATAACAATAAATAGTAATACGACCGGCCCTATGCTGCCACCCGAAGTGCAGGGATTAGGGAAAAGTTTACCCTGGTTCGTTAATTTCTTGGCAAAGGGTCGGGACAGGAAAGGGACGGGATGTGGTAGACACATCGGAAGAGGCACGGCTTGCGCTGCTGGAACGCCTGGAACTGCTCGACAGCGCGCCAGAGCAGGAATTCGACGCGGTGGTGCAACTGGCGCAGCAGCTGACGGGCTGCAAGATCGCGCTGGTTTCGCTGGTCGATGCACACCGCCAGTGGTTCAAGGCCAAGGCCGGCTTGGACGTGAACGAAACCCCGCGCGACATCGCCTTTTGCGCCCACGCCGTGGCTGCCGATGATGTGCTCGTCGTTCCCGATGCGCGGCAGGATGACCGCTTTGCGGACAATCCGCTGGTCACCGGTGCGCCCGATATCCGGTTCTACGCGGGCGTGCCGATCCATGCCGCCGAGGACGCAAGCGATGACACATCGCCGCGCCTGCCGCTGGGCACGTTGTGCGTGATCGATGACCAGCCGCGCACGATCGATCCGGCCGGACTCAAGATGCTTGGGCATTTGGCCACCTTGGTGGAAACGCTCATTTCGGCGCGGCGCACGGCCGCGCTGGCCGTACAGATGGCCGAAGAGCGCGGGCACAACTTGCGCGATCTGAGCCGCAAGCACCGGCAACTGCGCCAGGCCGAGCGCATTGCCAACATCGGCTCGTGGCGGCTGACGCTGGGGGACAACCAGCTGGAATGGTCCGACCAGACCTATGCCATTCATGAGATGGAGTGTGGCGCGGAGATATCGCTGAAAGCCGCACTCGATTTTTATGCCGAAAAGTCGCGTGAAATCCTGGTGAGCACGATCGAGCAGACGCTGGTGACGGGCGAGCCATTCGATGTCGAAGCCGATTTCACCACCGCACGTGGCAACTATCGCCGCGTGCGCAGCATGGGTGAATTGGAACTGGAAAACGGCAAGCCGGTTGCGCTGATTGGCGTTTTCCAGGACATTACCGAGCGCCACAAGATGGAAGAGGCGCTGCGCCACGCCGCCCATACCGACGATCTGACCCGGATCGCCAGCCGTGGGCGGTGCAACCAGGTGATCGATGACAGCATCAAGACGACTGCGGCCGCCGGGCAACGCTGTGCGCTGCTGCTGATCGATCTCGATCACTTCAAGGCGGTGAACGATCGCCTGGGCCACCAGGCGGGTGACGATGTGCTGCGGGTGATCGCCTCGCGCCTGCAGGCGCCCTATCTGGCCGGCAGCTTTGCCGCGCGGCTGGGCGGCGATGAATTCGTGCTGCTGATCACCGACCAGGCCCTGCTGCGCGATCTGCGCGGTCTGTTGCGCCGGCTGTTGCTCGACCTGCGCTATTCGATCCGCGCCGACAAGCAGACGTTCCGTGTTTCCGCAACGATCGGTGCTGCCTGGCTCGATGCGCAAACCGCGAGCCGCAGTGACCTGCTGCGCAATGCCGATGCCGCGCTCTATGCCGCCAAGCGCCGCGAGCGCGGCACGGCGGTGATTGCTGGGCAGGCCGTGCCGATCGCGCCGGGCCAAAGCGATGTCGCGCCGGTTGCCATCGCGCGCCAAGGCTGATCATTCAGGAAAAACCCGGCCGCACCGATCCAGATGCGGCCGGGTTCATGGTTGGCAGGCATGAAGAGGTGGGGAAACCTTAGAACTTCACGCTGCCTTCCACGCCGATAAGGCGGCGGGTGCCGGGCGTGATGAACGACCCGCCAAATTCCACCGCCGTGATCACTTCATTGAGATATTGCTTGTCGAGCAGGTTGTTGGCGAAGACCGCCAGGCTGAAGCGATCGGTCTGGATGCCGGCGCGCAGGTTGACGATGCCAAAGGCATCGCGCCGCGCCACGTCATACTTGCCATCGCCGACAAAGGCCGGCAGCTGCAGCGCCGAAATCGGCAGCAGGCCCGAAAACACCGTGGGCACCGACTGGTTCTGCACGGTGTGGAACCAGGTGGGCCCGGTCAGGCGATAATCGGCGCGGGTGAAGAAGCGCAGGTCACCGCTGATTGCCTGCTCGAACTCTCCCCCCACGTTGAGCGTGTAATCGGCGGTATAGGGAGACTTGTTGCCCACGGTATAGGGACGCGACGAGTTCTTCTTGATCTCGCTGTCGGTATAGTTGAACGATCCGAACAGCTTGATGCCCTTGACCGGCTTGACCGTGACGCTTGCCTCGATGCCCTTGAGGTCCACCCGATCGATATTCGAGACCACGCGCAACAGGCCGAAGCTGCCGACGAAGAATTCGAAGAACTGCATGTCGTGGACCTGGGTGTAATACCCGGCGAGGTCGAAGGTGAGCGCGCCATTGAGCAGATTGCCCTTGAGGCCCGCTTCCCATGCGCTCGACCATTCCTTGCGATACTGGTCGTTGACCGTGACATTGGCGCCAAAGGCGTTGACGAAGTTGTCCTTGATGATCTGCGCCGAACCCTGGTTGTTGAACCCGCCGGATTTGAAGCCGATGCCCCAGTTGGCATAGAGGTTGAATTCGCGGGTGGGCTTGTAGCTGAGCGTGACCTTGGGCTCGAACTGTTCGAAGCGGGCGTGCTTGTCGGTCAACGGGCCAAACGCCTGGCCGGGGTTGATCGGGCCGCCGGTGAAGGGATCGGTGGCGGTGGGCACCAGCGAGGACGACTTGCGATCCTCGATATCGTAGCGCAGCGCGAGGCCGGCATCGAACTTGTCATTCGGCTTCCATTCCACCGAGCCGAATGCGGCATAGACGTTGGTCTTGAAGCGGTCAGCCAGCAGCAGCGTGGTGGGGTTGGTGGAATCGGGCGCGTTGTAGAGCTGCTTGATCACGCCGTTGCCGGTATCGGCGCCCAGGCTCACGCCGACCGTGCGCTTGATGTGCAGGTAATAGCCGCCCAGTTGCCAGTTGATCGCCCCGGCATCGCCGATCAGGCGCCATTCGGTGCTGAAATCCTGCTGCTTGCGCACCTGATACTGTGTGCCGTCGCAGGTGGTCGGGCTGTAGGGGCCAAAGGTTGAACCCGTGGTCGGCGCAAAGATGAACGGCACCGGGGCCTGGCCGATGAAGCCCGGCGGATTGACCGGATAACCGGTAAGCGCCGCCGTGCTGGAAAAGCAGGAATTGACTGCGGCCTGCGCCTGGGGATTGGCGGCGCTGAGGAAGCGGCCAAAATCGGCCGAGGTGCCATCGGCGACCAGATCCTGGTTGACGTTGGAATAGAGCGCCCAGCCCACCAGCTTGATCTTGTCGGTCAGCTGATGGTCCAGCTTGATCGAGGCGTCAAAGCTGGTCTGGTCGTTGGTGGGGCGGATGTTGTTGTAGAAATGGAACGGGTGGGTGTTGACGTTCTCATAGAACGCCCCACCGAAATTGGGCAGGTGGAACGCGGCGTTGAAGGGCAAGGAGGCCCCGTGAAACTCGCTGTAGCGCGCCTTGATATCCAGCTGGGTGGGGCCGCCCTGGCCCACCATCACGCGGCCATCGACCGCCCAGTTTTCCTTGTCGTCCACCGTCTTGGAATTGGTGAAAGTGTTTTTGTAGAACCCGTCGGTCTTGTAGTAATAGCCCGCCAGGACGAAGCCGACATTGTCGGCCACTGGGCCGGCGATGTGCGCGCTCGCTTCCCAGGTGTTGTAATCGGCATAGGACAGCTTGGCCGCACCGGTCATCGTGTCGGTGGGCTTGAGCGACTGGATCACGATGGCGCCGGCGGCGGCATTGCGGCCATAGAGCGCGCCTTGCGGGCCCTTGAGCAGTTCCACCTGCTGCAGCGTGCCCTGCGGCTGGTTGAGCTGGGCGGTGTTGGTCTTGAGAATGCCATCGACCACCAGCGCGACCGAGCTTTCCGCGTCGCGCGCGCCGTTCATGCCGCGGATGTTGATCTGGGTATCGCCAGCCTCGGCCGTGCCGGTGACGATGGTGACGCCGGGCGTCAGCTTGACGAAATCCTCTGCCTTGACCGCGCCGGTGCGCTGCAGGGCATCGGCGGTGAGCACGGCGACCGATGCCGGCACATCCTGCAACCGCTCGTTCTGGCGGCGCGCGGTGACGATGATGCCGCTATCGTCGCCAGATGCGGCGCCAGACTGTGGCGCCTCTTGCGCAAAAGCGGGCGTTGTGGTGGCCATGGCGGCCAGCACCGAAACGGTGGCAAGGAAGCTCGAGTGGGAAAGTCGCATTGCATTCTCCCTGTTCGCTGGCGCGGCCCCACCCAGGGCCTGGCGCCGATATCACCCGCCGGTCTTTTTCGTGCCCCCATGGCTGACGCGGCTTGATGGATACAAATAGTATTGTATACAAATCTCAGGTCAAGGTCTTTGGAGAAGGATGTGTCACGCGCTTCTGACCGCGCCTATGAGGCGATCCGCAGCATGATCCTGTCGGGCGAACTGCCTGCCGGTGCGCAATTGGCGGAAGAGGCGCTGGCCGAGCGCTGCGGCGTATCGCGCACCCCGGTGCGCGAGGCGCTGCGCCGGCTGGAATCCGACCTTTTGGTGACGCGCACCGATACCCAGCGCAGCTTTGTGGCGGATTGGTCGATCGATGATGTGGCCGATGCGTTCGAGCTGCGCGCGATGCTGGAAGGCAAGGCCGCGCGCCGCGCCGCCGAGCGGATGAGCGATGAAGCGCTGGAGCGCATCCGCGCGGCGAATCGCCGGCTGGGCGAGGCGATTCGCAAGCCCGTGCCCGATGTCGCCGGGTTCCTTGAAGGCAATCGCGATTTCCACGCTGCGATCCTGGACGTGGCGGGATCGCGCCGCCTGGCCGCGCTGCTCGCCACACTGATCGAGCAGCCGGTGGTGTGGCGCACCGCGCATCATTACGGGCGCGAGGCGCTGCACCGCTCTTATGGCGAGCACGAAGAACTGATCGCCGCCTTTGCCCGGCGGGACGGCGCCTGGGCCGAAGCGATCATGACCGGCCACATCCTGCGCGCCTATCACGCCTATGCCGATGCACACCGCGGACTGGCCGAGCAGAGCCAGCGGGAGGCTGCCGAGTAATGTATACAGAATCCATCGAGATGGTCGAGGTTGCCCCGAGAGACGGGTTGCAGAACGAGAAGACCATGATTTCCACCGCCGACAAGATCGCGCTGGTGGAGCGGGCCATCGCGGCCGGCGCGCGGCGGATCGAGGTGACGAGCTTCGTCAATCCCAAGGCGGTGCCGCAGATGGCCGATGCCGAGGCGGTCTGCGCCGGCCTGCCGCGCCGCGACGACGTGACCTACATCGGCCTGGTGATGAACGCGCGCGGCGCGGCCCGCGCGATCGAGACCGGGCGGATCGACCAGCTGGGCGCGGTCTCGGTGGCGACCGACACCTTTGCCAAGGCCAACCAAGGCCAGACCAGCGACGGTTCGGTGGCGGCGGCCAGCGAGATCATCGCCATGGCCCGCCAGGCCGGCAAGACCGGCCAGGTGACCATTGCCGCGGCATTCGGCTGCCCGTTCGAAGGCGAAGTGAGCGAGGACCGCGTGGTGGCCATGGCCGTGGCACTGGCCCAGGCCAATCCCGTTGAAATCGGCTTGGCCGATACGATCGGCGTGGCCAACCCGGCGCATGTCGCCACGCTGGTGGGCAAAGTGCGCGCGGCGGTGCCGGCCATTCCGGTGCGGGTGCATTTCCACAACACGCGCGGCACCGGCCTGGCCAATGTCTGGGCGGCGATCGGCGCGGGCGCCGTGACGGTCGATGCCGCGATCGGTGGCCTGGGCGGTTGCCCGTTTGCGCCCGGCGCGGCCGGCAACGTTTCGACCGAGGACGTGGTCTACATGCTCGAACGCGCCGGGGTGGGTACGGGGCTGGACCTGGCCGCGCTGGTCGAGGCCAATCATTGGCTGGGCTCGGTGATGGATCGCACGCTTCCGGGCATGGTGGCCAAGGCGCCGCCTTTCCCCCGGCCGGCGCAAGCCTGAACCGCAGGATGCACCGGCACGCACGAACGCTTTTTGGAAAGGGTGGTTGATCGATGGGTTACCGGCTTGGCGTCGACGTTGGCGGCACGTTTACCGACCTCTTGCTGTTCGACACCGACAGCGGCGCGTTCTGGCGGCACAAGACGCCATCGACCCCGCACGACAGTTCCGAAGGCATTCTCAACGGTGTGACGGCGGTTTGCGCCAAGGCGGGGATCACTGCAGGCGCGATCGACTATTTCCTGCACGGCACCACTGTTGCCACCAATGCCGTGCTGGAAGGAAAGGGTGCGCGCGTGGGCCTGGTCACCACCGAAGGCTATCGCGATATCATGCAGATCGCGCGCAGCTATGTGCCCGGCGGCCTGGCGGGCTGGATCATCTGGCCCAAGCCACAGCCGCTCGCCGCGCTGGAAGATACCGTGACGGTCAAGGGCCGCATGAACGCTAAGGGCCAGGAAGTGCGCCCGCTGGACGAGGCGGACGTGCGCACGCAGCTGGCCAGGCTCAAGGCGCAAGGCGTGGAGGCGGTGACGGTCAGCCTGATCAACGCCTATGCCAACGGCGCGCACGAGGCGCGGATCGGCGAACTGGCCGCGCAGGTGCTGCCCGGCGTGCCGGTCTCGCTCAGCCACGAAGTGCTGCCCGAAATGCAGGAATACGAACGCACGCTGACCACGGTGGCCAATGCCAGCGTGCGCCCGGTGGTGGGCAAGTATGTTTCCAACCTGCGCAATCGCCTGGCGGCCGAGGGAATGACCGGCAAGCTCTCGCTGCTGCGCTCGGACGGCGGGCTGATGAGCGCGCAGAAGGCCGAGGAGCACCCGGTCAACATCCTCATGTCTGGCCCGGCGGGCGGCGTGACCGGGGCGATCTGGGTGGGGCGCAATGCCGGCATCCGCAATATCCTCACGCTCGATGTGGGCGGCACCAGCACCGACGTTGCCCTGATCGAAAACCTCGAGCCGCGCCGCCAGCGCACCACCGAAGTGGGCCACCTGTCCGTCCGCGCCTCGGCGCTGGACGTCAAGACGGTGGGCGCCGGGGGTGGCTCGATCGCTTATGTTCCCGCGCTGACCAGAGCCCTTCGGGTCGGGCCACAGAGCGCAGGAGCGGTGCCGGGGCCGGTCGCCTATGGAAAAGGCGGCACGGCCCCCACCGTAACCGATGCCAACGTCGTGCTGGGCTATCTGCCGGAAAACCTGTTGGGCGGCACGTTCCAGCTCGATCGCGAAGGCGCCAGGGCAGCGGTGCAGACCATTGCCGATGCGCTGGGTATCGGCCTGATGGAAGCGGCGCGCGGCATCATCGATATCGTCAACGAGAATATGTTCGGCGCGCTGCGCATGATTTCGGTGCAGCAGGGCTATGACCCGCGTGATTTTGCGCTGATGGGTTTTGGTGGAGCGGGGCCGCTGCATGTCAATGCCGTAGCGCGGCTGATGGGATCATGGCCGGCGGTGTCGCCGGTCAGCCCCGGCGTGCTCTGTGCGCTGGGCGATGCCACCACGCGCATGCGCACCGAAACCGCGCGATCGTGGTCGCGCCTGGCGCGCGATACCGCGCCGGCCGATCTGGTCGCTGTGCTGGAAGAAATGGCCACCCACGTGCGCGGCGAACTGCTGGCCGATGGCGTGCCCGAGGCGGAAATCACCACCAGCTTTGAAATCGACGTGCGCTATGCCGGCCAGGCCTTTGAAGTGCCGCTATCGATCACCGCGCAGACCCTGGCCGACGATGGCATTGCCGGCGTGCTCGCCCGCTTTGACGAAGAGCACAAGCGACTGTTCACGTTCAACATGGACACTCCGCACGAGATCGTGAACCTGCGCGCCGTGGCGCTGGGCCGCGCGCTCGATCTGCCGGCAGCGCCGCTCGAGCAGGGCAATGGCGATCCTTCCGCTGCCAAGATCCGCGATCATGTGCTGTGGATGGACGGGGCCGAGCAGGCCGCGGTGATCTATGATCGCGCGCGGCTCAAGGCCGGTGACGTGATCCCTGGCCCGGCGATCGTGTGCGAAATGGATTCGACCACGCTGATCGAGACCGGCTGCATCGCCACGGTCGATACCGTCGGCAACATCCTCATCACCCTGGCCTGACGAAAGGGAAGCCCGATGCCTGCAACAATCGTCCAGACCAACCACACCCCGTTTGCCAAGGTGGCGATCGATCCGGTCACGCTCGACATCATCGAGAACGCGCTGCGCAATGCCCGCGTGGAAATGGATGCCACCCTGGTGCGCACCGCGATGTCACCGGGCATTCGCGAACAGGGCGATGCCTTTCCGCTGATTGCCGATCACACCGGCAAGATGATCGTTGGCCAGTTCGGCAGCTTCATCGGCGGGTTCCTGTCCAACTATGACGGGACGCTGGAAGATGGCGACATGATCTTCCTGTCCGATCCCTATTCGGTGGATGGCGCGATCAGCCATTCCAACGATTGGCTGGTGCTGCTGCCAGTGTTCAAGGACGGGCGGCTGATCGCCTATACCTCGATGTTCGGGCACCAGAGCGACATTGGCGGCAAAGTGGTGGGATCGATGCCGATCAACGCCCGCTCCATCTATGAAGAAGGGGTGCGCATTCCGCCGGTCAAGATCTGGAAAAAGGGCGAATACAACGCCGACTTGATGAAGCTGGTGATGCACCAGACGCGCAAGCCCGATTGGTGCGCGGCAGATCTCAATGCCTTGATCGCCAGCTGCCGGGTGGCCGCGCGCCGCGTGGTGGAAATGGCCGAGCGGTTTGGCGACGATGTATATGTTTCGGCGACGCAGGAACTCTTGGCCCGCAACCACCGCGCCATGAAGACCTTGCTGGGCCAGGCGGTGAGCGAAGAGCCGGTCAGCTTTGAAGACTATATCTGCGACGATGGCATGGGCTTTGGCCCCTATCGCATCAAGTGCACGATGTGGCGCGATGGCGAGACCGTCGTGCTCGATTTCGATGGTACCGATCCGCAGAGCGTGGCCTCGATCAATTTCTATCTCAATGAAAACATGTTCAAGATGTTCTTCGGCATCTACATGATCATGGTGTTCGATCCGCAGATCCTGTTCAACGACGGGTTCTATGACCTGATCGATGTGCGCATTCCCGAAGGCAGCCTGCTCAAGCCGCGCTTTCCGGCCGCGCTATCGGGCCGCACCCATGCGCTGGGCCGGATTTTCGATATCCTGGGGGGTCTGTTGGGGCAGAAGACGCCAGAGTTTCTCAACGCCGCCGGGTTCTCGTCGTCGCCGCACCTGTTCTATGCCGGCAACGATACGCGGCCGGGCAAGGGGCACGCCTGGTTCCAGCTGTTCCAGATCGGCTTTGGCGGCATTCCCGGCCGGCCGCTTGGCGATGGGCCGGATGGCCATTCGCTGTGGCCGGGCTTTACCAACGTGCCCAACGAGTTTCTCGAACGCTATTTCCCGATGATGATCGAGCGCTATTCCACCGAGCCGGATTCGGGCGGGGCGGGGCTGCATCGCGGCGGCAACGGCATTCACATGACCTATCGTTTCCTGAGTGCGGGCACGATCGCGATCCATGACGATCGCTGGTTCGTGCCGCCATGGGGCGTGAACGGTGGCGATCCGGGCAAGCGCGCGCGCAAGATCCTGGAAAAGGCCGATGGCAGCCAGGTGATCGTGGGCAACAAGGTGGAAGACCTGGCGGTGGAGGAAGGCGACCAGCTGCACTTCATCACCTGGGGCGGCGGTGGCTGGGGCGATCCGCTGGCGCGCGATCCGGCGCTGGTGGGCAAGGAGATCGTCCAGGGGCTGGTCACGCCGCAGGGCGCGCGCGCCTATGGCGTGGTGGCCGATGACGCCGGCGTGGTTGACGCGGCCGCGACGCAGGCCCTGCGCGACGCGATGATGGCCGACCGGGGCGGCGCCTTGCCGGTGTTCAACACCGGGCCGGGGCTTGATGCCCTGCGCGCGGCCTGCCAGGCGGAAACCGGGTTGCCGGCGCCCATCCCGCCGGTGTGGCCGCAAGCAGAAGCGGCGGAGTGACCATGACCAAAGGTGCTTTGCAGGATATCCGCGTCGTCGAACTGGGCCAGCTCCTGGCCGGGCCGTTCTGCGGCCAGTTGCTGGGCGACATGGGCGCCGACGTGATCAAGGTGGAACCGCCGCTCACCGGCGATCCCATGCGCGAGTGGGGCCAGGGCAACGAAAAGGTGCAGTGGGAAGTGATCGCGCGCAACAAGCGCTCGGTCAGTGCCAACTTGCGCGTGCCCGAAGGCCAGGCGCTGGTCAGGCGGCTGATCGCCCACGCCGATGTCGTGATCGAGAACTTCAAGCCCGGCACGCTGGAAAAGTGGGGCATGGGACCTGACGTGCTGCTGGCCGAATTTCCGCATCTGATCATCGCGCGCATGTCGGGCTATGGCCAGACCGGCCCCTATTCCGATCGCGCCGGCTTTGGCGGGATTGGCGAGGCGATGGGCGGGTGGCGCTATATCGTGGGTGAACCCGATCGCCCGCCCAGCCGCATGGGCGTGTCGATCGGCGATACGCTGACCGCCACGTATGGCTGCATGGGCGTGCTGGCCGCGCTGCACGTGAAGGACAAGACCGGGCAAGGCCAGGTGATCGACACCGCGCTCTATGAAAGCGTGCTGCAGGTGATGGAAGGCCTGGTGCCGGAATACGATCGCATGGGCCTGATCCGCGAGCGGTCTGGCTCCATCCTCAAGGGTATCGCGCCGTCCAACGTCTATTCCTGCAAGGATGGCGAGTTCATGATCGGCGCCAACAAGGATTCGCTGTGGAAGCGCCTGGCCACGGCGATGGGCCGGGCGGAACTGGGCGATGATCCGCGCTATGCCACGCATCTGGCGCGGGGCGAAAACCAGACCGAGCTGGACGCGCTGATCAATGCCTGGACCAGCACGCTGACCATGGACGAGGTCGACGCGCTGATGATCGCGCATTCGATCCCCGCCGGCCGCGTCTATCGCGCCCCCGACATGCTGGACGATCCGCATTTCCAGGCGCGCGAGGCGATCATCGAGGTGGAGACCGAGCGGTTCGGCCCGCTCAAGATGCAATCGACGTTCCCCAAGTTTTCCGCCACGCCCGGCGGCGTGCGCCGCCCGGCACCATCGGTGGTGGGGCAGCATAATGCGGAAATCTATGGCGAATTGCTGGGCCTGGGTGCCGATGACCTGGACGACCTGGCCGCGCGCGGGGTGATCTGAGGCGATGGCCAAGGACGCCGGCGATCTCGATGCCAACTATGCCGGCGCGTTTGATGGGCGCCTGCCGTTCGGGCAGCGCCCGGGGCTGCTGCTCGTCGATCTGGTGGAGGCCTATCTCCAGCCTGGATCACCGCTCTATGCCGGGATCGAGGCAGCACTGGCCAGCGCCGTGCGGATCACCGCCGCCGCGCGCGCTGCCGGGCTGCCGGTGATTTTCACCAATGTGGAATATCAGCCCGGCGGGGCCGATGGCGGGGTCTTCTATCGCAAGGTGCCCGCGCTCAAGGTGTTCGAAAAGGGCTCCCCGCTGGGCGCATTTCCGGCCGTGCTGTCACCCCAGGCGGGCGATGTGGTGATCACCAAGCGCTATGCCTCGGCGTTTTTCGCCACGCATCTTGCCGCCACGCTGACGGCGATGGGCGTGGACACGGTGCTGATCTGCGGCACCTCCACCTCCGGCTGCATCCGCGCCACGGCGCTCGATGCCTGCCAGCATGGCTTTGTGCCATTCGTGGTGGCCGATGCCTGCGGCGACCGGCACCCCGCGCCGCACGAAGCGAACCTGTTCGACCTTCAGGCCAAATATGCCGAGGTGGTGAGCGCAGCCCAAGCGCTCGCGCTTATCGCGCCTCAGCCATAGGGCATTTCTTCCCACCACGGGAAATAGTCCGGCATGTCGGCCGAGACGCGATCGGGGAAGCGGGCCGGGCGCTTTTCGAGGAAGGCGGCGACACCTTCCTGGGCGTCGGCGCTCTGGCTACGGGTGAGAATGCCACGGCTTTCGATGCGATGGGCTTCCATCGGATCGTTCATGCCGAGGCCACGCCATAGCATCTGGCGGGTGAGCGCGACGGAAACCGGCGCGGCGTTGTCGGCGATCTCGCGCGCCAGGGCCTGGGCCGTGGGCAAGAGGTCTGAGGGCGGGACGACCTGTTCCACCAGGCCTCCGGCCAGCGCCTCACCGGCGCCGAACACCGCGCCGGTGTAGCACCAGCGCAGCGCGCGGCTGATGCCGACCAGGCGGGGGAGGAAATAGCTCGATGCTGCTTCGGGTACGATGCCACGCCGCGCAAAGACGAAGCCGAAACGCGCGGTGTCGCTGGCAATGCGCAGGTCCATCGGCAGCAGCATGGTGGCGCCAATGCCGATCGCCGGGCCGTTTATCGCGGCAATGATCGGCTTCTTCAGCTGGAAGATGCGCAAGGCCAGGATGCCGCCGCCATCGCGCGTGGCCGGATCGCTGTAGTCGGGCGCGCTGGTCGCGCTGGCGTCGACCCGGAAGTTGGCGGCACCGCCGGAAATGTCTGCCCCGGCGCAGAACGCCCGGCCGCTGCCGGTAATGATCACCGCGCGGATCGCGTCATCGGCATCGATCGCGTCGAACGCCGCCACCATTTCGCGCATCATCTGCGTGGTGAAGGCGTTGAGCTTGTCCGGCCGGTGCAGCGTGAGCGTGGCGACGCCCTGGTCAACCTCGAGCGTGATCTGTTCGAATGCGGCGGCGGTCATGCCGGTTCCACTGGCTGCGGCAGGCGGGAATAGCGCACCGGCATGGCGCGGATGCCGCTGACGAAAGAGCCTTCGGTATAGATCGGCGGGCCGGCCGGCTCGATCGTGGCGATCTGCGCGAAGAAGGCCGTGAAGAACGCCTCGATCTCCAGCTTGGCGAGATATTGGCCAAGGCAGGTGTGCGGGCCGTGTCCGAAAGCGAGGTGGTTGTTGAGTGCGCGATCGATGCGGAACTGGTCGGCATCGCCAAAGGCCTCGGGATCGCGCGTCGCCGCGCCGAACGAGAGCAAGACATGATCGCCCGCGCGCAAGGTCTGGCCGTGCAGCGTATAGTCCTGCGTCACATTGCGCATGAAATGCTTGACCGGCGCGGTCCAGCGGATCGCCTCGTTGACGAAAGTCTTCATCAGTTCGGGATGGGCCTTGAGCAGCGACATCTGCTCGGGATTGTCGAGCAGCGCCTGCATGCCGCCCACGATCGAGGCAGCGGTGGTATCGTGCCCGGCCGTGGCAACGATCACGTAATAGCCCAGGCGCTCTTCCGCGCTCATCTCGGCGCCGCCGGGCATGCCGGTGGCGATCAGCGTGGCCACGTCATCGCGCGGGTTGGCCTGGCGATCGCGCGTGATCGCGTCGAAGAAGGCGATGTAGTCCTGCTTGACCGCCACGATATGTTCGGCCTCGGTAAGGCCGGGACGGCGCACTGCCGGATCGGACGCGCCGAACAACTCGTGGGTGAGGCGCAGCATGCGCGCTTCGTCTTGTTCGTCGATGCCCAGGATCGCCATGGCGACGCGCAGCGGATACCAGAAGGCGATATCGGTGGCGAGGTCGCATTGCCCTTCATCCTGCGCCATGCGCGCCACAAACGCGGCAGCATGCTGCGCGATGGCGCTTTCCAGCTTGCGGATGTTCTTGGGCAGGAAGAAATCCTGGGTCAGCGCGCGCATCGCCTGGTGGTGGGCGCCGTCCATCGCGGTGAGTGGGAAAACCCCGGACTCGACGCCGAAGATCGCCACGTTGGCCTGCTCCACCGGGATCGGCAGCAGAGTCATGCGCGGGCCGGCGTTGAAGATTTCGGGCTGGCGTTCCAGTTCGCGGATATCGGCGTGGCGCGAGACCACCCAGAACGGGCGGAAGCCCTCAGGATCGGCCCAGGCGACCGGATGTTCGCGGCGCAGCCAGTCATAGAACTGGTGAAGCCGCTGTGGGTCTCCATACAGCGTGGGATCGGCGATCTGGTTGACGACAAACCCGCTCATCTTGGCACTCTCCGGTCTTGTGTCTGGTCAAATTGGCAGGCGCTATGCCAGCAGCGCCGGCAGTGCGGCGTCAGGCTGGCGATAGCGATCGTGTAGCAGGCGCTTGTAGAGCTTGCCGGTGGGATGGCGCGGCAGTTCGGCCATGAATTCCACGCGGCGCGGGATCTTGACCCCGGAAAGCTGTGGCCGCAGCCAGTCGATCAGCGCGCGGGCAAAAGCCGGGGTGGCATCGGCCATGTCCATGGGCTGGATCACCGCGACCACGCATTCGCCCATTTCCGCATCGGGCGCGCCAACCACGGCAGCATCGGCGATGCGCGGGTGGACCACCAGGGCGTTCTCGATTTCCTGCGGATAGATGTTGACCCCGCCAGAGATGATCATGAAGCTCTTGCGATCGGTGAGATAGAGATAGCCGTGCTCGTCAAGCCAGCCCACGTCGCCAAACGTGGCCCAGCCATGGCGATTGTGGGCTGCGGCGGTCTTTTCGGGGTCGTTGTGATAGGAAAAGGCCGGGCCATCGGCAAAGCACACCAGCCCTTCCTGGCGCGGGGGCAGGGGGTTGTCGTCCTCATCGCAGATGTGCAGCGTGCCGATCATCGCGCGTCCCACCGAACCGGGATGGGCCAGCCATTCGGGCGCGGTGATCAGTGTCATGCCGATCGCTTCGGTGCCGGAATAGTATTCCAACAGGATCGGGCCCCACCAGTCGATCATGGCCTGCTTGACCGGCACCGGGCAGGGCGCAGCGGCATGGATCGCGAGGCGCAGCGACGAGCAATCGTGGCGCGCGCGTGCTTCGTCCGGCAGCTTGAGCATGCGCACAAAATGGGTGGGCACCCACTGGCTGTGCGTGACGCGATAGCGCGCGATCAGCGCCAGGGCCGCTTCGGGATCGAACTTTTCCATGATTACCACCGTGCCGCCCAGCGCCAGTACTTCGCGGCACCAGCGCAGCGGCGCGGCATGATAGAGCGGCGCGGGATTGAGATAGACCGTCTCGACCCCGAACCCCAGCCGCGCGCAGATGGTGCCCAGCGGAGAGGGCGTGGTGATCGCGGGATCGCTCGGCAGGGGCGGCTTGATGCCCTTGGGACGGCCGGTGGTGCCCGAGGAATAGAGCATGTCGATCCCGGCGCGCTCGTCTGCAATCGGCGTGATCGGCAGCGAGGCGGTAGCGTCTTCCCAAGTCTGCCAGCCCGGAACAGCCGGCCCAAGCGTATAGCGCAAGGCCGGCGCGGCATCACCCAGCGTTTGCAGCAGCGGTGCCAGCGTGCCTGAGGCGATCAGCATCTGGGCACCGCTGTCCTGCAGGATATAGGCAATCTCGGCAGGGGCGAGGCGGGTGGACAGGCACACGAAATAAAGCCCGGCGCGATGGGCCGCACAGGTGATCTGGAGATAGCGCGCGTCGTTTTCCAGCATGATCGCCACCACCGCGCCCGGTTGCAGCCCGGCGCCACGCAACAGATGCGCGCCCTGGTTGGAACGGGCTTCCAGCTGCGCGAAGGTGATGGTCTGGCCCGAGCCGGCCATGATGATGGCTGCCTTGTCCGGCGTGGCGCGGGCAAACTCGCTGGGGTGCATCGACAACCTCTCGTTTCGGGCGGCGCGGTTTCTTGCAGGAGCGCCGTTGCGGACGCGCGCCGTGGCCGGCGATCGTCTGGCCAGCAGCATAGCCATGACCGGGCCAGGGGCGCAATACTGAACTTAACTGATCGATCAATTGACTTCGTCATGTGGAGTTTTTAAGCCAGCCATCAAGGCAGTCCGGGGCTGTTTCCGGGCGCCATGGTGAGAGGCTTTCCGATCGATGACCAATCCGCTTTGCACCCTGACGCACGAGGACGGCGTGGCCGTGCTCGCCATCGATTCGCCCCCGGTCAATGCGCTGGGCCAGGCGGTGCGCCAGGCGATCCACGAAACCATGGGCAAGGCTCTGGCCGATCCGGCAGTGACCGCCGTGGTGATCCTGTGTGCGGGGCGCACGTTCTTTGCCGGGGCCGATATCACCGAGTTCGGCAAGCCCTTTGCCGCGCCTGGCCTGCATGACATGTTCGATCGGTTTGACGGCGCGAGCAAGCCGATCGTTGCCGCGATCCATGGCACGGCGCTGGGTGGCGGGCTGGAACTGGCGCTGGCCTGCCATTATCGCGTCGCCGTGCCCACCGCCAAGCTCGGGCTGCCCGAAGTGGCGCTGGGCCTGTTGCCTGGCGCCGGCGGCACGCAGCGCGCCCCGCGCCTGATCGGCGTGGCCCAGGCGCTGGACCTGATCGTCGGCGGCAAACCGGTCGGTGCGGCGCAGGCCCTGCGCATCGGCCTGATCGATCGCGTGCTGGAAGGCCAGGACATGCGCGCCGAGGCTGTGGCCTATGCCCGCGAACTGGTGGCAAGCGGCGCCCCACTGCGCCGCACGCGCGACTTGCCGGCCGACCTTACCCCGCAGGAAGCCGTCGCCACGATCGCCGACTATCGCGCCCGACATGCGAAAAGCTTCGTCGGCTTCAAGGCGCCGGGCAACATCGTGCGCGCGATCGAGGCGGCCACCGACCGCCCGTTCGAGGCCGGGCTGACCCGCGAATGGGAACTGTTCGAGGAACTGATGGCTAGCCCGGAATCGGCCGCACAGCGCCACATCTTCTTCGCCGAACGCGCCGCCGCCAAAGTGCCGGTGGCGCGCGATTGCGGCGAAGTGGCGATTGCCTCGGTCGCGGTGGTGGGCGCGGGCACGATGGGCAGCGGCATCACCCTGGCCTTCCTCAACGCCGGCTTTCCGGTGACGATGATCGACGTGAACCCGGCAGCGCTGGAGCGTGGCGCCGCGCATGTGCGCGCCACGCTGGAGGCGCTGGCCAGCAAGGGCCGGATCACGCCAGGCGTGCGCGACGCGCGCCTGGCCGCCTTTGCCTCGGCCGCGGCGCTCGATGCCGTGTCGCATGCCGATCTGGTGGTGGAAGCCGTGTTCGAACGGCTTGACTTGAAGCAGCAGGTGTTCCGCCAGATCGATGCGCTGGCCAAGCCGGGCGCGGTGCTGGCGTCCAACACCTCGTTCCTCGATCTTGACGCGATTGCCGCCGTCACCGCCCGCCCGGCGGACGTGGTCGGGCTGCACTTCTTTGCCCCGGCCAACATCATGCGCCTGCTCGAGGTGGTGCGCGGGGCCAGGACCAGCGACCGCGTGATCCAGACCGCCATGACCCTGGGCCGCAAGCTGGGCAAGGTGGCGGTGCTGTCGGGCGTGTGTGATGGCTTCATTGCCAACCGGGCGATGGCGCGGCGCAGCGAAGCGGCCGATCGCCTGCTGGAGCAGGGCGTGATGCCGTGGGACGTGGACGCGGCCATGGTCGGCTATGGCTTTCCGATGGGGCCGTTCCAGATGATGGACCTTGTTGGCCTGGATGTGATTGGCTGGGATAAGGAAAACACCGCCGGGCGCACGGTGCAGGAAGTGCTGTGCGAAGCCGGGCGCCTGGGCCAGAAATCGGGCAGCGGCTATTACGACTATGACGCGCAGCGGCGCGGCACGCCCTCGGCTTTCGCCGAAGCCACGATCCGCGATTTTGCCGCACGCTCGGGCCAGCCTGCCCCCACGCTGTCGGCGCAGGATATCATCGAGCACCTGCTCTTCCCGGTGGTCAACGAAGGGGCCAAGCTGCTGGAAGAAGGCATCGCGCTGCGTGCGTCAGACATCGATATGGCGCTTGTGGCGGGCTATGCCTGGCCGGTCTATACCGGTGGGCCGATGCTCTGGGGCGACCACTGCGGCCTGGTGCGGATCGTGGCCGCGCTGGACGAGCAGATTGCCCAAGGTGCGCCGATCACGGTGTCCAACCTGCTGCGCACCAAGGCAGCGGCAGGCGAAACTTTCCTCTGAACGCAAGAAGGCGTCGCCCGATCCAACGATCGGGCGGCGCCTTTTTCCCGGATTGCCGAACAGCCGTCAGAGACTGCGGGCAATCACTTCCTTCATGATTTCCGACGTGCCGCCATAGATCCGCATCACGCGCGCATCGCGCCAGATCCGGGCGATCGGATACTCGTTCATGTAGCCCGCGCCGCCATGCAATTGCAGCGCCGCGTCCGCCACGCGTCCGAGCAACTCGGTGTGATAGAGCTTGGCCGCAGAAGCCTCGGCAGTGGTCAGCTTCCCCGCCACGTGGCGTTCCAGCGCCCAGTCGATATGGCTCCAGCCCACTTGCAGTTCTGCCTGGAGCGCGGCCAACTGAAACCGGGTGTTCTGGAAATCGAACACCGTCTTGCCGAAAGCCTTGCGATCCTTGGTGAACGCCACGGCCTCGTCAAACGCGCGCTGCGCCAGGGCCTGCGCGCTGATGGCGATCGACAGGCGTTCCTGCGGCAATTGTGCCATGAGATAGGCAAAGCCGGCGCCTTCCTCGCCCAGCCGGTTGTCGACCGGCACACGCACATCGCTGAAGAACAGTTCCGAGGTATCGGCCGAGTGCTGGCCGATCTTGTCGAGATTGCGACCACGGGCAAAACCGGGCCGATCGGCTTCCACCAGGATCAGGGAAATGCCTTTGCCCCCGGCCGCCGGATCGGTCTTGGCCACCACGATCACCAGATCGGCGAGCTGACCGTTGGTGATGTAGGTCTTGTTGCCGTTGATCACATAGGCGTCGCCATCCCGCACCGCCGTGGTGCGGATGCCCTGAAGATCGCTGCCCGTGCCCGGCTCGGTCATGGCGATGGCGACGATCGCTTCTCCGGTGATCATGCGCGGCAGCCAGCGTGCCTTGAGCTCCTCGGACGCATAGTGGACGATGTAGTCCAGCACGATGTCTGATTGCAGGACCAGGCCCGCCGAACTGCCCGTATAGGCCAGTTCCTCGCCGATGACGGCGTTGTAGCGGTAATCGAGACCCAGCCCGCCATGGACCTCGGGCGCGGTGGGGCAGAGCAGGCTCGCTTCCCCGGCGGCGTGCCAGAAGGCGCGGTCGACAATGCCCTGCTCCTCCCAACGGTCAAGGTTGGGGAGCAAGTGGGCGACGAAGAACTTGCGCACGGCATCACGGAACAGCGCGAGTTCGTCGCTGGCGGCGGGCCGGGTCTCGATAGGGATCATGAAGGCTCCTGGTGCCGGGATCAGAACGTGAAACGAACCGACCCGCCATAGGTACGGGGCTGGGCCGGGACGAGATAGTTGAACGGGAAGCCGGCGCCGCGCAGATCGAGGCCGTAAGCCAGGGTTTTTTCCTGCAACAGGTTCTGCACCCAGGCCCGCAGCGTGACATTGCCGCGCGTCCAGGTGATCGCGCCGTTGACCTTGACGTAGGCACCCTGCTGCAATTCGGAATTGACCTGGGCACCGCCAGCGGCGTTGACGGCGTTGAACGGCGAGAAGAACTGGCGGCTGACGTAGTTGAGGTTGGGAGAGAAGGTCAGCGGCCCGCCGGCAATGTCGAGCGGTGCCCAGTCAAACCCGCCCTGCGCCGTCCAGCGCGGCGCGAAAGGCAGGTCGTTGCCGGCAAGGTTCGTGCCGGAAAGCGTGAGTTCCTTGTAGGTGGCGTGGAGATAGCCGACCGACGCATTGACCGAGAAGCGCGAAGAGGCGCGATAGGTCGCCTCGCCTTCGAAGCCATAGCTTTCCGACTTGGGCGCGTTGAGCAGGAACGAGACCGGACCGGGCCGCGTATCCTGCAACTGCTGGTTCTGGTAATCGTAATAGAAGGCGGCGAGGGCGAGGGACAGCCGGCGATCGAGGAAACGCCCCTTGGCGCCGATTTCATAGGCGTTGACGTATTCCGGCTTGATATAGGTAATCCCGGCCGAATTGGTGTAGCCACCGCCGTTGAACGCGCCGGAACGATAGCCGCGGTTATAGCTGGCATAGAGCAGCGTACCGCTGTCGAACGTATAGGTCAGCGCGGCGCGGCCGGTGAGCGCATTGTTGCGCCCCTTGATGGCATAGCGCGCGTTGGCGTCATAAGGGCAGGTGCCGACACCCGTGGTGCAGGGCACCGTGGTGAACAGCGGCGTGCGCGTGCCGCCGAAAGCGCCCATGAAGAGATAGGCATAGCCATCGTCATAGGCCGAGCGATCGGCGCTGTAGCGCAGGCCGACCGTGGCCACGAGCTTGGGCGTCAGGTTCACGTCGGTCTGCCCGAACACCGCATAAGTACGCCGCACCTGGCGGAAATGCTGGAAGAACCCACCGTCCACGCCGGGCGCGATGGCGCTGCCGATATCGAAGCCGTTGTCAGAGACGGTCTTGTCCCAGCCATAGAACACGCCGGCCACGGCCTTGACCGCCTTGCCTTCGTAATTGAAGCGGGCTTCCTCGCTGAACTGGTCGAACTTGGCCTTCTGTTGAAGATCGAGGATATCGAGTGGCGAACCGTCGGCATCGAATGCGGCGTCGAGCAGGCCATTGCCGATGGCGGTGATCGACGTGAACGAGAGGCGCGGCGACAGTTCGTAGGAAATCTTGGCCGAGGTCCCGTATTGCCGCGTGCGGTTTTGACCGATGCGATTTTCGTTGATTTCAAAGAAACCGGGCGCGGCGGTGGCGGCAAGACCCTTGATCGGCTGCTGCGTGCCGTTGGCGCGGCTGGCATAGGCCTTGATCACGATATCCAGCGGGCCTGCGCCAGGGCGGATATGCAGCGTGCCGCGCACCTGGAGGCTATCGACCGAGCCGGCGTCGAGCTGGCCGGGATAGATATTGCGGAACTTGCCGTCGCCTTTTTCATAAGTGGCGGCCACGCGGAAGCCGAGTTCGTCTTCCACCATCGTGGTTTCGAGCGCGCCTTGCGCCTTGAACGTGTTGAAATTGCCATATCCGGCTTCGGCATAGCCGCGATTGCCCGACAGCGTCGGGGTGTTGGTGATGAAGTTGATCGCACCACCTGTGGTATTGCGGCCAAACAGGGTGCCCTGTGGCCCGCGCAGCACTTCCACGCGCTGAAGATCATAGAGCCCGCCGCCCTGGCCCACGCGGTTCACCATGTTGACGTCGTCGATGTAGACGCCAATCGGCGAGACCTGGTTCGGGTTATATTCGTTGGCCACGCTGACCCCGCGCAGCGCAAAGTTGGGCTGGGTATCGCCCATGGCGCTGTTGATCTGCAGGTTGGGCACGATCTGGCCAAGCTGATTGGCATTGGTCACGCCCTTGTTGCCCAACTGGTCGCCGCTGAGCGCGGTGATCGCGATCGGCACGGTCTGGATCGACTGCGAGCGCCGCTGCGCGGTGACGATAATGTCGTCGGGCGCGGCTGCGGGCGTGGCTTCGGCCGACGCCTCAGGCATAGCTTGCGCGTGAACCAAAGCGGGGGACCATGCACATCCTAGCAGGAATGCGAGTCGCGCGGTAACCACCTGAAGCCTCATGGGGTATCCTCTCTCGGTATGGCGGGCGTCTGATCGGCAGGAAGTCCGGCGCGCCCATTCGTCAAAGTTAATCGATCGATTGGCTAACTTCTATCGGCGGTCGCGCGGCGGTGTCAATACGCCTGCTTCGGAGAATTCTCCGCCGCGCCCGTCTGCATCCCCCCTTGCGATGTTAATTGATCGGTTTATGACTGCTGGGATGACGACGGCATCCGAAATCGCCCGCGAAGGAACCCTGCGTGCCGCCCGGCGCGAGACGGCACGCACCGCGCTGCTCAATGCCACGGCAGAAATCCTGTCCGAAGCCACCCAGATCGAAGCATCGCTGAGCGAAATCTCGCGGCGATCCGGCGTCAACTCCGCGATGATCAAGTATTATTTCGGTGACAAGCAGGGACTGCTGATGGCCTTGCTGGAGCGCGAGGCCGAACGGGAAATGAGCGGCCTCGACGCGCTGGTGGCGATGGATGTCTCGGCCGAGCGCAAGATGACGATCCACGTCGAGGGGATCGTTAACGCCTATTACCGTTCGCCCTATCTCAACCGGCTGGTGCATTACATGGTCGAAGCCGGCGGACCGGAAGCCAGCGCGCGCGTGTCGGACATGTTCATCACGCCGATGATGGCCGCCTATCGCCAGATCGTGGCCCAGGGCGTGCGCGAAGGCACAATGGTCGATGTCGATCCGGCCTTGCTCTATTACGCGCTGGTCGGCGCGGCCGATCATATCTTCTTCGCCGCCTATTCGGTGCCCACCACGCTGGGTGTGGCCAAGGTCGACGTGGGAATCAAGCAGGCCTACGCCACGCTGCTGCGCGACCTGTTCCTGCGCGGATTGCGCCCGGGCAAGGACTGAACCGCTGAGAAATTGATCTTTTTTCCTCGACTGCGCGCGTCGGGAGCGAATGCGCGCGTCAAGGCGGTTTACAAGCGACGCGGTTTGCGTAAAAGGCGCTCTACAAAACCAATCAATCGATTAATAAAGATCGATGCAGCCAGAGGAGGCCGACTCGCCATGGGCAATGCGTATATCTTTGACGCGGTGCGGACGCCGCGCGGCATCGGCAAGTCGGGCAAGGGCGCACTCGCCCATCTTCACCCACAGCACCTCGCGGCAACAGTGCTTGAGGCTCTCGTCGCCCGCAACGGTCTCGCGGGCGCCGTGATCGACGATGTGATCTGGTCCACCTCCTCGCAGCGCGGCAAGCAGGGCGGCGACCTTGCCCGCATGGCCCTGCTCGACGCCGGGATGGACGTGCAGACCTCGGGCATGACGCTCGATCGGTTCTGCGGTGGGGGGATCACCGCCATAGCGCTCGCCGCCGGGCAGGTGATGGCCGGTCTGGAAGACGCGGTGATCGCCGGCGGCACCGAAATGATGAGCTTCACCGCCGATCGCGAAAGGGCCGAAGTGGCGGCCGGGCTTGGCCCGACGATGATGGGGGCGGGTAATGACCGGCTCGACCAGCGGCATCCGCAATCACACCAGGGCGTGTGTGCCGATGCGGTCGCCAGCATGGAGGGGATCACGCGCGAGGCGCTCGATGCCTTTGCCGCTGAAAGCCAGCGTCGCGCGGCGATTGCCATCGCCGAAAAGCGCTTTGCCCGCTCGGTCGTGCCTGTGCTCGACGACGCCGGGGCGGTGGTGCTCGACCACGAGGAGTTTCCCCGCCCGCAGACCACGGCCGAAAGCCTGGCACAGCTCAAGCCTGCCTTCGCCGACTTGATGGACATGCCCTACAATGCGGCCGGCGATACCTTTCGCCGGCAGATCGCGCGGCGCTATCCCGATCTTGAGATCGTGCCGGTGCATCACGCCGGTAGCAGTTCGGGCGTGGTCGATGGCGCCGCAGCCGTACTGGTCGGCTCCCGCGCATTTGGCGAGCGCCATGGCCTGGTGCCCCGCGCCCGGGTGGCGGCGGCGGTGAACGCGGGCGATGATCCCACGCTGATGCTCAACGCGCCGGTGCCCGCCGCCCGCAAGGCCCTGGCCCGTGCCGGGCTCACCATTGCAGACATCGATCTGTGGGAAATCAACGAGGCGTTTGCCGTGGTGCCGGAAAAGGTCATCCGCGACCTGGGGCTCGATCGCGACAAGGTCAACGTCAACGGCGGGGCGATCGCGCTGGGCCACCCAATCGGCGCGACCGGCGCTATCCTGGTGGGCACGTTGCTGGACGAGCTGGAGCGCACCGGCCAGCGCCTGGGCCTCGCCACGATGTGCGCGGCCGGCGGCATGGCCCCGGCGATCATCATCGAGCGCATTACCGCTTACGCCTAATCGAGAGGAAGCCGATCAGATGAAAATTGGACCATCCACTGTTGCCGTGGTCACCGGCGGCGCATCGGGCCTGGGCGCCGCGACTGCGCGCGCCTTGGCAGCACGCGGCGCCAAGGTGACGCTGTTCGATCTCAATGCAACCCTGGGCAGCAGCCTGGCGGCGGAAATCGACGGCCATTTCGCGCAGGTTGACGTGACCAACGAAGCATCGGTCGATGCCGGGTTTGCCGCCGCACGCGCCGCCCATGGCCAGGAAAACGTGCTGGTGTGCTGCGCCGGCATCGGCTTTCCCGCCAAGACCGCCGCACGATCGCGCAAGGATTGCACGATCGGGCATTTCCCGCTCGATGCGTTCAATTCGGTTATTCAGGTAAACCTGGTCGGCACGTTCCGCTGCGTTGCCAAGGCGGCAGCCGGCATGCTTACGCTGGAACCTGGCGAGGATGGCGAGCGCGGCGCAATCGTGATGACCGCCTCGGTCGCGGCCGAGGATGGCCAGGTGGGCCAGGCCGCCTATTCGGCTTCCAAGGGTGGCATCGTCGGCATGACCCTACCCATTGCACGCGATCTTATGGGCGATGGCGTGCGGATCAACACTATCCTGCCGGGCATTTTCGATACCCCGCTGATGAATGCCGCGCCCGACGCGGTGAAGGAAACGCTGGCGGCATCGGTGCCGTTTCCCAAGCGCTTTGGCATGCCGGCCGAATACGCCGCGGCGGCGATCGGGCTGATCGAAAACAGCTATTTCAATGGTGAGGATGTGCGCCTCGATGGCGGCATCCGCATGGCGCCGCGCTGAGTGGCGGCGTGCCTTTTCCCGAGCAACAAGGACAGATGACTTATGCCTGAAGCCTATATCGTGGCCGCCGCGCGCACTGCCGGCGGCCGGCGCAAGGGCGCGCTGTCTGGCGTGCATCCGGCTGATCTTGGCGCCGTGGTGCTCAATGCCCTGATCGCGCGCGCGGGGATGGACCCGGCCGGCGTGGATGACGTGATCCTGGGCTGCGTTACCCAGGCGGGCGAGCAGGGTTCGGCCCTGGGCCGCAACGTGGTGCTGGCATCCAACCTGCCGCAATCGGTGCCGGGCGTGACGATCGATCGCCAGTGCGGATCGTCGCAACAGGCACTGCACTTTGCCGCGCAGGCGGTGATGAGCGGAACCCAGGACGTGGTCATCGCCGCCGGCGTGGAAAGCATGACGCGCGTGCCGATGGGGTCGAACGTGGCGCTGCACACAGCGGCGGGGCTGGGCCAGGGCCCCTGGCCGGAATCGGTGCAGACCCGCTTTGGCGTGCCGGCCTTCAACCAGTTCCATGGCGCCCAGGCGATTGCCGACAAGTATGGCTTCAGCCGCGAGGCGATGGACGCCTATGCCCTGGCCAGCCACGAGAAGGCCGCTGCAGCGATCGCGGCAGGGCATTTCGACGCTGAAATCGTGCCGGTGATGACGGCAGAGGGTCCGTTTGCACGCGATGAAGGCGTCCGCGCCGATGCCTCGCTGGATGCGCTGGCCGGCCTCAAGCCCTTGACCGAAGGCGGCTCGCTCACGGCGGGCAATGCCAGCCAGATGACCGATGGCGCATCGGGCGTGCTGGTGGCAAGCGAGGCGGCGCTCAAGCGCTACAACCTTTCGCCTATCGCGCGGATCGTCAACCTGACGGTGACCGCCGGCGATCCGGTGATCATGCTGGAAGAACCGATCCCGGCCACGCGCCGCGCCCTGCAACGCGCCGGCATGGCGCTGGGCGATATCGACCTGTTCGAGGTGAACGAGGCGTTTGCCTCCATCCCGATGGCCTGGCTGGCCGCGCTCGGGGCCGATCCGGCGCGCCTCAACGTGCGCGGCGGCGCGATTGCCCTGGGCCATCCGCTGGGGGCGTCGGGCACCAAGCTGATGACCACGCTGCTGCACGCCCTGTCGGCCACGGGTGGCCGCTATGGCCTTCAGACCATGTGCGAAGGGGGCGGGGTGGCAAACGTCACCATCGTGGAGCGCCTGGTCTAAGCTATAAGGCGCGGATCGTCGCGCGCAGCCAGGCGAGGCCCTGGTCTGCGCGCTGGCGGGCGTGCCAGATCAGCGCGATGGGAATGCGCACTTCCTCATCCACCCCATCGAGCACGACGACATCGCCGCGCGCCACCGCCGGCGCGGCGATGCGCGCGGAAACGCGGGCGACCAGATCGGTGCGTGCCACCAGGGCCACGGCGGTCTGCGATTCATAGACGGTGATGCGGCTGGGTACGGTGGGGGTGGTGCGCCAATCGCCCAGATCCGCCTGCGCCGTGGCGCCGATCCCGGCGGGAAAGCCCGGCAGCGGCGCCGGGCCGCCGGGCGTAATGGTGATCCGCGCCGCCGGATCGATTGCGGCCAGCGGCAGGCGCTGGGCCACCACGGGATTATCCGGCGCGGCGATCCACACCATCTGTTCTTCGTAAAACGGTTCGACCACGATCCGTTCGGGCAGGCTCATCGCCGCGCCCAGGGCCAGATCGGCCGTGCCATGGTCCAGCAGGGTGACCACCGCCTCTCCGGAAGGGACGACCCGCAGGCTGACGCCGGGCGCTACCTGCCGCACATGCGCCACCAGGGCCGGCACCATCAGGTGGCAGAAATAGGGGCTGGCCGCCAAGGTGAACGTGCGGTCGGCGCGCGCCGGTTCGAACGCAGTGGGGGCCAGGGCGGCCTGGAACTGCGCCAGGCCGCGCCGCACGCCGCCGGCGATTTCCTCTGCGCGCGCAGTGGGTTGCAAGCCGCTTTGCTGACGCAGGAACAGCGGATCGTCCATCACGCGGCGCAGGCGCGCCAGGGCATGGCTGACCGCGGGCTGGGTCAGCCCGAGTTGGCGCGCCGCGCGGGTGACGCTGCGGGTTTCCATCAGCGCATCGAACACGCGCAGCAGGTTGAGATCCAGAGCCATCATGCACACTGTTTATATCTAAATCGCCAAATAATCATTCGACTTATGGGCATGCAGCGATACGAGAGCCCCGAAACGGCGTCTTTGCGCGCCGGGGCGCGATGTGGGCAAAAGAATGGCACGAGATGATGTGGCGGGCAGTGGCCCGAACGCCAACGTGGTGGCAGATCCGGCACCGCCGGCACGGCGGCAGCGGTGGCGCCTGCCCCTGTTGATCGGCGGGGTGGTAATCGCAGCGGCGGTGGGAACCTGGCTCTATCTGGGCAGCCAGGGGCACGAAACCACCGACAACGCCTATATCCAGGCCGGCCTTGTCGCCGTCAGCGCCAATGTCAGCGGGCCGGTGATCGCGGTGGAGGTGCACGAAAACAGCCGCGTCAAGAAAGGCGACGTGCTGTTCCGCATCGATCCCGCGCCGTTCCAGGTGGCCGTGGCGGCGGCCGAGGCAGACCTGGCCAATGCCCGCACCCAGGTAGAGGCGCAGCGCGCCACTTATGCCCAAGGCCAATCGGAACTGACGACGGCGCGCGCCCAGCTGGACTATGCCATGCGCGAGGCGGCGCGGCAGAAGGCCTTGCTGGCGCAGAGCATTTCCTCGCAGAACCAGGCCGATCAGGCCGTGCTGGCCGAGCGCACCGCGCGCGCCGCCGTGGCCGCCGCGCAACAGCACAATGCCAGCCTGGCGGCCGCGCTTTCGGGCAAGGTCGATGCGCCGATCGCCGACCAACCTGCCGTCCGCCGCGCGCAGGCGGCCCTCGATCAAGCGCGGCTCAACCTGTCTTATACGGTGGTGCGCGCCGCGCAGGATGGCGTGGTGACCAAGGTGCCGCAATTGCAGGTGGGCAGCTATGTCACGACGGCCAAGCCGGTGTTTACCCTGGCCGGCACGCATCTGTGGATCGAGGCGAATTTCAAGGAAAACCAGCTTGATCAGATGCGCATCGGACAACCCGCCACGGTGCGGCTCGATGCTTTTCCCTCGCTCCACCTGCGCGCCCGCCTGGCCAGTTTCAGCCCCGGCACGGGCAACAGTTTTGCCCTGCTGCCGGCCGAAAACGCCACGGGCAACTGGGTAAAAGTGGTGCAGCGCCTGCCGGTGGAGTTCGAGATCGAGAACCCGCCTGCCGGGGTGCCGCTCCATGCCGGTTTGAGCGCGGAAGTGACGGTCGATACCAGGGGTGCCGCCAGCGGGCAGGCCGCGCGCCCATGACCACGGCGATGACCGCGGGCTATCCGCCGGCCGGGGTGCGGCGCATGGTCACCGCCTCGGTCATGGCCGCCACGGTGATGAACTCGCTCGACAGCACGATCGCCAACGTCGCCCTGCCGCATATCCAGGGCAGCGTTTCGGCCTCGGCCGACGAGATCACCTGGGTCCTGACCTCGTACATCGTCGCCGCCGCGATCTGCACGCCGCTGACCGGGTGGCTGGCCGGACGGTTTGGCCGACGGCGGCTGATGCTGTGGTCGATCGTGGGGTTCACCATCGCCTCGGGCCTGTGTGGCATGGCCACCAATCTTACCGAAATCGTGGGATTCCGCCTGTTGCAGGGCGTGTTCGGCGCGGCGCTGGTGCCGATGAGCCAGGCCATCCTGCTCGATATCAACCCGCCCGAGCGCCATGGCCCGGCTATGTCGGTGTGGTCGATGGGCGCGGTGCTGGGGCCGATCGTGGGCCCGGCGCTGGGTGGCTGGCTGACCGATAACCTGACGTGGCGATGGGTGTTTTTCATCAACCTGCCGATCGGCGCGCTGGCCTTTGCCGGCTTGTCGCTGTTCCTCAAGGAAAGCCCGCAACGTACGCAGACCCGGCTCGACCTGTTCGGCTTTGCCATGCTGGGCTTGGCGGTAGGTTCGCTGCAACTGATGCTCGATCGCGGACAGACCAAGGACTGGTTCAGCGCCACCGAGATCGTGGTCGAGGCCATGCTCGCGCTGCTCTTTGCCTATCTGTTCGTGGTGCACATCCTGACAGCGCGGCGCCCGTTCATCGATCTGGCCTTGTTTGCCAACCGCAATTTCACGCTGGGTTCGATCTTCGGTTTTTTCCTGGGCGTGCTGATCTTTTCGGTGCTCGCCCTGCTGCCGCCCATGCTGGAAGGGCTGATGCACTATCCGGTGGTGCTGACCGGCCTCGTCACCGCGCCGCGCGGGGTGGGTTCGCTGATCGCGATGATGCTGGCCGGCCGGCTGATCAAGCGTGTCGATGCGCGGCTGCTGATCCTGATCGGGTTTATCCTGAGCGCCTGGTCGATGTATCGGATGAGCGCGTTTTCGCTGGGCATGGATGAAAGCCTGATGATCTGGTCGGGCTTCATCCAGGGTCTGGGGACCGGCATGATCTTTGTGCCGCTGTCCACCATCACGTTTGCCACGCTCGATCCCCGGTTCCGCAACGAAGGCGCGGCGATGTTCACGCTGATCCGCAACATCGGCTCGGCCATCGGCATTTCGGTGCTGCAGGCGATGACCGTGCGCAACACCGCCACGGTGCATGCCCGCCTGATCGAAGGCGTGCGGCCCGACAATCCCGTGCTGGCCTGGACAGCGCCGGGGCTGGATTTCCATGCCGCAGACCAGGTGGCGCGGATCAACGCGGCAATCACCAACCAGGCGGCCATGGTCGGCTATATCGATGCGTTCTGGGCACTGTTCCTGGTCACGCTGCTGGCCATTCCGCTGCTGCTGTTCCTGCGTGGGCCACGCCGCAGCCGGGATGGTGACGATCTTCATCTGCACATGGATTGACCGATGCGCGCCAGACGATGCCTTGTTCCGTTGGCTTTCTTCCCGGCTGCACTGGTTGCCGGATGCACGGTCGGCCCCGATTTCCATCGCCCGGCCGCCCCTGTGGCCCCGACCTACCGCGCGGCCGACGATGTCGCGCCTGCTGCGGGCGCCGCGCCGCAGGCCAGCCTGGGCGAAGGGCCGCAGGCGCAATGGTGGCGCGCGTTTGGTTCGGATGCGCTCGACCAACTGGTCGATCAGGCGCTGGCCCATAACGAGAGCCTTGCCGCCAGCGATGCCACATTGGCGGCGGCGCAGGCGCAATGGCGCGCCGTGCTGGGCCGCCGCGCGCCGCAAATCGATGCCAATGCCCGCGCGGAACAGCAGCAGGTGAACCTGGCGGCCTTCGGTTTTGGCGCGTCGCCCGCGCTGGGGCTGGATGGCAATCCCGATTTCCATCTCTATTCGGTGGGCGGCGGGATCAGCTATGATCTCGATCTGTTCGGCGGCCTCAAGCGCCAGGCCGAACAAAGCGGCTCGCTGGCCCTGGCGCAGCAGCGCCAGACCGAGGCCGCGCATCTGGCGCTGGCCGGCCAGGTGGTGAACCAGGTGCTGACGATTGCCGCGATCCGCAGCCAGATGGCCGCGCAGCAGGCGCTGCTCAGCGATGACGCGCGCAATCTCGACCTGATGCAAAAGCGGCAGCAGGGCGGCGAGGGCACGGCGGTAGAAGTCCTGAGCGCGCAGGCGCAGCTTGCCGCAGACCGGCCTGCCTTGCCTGCCTTGCAGCAGCAACTGGCCCAAGCGCGGGCAATGCTGGCAACTTTGCTGGGCATCACACCCGATGCGCTGGGCGCCACCGATTTCACGCTGGAGCAGTTTGCCCTGCCCGCGCAAGTGCCGGTCTCGCTGCCATCGGCGCTGGTGCACAAGCGGCCCGATATCCTCGCGGCCGAGGCGCAGTTGCATGCCGCGACGGCCGAGATTGGGGTGGCCACGGCGCGGCTCTATCCCAACATCACCCTGGGCGCGACGCTGGAACAAGGGGCGCCGGGGCTGGGCGATCTTACTGCCAATGCTTTTCGCGGCTATGATCTCTTTGCCGGGCTGACTGCGCCGATCTTTCACGGCGGCACGCTCAAGGCGCAGCGCGAGGCGGCCGTGGCGCGGGCGCGGGCGGCCGACCACACCTATCGCCAGACCGTCCTCACCGCCTTTGCCCAAGTGGCCGAACTGCTCCACGCGCTCGACAACGATGCGCAAGGCGTGGCGATGCAGCAGGACGCGCTGAACGTGGCAGACCGTGCGCGCACGCTGTCGCGCAAGAGCTTTGACGTGGGCAACAGCGGCGTGTTGCAGGTGATCGACAGCCAGCGCACCTGGCAGCGCGCCAGCACCGCGCTGGTGCAGGCGCGCGCGCAGCAGTTCCTCAATGTCGCGCGGCTTTATGTGGCGACGGCTGGGGGGTGGGTGACGGAGTGATGGGTGATGTTGGTGTGTGGCTTCCACCACCCCCCTACCCCCTCCTCTAAAGAGGATGGGGCTTAAAAACAGGATGTTAACTCCCCCTCCTCTTCAGAGGAGGGGGGCGGGGGGTGGTGGAACCCTAGCGCCTACTTCCCATAACTACCCGGCTCTGGCCACCATGTTAGCGTGTGGGCATCATGCGCCGAGGTCCAGATGCCGGCTGGGCTGAACCGCAGGCCACCGCTGCCGGCAGGCTTGCCCACGCGGGCGTCGATCGCCATGGTTTGCGCGTCGATCACGGCAAAGACCTGATCATCGGTGGTGCGCAGCCACACCTTGCCGGCGCCGGTATCGATATCCCCCCACTTGAGATTTTCGCCCACCTTTACCCGGCCGAGCAGCGCGCCGGTCTTCGGGTCGATACGCGCCAGGGTGCCATCGCCCTGTTCCTGCACCCAGACGCTGCCTTCGCCGGCCGCCAGGAAACCCGGCGCCTTGCCCAGCGGGGTGCGCGCGGTGACGGTGTTGGTGGCCGGATCGATGCGCTGCAGGCTTTGCTGTGCGGCGCTGACCACCCAGATCGCGCCTTCGCCAGCGGCCATGTACCAGCTGCCGGGATCGACCGTGACGGTTGCAACCACCGTGTTGGTCGCCGGATCGATGCGCGAGACCACGCCCTTGGCATCGCTCGCCACCCAGATCGAGCCCGCGCCCGCCACGACATTGAGTTCGCCTTCCTTGTCGTTGGCGATGCCGCTGGCAATCGTGGCGACAAGCTTGCCGGTGGCGGTGTCGATGCGGTTGACGGTGCGATCGGCGCAATTGGCCACCCACAGTGCGCCATCGGCAACAGCCATCCCGCCGCACGGATGGGCCAGCGGCACTGTCGCTTTCATGCCGGTGAGTGACCATTGCTCCACCCGGCCGCGATTGGTGGCCCAGACGGTGTCGCCGTCAACCGCAAGAAAATCGGCAAAGCCGGGCACGGCGATAACCTTGGGCTTGGGAGCGGCGTGGGCGGCAATTGGGGCCGCAAATGGGGCGAGCGCCAAGAGCGTGGCGGCAACAAAGCGCTTCATCGGCTTTCCTCCTCTTCGTCACCCCGGACTTGATCCGGGGTCCAGCTTGCTTCCTTTCCCGCCGCTCAAAGGAAGCGGGACCCCGGATCAAGTCCGGGGTGACGAAATATGATGGTGGTCAGGCCTTCTGCGCGATGAACGCGCGCCAACCACCCAGGTCGGTAATGTCCTGCGCGCCCACAATCGCGCGTGGTTCGGCAACGAAGCCTTTGACGCTGCTGCCATCGGCCAGGGTGACCGTGCCGATCGCCAGCGGCGCGGGCACTTCGACGGTGAAGCTGCCGAACTCGGCCACGCCCAGTTCGTAGACTTCCACCGCAATCGCCGCGCCTTCGTCTCCGGCATGGATCAGCGCCGGCTTGGGCGGCACGCTGTCGGCCATGGCATAGAGGCGATAGCTGGGCGCGGTGGTGGTCGCTTCCACGAAAGTGGCGTTGCGGCTGGTCAGCTGCCAGTGCAGCGGCATGTCCTTCAAATGGGCGCCAACCACGGCGAGTTTCACGGTCTGCATCTTGCCCTCCAGATCGAGCGGGGGTGGGGGTGGCAGCTGCGCCACCGAAAGATAGGCATCGGCCAAATCGAGCAAGGCGCGGTCGCTGTCGGCCGGGCCGATCAGCGTGATGCCAAAGCCGGTGGCGTTGTGGCGCACCCCGGCCGGCACGGCGAGCGCCGCCATGTCGAGCAGATTGACGAAGTTGGTATAGGCGCCAAGGTTGCTGTTGAGCGCGATGGGCGCGGCCTGCAATTCGGCGACGCGATAGGCCGTGCCGGTGGTGGGGAACGCCAGTGCGTCGATCTCGTCCCACAGCTGGTCGGCATGGCGCTTCAATTCGGCCAGACGATAGATGCCGTTGAACAGCTCGACCGCGCTTTTTTCCAGGCCGGGTTCGACCACGGAGCGCACGGTGGGATCGATCGCGCCGGGGTTGCTGGCGAGCAGCGGCGCCAGCGCGGCGGTGCGCTCTGCCACCCACGGCCCGCCATAGAGCAGCAGCGCTGCTTCTTGCAGCGGGGCATAGTCGATTTCCATCAAGGTGCCGATTTCGGCGAGCTGGGCCAGCGCGCGGTCATAGAAATATTCGGATTCCGCGTCACCAAACCACTGGCGCTGAGCGCGCCTGGGCACGCCGATCACGCGGCCGGCGATCGGCTTGTCGGCCAGCGATTTAGACCATGGATCGGCGGCGTCATAGCCGGCGACGACATGATCGATCAGCCGCGCATCGGCGGTATCGCCGGTGAACACCGAGATGCAATCGAGCGAGCGGCAGGCTGGCACCAGGCCAGAGGTGGACCAGCGCCCCTTGCTGGGCTTCATGCCGATCAAATGGTTGAACGCGGCGGGCACGCGGCCCGATCCGGCGGTATCGGTACCGAGCGCGAACGGCACCAGTCCAGCGGCCACCGCGATCGACGAGCCAGAACTGGACCCGCCCGAGACATAGGCGAGGTTGCTGGCATTGCGCGGAATGCCATAGGGGCTGCGCGTGCCGACCAGGCCGGTGGCAAACTGATCGAGGTTGGTCTTGCCCACGCAAATCGCGCCGGCCGCCTCAAGCCGGGCCACGACTGTCGCCGATCCTGATGGGCTATAGACAAAGGCGGCGCAGGCGGCGGTGGTATCGAGCCCCGCCACGTCGATATTGTCTTTCACCGCAAAGGGCACGCCGGCCAGCGGCAGGTGTTCGCCCGCCACCACGCGCGCATCGACGGCGCGGGCAGCGTCCAGCAGGGCTGCATCGGCCGGGCGGCTGATCCAGATCTGTGGCTGCACGGCATCATAGGCCGCGATGCGCGCCAGTGCCAGCTCCATCGCAGCGAGCGCTGTGGTTTGCCCGCCGCCAACCGCCTGGGCGAGGGCGGCTGCCGATAGGCGCGGTGCCGGCCCGCTCATGCCGCGTGCCGGCGTAGGGCGAGCATCGGCGCGCCGGGTTGCAGGGCCTGCTTTTCCTGCATGTAGAGCGCGGCGACCACGCCGCTGCCGGGGCTTTCCACCGCGCATTCCATCTTCATCGCCTCCAGCACGGCGATGGTATCGCCAGCCTTGACCTCGTCTCCTTCGGCGACGAGCAGCTTCCACACGCTGCCGCCAAAGGGCGCTTCCACCAGGTCGGCGCCATCGGGCACATCCACCGTGCCGGCCACGGGGGCATCGGCATCGGCCAGGTCCGTCACGCGGTCGAACTCGCCACGGCGTTGCCACTCGGCGCGTTCCGCGTCGAAAGCGGCCACGCGCTGGGCTTCGAACGCGGCGATTTCAGCGGCGTTGTCGGCCAGGAACTGGCGATAATCGGCCAGGCGAAACTCCGATGGCTCGATTTTGATCGACCGGCGCCCGGTGGGAAAGTCGCGGCGCCATTCCACCAGTTCCTCGGCGCTTACTGGATAGAAGCGGATCTGGTCGAAGAAGCGCAGCAGCCAGGGCTTGCCCTCGATAAAGGCGTCGGTCTGGCGGTGGGTGTTCCACACCTGGATGGTGCGGCCAAACAGCTGGTATCCGCCCGGCCCCTCCATGCCATAGATGCACATATAGGCCCCGCCGATGCCAACCACGTTGGGCGGGGTCCAGGTGCGGGCCGGGTTGTACTTCGTGGTAACCAGGCGGTGGCGCGGATCGACCGGGGTGGCAACCGGCGCGCCCAGGTACACGTCACCCAGGCCCATGACGAGGTAGTTGGCCTCGAAGATCAGGTTCTCCACCCTGGCGGCATCGGGCAGGCCGTTGACGCGGCGGATGAACTCGATGTTGTCGGGGCACCACGGCGCATCGTCGCGCACCGCGCCCATGTACTTCTGGATGGTTTCGAGCGTGGCCGGATCGCGCCAGCTCAACGGCAAGTGGACGATGCGCGAGGGGATGGTGAAATCTTCCAGATCGCCCAGGCGCTCCTCCGCCTCCATCAGCGCGGCGAGCACGGCTTGCTGATCGAGGCTTTGCCCGTCGAAATGGACCTGCAGCGAGCGGATGCCCGGCACAACGTCGATCACGCCGGGCAGCGCCATGCGTTCCAGCTCGGTCATCAAGGCGTGCACGCGGATGCGCAACTCGATATCGAGCGTGATCGGGCCGTATTCGACCAGGATATTGCGATCACCCTGCTGGCGATAGACCGTGCGCGGGCGCGTGCCGTGGCCGGCGATCTCCGCCAGGATGGGCGAGAGCGTCTCGATCTCGCGCGCGGGGCGCGGCGCCGGCGGCGTGCCGTCCGCCACCAGCGCGCGCTGCGCCGCATCGGCCGCTTGCGCATCGGCGATGGACACGGGCACGAAGCGCAGGCGATCGCCCGGCACCAGTTGCCCGATCTTCCAGCGATCGGCCGCGATCACCACGAAGGGGCAGACGAAGCCGCCCAGCGACGGGCCATCAGGGCCAAGAATGATCGGCATGTCGCCGGTGAAATCCACCGCGCCAATGGCATAGGGATTGTCGTGAATGTTCGAGGGATGCAGCCCGGCTTCTCCACCATCGGCGCGCGCCCATTGCGGCTTGGGGCCGATCAGCCGCACACCGGTGCGGTTGGAGTTGTAGTGCACCTGCCAATCGGCGCCCACCACCATGGCGATGTCTTCATCGGTGAAGAAATCGGGCGCGCCGTGCGGGCCATAGAGCACGCGCAGCGTCCATTCGCTGCCCATGGCGGGCAGTTCCACCGCCGGCAGCGGCGCAGCGGTTTCCTCGCCGCCCAGGTGCAGCACATCGCCCGCCACCAGGCGCCGCGCGGCATGGCCGCCGAACTGGCCCAGTTCGAACGTGGCGCGGCTGCCCAGGTAAGGCGCGATATCGAGGCCACCGCCGATCAGCAGATAGCCGCGCATGCCGCCGCCGCGCGTGCGGCCCGTGGCCAGCGTCTGCCCCGCCGCCACGGCAATGACCTGGCCCAGCGGCACCGCCACACCATCCAGCGTCGCGCCGAAATCAGCCCCGGTCAGGCAGATGCGCGCGGGCGCGGTGAACGCCAGGGTTGGCCCGGTGTGCGTCATTTCGAGGCCAGCCATGCCTTCGGGATTGCCGAGCAAGCGGTTGCCCAGGCGGAACGATTGATCGTCCATCGGCCCCGAGGGCGGCACGCCCACAGCCCACAGATGCTGGCGGCCGGGCCAGTCCTGCACCGTGGTGGCCGTGCCACCGGCGATCACGCGCAGGCTGGCGGGCACGAAGCTGATCGTGTCGAGCACGCGAGTGGAAACCTCGCCGCTGGTAAACGCGGGGCTCGCCACCACCTGGCGCAGCCAGCGCAGGTTGGTTTCGATGCCGTCGATGCGCGTGGCGGCCAGTGCCTGCTGCATCGCCGCCACGGCCGCTTCGCGCGTGGGGGCATGCACGATCAGCTTGGCCAGCATGGGATCGTACCATGCGCTCACTTCGGTGCCCGCGACCACCCAGGTTTCGGTGCGGATATCGGCGGGAAATTCCACCGCCGTCAGCGTGCCGGAGGTTGGTCGGTAGTCCAGCGCGGGATCCTCGGCATAGAGGCGCACTTGCACCGAATGGCCCGACGGCGTGGTGGGTGCGCTGTCCAGAAACGTGAAGTCACCCGCGCCGCCGCGCACCATCCATGCGACCAGGTCGATGCCCATAACCTCTTCGGTCACGCCGTGTTCGACCTGAAGCCGGGTGTTCATTTCCAGGAAAAAGAACTCCTTACGATCGGCATCGTAGAGAAATTCTACCGTCCCGGCCGAGCGGTAGCGCGCCGCCTCGCCCAGGCGGATGGCGGCGGCATAGAGATCGGCGCGCACGCTTTCGGGCAGCAGCGGGGCAGGGGCTTCTTCCACCACCTTCTGGTTGCGGCGTTGCAGCGAGCAATCGCGCTCACCCAGGGCGACGATGCGCCCCGCGCCATCGCCAAAGATCTGCACTTCGACATGGCGGGCGCGGCGCACATAGCGTTCCAGGAACACGCCGGCGTCACCAAAATTGCTCTGCCCCAGGCGCGCCACGGTGGCAAAGCCCTCGCGCACGTCGGCCTCGCTCTCGCACACGCGCATGCCGATGCCGCCACCGCCGGCCGTGGCCTTGAGCATGATGGGATAGCCGATGGCCGCCGCCGCCTCCACCGCTTCGTCCTCGCTGGTCAGCAGGTCGCTGCCCGGCGCCAGCGGTACGCCATGGGCCTTGGCCAGTTCGCGCGCGCTGTGCTTGAGGCCGAAGGTGCGGATATTGTCAGGCGTGGGGCCGATGAAGACAATGCCTTCTGCCGCGCAGGCATCGGCAAATTCGACGTTTTCGGCCAGGAAGCCATAGCCGGGGTGGATCGCGCCGGCGCCGGTCTGCTTGGCCGCAGCGATGATCGCGGGAATGTTGAGATAGCTTTCGCTGGCGCGTGCCGGGCCGATGCACACGGCCTCGTCCGCCAGGGCGACATGGGCCGATCCCTCGTCCGCCTCGGAATAGACAGCGACAGAGCGCAGGCCCATCTGGCGTAGGGTGCGGATGATCCGGGTGGCGATCGCGCCACGATTGGCGATGAGGACGGTATCGAACATCATGCCGCCACGATCATGCGCACGGGGGTGGGATTGAACGCGTTGCACGGGTTGTTGATCTGCGGGCAATTGGACACGACGACCACCACGTCCATCTCGGCCTTGAGGTCCACCGTCAGGCCCGGCGCGGAAATCCCGTCGACGATGCCCAGCGCGCCATCGGCCTCCACCGGCACGTTCATGAAGAAGTTGATGTTCGAGACGATGTCCCGCTTGCCGCGCCCTTCCCACAGGTTGGCCTCCAGAAAGTTTTCGACGCAGGCATGTTGCCACTTGGTGTGATGACCATAGCGCAAGGTATTGGATTCGCACGAACAGGCCCCGCCAATCGTATCGTGATAGTCCACCGCGCTGGCCGCGATGGTCATCATCGGGCGCCCTTCGTTGGACAACAGCGTGGTGCCGGCGCGCAGGAACAGGTTGCCCTGCGCCGCCACGGTATCCTGCGCGGAATAGCGTTCGGCATCGTCGCTCGCGCTGTAGAGCAGGAAATCGACCGCCTGGTTGCCCTCCAGATCGACGATGCGCAGCGTCTGCCCCTTGGCGACGTGATAGAGCCAGGGGGCGCGGGCGGGCACGATCTCGTCGTGAACGATAGTGCCGGACAGGCCGGCAAGATGGGTATCGGTTGACATCGCAATCCGTCCTTCGCGTTTAGCGGCGGAAATAGTCTTCGACATTGAGGAAGGCGCGCAGGCCTTCGGGTGTCGCGTTGCGGATGGGATCGTTGCCCAGCGTTGCCGGCCCGCGCCAGGCCGTGGCGCGCAGCGGGGTGACGCTGTATTCCGCGCGCGGATCAAGCACGTGGGGCACATTGGCAATGACCACGATCACGTCCATTTCGGCGCGCAGCAGCACCTGCCGGCCGGGCGCGAACGGGCCGACCAGCGGCGTGATTGTGCCGTCTTCCTCGATCCGCGTGCCCTTGAACAGATTGATGCAGGGATGCACGTCGCGCCGCGTCAGGCCATGCTTGGCCGCGCCGAGCAGGAACCGGTCGCGCCCGTTGGGGCAGGCGCCGCTGTTGCGGCCTTCGCCGTATTTTGCCGCATTGCTGGCCGCGTTCGATGTGCCGGCAAAGCAATCGTGCGTGCCGGCATCATCCTCCACGATGCTGAGCAGCACGCGGCCCATGTCCGACAGCAGGAGCTTGCCCGCGCCGAGATAGGCGTTCCATTGCACCTTGACTGTATCGGCCACATTGAGCCGCTCGGTCGGCATGGCGGCGTTGAACACCTGCAGCCCGGCGCAGGCATCGCCGCGCGTATCGATCAGGCGCAGCCGCGTGCCGCGTGCCAGAACCCGCGTGGCATAGCCGCCGGCGGCAATGGTTTCTTCCCACACCAGGTCTGCCGGATCGACCCCCTCGGGCAGATCATCAGCCTTGGGCGGCAGCACCGGCATGGTTTCCACCACCGTGCCGCCCATGCTGCGTGCATGATCGCGCGCGGCGAGCGGGTTGGCGAGGTTGCCTCCGGCGGCTGCCGGGGTTGGGGCCGGGGAAGGGGTGAGCGTATCGGTCATGCGGCCGCTCCATTGCTGGTGCTCTTGCCGTCGTCCTGAACATAGATCGGCGGCAGCAGGGCAGTGGTGGTGACAAGTTCGAGCTGTTGCACGCCGCGCACGCGGCGCAGCGCGTCGGAAAGTTCTTTCAGCCGCACGGCCGGGCCCTGCACCAGCAGGACTTCCAGGCTCTGGTCGTCTTCCAGGAACACGTGCTGGGCGGAAATCACCTCTTTGAGGTAATCGGCCTGGGTCTGCGCCAGCTGGTGGCGCACGCGGCCACGGTCACCGCGATAGACCATGGTGATCGTGCCGGCGAGCATCTCGTCCGGGCGGGTCAGGGCTTCGTGGTCGGCCAGGGCGTGGCGGATCAGCTCGGCAATCAGTTGCGAGCGCGAGGGCAACTGGCGCTCTTCCACCATCATGTCGAGCTTGCGGAACAGATCGGCCGGCAAGCTCATGCTGAGCCGCGCCAGGCTGGCGGGTTCGCTGCTCATGCGAGTTCCTCTCTTGTCATACGGCCACCTTT
Source organism: Novosphingobium sp. AAP1 (assembly GCF_001295765.1). NCBI lineage: Bacteria > Pseudomonadati > Pseudomonadota > Alphaproteobacteria > Sphingomonadales > Sphingomonadaceae > Novosphingobium > Novosphingobium sp. AAP1. The sequence goes on along the minus strand of NZ_LJHO01000003.1, from coordinate 71,139 downwards.
TGCGGTGGCGTCTTGTCTTCCGGCTCGGCGGTTTCGGCCGGCGCTTCGTCTTCGCGCGGGCGCAGCGGCAGGTCATAGACCACGGTGGCGCCATAGCGGTGCGGGGCGTGGGGATCGTGGCGGCGCTTGTCGAGCGCCAGCACACGCGTGCCGAGCGAGAACGCCTCGCGGATGTCGTGCGTCACCATGATCACCGTCAGCGCGTGTTCGCGCCACAGGCGGCGGATCAGCACGTGCATGTCGGCCCGGATACCCGGATCGAGCGCGCCGAACGGCTCGTCCAGCAAGAGGATGCGCGGCCGCTTGAGCAAGGCCTGGGCAATCGCCAGGCGCTGCTGCATCCCGCCCGACATCTGCGCCGGATAGAGCTGCAGTGCATCGCCCAGGCCCACGGCTTCGAGCATGGCGACAGCCTCGTCCCGCGCGGCGCGGCGGGCGCTACCAAACAGTCGGGCCAGCAAGGGCGCCTGCGCGCATTCCAGGCCGAACATCGTGTTCTGCAGCGCGGTGAGATGGGGAAAGACCGAATAGCGTTGGAACACCACGCCGCGATCGGGGCCGCATTCGGGGGGCAGCACCGCGCCATCCAGGCTGATCGTGCCCCGGCTTGGCGCCTCTTGCCCCAAGACCAGGCGCAGCAGGCTGCTCTTGCCCGCGCCCGATGGCCCGACGATCGAGACGAAACTGCCGGCCGCCACATCGAGATTGATCTTTTCCAGGACGATCTTGTCCCCGAATTCAACCCAGATATCGCGAAGGGAAAGGAGCGCGGTCAATGGCTTGCTCCATGAGCCCAGGGAAACAGGCGGCGGCTGGCCAGGGACAGGGCAAAGTCCAGGGTAATCGCCAGAAGCGCGATCCACGCCACGTAGGGGATGATCACGTCCATCGCGAGGTAGCGCCGCACCAGGAAGATGCGATAGCCCAGCCCGGTGTCAGCGGCGATCGCCTCGGCCGAGATGAGGAACACCCAGGCCGGCCCGAGCGCCAGGCGCACCGCCTGGATCAGGCGCGGCATGGCCTGGGGCAGGGCGACGCGGATCATGATCTGCCAGCTGCTGGCCCCCAGGGTCTGCGCCTTGATGATCTGCTCGCGCGGCAGGCTGGCGATATGATCGGTGATGTCGCGGATCATCGGCGGGGCAATGCCCACCACGATCAGCGCCACCTTGGCCGTTTCCCCCAGGCCCAGCGCGATGAACAAGACCGGCAGCAGCGCGATCGGCGGGATCACCGCAATCGCGGTGACCAGTGGCCCCAGCGTGGCGCGCACCGGCGGCAACACGCCCAGCACCAGCCCGGCGACCAGCGCACCCAGCGTGGCAATGCCCAGGCCGAGGCCCAGCCGCTCAAGGCTGGCGAACGTGTCGGTCCAGAACAGGAAGTGGCCCGAAAGCGGATCGGCCTGGAACAGCAGGGCCGACAGGCCGCGCGCCATGGCATCGGGCAGCGGCAGGATCTTGTCACTGGGATTGAGCGCGTGGCGCTGCGCCGCCATGACGAGATAGAGCACCAGCAGGGCCAGGATCGGGACCGCGCCGGCGATCATCCTGTCATTGCGGCGCATCTTGCGGTTGACCCAGCGCATGGCGTGAACCCCTTGGAGAACGGACGGCAGGCCCCGGCAGCGCGCCGAGGTTGCCGGATCAGAGCTTGCCGGCGGCGGCCAGCTTCATGAAGCTGTCATCGAAACGCAGCGTGACATGGGCCGGATCGCCCAGCGTCTTGCCGCCGGGAAAGGCCATGCCGACCGCGTCGGCCGAGCTGGCGCCCTTGAACAGGCCCTTGGAAAAGCTGAAATCGCGCACCCGCGTCATCGTGGTGACCAGCGCCGGGCTGTCTGCCGCAGCCACTGCCGCGGCGGGCTGGTCATAGAGGAACGTGGTGGTCAGCTGCTTGTCGAACACATCGGGCGTGGTCCCGGCCAACTTGGCCATGGCGGCGCGCGCTTCCTTGCCCTGGGCGTCCTGGCGTTTCATCAGCGCCATGGTTTCATACCAGATGCCGGCCAGTGCCTTGCCCAGCGCGGGATTGGCCTTGAGCGTGGCGGTATCCACCGCCATCAGATCGAGGATTTCGCCCGGAATCTGTGCCGAGGAAAACACCTCGTTGGCGCTAGGCTGCCCGCGCATGACCGACAGCTGCGGGTTCCAGGCCACTGCGGCCTGGGCATCGGGGCTGGAAAAGGCGCCCACGATATCAGCGTCTGACGTATTGACTGTCTTTATATCGCTGAGCGACAGGCCGGCCGATCCCAGGGCACGGGCGAGCAGGTAGTGCGACACCGAGAGCTCGACCAGGTAGATCTGCTTGCCCTTGAGGGCGGAAACCGAATTGGCACCTTTGAGCAGGACGCCATCGTTGCCGTTGGAATAGTCACCGACGATGATCGCGCTGGTATCCTTGCCCCCGGCGGCAGGGATGGTCAGCGCATCCATGTTGGTGACGGTAACACCGTCAAACTTGCCGGCGTTATATTGATTCACGGATTCGACATAGTCGTTCACCTGAACAATATTGATCTTGATGCCGTACTTATCGGCCCATTTCTTGACGATACCTGCCTGCTGCGCATAGGGCCATGGCATCCAGCCAGCATAGATCGACCAGCCGATATTGAATTCGGTTTTCTTCTCGGCTCCGGCATCGGGTGCCGAGGAGCATGACGCCATCATCAGTGTGCTGGCCAGAAGTGCGATCTTACCCGCCGTGCCGATCATCTTCATCATGATTCGCGCCCCTTTCGCACTGCACCATGGTTGCAAAGCCCACCCTTGTCCATGGCAAAAATATTACCCATCGTCATTTTTGTAATAACGCGCGCTATGGGTGAGAAATGCAGCCACGCGTTCTGGCATCGCCATGCTGGAAGCAACGCATACGCTGCCTGTCCAGCGTTCATCGCGATATCGCGTGAACTGCATGCTGTGCAGCGATCACACTTTGACGCCAGGTTGAGTCGCGAATCAAGCGGCAATTTGCGTCAGCAACGGCATCGCTGTGGGCCGCGCGTGTGTGGGGGCGGCACCCCGCCATGCCGCAAGTGCGAGGAAAAATGGCAGGTTTCCTCGTATTTCCTGTGAGTGAATCATACTGAATGCCACGAAAATTATTACGCTTGACCGATTATGTAATATCGGTACCGTGGCAGGTGTCGATAGTTCAGGGCGACACAATAAATATACCAAGAGCGGGTCACCAGAGCCACGCCGCGTTGCGGTGCGGGCGATGGGTAATAGTGCGGATTTCAGGCCGGTTGTTGACTGCCGGAGCGACAGCAAGCGCTCCCACCCTGCCAGGGCCTGGCGCCGCGTTTTGATCCCGACCACTTTTGGCAAGGCAGGCGCAAGCGAGCCGGATGGGTTCGCTTGCCACGCAAATCTTGGTGCCAGGCCGGTTAGCGGTCGGCACTTGCCCGGCAAGCGGGCTGATCCCTGGGAGGGGATGTCACAGCACAGGCTTTTTGAGAACAAAGCGAGGGGCTGAAGTGACCAAGCGATCTTTCCGAACGAACCTGCTGGGCGCCACGATGCTGCTCATCCCGGCCTTGGCGCCGAATTCGGCCTATGCGCAGGCAGCCCCGCAACCGCAAGGCGAGCCGGCGGCCGATGCCGCGGCCACGTCTGGCGGCGACGCCAACTACATCGTGGTGACGGCCACGCGGCGCGCCACCACCTTGCAGGATGCGCCGATCAACATCAGCGCGGTCAGCCCGCAGGAACTTGCCCGCCAGCGTATCGACGACGTCAAGTCGCTCGCCGCGTTCACACCGGGCATGACCGTGGCCGATACCGGGCCAGGCTCCACCGGCAAGATCGTGCTGCGCGGCATCAATTCGGGCGATTCCAGCGTGGAAGGCGCCAGCGCCAACAGCGCAGTGGGTGTCTACCTGGGCGAAGTACCGCTTTATCTGGACTTCAAGCTGCTCGATATCGACCACGTTGAAGTGCTGCAGGGCCCGCAAGGCACGCTCTATGGCCTAGGCACGCTGGCCGGCGCGGTGCGCTACATGCCCAACCGGCCCGATACCGACCACTACAGCGTCGATCTGCACGGCCGCTGGTTCGGCGAAAGCCACAGCAGCGAAGCCGGCGTGAATGCCGATGGCACGATCAACATTCCGATCGTGAAAGACCACATCGCGCTGCGCAGCACGGTGGGGTATTACGACAACCCCGGCTTCATGGATTACAACTACCTGCTGCGCCAACCTGGGGTGTCCAACCCGCAGCCGGTGCGCGGCACGACGGCGGCCGATGGCTCGTTTGGCACACCGGCCCAGCAGGCGGCGAACTTCTATTCCAAGAAGGATGTGAACTATGAACACACCTTCACCACGCGCAACCAGCTGCTGCTGGAAGCCAGCCCGGACTTCAAGGTCTATCTGACCTACGCCCACCAGATCACCAAGACGCAGGGCCGCCAGGCCAACGGCGCTGGCGTGCTGGGCACTGGCAAGTATGAAGCGCCGTGGCGCTATCTGGAACCGACCAACCGCACGTCGGACCTCTATTCGGCCGAGTTCAACGTCAACGTGTTCGACGTGGCCCAGCTGGTGGCGACCACCGCCTTTACCAACCAGAAGATCTATACCCAGCGCGACAACACCGACCTGCTGCTGGACCTGGACTATGGCTATGAAGCCTTTCCAGAGTTTTCCTCCTACAATCAGGCAACCTCGAAGTATCACCAGTTCAACGAGGAAGTGCGCCTGGTTTCGACCCATGGCGGCCCGTTCAGCTGGGTGCTTGGCGGGTTCTACAACAATATGCGCTATGGTTCGCAGTATCGCGAATATGTGCCCGGTTATCCCGACTGGGCCGGCATCTATCGGCCTGACAACCTGGAATACATGTCGTTCGTCAACACCCGCACCAAGGAAAAGGCGGCCTATGGCGAAGGCACGTTCCACATCACCAAGGACTGGCAGGTTACCGGCGGCTTGCGCTACTTCAAGTATGACGCCTTTGCCGAGGGCGGCACGGATACGCCGCTGTTCAGCAAGTACACGCCCTATCCGCTGGTGGTGTTTGCCCCGCAGCGCATCAAGTCGGGCAGCACGGGCAAGGACGGCTTTGTCTGGAAGGCCAACACGTCGTACAAGTTCAGCCCCGATCTCATGGCCTATTTCACCTACAGCACGGGTTATCGCACCGGCAACGTGAACCGCGTGGCGCCATGCGTCCTGCCGCTTGATCCCAAGGTGCAGAACGTCTGCGCGCTGCCCAACGAGCTGGCCTATGGCCCGGACAAGACGCGCAACCGTGAACTGGGCCTGCGTGGCTCGCTGTTCGACCGCAAGTTCCAGTTTACGCTGAGCGGCTTTATCGTCACCTGGGCGGGCGTGCAGGTGCCGAGCCAGACGGTCAACGGCGCAGTGGGCATCACTGTCAACGGCAGCACCGCCGTGTCGAAGGGCATCGATTTCTCGGGCCACCTCAAGATCACGCCGCAACTGACGATCGATGGCACCTATTCCTACAACGACGCGCACCTTACCGCCGATGCCCCGGGCATCGTGGTGAGCAGTGGGGTCAACTATGATGCCTTTGCCGGCGATCGTCTGCCGGGTTCGACCAAGCATTCGGGCAGCGTGGGCGCCACCTATACCTACCCGCTGACCGAGGGCCGCGATATCGAAGCGACCTGGGCGATGACCTATACCGGCGACATCTATTCCCGCGTCGGCCTGCGCGGCAATGGCGAAGTGATCCCGGCCTATACCACGCACCGCGCCTCGGTCACCTATCACAGCCCGATGTTCGATGTGGGCGTCTACGCCGACAACATCTTTGACAAGTATGCCGTGACGGCGGTGGAGAACGACACCAGTTCCTATAACCGCGCCCGCAGCGGCGTGGTGGAACGGTTCTATGCCTATGGTGTCCTGACGCCGCGCCGCGTGGGGCTGGAAATGACCTTCCACTACAAGTGACGTGAAAAGCCCGCTTCCTGTTGCTGCGTGAATGGATCGTGACGACAGGAAGCGGGACCCCGGATCAAGTCCGGGGTCCCGCTATTTCCCAGAATTTCGCAACAGAGCTTCGCCATGGATGGGACAGACATGAAACAGCGGCTGATCGGGCTGATTCCGCCCGCCACGCTTTTGGCAGTGATCCTGTTCTGGGCCTATGCGCCCAAGAGCGTGATCGATTATCCCTGGACGCTCACTATCATGGCCACGGCCATTTCGGCCTGGCTGCTGCTGCTGGAATGGCTGTTCGAACGCCACGCCGATTGGCGGATGAACTGGCGCGAGTTCTTTACCGACACCTTCTATGTCGTGCTCAGTTCCACTGTGATTTCCCGTGCCACCGATTTCTTTGCCGATGCGCCGATGAAGGCGGCCAAGGCCAGCGCCGGGCTGGCCACGCCCTGGTTGGAACACCTGCCGTTCCTGGCACAGGTCGGGCTGATCTTCTTCCTTTTTGAATTCGGCCAATACTGGATGCATCGCGCGATGCACAACTGGACGCCGCTGTGGCTGACCCATGCGCCGCATCACCACATTACCCAGTTGAACGCGCTGAAAGGCTATGTCGGCAATCCGCTGGAGCTTTTCCTGATCAGTCTGGGCGTGATCGCGCTGCTCGATTTCAGCCCGGTGGCGATCCTGTGTGCGGCGAGCGTGGGCAACGTGGTGGCCGGCTTTGCCCATGCCAACGTCAAGTCTGACCCGCCGTGGTTCTATTCGTTCTTCTTCACCACGATCCGCCATCACAGCCTGCACCATTCGGTCGGCTATGAAGAAACCCGCTGCAACTATGCCAACTCGATGATCCTGATCGATCGCGTGCTGGGCACCTATCGCGAGGGCGAAGGCATCCTGGTCGGCCAGGACGAGCGACGCCGCCTGACCATCCGCGAACAGTTCATGTTCCCGTTCGTGCCGGTGATCGATGCGGTCAAGGCGCGCCGCGCGGGCAATGAGGAAGCGGTGCAGCGCTGAACGCATTGGCCGATCGGGTGGCGCCGCTTGCCAGCCCCGCCGCGCGCATGGCACAGGGCGGGATGACCAAGACCGATCCGCAGATTGCCGCCGCGCGTGCCGCCTTAGTGCGGGGTGATTGGCCGGCCGTCGTGCGCGCGGCGCAGATGGTTGGCGATGCGGCCCCGCAGCGGGCGGAGGCGCTGTTCCTGCTGGGCCTGGCCGAAGCCGGGCAGGGACGGATCAGCGCCGCGACCGCCCTGCTGCGCCAGGCCGTGGCGCGCGATCCCCAGGGCGAATACCGCGCGCAGCTTGCCCGCCTGTTGATCATGACCCGGCAGGACAGCGCCGCCGCGCAGGCCCTGGCCGAGGCCGAACACGCACTGCCCGATGATGCGCTGAGCCGCGATACCATTGGCTGCGTCTATGCCCGCCTGGGCGACCATGCCGCCTCGCTGCCCCATTTTGCCCATGCCGTGGCACAGGCGCCAGACATTCTCGAATACCGCTACAACCGCGCTGCGGCGCTCAATTTCGTCGGGCAGGTGAGCGAGGCGGAGGCCGCGCTCGAAGCGCTGATCGCGCGCGCGCCGGGCCATGGCCGCGCGCACCATCTGCTCGCCAGCCTCAAGCGGCACACGGCAGACAGCCACCATGTGCCACGCCTGCGCGCGCAACTGGACGCGGCGCACGATCCGCGCGATCGCCTGCTGCTGGGCTATGCCCTGGCCAAGGAGCTTGACGATCTTGGCGAGCACGACGCCGCGTTCACCGCGCTGGCTGCTGCCAATGCGGAGCATCGTGCCCGGCTGCCCTATCGTTTTGCCAGCGATGCCGCCAATTTCGACGCGATCGAGGCGGCCTGGCCGGCATTGTCCCGCACCCCGGTGGCTGATGCGCCGACAGAGGCGCCGATCTTTGTCATCGGCATGCCGCGCACCGGCACCACGCTGGTCGACCGCATCCTGTCTTCGCATCCTGCGGTGGAAAGCGCCGGCGAACTGCAGGCCATGCCGCTGGCGGTGAAGCACGCCGCCGGCACGCGCACGCGCACCGTGCTCGATCCCGAAACCATCGCCGCGCTGCGCGGGGCCGATCTGGGCGCCATCGGCCATGATTATCTTGTCCGCGCGCGCCATCACCGACGCGACACGACGCGGCGCTTTGTCGACAAATTTCCCGGAAATTTTCATTATGCCGGAATAGTGGCCCGCGCGTTGCCCAACGCGCGCATCATATGCCTGCGCCGCCATCCGATGGACACGGTGCTGAGCAACTTCCGCAACCTGTTTGCGATCACCTCGCGCTATTACGACTACAGCTATGACCTGATGGACATCGCCCGCTATTACGTGCGCTTCCACCGGCTGATGCGCTTCTGGCAAGAGGCCATGCCGGGCCGCATCCTGGAGGTATCCTACGAGGATCTGGTGGCAGACCAGGAAGGCGTGACGCGCCGCATGCTCGATCATGCCGGCTTGCCCTGGGAAGCGGCCTGCCTTGATTTTCACCGCAACCAGGCCCCGGTTTCCACGCCCAGCGCCGCGCAAGTGCGCCGCCCGATCTATCGCGATGCCCTGGCGCGGTGGAAACGGCACGAGGATGCGCTGGGCGAGGTGGCGGCGTTCTTTGCCGCGCAGGGCATCGCCATAGACTGACCGCGATCAGCCGTAGCAGGCGATGCGGGCGCGGCGCAAAATCTTGTCTTCCAATGAATAATAGAGCCAGATCGCATCGGGCATGACAAGGCACGATGCCGCAAAGGCAATGTCGGTGGCGTCTCGGCTGCGTGCGGGTGGCGGCAACAGGATCGGCTCGATGCCGCGCCCGGTAACGCGCGAAAAATCGGGCGAGAAGCTGATCCAGCCAATCCGCCAGCGCGCATCGGCGGTGGCGCCGTTGTAGAACATCACCGGATCCTGGCCATCGCGCTGAACGATCGGCCCGGTCGAAAGGTGCCAATTGTCCCAGCTATCTTCCCGCACGGTGAATGGATCGTCGATCACTGTCCACGGCCCTTCCAGCGATGGCCCGGCAGCCAGGCCGATGCGCGAGGCGTTGTCCCTGGCATATTCGTAAAACAAGCGAAACGTGCCGTCGGGCGCCCGCGCCACGGTGGCTTCCTTGATATTGCCTTCGCCCTCGGGCGCCTTGAGCAGCACGCGATGCTCGCGCAGGTCGGTCAACGAGGGCCCTTGCGCCACCAGCAGTGATCCTTGCGCGCGCTTGGCGTCCACGCCGGTGTAGAAGATGGTATAGTGGCCGTCTTCGCCATGGACGACGGTGGGATCTTCGCAGCCGCCGGCATCATCGGGATGCGGGCCGGGCGTGATGGCCGGGGCATGGCGCATGGTGAAACAACGGCCATCGGATGAATCGCCCGCCCAGATCACACCCGTTGGATCGTTTGCAAGCAAGGGGTTGGGTAGCACTCTTACCAGAAGAAGGTAACTGTCGCCCTCGGTCCAGACGAATGGGCTCATCAGGTCGTCATGCGCGAGGCGGCCTTCCGGCCCGGCGATATCGAGCGTCACCTCCTGAAGTTCTTCCACCACATAGGCAACCATGGCTCAGGCTCCTTGCGCAACGGTGAGCGACAGCGCGCCGTCGATGGTGACGGTGGTGCCGGTGATGTAATCGGCCTGCGGCGAGAGCAGGAACAGCACAAGATCGGCCACTTCCTCTGGCGTGCCGGCGCGGCCCCAGGGAATGGCCGCCTGCTTGCGCCGCAATTCATCCGGGTGATCCAACGCGGACTGGTTCATCGGCGTGAGTATCATGCCCGGCGCCACGCCGTTGACCGCGATGGCCTTGGGCGCGAGTTCGAGCGCGAGAGTTCTGGTCAGTTGCGCCAACCCGCCTTTGGCCGCGTCATAATCCACCCCGCCGGGACGCGGCGCGTTTTCATGGATCGACGAGATGTTGACGATGCGGCCGCCATGTAGCGTGGCTGCCGATGCCAGGCCGCGCACCAGGCGCCGGCAGGTCAGGAACGGGCCATAGAGATCGGCGCGGATCAAGCGATCGAACTGGGCCAGCGCCATATCCTCGATCATCACCCCGGTCATGTTGAGGCCGGCGGAATTGACCAGCAGGTTGACCGGGCCAAAGCGGCGCTCGGCCAGATCGAACAGGCGTTCCACCGCGTCTTCCTGCCCAACGTCGGCAGCGATCGCGGCCGCCTGCCCGCCGCCCTCGGCAATGGCGCCCACCACCGCATCGGCGGCATCGGCATCCTTGAAATAGGTCAGCACCACCGGCACGCCGGTCTTGCCCAGCTTGAGCGCGGTGGCCCGGCCAATACCGGATTCCCCTCCGGTCACGATGGCGACGGAGGCGGGGCGAAAAGACGGGGTGGGGGAGGTCATGCGCCAGATAACGCTGCAAAACATGTTCGGTGCCGGGCGATCGCGCTGCCCCGCCGACAGCGCGCGCAATCGTGCGATGGCCGTCATACCACGGCAACATTTGCCGCCTAATCGCCGCCTTTTCCATGGGGGGGTGGCGATGCATTGCCTGGTGGTGGAAGACGATCCGGTGATCGCCGCGCACGTGCTCGACGGCTTGCGCGCCGCCGGGCGATCGGCCGATCACGCCGCCACCGGGCGGGCTGCGCTCGAGCGCTTGTCACGCGGCCGCTATGACGCCGTGGTGCTCGATCGCATGCTGCCCGATCTGGGCGGGCTGGAGGTGTTGAGCGCGATGCGCGCGGCGGGCGATGCGCGGCCGCCGGTGCTGGTGCTGAGCGCGCTGGGCTCGCTGGCCGACCGGATCGAGGGGCTTGAAGCGGGCGGGGACGATTACCTGGCCAAGCCCTTTGCCATGGAAGAACTGCTCGCGCGCCTCAACGCGATCACGCGGCGGCGGCTCGGCCCGGCCGAGGCGGCGCGCCTCGCAGTCGGGCGGCTGGTGCTCGATCCCTCGCGCCATAGCGCGGCCTTTGCCGGGCAACAGGCGCTGCTCAACCGCAAGCTCTATTCGCTGCTGGCCCACATGATGCGCCATGCCGACAAGGTGGTGACGCGCGACATGCTGCTCGAACATGTCTGGGGCTATGCCTTTGCGCCCACTACCAACATCGTCGAAAGCAACATGAGCCGGCTGCGTACCCGCCTGCTCGACCTGGGCATCGATCCGATCGAAACCCAGCGCGGGCATGGCTATGTGCTGCGCAGCGGGCTGTGCGCGTGATCGCCGGCAGCATCGCTTCCGCGCGCGGCGGGCGCGAGGCGGCGTTCCCGCTGGGCATGGGCCGCCTGGCGATCCAGTTCGGCGCGCTGTTTGCGCTGGCCATGCTGGCGATGGGGCTGGTGGTCTTTGCCGTGGCGCAGCAACGCATTGCCCGGCGGATCGATGACGCGCTGGAATACCATAGCAGCAAGTATCTGGCGCCGGAGAACGGCCAGTCGGTGAACGCCGCGATCGTCGCCGCGCGGATCGAGGCGTGGCAGCAGCAGAAGGCGCTGAGCGAGCGCACCTATATCCTGTTTGCCGCAGATGGCCGCCTGCTGGCCGGGCGGCTGCGCATTCCGCCGCCGCCGCCGGGCTTTTCACCGGTGCGCTATGTCAGCCGCGCGCATGTGGTGCACAAGGGGCGGGCGCTGGCCACACGCCTGCCCGATGGTGCGCTGTTCGTGGTGGTGCAGCACAGCGAGGCGGCCGAAAGCCTACAGGCGATCCTGCCTGGCGTGATCGTGGCGATCTTTGCCAGCGCCCTATTGGCGGGGCTGGCCGCAACCATGCTGTTTGCGCGGCAGACGGCGCTGCGCCTGGCGGAAACCCAGGCCGCAGCCGATGCCATCGCGCGCGGTGACTTGTCGTGCCGCATCGCCACCGATCGGCTTGATGGCATGTTTGCCCAGCAGGCGGCCAGTCTTAACCGCATGCTCGATCGCATGGAAGAACTGGTCAACGCGCAGCGACAGTTTTCCAGCGCCCTGGCGCATGACCTGCGCACCCCGCTGACCCGGCTGCGCGGCCTGCTGGCTGCGGCCAATGCCACCGCCGATACCGATGCGCTGGTCGAGCGGGCAGAGCGCGAGTGCGCCTCGGTCATCGCCATTTTCGATGCGCTGCTGCGCCTGGCCGAGCTGGAATCGGGTCGCCATCCCACTGCCGTCGCCCCGCTCGACCTGGGTGCCTTGGTGGCCGATGTGGCCGAGACGATGGAGCCGGTGCTGGCCGACCACGGCGGCGCGCTGCGCCTGGGCCGGGTGGACTCATCGGTGGTGCGGGCCGATGCCGGGCTGGTCAACCAGTTGCTGGTCAACCTGCTTGAAAACGTGGCGACGCACACCCCGCCCGGCACCACGGCCACGCTGCGGGTGGAGCAGCGCGACGAGGGCGCGATGGTAATCCTGGCCGACGATGGCCCCGGCCTAGCCCCTGCGGATCGCAGCCGCGTGGTGCGCCCGTTCGAACGCGGCCCAGAAACCGCCGGCCGGCGCGGCAGCGGGCTAGGCCTGTCCATCGCCCAAGCCATCGTGCGCTTTCATGGCGGCACGCTGGCCCTGGCCGACAATGCCCCGGGGCTGGAAGTGCGGATGATGTTTCCGGCGTGATTGGCCGCGTTTGCGTTAGGTTTCCACCACCCCCCGACCCCCTCATCTGAAGAGGATGGGGAGAACAGCGCTAAAGCCCCATCCTCTTTAGAGGAGGGGGTTGGGGGTGGTGGGAACCCTGACACCCACCCCCAAAACATTCTCAATTTGCAATGTTGCGGGCAAATCATGCCAGGTGCGGAACTTGTCGCACAAATGTCATGGACGGTGCCTAGCGGGTCGGCAGGCGCAACGGGAATGGCCCGGCGCCCATGGGGTTTCACACGATGCGATTCTTCCGGTCTGCGGCCGCGCTGGCGGCTGCCTGCATGGTTGTGCCTGCGGCCCACGCGGCCGATCATGCCGATCCGGCGCCGCGCTGGCTTTCGGCAACGACGTTTGCGCCCGACCATGCCTTTGCCCCGCCGCCCGCGCCCGGCTCGCTGGAGGAAAAGCTCGATCTCGATCGCCTGCGCGCGCTGATCGCGGCGTCTTCGCCCGCGCGGATCACCCAGGCCGATTGGGATGGCGAGCACAAGGAGCCGGCGATCTTTGACAAGGCGCTGGGCAAGGACATTGCCACATTGCCCCATACCCTGGCGCTGGCCAATCTGGTGCAGGACGAAGTGGAGCGCGTGGTCGCTGCTGCCAAGCATCACTTCCGCCGCGCCCGACCGTTCATGGTCGATCCCGCCCTGCCGCATTGCGGCAAGGGCGAGCAGGCGCTCAAGGCCTATCCCAGCGGGCATTCCGCCTTTGCCTGGTCGGTCGCCTGGACGCTGGCGCAGCTCGCACCCGACCGCGCTGCCGCGCTGATGGCCAAGGCGCAGGATTATACGCTGAGCCGCGAGATCTGCGGCGTGCACTTTGCCACCGACGTGGAGGCCGCCCACGGCATGGCGACCGCCGCCGCGCAGGCCCTGCTTTCCGATCCCCGCCTTGCCCCGATGGTTGCGGCTGCCCGCGCCGAATGGCCGGCGCACTGACCGCCTTTTCCCTTCTTCCTGATGATAAATTGAGGAACATCATGATCAAGCACCCCCTGCGCGCCGCCCTGCTGGCCGCCTCCAGCCTGCTCGCCTGCACGGCCCACGCAGCCGATGCCCCCGCCACTGCCGCCGCAGAAGCGGCCCCGGCCGCATCCGACCCGCAATCGACCACCGCCAACCAGGCCGGCCAGGCCAACGACGCGCAGTCGCTCACCTCGTCCGACATCATCGTGACCGGCAGCCGCGCCGCGCAAGTGGCGCCGATCACCGCCTCGCTCACCACCACGCAGCCTCAGGCCGCGGTCAGCCGCGAATTCATCGACAACGCCAACGCCGCGTCGGATTTCAACCAGCTGATCGCGCTGACCCCCAGCGTGAGCATTTCGGGCAGCAACAACGGCACCGGCTTTACCGAAACCAAGGCGACGATCCGCGGCTTCCAGGATGGCGATTACAACGTCACCTATGACTCGATCCCGTTTGCCGACACCAACAACCCGACGCACCATTCCACTGCGTTCTTCCCCACCACCACGATCGAAACCGTCGTGGTCGATCGCGGCCCGGGCAATGCCAGCCAGCTGGGCCAGGCCACCTATGGCGGCAACATCAACATGTATTCGCGCGCGGTGAGCGACCAGATGGGCGGCCAGGTCCAGGGCCTGCTCGGCAACTGGAACACTTTCATCGGCCGCGGCGAATTCCAGAGCGGCGCGATCGACAAGCTGGGCGGCGCCAAGTTCGTGCTCGCCGGGCAGTTCCTGCGTTCGGACGGCGCGCTGACCAATTCGCCGGTCAATTCCAAGAACCTGTTCGCCAAGGCGGTGATCCCGATCGGCACGGCCAACACGCTGACGCTGCTCAGCACGTGGAACCGCAACTTCTATTACCAGTCCGACCTGCAGAAGGGCGCCACCTGTGGCACCGGCGGCACCGCGCTGGCCGCCGGCACGCAGCTGACGGCTGACAACTGCACGCCCACCTCGCAGATCGGGCAATATGGCCTCAACTATGGCCTGGGCAGTGATCCGACCAAGCAGGATTACTGGAAGTACAATCGTACCGAAAAGACCACCGATTTCTCGTACATCCGCCTGCAGAGCAAGCTGGCACCGGGCCTGTCGCTCGACAACCGCGCCTATATGTATGGCTATACCAACAACACAATGTCGGGGAACACCGGCTCGGTTCTGGCGCTGAGCGGCGCTGGCACGGTGGCTTCGCCGTACAAGACCACGACGGTGGCGGGCGATATTCCGGGGTACTACAAGCTCAACAAGTATCGCGTGCTGGGCTATATTGGCCAGGTCAATTATGATTTCGCGCTCGGCAAGATCCGCGTGGGCGGCTGGTATGAGCACGCCGACACCGACCGCGCGCGGTTTGACCTTGATCGCACCACCGGCATGCCGTCGTACAACGAAAAGTTTGCGCCGGTAACCGGCGTCGGCACGCTGCCCAGCGCGGCCTATGCCAACATCAACTACCTGCAATATTCCAAGTGGAACCAGTACCAGCTGTTTGCCGAGTTCGAGTTCCACCCGATCGAGGCGCTGTCGATCACGCCGGGCGTCAAGTACGTGCACTTCAACCGCTCGATCAGCGGGCCGGTCAACCAGAAGAGCCGCAATCCGATCGACACGGCCGCCACCTGGACCAAGACGCTGCCGTTCGCCACGATCAACTGGCAGGCCAAGGAGAACTGGTCGTTCTATGGCCAGTATGCCCAGGGCATGTACGTGCCTGACCTGTCGAGCTTCTACACGCCGTCGGGCACCTCGACCGACCAGGCCGTGCAGCAGCAGAACCTGGCCAAGCTGCAACCGCAGACCTCGACCAACTATCAGGTCGGCACGGTGTGGCACGGCAGCCACGTCTCGGTTGACGTCGATGGCTATATCATCAACGTCAACAACAAGATCGCCGCCGATACCTCTACCGGGGCGCCCTCCAACGCGCTCGTCAATATCGGCCAGGTCCGCTACAAGGGTGTGGAAGGCCAGGTCAGCTTCGTGCCCGTCACCGGCCTGACGCTGTTTGCCAATGGTTCGTACAACTATGCCCATTCGGTCACGAGCGGGGCACAGATCGCCAGCGCGCCGTTCTCCACTGCCGCGCTGGGTGCGTTCTACAACCACAACGGCACGCGCGTATCGTTCAGCCAGAAGTTCACCGGCCCGCAATACGCCACCGAAGCGACCGCTGGCGCCACTGGCCCACGCAGCTATCGCATCGCGCCCTATGGCGTGGGCGAGTTTGCCATCAGCCAGATGATCGCCAACCGCTTCCGCATCGGCGCCACGGTGTCGAACGTGTTCAACAACCGCGCGATCACCTCGATCGCCAATGGCAAGACCTATGGCGTGGACGACCAGTTCCAGTTCCTGGCGCCGCGCTCATTCATGGTGGATGCGCGCATCACGTTCTGATCGGGCCAATGTTGCGCAATGGTCACTTTTCTTGAAGCGGCAGGGCGGTTACGCCGTGTTGCTAGGGAATGGCGATATTGCGTGAGGCTTCGCACCACCCCCAACCCCCTCCTCTAAAGAGGAGGGGGCTTTGCCCGGTACTCCCCCTCCTCTTTAGAGGAGGGGATCGGGGGGTGGTGCGCGGCCAAGCACAGAAATAGAAAAGCGAAAACAGTGAGGCGCAGACTATCCATCACCGCTGCCTTGCTCACCGCCACGGCCGGCTGCGCGCCGGTGCCGCCCGCGCCGGTCAACCTGACGGCCCGCAGCGCAGCGCGGGTTACAACACAGCTTGAAGAGCCAAAGCTGCGCCAGATCGCCCAAGGCATTGCCCCTGCCGCGCCGCAGATGGCTGACAGCCTCGACCGGCTCGACCTTTTCGCCGCGATCCTGGCGCAAGACCCGCGCGTGGCCGAGGCGCGCGCGGCGGTGCTTTCCGCCCAGCGCGATGCCCGCGCCGCGCACAAGGTGGCCGCGCCCACGTTCACGCTGTCGAGCGAATATGCCAACGATCCCAGCACGTCCTCGCCGTGGCTGCTGGGTGGCGCGGTCAACCTGCCGCTCGATATCGGCGGGCGGCGATCGGCGCGCCTGGCCAAGGCAGACCTGGCCGTGCTGGTCGCCCGGCAGGATCTGGCCGAAATGGTCTGGTCCGAACGCGTGGCGCTGCAGCGCGGCTTGATCGATGCCATGGCCGGGGCCGAGCAAGTGCGGCTGGGCACCGACATCCTGGCGCTGCGCGATCGACAGCTGGCCGTGCTGGAAGACCGCGCGCGGCGCGGGGAGATCGCCAGTCTTGACCTCTATCCCTATCGCGCGGCCCGGGCGGCGGCGCTGCGCACGCTCAATGATGCGCACGCACGGGCCGCTGGCGGGCGCGCGGCCGTGGCCGGCGTGCTGGGCGTGCCAGTCAGTGCGCTTGATGGTAAAGCGCTGCTGTGGAACGATTTCACCGAGCCTCAGGCCAACCTGCCGGCGCTGTCGGCGGCGGAGCGGGCAAGGGCGATTGCCGCGCGCGCCGATGTGCTGCGCGCGCTCGCCAGCTATGACCAGGCCGAGGCTGACCTGCGCGCGCAAGTGGCGCAGCGCTATCCCGCCGTCAGCCTGGGGCCGGGCTATACCTGGGAGCGTGGGCTGGTGAAGCTGCCGTTCGCGCTCAACCTTTCGCTGCCCTCGTGGGACTTGAACCGCGCTGCCATTGCCGCAGCTGAAGCGCACCGTGCCCAGGCCGGCGCCACGATCGAGACCACGCTGGCCAACGCCCAGGCCGCGATCGAGGCGGCGCAGACCGAGCGCACGGCCGCGCAAGGCGCGCTCGCCCGACTGCGCGGGGAAGAGCTGCCCGCCACGGCCCGCGCGGCCGACAAGGCCAACCTGCAGTTGAAACTCGGCGCGATCGGCACGGCCGATTGGGCCGCCGCGCAGATCGCCGCGCAGGAAGCGCAACTGGCCCAGGTCGATGCGCTTACCCGCGTGCGCAGCGCCGATCTTGCCCTGGAAGACGCGCTGCGGCGCCCGCTTGATGGACCCGAAACGATGATCGACCCCGCACTGGTGCAACCATGGCTCTAGGGCGCGGCGCCTTTTCCGCGCTGCTGCTCGGCGGCGGCATTGCCTTGGGCGCGTTGGGCGGATGGGGTTATGCCCATTTCGCGGCGCCCGATGGCGATGATGCGCCCCACGCGGCGCCGGCCGCACCCGCCAACACGACGGGCGCACTCGTGGTGGACGATGCCACACGCCGGCGCGCCGGGATCGTGACCGCAGCGCTTGCCACCACGACGCAGAGCCAGGGCGAAACCGGCTATGCCCGGGCGCTCGATCTGGGCCCGCTGGCCGCGATCGGGGCAGAAATCGACAGCGCGCGGGCGGCCGCGTCCGCCTCTGCCAGGGAGGCCGCGCGTCTGGCCGCATTGGCGGGGGCCGATGCCGGCGCCGCGCAGCGCGAGGTGGAAAGCGCGCGCGCCCAGGCCCGCGCCGACGCCGCCCGCCTCAACCTGGCGTGCCAGCGTGTGACGTTTGAATTCGGGGCCGGCCTGTCGCACCTGGGCTGCGGCGCGGCCGAAGCATTGGCGCGGCAGGCCAGCCGGGGCGAGGTGGCGATCCTGCGCCTCGATTTCCCCGCCGGCGCGCCGCCCGCCGGGGCCATGGTGCAGATCGACCTGGCGCCAGGCAGCACCCAGGTGCGCGTGCTTGGCCCGGCCGCAGCGGGGGACACCCAGTTGCAGAGCGGCGGCGCGCTGGCGCTGCTGACCGGCCCGCAAGCGCCGCGCATCGGCGTGGGCCGCATTCTGGCGGCCACCACCTCGGCCACCGGGCCGGTGCGGCAGGGCGTGATCGTGCCCCGCAGCGCGATCGTGCGCGCCGATGCCGGCCTGTTCGTGTGGCGCGCCACTAGCCCCGATCGCTTTGAACGCGTGCCGCTGGAAGACGGTCGCGCCCTGGCACCCGGCTGGTTCGTGCCGATCGGGCGCCTGCACGGCGGCGATCAGGTGGTCGTCGCCGGCGCCGGCACGCTGCTCGGCCTGGATCACGCCGCGCCGCAGCCCTCGGCCGACGGCGGGGACGATTGATGCTGTCGGCGCTGGTCAGGCAATCGCTGCGCCATCCCTGGCTCGTGCTGCTGGGCGCGGTGGTGCTGCTGGCGCTGGGCGTGACCACGCTGCGCAGCGCAGCCTATGACGTGTTTCCCGAATTCGTGCCGCCCCAGGCCAGCGTGCAGACCGAGGCACCGGGCCTTTCGCCGCAACAGGTGGAAATGCTGGTCACCCGCCCGCTCGAGGCGGTGATCAACGGCGCCAATGGCGTGGAGACGGTGCGCTCGCAATCGATCCAGGGCCTGTCGGTAATCGACATCACCTTCCGCGAGGGCAACGACGCCTATCGCGCGCGCCAGCAGGTTTCCGAAGCACTGGCCGATGCGATTCCGCGCCTGCCGCCCGGCGTCGATACCCCGCGCCTGACGCCGCTGGTGTCGTCCACGATGGACCTGCTCAAGATCGGCTTGGTGTCCCAGCGCCTGTCGCCGATGCAGCTGCGCGACCTGGCGGAATGGACGATCAAGCCGCGCCTGCTTTCGGTGCCGGGCGTGGCGCGGGCCAACGTGTTTGGCGGGGAACAGCGCCGCATCGAGGTCCGCGCCGATCCCGCCCGCCTGCTCGCGCGCGGCATCACCTTTGCCGATCTGGGCCAGGCAGTGAGCGCGGCGGTCAATGTCAACGGCGGCGGCTTTGCCGATACGCCCAACCAGCGCATCCTGGTCGATCCTGGCCCCAGCGCCACCACCGGCGCGCAGATTGCCGCCGCCGTGTTGACCACCGGCCCGGGCGGGACCGTGCGCATCGGCGATGTCGCGCAAGTGGCGGATGCCGCTGCGCCGCCGGTGGGCGACGCGCTGATCATGGGCAAGCCCGGCGTGCTGATGACACTGTCGAGCCAATATGGCGCCAACACGCTCGACACCACGCGCGCCCTGGAACGCGCGATCAACGATATTGCCCCGGCCTTGCGCGCGCAGGGCGTGACACTTTACCCGGCGCTGCATCGCCCGGCCAACTTCGTCGAAGTCGCGCTTTCGGGCATCACCGTCGATCTCGCGATCGGCGCGGTGATGGTCTTTGTCGTGCTGCTGGTATTCCTGCGCGATGTGCGCGTGGTGATGATCGCGTTCGTATCGATCCCACTGTCGCTGCTCGCCGCGCTGATCGTGCTCGATCGCACCGGGCAGACGATCAATACGATGACACTGGGAGGCCTGGCCGTCGCGCTGGGCGTGGTGATCGACGATGCCATCGTCGATATCGAGAATATCGTGCGCCGACTGCGCGGCGTGACTGACGAAGCCGACCGCCGCGCGATCATCGCCGCCGCCTCGATCGAAGTGCGCGCGCCGGTGGTCCATGCCACGTTCGTACTGGCGCTCACCATGCTGCCGGTGATCCTGTTGACCGGCCTGCAAGGCGCGTTCTTCGCGCCGCTGGGCCTGGCGTTCCTGCTCGCCACGATGGCCTCGCTGGTGGTCGCGCTGTCGGTAACGCCGGCGCTGGCGCTGATGCTATTGCGCGGGCGCAACCCGGTGGCCGAACCGGCGCTGCTCGAACGGTTCAAGAATTGGCACGAAGGGCTGATGCGCCGGCTTTGCGCGCGGCCCGGCGTGGCCGCCGGGGCGATTGCGACGCTGGGCGCGCTGGCACTCGTCGGAACGCTGTCGTTCGGCAGCGAGCTTTTGCCCACGTTTCGCGAGCAGCACTATGTGTTACAGGTGAGCGGCCCGCCGGGCGCCTCGCTCGCCTGGATGCGCAGCACCGGGGAAGAGCTGTCGCGCCGGCTGCTCGCCATTCCCGAGGTCTTGAGCGTGGAAGAGCAGATCGGCCGCGCTGAAGCGGGCGAAGATACCTGGCCGCCGAGCCAGGGCGAGTTTCACCTGCGCCTGAAATCGGTGGGCGGGCGGGGCGAAGACACCGCGCTGGCTGAAATTCGCGCCGCCCTGGCCGCCACCCCGGCGTTGCAGGGCGAGGTGACGACATTCCTGGGTGACCGCATCAGCGAAAGCCTTTCAGGCGAAACCGCCGCCATCGCGATCAGCGTGCAGGGGGCCGATCTCGACACACTCGATCGCACCGGCGCCACGATCGCCGCGGCGTTGCGCAGCGTGCCCGGCGCCACCGATGTGACCATGAAGGCTGCACCCGGCACGCCGATGCTGGGGGTTACGCTCGATCCCGCACGCATGGCGCTGCACGGCGTAACCGCGGCCGATGCTGGCGATGCCATTCGCGCCACCTTCGCCGGGCAGACGGTGGGCCAGGTCGTGCTGGCCGATCGCGCGATCGATGTTGCCGTCACGCTGCCGCCAGACTTGCGCCGCGATCCCGAGGCCTTGGGCGACACACTGGTGCGCGCCTCGGCCGGCGGGGCCAGCGGCGGCGCGGTGCGCCTCGC
This sequence comes from Novosphingobium sp. AAP1, assembly GCF_001295765.1. Taxonomy (NCBI): domain Bacteria; kingdom Pseudomonadati; phylum Pseudomonadota; class Alphaproteobacteria; order Sphingomonadales; family Sphingomonadaceae; genus Novosphingobium; species Novosphingobium sp. AAP1. The sequence continues at coordinate 50,273 of NZ_LJHO01000003.1, read as the reverse complement.
TGATATCGCCACGATCTCACCGGGGGAGGCGCGCGCACTGATCGCGCATGAGGGCGGGCTGCGTCGGCAGATTGTCACGGCCAATGTCGTGCCCGGCCATGCCGTGGCGGATGTGGTCAAGGCCGCACAAGCGCGCATCGCCCGCGATGTGGCCTTGCCGCCCGGCGTGTTCCTGTCCTGGGCGGGCACGGCTGAAGGCGCGGCAGCGGCGCAGCGCCAGTTGCTCGCGCATGTGGCCTTAGCGGGCGTGGCGATGGTCGCGCTGTTGATCCTGGCCTTTGGCGGGGTACGGCCGGCCTTGCTGATCCTGGCGGGGATGCCGCCGGCAATGGCCGGGGGCGTGCTGGCCGTGGCGTTGACCGGGGGCGTGGTTTCGCTGGGCGCGCTGGTCGGCTTCATCGCGCTGTTCGGGATTTCCGCACGCAATGCCATCCTGCTGGTTGCCCATGTCGATCAACTGGTGCTGGGGGAAGGGCGGCCGTGGACGCTCGACACCCTGCTCGAAGCCACGCGCGAGCGGGTGACGCCAATCCTGCTTACCGCGCTGGTCACCGCCTTTGCCCTGCTGCCCGTGGCGATCGAAACCGGCCAATCCGGCCGCGAAATCCAGGGACCGATGGCCGTGGTGATCCTGGGCGGCCTTGCCACCTCGCTGCTGCTGACTCTGCTGCTGTTGCCCGCGCTGGTGTGGCGCTGGCGGTTCAGCGCAGTAACACCAGCGCCGATGGCTGACTGAACGGCACCGTCTGAACCCTTTCGCCCACCACCCCGGTCTGCGGATCGCGGCGGAACACGACGATGGCATTGCTGCCCTGGTTGCCCACCAGCACGAAGCGGCCATCGGGCGAAAAGGTGAATTCGCGCGGCTGGACGCCTCCCACCGCGCGGCGATCGACCTGGCGCAGGCTGCCATCGGCCGGGTCGATGGCAAAGCTGACCAGTACATTGTCGGTGCCGCGATCGGTCACCGCCAGAAAGCGCCCATCGGGTGAGAGATGCAGTGCTGCCGCGCCTACCTTGCCGGCAAAGCCGGGCGGGGTGAGCGGGATAACCTTGCGCAGGGCAAGATGCCCATCGGCATGATCGAGCACGGCCACCGCGCCGGCCATTTCCAGCGTGACATAGGCCTGCCGTCCACCGGGCGCAAAGACCATGTGACGCGGGCCCGAACCCGGCGGCAGGGCGAGGAATGGCTGCCCCGGCAGCGCGCTGAGCGGATGCTCGGCATGCGCCGCGTCATAGCGGTAGATCTGAATGCGATCGGCGCCCAGATCCTGGGCAAACACAAACTGGCCATCCGGCGACGAGACCACTGAGTGAACATGGGGCGAAGCCTGGCGATCGACGTCGACCATGCTGGCGCGGTGGGTCTTGATCTGCGCCACTGGCGCCAGGCGGCCATCGGCCAGAACCGGGGCCACGGCCAGCGTGCCGCCCGGATCGGCCGAAACCGAATAGTTGGCAATGAACAGGAAACGGCCATCGCGGCTGAGGCTGGCGTGGGTGGGTTCTGCACCCAGTGACCCGACGCGGTTGAGGAACGCGAGGCGCCCGCTGCGCGGATCGACGCGATAGGCCGATGCCCGGCCAACCGGATCGGGCTGGCCGTCGCTGTTTTCGTTCACCGCATAGAGGTGGTGCTTGTCTGCCGAAAGCGTCAGCCACGACGGATTGCTCGCCGGCATGACCTGCTGCGGCCGTGCGGCGATATGGCCGGTGCGGGCATCGAAATCATAGACGGCAATGCCTTGGCCGCCCCCGCCGGTATAGCCACCGACCAGCAGCGGTTCGGCCCCGGCCGCACCGGGAACGAGCAGCGCTGCAACCATCGCGGTCGCCAGGCTTTGCGCCAAGACCTTGAAACCCATATCCGCGCTGCCCTCTATCGAAACCAAACCGATCGCGGACTGGCCGTTGCGCCGGCCGCCGTCAAGGGCGCAGCAGGTCAGGCGGCCAGTTAGGCCGCATCCATCAACTGGTTGGGGCCACCATGTTTGGCAGCATTAGAGCGCACCGTCGGCCGCAGCGCGCCCTGCGAAGCGCCACGACTGACACTTTACCTAGGCGCTTGGGTAAAGTGTCACCACTGGCTAATCGACACGGGCCTGGCCGCGCGTGCATCCAGGGGATTCACAAGGGCGGCGGTTTGTGCTTGAAATGTTCGCATGTTTCAGCCCGATCTCTTTGCCTCGGAGCCTGCCACGTCGCTGCCGCCCTCACGGGCCGGACGGCGGACAAGGCGTGCGCTGGCGGGGAAGGGCGCACCCGTGGCTGGGTCGGATGGCGCCGCCGATGCGGCGCGGGTCCAGCCGCCGCATGACATCGACCTGCCGGCCGTACTGGAAAAGCTGGCCGAAGTATCCACCCGGCCGCGCTATACCTTCATGGTGCTCAATCTGATTGCCCGAGCTGCCGGCACGTCAGACAGCGCGGGGCCCTATGTGCGCGAAGGGGGCCAAGCCATTCCCGTGCGCGACTGGTTGAGCGATGCCCTGATCCCGATGGCACAGCGTGATGCCCGGCGGCGCGCCGTGGTGGAAGAAGTGCGCGGACAACTGGCGCGGAAAGGGACATTGCCGGCTGATCCGGCGCAGGCCGAACAGGCCATCGCCACCGAATTGCGGGATCGGCTGCGCCATTCCGGGCGCACCAATGTCAGCCGCGCAGTGTCCGATCTGGTGCGCGCCGGGCTGATTCGGCGGCATTACCAGGGCTATTGCGTCGACCATAAAAACCGCGGCGCGCAGCGTGAAGCGGTTTATACTATTATACCAGCGGTCAAACGCGCACTTGGCCACGTGGCCTGAACCACCAACACCTGGTTGATGCGTGCTGCAGACAAAAAAATGGCCAGCCCGAAGGCTGGCCTTTGAAAGTTTGGGAGAGGATGCCTGAAAGGCCCGTTCCAAATGGGTGATTTCAGCATATTCCGCAAGTGCGAAACAGGCCAGTACGGTTGCACAGCATGCAACTGACCGAAAGCTTCATTTAACATAACCTTTATTATGGAACTAGCGGCGCAGGCTATGTCATGTGGCACTGGCCTGGCTTTGCCACATAATCCTTTGCCGTCACAGGCTTGGCACGCCATAGCTGGCACTGCACACTCGCCGACCGGCCACGTGGCCGCTGTCCGGCGATGATGGAGGCGAATGACGATGCCTGCAATGCCTCGCTTTCCTGCGCCGATGCGCCAGGCTCTCGCCACGCTGCTGCTCGCCGGTGCCGCGTTTGCGCCGCACACAGCCATGGCCCGCAAGCCGGCCAGCCTGCCGATGGCCACCTGCATCAACCTGGGCAACCACCTGGACATGGCCCATGGCGGGGAAATCCAGCACAATCGCCTCGGCGCGGCCGATTTCGCGCGGATCAAGGCAGCGGGCTTTGATACGGTGCGCCTGCCGGTCAACTGGTCGAGCCACAGCCTGGCAACGCCGCCCTATACGATTGATCCGGCGTGGTTCGCCCGGGTGGACCAGGTGGTGGATGGCGCCCTGCACGCAGGGCTCAAAGTCATTCTCAACAGCCACAATTTCGAGGCGATCAACACCGATCCGGTGGGCGCCCAACCGTGGTTTACTGCTGTGTGGCAACAGATCGCCGATCACTATGCCAGCCGCCCGCGCCAGACCTTGTGGTTCGAGATCGAGAACGAACCCAAGGATGCGCTCGACAATGCCAATCTTGTCGCCACGTTTGCGCCGGCGCTGGCGGCCATTCGCCGCCACAATCCCAATCGCCCGGTGATCATCGGCGGCGAGAAATGGAGCAATATCACCTCGCTCGCCACGCTGAACCTGCCCGATGATCCGCAGGTCTGGCCCACGTTCCACTATTACGAACCCTTTGCCTTCACCCACCAGGGTGCCACCTGGGTATCGCCCTCCCCGCCGCTGGGCCGGACGTATGGCACGCCGGCCGATCTGGCGCGGCTGCCCGTGGATGTGCAGCGGATCAAGGCCTATGTCGCGCGCACCGGCAAGATCCCGCTGATGGGCGAAACCGGTGCGTTCGAATCCATTCCCACAGACCAGCGCATCGCCTATTACCGCAGCGTTTTCAAAACGTTCCGCCCGTTGGGCGTGCCGATCTGCGTCTGGGCCTATACCAACACATTTCCGTTCTTCGATTCCCACAAGGGGCAGTGGATTCCCGGCCTGCGCGGCGCGATCGGTCTGCCGGAAACCAGCCCCAAGCGCTGACCGGGCCTGCTCCACATGGCGGAAACAGGCCCGGTACGCGGCAATCAGCCCTGCATCTGTTCGAGCGTCACGCCCTTGGTTTCGTTGACCATGGCGCGCACGAAGAAGAACGACACGGCCGCCGCCGCCGCATAGAACGAATAGGTGACCGCCAGGCCCGGCGAGACGACCAGCGCGGGGAAGCTGACCGAAATCGCCGCATTGGCGATCCACTGGGCAAAGCCCGAGACGGCCAGGCCCGAACCGCGGATCTGGTTGGGGAACATTTCACCGAGCATGACCCACATGATCGGGCCCCAGCTCATGTTGAAGAACACGACATAGGCATTGGCGGCCAGCAGTGCGATCACGCCATTGTTGCCCGGCAGCGACACCGCGCCACCGGCGCCATGCACCGCCGTCGAAAACGCCCAGGCAACGATCCCCAGCGTCACCGCCATGCCGGCCGAGCCGGTGAGCAGCAGCGGCTTGCGCCCGATGCGATCGACCAGCAGCAGCGTGGCGAGGCAGCCCGCGATGGACACCACGCCCGAAATGATGTTGGTTTGCAGCGCATAGCTTTCGGAAAAGCCCACGGCCTGCCACAGCGTGGCGCCATAATAGAACACCACGTTGATGCCGACCAGTTGCTGGAACACGGCGAGGCCGATCCCCGTCCACACGATCGGACGGATGCGCCCGGTGGCGCGGTCGATCAGGTCGGAAAGCTTGGGACGGTGGTGGTCTGCTGCCAGGCTCTGGCGGATTTCGGCAACGGTGCGGGTGGCACTGGCGGCACCGAGCAGGCGGGCGAGCACGGCATGCGCGCCAGCGTCATCGCCCTTGGCCACGAGATAGCGCGGGCTTTCCGGAATGCCCATGAGCGCGAGGAAATAGATCGCCGCCGGCAGCGCCTGCAGCCAGAACATCCAGCGCCACGCCGGCTGCCCGGCCCACAGGATTGCCGTGGATTCTCCCGCAACATGCGCCAGGATATAGTTGACGATAAAGGCGCCGGTCAGCCCGGTGATGATCATCACCTGCTGCACGCTCGACAGGCGCCCGCGCACGTTGGCCGGCACCACTTCTGAAATATAGACTGGCGAAATCACGCTGGCCGCGCCCACGCCCAGCCCGCCGATCACCCGTGCGACGATGAAGATGAGCGAAGAGCCGGCAGCGCCAGCGAGGATCGCGCTGGCCAGAAACAGCACCGCCGCCAGCTTCATCACCCCGCGCCGGCCGATCTGGTCGGCCAGGCGCCCGGCCCCGAATGCGCCGATCGAAGAGCCGACGAGAATGGCGCCGACATTGACACCGATGCCCACCTTGCCCAGTTCGAACGCAGCCTCAAGGCCCTTTTGCGTGCCGTTGATCACCCCGGAATCATAGCCGAACATGAAGCCGCCGATCGTGGCCACCGCCACGATGGCGCCGATCAGGCGCATGTTGACCGCGCTTGGTGCCAAATCGTTCATCCTGTCCTCTCCCATATGTCTTTTTATACCCGCGCGAGATGGGCCGGTAAGCCGGCCACCCCGGGATCGAAGGCGAAGAGCGCACCCGCCAATGGCTGGGCCGCGCGCTCTGCCGTGCTCAGGCCCTTGGTTGCCGTGGTGGCATAGGCGGTGCGCAAATCCGGACCACCGAACGCAACCTTGGTCACGTTGGCCACGGGAAATGGCACGACGCCGATCAATTTTCCCGCCGGGTCGTAGCGGCGCACGGCCCAACCGGCGAAGAGGCCAACCCACAGGCAGCCTTGCGCGTCCACCACCGGTCCATCCGGATAGCCGGCGCCGTCCTCGATTTGCGCAAACAGGCGGGTGCCGGTCACACGCCCGTCGTGCACCATGCTCGCCCAGATGCGCCGGCCCAGCGTATCGTGGTGGTAGAGCGTGTGCCCATCGGGCGAGAAGGCGGGCCCATTGGTGATCGAAACCGGCGGCAGCCCGCTATCAATGCAGCCATCTTGATCGAGGCGATAGATCCGCCCGCTTTCGTCGGTTTCGGCATCGTCCATCGAGCCCAGCCAAACCGCGCCATCGGCCGCGACCGTGGCATCGTTGAGGCGGTTGCCCGGCAGATGCGCCTCGGGCGCGCAGAGCAGGGTAAAAATGCCGCTTGCCGGATCGAAGCGGTGCACGCCGGTTTGCAAGCCGGCCAGCAGCGTGCCATCGGCGCAGGGCAACACCCAGCCCACTTGCGCGGGCGCCGGCCACGTGGCGGTTTCACCGCTTGCCGGGACAATGCGATGGATCGCCGGCGCCTTGATATCGACGAACCACAGCGCGCCTTCGTGCGCGGCCCATACCGGGCCTTCACCCAGCGTGGCCGCCAGTGGCCACACCGCCTGCGGCGTCGCCCCGGCGATGACCGGGACATGGGCCGGAACGTGCGCTGCGCTCAACGCCATCCGGCGTCGACCCAGTATTCGTGCCCGGTGATCAGGCGCGCATCGTCAGAGGCGAGGAACAGCGCCAGCGCGGCCACATCGGCCGGCATCAGCCGCCCATCAAGGCATTGCGAAGCCACGATCTCGGCCTCACCCTCGGGCGTGTACCACTGTTCCTGGCGCGGAGTCTTGACGTTGCCGGGAATGATCGCGGTCACGCGGATATTGTCGCGGCCCAGCTCGCGCGCCAGGCCACGGGTCAATCCCTCGATCGCGGCTTTCGCCGTCTGGTAGATCACCAGATCGGGCAGGCCCAGGTGCCAGCTGATCGACCCGAGGTTGATCACGGCACCGCCACCGGCGCGCTTCATCGCCGGCACGGCGGCCTGGGTGACGAAGAACTGGTGCTTGAGGTTCACCGCCATCCGCTCGTCCCAATAGGCGGGCGAAACCTCGTCCACGGCATGGCGATCATCGTTGGCGGCGTTGTTGATCACCACGTCGATCCCGCCCAACTGCGCCTCTACCTGCGCCATCATCGCGGCGATCGCATCGGCATCGCGCAAGTCGCAGGGCAGGAACAGCGGCGCGGGCGCGGCGCTGTTGCCCAGCCGCGCCGCCACGGCCTCGCCCTGCTCTTGGGCGATGTCGCAGAACGCGACATGAGCGCCCTGGGCCACGAAGGCTTCCACCAGGCCTTCCCCGATGCCGCTGCTGCCACCGCTGATGAATACGCGCTTGCCGGCCAGGCTGGGATAGATCGCGCGGTGGGATGCACCGTTGAGCGCGCCATTGGCGCCGCTCATGCCGCGCGCCCCAGCAGGCCGCGCTGCGCCAGGTTGGCATAAAACGCGGTGATGCCCATGGTCCAGGGCGCGGCCTGCGGACAGGTGACCACGGTATTGACCAGCTTGCCCAGGCGCGGGGTGGCGATCGTCACCACATCGCCCACCTTGTGGGTAAAGCCGCGGCCGGGATCGTCGCGATCCTGCACCGGGGCAAACAGCGTGCCCAGGAACAGGCAGAAACCATCGGGATAGTGATGTTCGCTCAAGGTCTGGCGCACCAGGTCGAGCGGATCGCGGCTGATCTGGTTCATGCTGGAATGGCCTTCCAGGCGATAGCCATCGGTGCCTTCGATCAGCAGGTCCACCTCGGCCTGGCGCACATCGTCGAGCGTGAAGCCATCATCGAACAGGCGGACCAGCGGCCCGAGCGAGCACGAGGCGTTGTTATCCTTGGCCTTGCCCAGCAACAGCGCGCTGCGCCCTTCGATATCGCGCAGGTTCACGTCGTTGCCCAGCGTGGCACCCACCACCGTGCCGGCAGCATTGACCAGCAGGACCACTTCGGGTTCGGGATTGTTCCAGGTCGAATCGCTGCGCACGCCGATTTCGGCAAGCGGGCCAACGGTCGCCAGCACCGGCGCCTTGGTAAACACCTCGGCATAGGGCCCGATCGCCACTTCCAGGTATTGCGACCAAAGGCCATCCTCGATCAGCAGCGCCTTGAGCGCCTCTGCCTCGGCCGAACCGGGCACGACCGAGCGGATCGAGCCACCAACGCGGTCTTCGATGCGGGCGCGGATTTCCTGCGCCTTGCCAGCATCGCCCCGCGCGCGTTCCTCGATCACGCGTTCCAGGGTGGAGGTGGCGAAAGTTACCCCGCAGGCTTTCACGCACTGCAGGTCGATCGGGCTGAGCAGCGGCAGCGCCAGCGAATCGAGCCGGCCGAGCGCGACCCCGGCGCTGGCGTCGAGCGGCAGCATGTCGACGAGCTGGGCAACGGTGGGCGCCACGCCGGCCATGTCATAGGCCACGCCCTGCTCCACCAGAATCGGGCTTGGCCCGGCCGCGGTTTCCACCCGCCCGAGGAATCGCCCGGATTCCCAGTCTGCCGGCAGCAGCGCTGCGATGGATGACACCCCGTCCATTTCCTTCTCCCCAACCCTCGGGCAATCGTTGACAAATTCTGATAGCGCTACCATCATGCAATGCGGCTCGCTGTCAAGTGGTTTTGAATTGGCACGGCAAAGAACACGGCCGGTCCGCCCTGGGCCAGAGCCGAACTTACCAACAGGGAGAAGACGATGCTTGGTGTTGTGCCCAACAGCCAAACGGAAATTCGGCCTCGCCGGCGCGCGGCCAAGACCCTGATCGCGGCCCTGGCCAGCCTGATGGCGCCGATGGCGGCGCAGGCGCAAGGCGCTGCTTCGCCGACCGCCGCCCCCCTTCCCCGCATAGAGCGCACCGCGAAGGGCGCGATGCTGATGGTCGATGGCGCGCCGTTCCTGATGCTGGGCGCCCAAGCCAACAATTCCAGCAACTATCCCGAGCCGCTCAAGAAAGTATGGCCCACGATCGATGCCATGGGCGCCAACACACTGGAAATCCCGGTCGCCTGGGAGCAGATCGAGCCGCGCGAGGGGCAGTTCGACTTTTCCTGGGTCGATCATGTCGTGGGGGAGGCGCGCAAGCATGACAAGCGCCTGATCCTGCTGTGGTTTGCCACGTGGAAGAACACCGCGCCGGCCTATGCCCCGGAATGGGTCAAGCTCGATCCCAAGCGCTTTCCCCATATGCTCACGGCCAAGGGCGATGTGCACTATGCGATGAGCCCGCTGGGCAGCGAAACGCTCAAGGCCGATACCCGCGCCTTTGCCGCACTGATGCACCACATCGCCCAGATCGACCCGCAGAACACCGTCATCATGATGCAGGTGGAAAACGAGGTCGGCAGCTATGGCAACGTGCGCGACTTTTCGCCGATGGCGCAAAAGCTGTTTGCCGGCCCGGCGCCGCAGGCGCTGCTCAAACACTATGGCAAGCCGGCCGGGCAGACCTGGGCCCAGGCCTTTGGCAGCGACGCCGACGAATATTTCCAGGCGTGGTATGTCGCCAGCTATCTCAATACCGTGGCCAAGGCCGGCAAGGCGGAAAAGAACCTGCCGATGTATGCCAATGCCGCGCTCGCATCGGCATTTGGCCGACAGAGCGCGACGACCTATTCCAGCGGCGGCCCGGTGCACCACGTGATCGATATCTACAAGGTGGCTGCGCCCGCGCTCGATCTGGTGGCGCCCGATATCTACAACCGCGATGAAAAGGCGGTGCACGCCTATCTCGATCTCTATGGCCGGCCAGACAACCCGTTGATGGTCCCCGAAATCGGCAACGACGCGGAATATGCGCGCTTTTTCTGGGACGCGCTGGGCAAGGGCACGATCGGCTATTCCCCGTTCGGGATGGACCAGACCGGCTATTACAACTTTCCGCTGGGCGCCAAGGGGATCGACGACACGATCAACGGCTTTGCCCGGATCTATCACCTGTTTGCCCCGATGCAGGCGGTCTGGGCCAAGGCGGCGGCGCAAGGACAGGTGCACGCGGCCAGCGAACCGGCCGATCCGGCGGCGGGCCACAAGCGCGAACTGCTGATTGGCCGCTACAAGGCGACGCTGGGCTTTGGCCAGGATGCGTTCGGCTTCGATCCGCCGCGCGGCAATCCGCATCCCACCGGCGGCGCGGCCATTGCCCAGCTTGGCCCGGATGAATTCCTCATCACTGGGTTCGACACGCGGGTCACGCTCAATCTCGCCACGCCCGCGCCCGGCGAAACGCTCACTCTGCTGCGTGCCGAGGAAGGGCATTACGCCCCGGACGGCAAGGGCGGGCAGGTCTGGGTGTTCGATCGGGTGTGGAACGGTGATCAGATCGACTATGGCTTCAACTTCACCAGCATCGGCCAGGTGCTCAAGGTCCGCTATGCGCGGATGAAAGGCACCGGCGTGATCGCAGCCGGCGCCGAGCATTGAGGCAGGCGGCCGGCCACAGACGTTGATGCGTCAGATCAGGCCGGCCCCGTCCAACTGCACCACGGGCACCATGCCGCCTTCCGGGCGCGGCGGCAGGGTCAGGACCAGGCCATCGGCATCCTGGCGGAACGGCACCGGCCCGCCGCCGAGCAGGCGCGCAGAGGCCACTTGGCCCGCCTGCTGGCCCAGCGACGCGATCCGTACCGGCGCATCGGGCCATTCCAGCATCGCGGCAAACAGCGCGCCGTGCTTGGTGGTAAAGCGGATATCCTGCGCGGTGAATGGGCCAGACTTGCCCTCTGCCATGATGCCGGTGTCCAGCTTGGTTGGCCCTTCGCCATAGCGCCGCCACGGGCGGCTGCCATGGATCATGGCATCGCCGTGCACCGCCATCCAGGCGGTGATCCCGTCCAGGATCTTGCTCTCTTCGGCATCATAGGTGCCATCGCCGCGCAGCGGAATCGACAGCAGCAGGTTGCCGTTCTTGGATACCACATCGACCAGGCGCTGGATCACCTGATGGGCCGGCACATAGGATTTCTGCGCGAACCGGTCGCGGTTGTAATGCCAATCGCCGATGCAGGTGCAGGTCTGCCATGGGCGCGGGCGGATATCGGCGGCAAAGCCGCGCTCCACGTCTTCGACCACGGCGCGCTGCTGGTAATCGCTCAGCCGCTTGGCCGTCAGCACCACGTCGGGGCTGCCGTGCCAGGCAGTGGCCTGGTTGTAGAAATGCGCGGCGGCTTCCAGGCCATAGTGATCGAACGGCAGGCCGTAATCGTCGAAATAGACCACGTCGGGGCGGTAGCGCTCCACCAGGTTCTTTTGCCGCGCCAGCCAGCGCGCGGCAAAGGCCGGGTTGCGCGGCGGCACGGTTTCCAGCCACTGCCCATCGTTGGCCTGGTGCCACTTGTCCATCGCGGCATCGCTGGTGATGCCATCGGGCGGGGCCATGTTCGGGCCGGTGTAGAGCGCCTGGGGATCGAGGCCCTGCCACCAGGTGCCCTGCCCGTGCTCGCGGCGCAGGTGCCAGGCGTCATAGCGCTGCCCGGCATGGGGCCCTTGCGCATCATAGCCATAGGCGGTCTGCCACCAGTGCCAGGCATGGCTGGCATGGTTCGACACGCCGAACTTGAGGCCCGCCCCGCGCGCCGCCTTTTCCCAGCCGGCGATCAGATCGCGCTTTGGCCCCACGCGCGTGCTGTTCCAGCCATGATGATCGCTGGTGAACAGGTCCAGGTTGTCATGGTGGCAGGCCATCGCCATGAAATAGCGCGCACCCGCCGCCTTGTAGCGTTGCACCAGGAAATCGGGATCCCAATGCTCACCGCGCCAATCGCCGATCACGTCGATGAAGCCGTGCGCCGTGGGATGGCCGTAGGTGGCAACCTGATGCTGGTAAGCCGGGGTGCCGGGAATATACATCGAGCGGCCATACCAGTCGCCACGCTCGGGCTGGCACTGCGGGCCCCAGTGCGCCCAGATGCCAAAGCGCGCCTCCCTGAACCACGCCGGCACCTGATAACCGGCGGCCAGAGACTGCCAGTCGGGCGCCAGGGTGCCTGGCCGGGCAGGATGGCCGCCCGCAGCAACGCGCGCCTGGCCCGCGCCACCCACGGCGAGCGCCGCCAGCCCGCCACCCAGCACGCCGCGCCGGCTGGCGCCGAGCCATCCCCCGGCCATCAGCGCACCACCTCGACCGGCGGACGCGCCGCACTGCCCTTCATGCCGGCGGGCCATTCCACCTGGCCGCTGGCATCGTTCCAGCGCACCACGGTCTTGCCGGCCTGGCTGGTCTTGTAAGCATTGGTCTGGCCATCATCGTCATAGAGCGTGGCCTCGCCATTGGCGCCGGCAAAGGCGCGCAGCTTGGCAATGCCCTGTTTTTCCGCGGTGGAAAGGATCGGCGTGCCCAGCGGCACCACGCTGCCCGCGCGCACGAACAGCGGGATATGAGCGATCGGGGCATCGGCCTCGATCGTCTGGCCGCCGGCAAACTTGCGTCCGGTCCACCAGTCATACCAGTCGGTGCCCTTGGGCAGATAGACCGGGCGGTGGGTCTGCCCCTGCCGCGTGACCGGCGCCACCAGGAAAGCCGGGCCGAACATGTACTGGTCCTTCACCGTCAAGGCCTGGGCATCGCCGGGGAAGTCCATGAACAGCCCCCGCATGATCGGCGCGCCGGTGTCATAGGCATGGCGCGCGGCGGCATAGGTATAGGGCAGCAGCGCATAGCGCAGGCGCAGCGTGTCAGCCAGGATCGCCTCTGCCGCCGGGCCATATTGCCACAGCGCCGTGCCCGGCCGCTGGCCATGGATGCGCAGCGTGGGGGTAAAGGTGTTGTACTGGAACCACCGCACGAACAGTTCGGGGTAGTCCTTGTAATCGGGCGCCATCGCCGTGGCGCCAGCCGGATCGACCAGCGGCGCCGTCGTCGCCTCGCCCGCGCCGCCGGGATACTGCCAGCCACCAGTGTCGCTGCTCCAATAGGTCATGCCCGACGCGGCGGCGTTGATCCCGGTAGGGATCTGGCGCTGCAGCGCTTCCCACGTGGCGTCCACGTCGCTCGACCAGAACAGGCAGCCATTGCGCTGCGCGCCGAGATAGGCCGCGCGACACAGGATCATGTTGCGCTTGTTGGGCCGGTCCTGCGCCGAGCCATCGGCCACACTTTGGGTGTGCAACAGCGGGAACAGGTTGTGATAGCGATCGCCCGAACCGATCGAATAGAAATAGCCGTCCGGCACCAGATCGGGCTCGGTCTCGTCCAGCCAGGTCCAGTCAAAACCCTGGCTCAGGATATTGTCGCGGATCTGGCTCCAGAACCACTTGCGCGCGGCCGGCACGGTGGGATCGATCAGCGCGCCCGCCCGGTCAGAGCGGATCGGCAGGCCATCGACCGGCTTGCCATCCTTGTCGTGCAGCAGCCAGCCCTTGGCGGCGAGCGTATCGAAGTTCTTGGAAACCTTTTCGAAACGCGGCCACACGCTGATCAAAGAGCGCATGCCCATGGCGTTGAGCTGGGCATTCATGCCCTTGGGATCGGGAAAGGCGCTGCGATCGATGTCGAGGTTGCCCAGCGCCGTCCAATAGAACCAGTCGAGCACCATGATATCGAGCGGCAGGTTGCGCGCGCGATAGCCCTTGGCAATGTCGAGCAGCTCGGCCTGCGTTTCATAGCGCGCCTTGGACTGGATCAGGCCCAGCGCGGCCTTGGGCGGCAGCGGCGTGGTGCCGGTCAGGCGGGCATAGCCGGCATAGATCTCGTCGGTGGTCTTGCCAGTGATCACGAAAAAGCTGACGCGCTCACCCACGTTGGATTGCCAGTGCGTCTTGCCATTGACCCCGGCCGAAACCGTGGTGGCGGAAGGGTTGTCCCAGACGATGCCATAGCCCTTGCTCGTGACCATGAAGGGCACGCAGACGCTTTCGCCCTCGGGCGCATCATAGTTGTGGCGGCAATCGATGGTGCGGCCGCGCAGATCGGCAAAGCCCTGCTGGTTCTGGCCCAGGCCCCAGAAATGCTCATCAGCCGTGGTGGAAAAGCTCGCGCCCACGCGGAACGTGTGCTCGCCCGAAACATCGTGCGGGCTCATTTCCCAGCTGTTCATGCGCGTGAGCGCGGCGCCGCCGGGGCGGGCAAAGCCGATCGAGACGCTGGGCAGCGACGGCGCGAAATAGCGGGCCATCATCGTCGGCGCGCTGGGCCAGGGCTGCGCATCGACGCGCACTTCCAGGTCGCCGGAACGGAACACGTCAGCCCCGTTGTCGCTGGCATGGGTCCAGCCAGCGGCATCGGGCGTGGCATTGGGCCCTTCGCCCGGCGCGCTACGCGCCACGTCGGGATCAGTGGCGATGGTGACGCGCACGATATTGGGGGCATAGGGTTCGATGCTCACCGCCGCGCCGTTGCGATCGAGCACCGCCAGCGGCGCGGCCAGGGCCGGCACCGCGCAACCGGCCTGCAACAGCAGCGCGAGGGTGAAGATACGTGCCTTGGCCTTCATGCGATTGGTCCCTTCCCGTCTCGTTAATTCTGTCGCAGCCAAACCGTGGTTCAACCCGCGCAGTGAGTGATAGCGCTATCATTATGGTGCCGATGCTGGCTTGGCAACTGGTTATCGCGCCTTGCCTTTTCCCGGCCGGTGGTCAGCCCAGCGCCGCTTCGCGCTGGGCGTTGGCGATCCTGCCGCCGATCCTAGCAAGGTGATCGGCCTGGCTGGGCATGGCCTGTGCTGCGCGCCCGATCAGCTCGCGCATGCCGCGCAGCATCTGGTCCAGTTCCAGCGGGCGCAGGCTTTCGGTCAGCGGATCATGGGCCTGGGGCATGGCGCCCTGGCCGAGCAGCACCGCCAGCCAGCTGGCGTCTTGAAACAGATCGGTTTCGCGCGACAGCAGCCGCCCGCTGCGGCGGAACATGGCGATCTTTTCAGCGAGTGAGTCCGGGATCGCGCCGGTCCGGCACTGGTCCCAGAACGGTTCGCCGTCGCGTTCGTTGGCGTGATAGTGCAGCACCAGAAAATCGCGGATACGGTCGTATTCGTTGGCAATCTGGCGGTTGAACTCGGCCATGGTCATGGGGTCGAAGCCCATGTCGGGAAACCAGTTGAGCAACTTGGCCACGGCAATCTGGACCAGATGGATGCTGGTCGATTCCAGCGGCTCCAGAAATCCGGCCGAAAGGCCGATCGCCACGCAATTCTTGGCCCAGCTCTGCACGCGGCGGCCGGTGGTAAAGCGGATCAGGCGCGGATCGGCCAGCGGCTGGCCATCCAAATTGGCCATCAGCGCGGCATGGGCCTGGTCATCGCTCCAATGCTCGGCGCTGTAGACCATGCCGTTGCCCATGCGATGTTGCAGCGGAATGCGCCATTGCCAGCCGCCCTCATGAGCAGTCGAGCGCGTATAAGGGCGCATGAGGTCGACACAGTCGGTCGGCACGGCCAAGGCGCGGTTGCACGGCAAAAAGTGCGTCCAATCTTTGAACGGCACGCCCAGCGCCTCGCCCAGCAGCAGGCTGCGCAGGCCCGTGCAATCGATAAACAGATCGCCATCCAGCATGCCGCCATCGTCCAGCCGCAGACTGGCGATGCGGCCACTCTCGCCATCGAGCACGACTTCTTCGATCAGCCCTTCGCGGCGCTCCACCCCGCGCTCTTCGGCCAAGGTACGCAGATGCTGGCCATAGAGCGTGGCATCGAAATGATAGGCATAGGAAAATGTCGAATAGACCGAGCGTGGATCGCCATCGGGCTGCCGCATCTTGCCGGCATAAGCGGCCTGTTCATTGAGCGAGAACGCGCCGAGCGGGGTATCATCACCCAGCGCCTGGGCGCGCAACCAGTGCTGGTGGAATTGCGTGCCGCCAAAATCGTTGCCCTGCCGGCCGAACGGGTGGAAATAGCTGTGGCCTCGCGCGCGCCAGCCGGCAAATTCGATGCCCAGCTTGAACGTGCCCTTGGTCGCTTGGAGAAACGCCGCCTCGTCCAGCCCGATAACCTGGTTGAACGTCTGGATCGGCGGGATGGTCGCTTCGCCCACCCCGATCGTGCCGATGGTTTCGGATTCGACCAGCGTAATGCGGCAACGGTGCGGGGCAATCGTGCGCGAAAGCGCGGCAGCCACCATCCAGCCGGCCGTGCCGCCACCGGCGATGACGATGGAACGGATGTGGGAAGGCGCGGTGTCGTGCGGCATGAGGTGATCCGATCGGTCAGGCCGCGGCCTGGCAATGGCGGGCAAGGTAAAAGCGGTGATCGGGTGCAGACCGGCCCATGCGCGCCAGATCCTCGCGGCGGCGGGCCATGTGCGCGCGCAGCATGTCGATCGGCAGCGCGTCGATCAGCGGATCGTGGCGCTGCGGCCAGACGCCATTGCCCAGCAGGATCGCCGCCCAGCTCGGCTCTTGATAGGATTCCCCATCGAGCAGCGGGATCTTGCCCGTCGCGTGCCAGCTATCGAGCTTTTGCTGCAGGGTATCGGGCAGGTCCATGGCGCGCGCGGCCTGCCAGAACGGCTCGGGCCGCTGCGACACGCAATAGTGGGCGATGATGAAATCGCGGATGCGGTCCCATTCCACCTGGCACACGCGGTTGTATTCGGCCGCCACGCGCGGATCGAAATGGCGATCGGGAAAAAACTCGATCAAGCGGCCGATGCCGTTCTGGATCAGCTGGATGCCGGTGGATTCCAGCGGCTCCAGAAACCCGCTGGCAAAACCCAGCGCCACGCAATTGCGCTGCCAGAATGCCTCGCGCCGCCCGGCGGTAAAGCGGAAGCGGCGCGGATTGGCCAGTGGCGCGCCGCCCAGGCTGCCCAGCAGCGCCTCTTCTGCTGCTGCATCGCTCATGTGGGCAGAGGCATAGACGATGCCGTTGCCCTCGCGGTGCTGCAACGGAATGCGCCATTGCCAACCCGCCGCCAGCGCGGTGGAGCGGGTGAACGGCGCGGGCGGATCTTGCCGCGCCGATGGCACCGCAATGGCGCTGTCGCACGGCAACCAGTGCGACCAGTCGACATAGCCCGCGCCCAGCCGCTTGCCGATCAGCTCGGCGGCAAAGCCGGTGCAATCGATGAAGAATTCGCCATCCACCACCTGCCCATCGGCCAGGTGCAAGGCGCGGATATGCCCGGTCTGCGGATCGAGCGGCACATCCACCACGCGGCCTTCTACCCGCGTCACGCCCCAGCTTTCAGCCAATGTGCGCAGATAGCGGGCATAGAGCACCGCATCGAAATGATAGGCGTGGGCATAGCGGGGCTGGCGCGGATCGGCCGGCGTGAACTTGCCACGCTGTGCCAGGGCATAGGGCGCGGAATAATCGTCGATCGGTGCGGCTTCGCCCGATCGGGCCAGGCGCAGCCAATGATGGTGCGGGGCAATCCCACCGATCGGCTCGCCATAATCGCCAAAGCCATGGAAGTGGGTATTGCCTACCTGCCCCCAATCGCAGAACTCGATGCCCAGCTTGTAGCTGCCCATCGTCGCCTGCAGGAAGGCATGCTCATCCAGGCCAAGCCTGTCGTTGAACAGGCGGAACAGCGGCACGGTCGCCTCGCCCACCCCGATGATCCCGATCTCTTCGGATTCCACCAGGATAATGCGTAAGGGTTGCCCATCGCACGCCTTGGCCAGAAGCGTGGCCGCCATCCAACCGGCCGTGCCACCGCCCAGGATGGTGATCGATCGGATCGCTGCCTCGTTCATCACATCCTCTTCCCCGTTCCGGCCCCGGTCTCATGCGCCTGTACGGAACAGGGGCACGAGATAACCGGAGCCGGCCGTGTGGAGCAAGATACCGCCGCTATCAGAACTTCGAGCGGACGAGGAACGCGACGTGGCGGTCGGTTTCTTCCCAGGCATAGCGCGGGTGCAGGCTCGCCGGGCCGACATCGATATAGGTCTTGGCCTTGAGCAGGTTCTGCGCCTGGAGGCCGACCTTGAGATGGCTGTTTACATCGACGATGAACGATGCGTCGAGCTGGCCATAGGCTTCGTTCCACACCGGCTGGTTGACGTTGGCACCGTTGGCGTTGGCCAGGTATTCCGAGCGCCAGTTGTAGGCGAGGCGCGCCGAAACCCCATACTTTTCATAGAGCAGAGCCGCGTTGAACGAATGCTTGGACAGGCCCTGCATCGGCAGGTTGCCCGGCAGCAGGCTGCCCGGCGCCAGCTGCGGGTTGGACGGGTTGCGCCCACCGGTGCTGGCGATGAACGTATAGTTGCCGTTGAAGCCCAGGCCCGACAGCGCACCGGGCAGGCTATCGAAGAACATGGTGTAACCCGCTTCCACGCCCTTGATCGTGCCATGCCCGCCGTTGACCGGGATGTTGACCTGGAAATCCTGCGTCACGCCATTGCGCGTCAGCGTAACGGTCGATGCCTGGGGGCTGATGTAGTTCGACACGTCCTTGAAGAACGCGGCCAGCGTTACCGCATTGGCCTTGCCGAAATAGTATTCGAAGCTGGCGTCAAAGTTCCAGGCGCGGATCGGCTTGAGATAGGGGTTGCCGCCCGTCAGGGTACGGGGGGCGACCACCGCCGGGGTGAAGCCGTCCGCCTGGAAGGTATAGGCATAGGTTTGGTTGGCCTGCAGGTCGGTGAAGCTCGGGCGATAAATCGTCTTGCCCACCGCAAAGCGCAGGATGGTCTTGTCGTTCAGGTAGAACCGCGTGTTGAGCGTCGG
Source organism: Novosphingobium sp. AAP1 (assembly GCF_001295765.1). NCBI lineage: Bacteria > Pseudomonadati > Pseudomonadota > Alphaproteobacteria > Sphingomonadales > Sphingomonadaceae > Novosphingobium > Novosphingobium sp. AAP1. The sequence goes on along the minus strand of NZ_LJHO01000003.1, from coordinate 31,697 downwards.
CAGCACGTCGGTATAGCTGTTGCGCGCGTCGACCGGGGTCTTGCTGCCATCGCCCACGAACGTCGCGGCATTGACCAGCGCCTGGCACGCCGCGGCGCCATTGGTGGCGATACACGCCGCCGCCGTCTGCGAGTTCGACGAAGACGAGCTGAGCGAGGGCAGGAAGATGGCGCCAACCGCCGTGGTGCGGGTGCGGATCACGCGGACGCCGATGTTGCCATCGAACCGGCCGAGCAGGCCGCTGTCTTCACCAAAGCTCGCCATGGCATAACCGGCCAGCGTCTTTTCGGTCTGGGTGTTGGTGCCATAGGCGTTGTTGTTGCCAGCGCTGCCATTGAAGGCCGCATCGGTCAGCGGCGACCAGCCGCCATTGCCGCTCTGCGTGGTAACCAGATACTTGTAGGCATTGGCCGCGCCCTTGTCGAGCAAGCCAACCGAAGGGAACCAGCCGCCCGGCACATTGACGTTCCCGCCCATGAAGTTGCCGAAATTGAGGCGCGTGGTCTGGCCCGGCAGGCCCACGTTGCCCGGGTCCTGGTTAAGGTAGATCGGCGTGCCGCCACCCCAATAGGCGGTGCTGAGCAGGCCCCAGTTGTAATTGGTCGACTGCGTGACCAAGTCCTTGGCCGTATTGCGCAGGCCAACCTTGAACGACTTGAAGAAGTTGCCGTCATCGAGCGTGTAGGTCACGTCGGCGCGTTCCGCCCACGAGGAGGCGCGGTTGTTCTCGTTGTGCTGCATGGCAGCGTACCAGAAATAGTTAGCCGGATCGCTCAGGCTCAGGCCATTTTCGCTGAAGGTGAGGCTGGGCCGGTCACCAGTCAGGTTGAACGCCACGTTGGGCCGGCCGCCGTTCAGGCCGAAACCGTCGAACGCGGTCATGCTGTAAACGCTGGCGTGCGAGTTGACGTGATCGACATCGACGCTCACCGTCAGGTGATCGGTCGGCGTCCAGAACATGCTGCCATAGAATTCGCGGGTGACCTTGTCCTGCTGGCCAACGCGGCTGTCATAGACCAGCTGCGCGTTGCTTAGCGTGCCCGAGGCCAGGGTGTGCTGCGGCCCAGTGAAGGTGAAGCTGGGATCGAGGCTGAAACCGCCGTTCTGGTCGTTGATCTGCACGGCATTTTCAGCGTCACGCGGCGTCACCTTGGCAATCATGCCTTCAAAGGTGAACAGCAGGCTGGACGACGGCTTGATCTGCAGCACCGCGTCATACGAGTGGCGCACCTGCGTCCATTCGACCGAGCGATAGCCCAGGCCACTGGGCAGGGCCACGGTGGTGCCGGCCGGGAGACCCGATTGCGCCGCTGGCAGCGTTGTCGTGCTGATCGATCCGGTCTGGATCGCGTCGGTGCGGTTGCCGGTCTTGCCGGTGGATGCGGAAAGCTGCAGGCCGATCTGGGTGCCGCCGGGCGTGTCCCAGCGGTGGCTGATCACGGCATTGCCCGAGAAGAAGCCTTCCTTGCGCTTGTCGGCATAGTTCCAGTCACCCGAAACGGCGACGAAGTTCTTGCTGTCGAGCGGCTTGCGGGTGCGCAGGTCGACGATGCCGGCAATGCCGCCTTCGACCATGTCGGCCGACGGGGTCTTGTAGACGTCGACCGCGCCCATCAGGTCAGGCGAGACGTCTTCAAAGCTCAGGCCACGGCCGCTGTTGGCAGAGAACACGTCGTGGCCATTGATTTCGCTGCGCGTCCAGGAAAGGCCACGGATAAACACGCCGCCACCTTCGGCCGGCACGCGGCCGGGGTCGCTGCCTTCCAGGGTGTTGACGTCGCCGGTACGCTGCAGAGTGATGCCGGGCACGCGCTGCAGGGCTTCGGAAACGGTGCGGTCGGGCAGCGCGCCGATGTCCTGGGCAGAGATCGAGTCCACGATCACCTGCGAATTGCGCTTGGTGTTGAGGGCGTTGCTCAGCGAGCCGCGAATACCGGTAACGATGATCGACGGCACGTTCGGCTCGTCGGCAGCGGCGGCCTTGCCGGCGTCTGTGGCGGCAGCGGCTTCCTGCGCATGGGCGGTGCCGGCCACCAGCGAGGCGGCCATCACCATGCTGGACGTGACAAGAAAACCGATCTTGCGCGCATTGCGGCGCGTGCTGCGCCCGAAAACGTTGTGCATAACCCCTCCCAATTAAGGCTATCTCTAAAGAAATGTAGTTTTTACAGATATTTCCATGCCGATCTCAGCGTCTTGAGAGACGCGCGGCAATGGCGAGAAACAGATCTATTTCCCTTAGAGCCCCCTCCTGATTGCTCCGTGTGTCAGAGCACCTCATCTGCGTTAACGCTACCATTTCAACACACGATTCGCAAACCGGATTATTGCCAAATGCCCGCCGTGCTGCGGGCTTGCCGCTGGACAGCCGCATTCGGCAACAAATCGGCAATTTATGCCGCTTTGCATCATTTGTGTTATTTCAACGGTTTAGAATTATCGTATCAATGAGATAACTAGGATTTATCGCACGCGCTTTTGCGGTGCGAGAGGCGCAGAAAATGGGCTCGCGATAGCGCTAAAACGATTGCAGGACTGTGGCAAAGCCGCAACGGTCACCCACTATTCGTGCGTGGTCACCGCAAGAGCGCGTAGCAAAAATGGCGTGACCCGTTCCCCCGCATTGCGCGGGATGGCCGGGTACGGATTAACCGGCGCGTGGCGCGGTCAACGTGGCGTCGGATGCGCGCAGCACCAGCGAGAAATCGACCCGCACATGGCGCGGCGCGCGCGCCTTGGGGTCAAACACGCTGTCCACCAGCAGGCGCACGGCTTCGCGTGCCATATCGGCCACTGGCTGGCGCGCGGTGGTGAGTTCCGGCCAGACATTGGTCGCCGATGCCGTATCGTCGAACCCGCAGACCGATAGCTGGCGCGGCACGTCCAGCCCCATACGGTGCGCCGCGGCGACGGTGGCGGCGCCCATGTCGTCGTTGCTGGCAAAGATCGCCGTGGGCGGCTCGTCGAGCGAGAGCAGCGCCAGCGCGCAATCCATGCCCGAACGGAACGTGAAATCGCCGGTGGTTTCCAGGCGCCGATCGCCATCGATGCCCGCTTCGGCCAAGGCGCGGCGATAGCCGTTGCGGCGCAGGGCGCTGGCGGTCTGGTTGGGCGCGCCGCCGATAAAGCCGATCCGCCGATGCCCTAGCCCGGTGAGCCGCGCGGTCAGCGCATAGGCGGCCGCCTCGTCATCGATGGTTACGGCATGGGCCAGCGGCGACGGTGCCCCGGTGGCGACCTGCGCCATGACGAGCCCGGCGCGGTTGATGCATTCCAGCAGCAGCACATCGTCAGACAGGGGCGGCGGCAGCAGCACGGCATCAACGCGGTGCGACAAGAGCTTGGCTGCCAGCGCTTCGCGGCTGGCCTCTTCCTCGAAATGCTCGACCAGCAACTGCGCGCCCATGGCGTTGGCCTGCTCGTTCGATCCGACCAGGAACTCGCTGAGATAGGCCGAACTCGGGTTGGAATGGAGCAGGCCGATGCGGCACTGCCGGCCGCCGGCCAGGCTGCGCGCGGCAAGATTGGGGACATAGCCCAGTTCGGCAATGGCCTTTTCCACCTTGGCGCGGGTGGCCTCGTGCACTTTGGGATCGCTGTTGACCACGCGCGACACCGTCATCGGCGAAACCTGCGCCAGGCGCGCGACATCGGCCACCGTCGGCCCACGCGCGCCCCGGCGTTGCCCACGCTTGACGCGGCCGTTGTCCTGATCAGTCATCCCCGCCGTCCTAAGCCCCGCCAATGCGGCATGCAAGCGAAACGGCCAACCCGATACCAAATTGATACCGCTATCGCGCGGCGCGTATCGGCCAGGCGAGAGACGGGGCGATCAGGGTATCGGCATAGTGAAGGGGCTCAGCGGGCTGCCATCGGCATCGAACAGGTTGACCACCGGGCTATCTGCCCAGAGATACCGCAGTGTCACGTCACCAGTGCGCACGGGGATGGCCACCGTATCGGGGGCGTCCAGCTTTGCCGGGGCAAACCGGCAATGGCCTGCCGCATCGCACAGCTCAAAGCCGATCGGCACGGCATCGCCGATCACCCGCAATGGCCGGTTGAAGCGCAGCCGCACCTGGTCGTTGCCCTCGCGCAGCACCACCGGCAGCGCGGCAACCGGCTTGCCGGCCAGGGCCTGGGCCAGCCGTTGCCCCACCGGCTTCTTGCGCGTGGGGTGGATATCATCAGGGTCACCTACGTCGATCGCCACGGCCAGGCCGGCGTCGGGATCGCTGGCCGCTACCTCGCGCTGCGCCTCGCGGATCCGGGGCCAGAAGGCATCGGTTGGGCCAGCCACCAGTGGCCCATAACCGGCAATCTGCACGATACCGAAAGGCCGCGTGGCAAAGCGGCTGCGCCAATCGGCGATCAACGCGCGCAGTAAGCCACGATAGCCGGCTGCATCGCCGGCATTCGATTCCCCCTGGTACCAGGCGATGCCAGCCAGCGGGATATCGCCCAGCGGGGCGATCATGCCGTTATATAGCGTGGTGAGCCCGCTCGCCGCGATCCATGGCGGCATCGGAATCTTGCCGGCACGCGCCAGCGGCATGCCCTGCACCACCTGCCATCCCGCAATCGGGATGCTGCCATCGGCCAGTTCCAGGGCCGGCAGGCTATCGCCATGCAGGCCGCCGCCGCTGCCGGTATCGAGCACGTTGACGGTGATCGTATTGGTGCCGGCGTGCAGGCTGCCGGCCGGCAGCGCATAGTGGCGCTGCGTGTTCCAGCCCACGCCCGCGCCCACCGCCACGCCGTTGACCAGCGTCTGGTCGATATCGTCGACCACGCCCAGACGCAGCGCGCGGGCCGCCCGGGCCTGTTGCGCGCTGAGCCTGACCGTGGCGGTATAGGTGGCGGTGCCGTCAAACCGGGCATAGGCTGGATCGCCCCAGTCTTCCCACAGCTTGCCCACGTCGGCGCTGCGGGCCGCCCCCTTCCCCGCCGTGCGCGCGAAAAAGGTATGCAACTGCTTGCCCCAGGCCTGCTCGGCCGCAGCAGGATCGCGCCGGCGCAGGGCGAGCAGCTCCAAATCATCGTCGTGCCCACCGGCTTGGCGCACGGCCGCCGGTGACATCCAATCCTCGATGACCGAACCGCCCCACGATGCCGCGATCAGGCCCACGGGCACCTTGCGCGTCGCCTGAAGGCTGGCGCCCATGAAATAGCAGACGGCAGAAAAATCAGGCGTGCTTGCCGGGCCAGCCGGCGCCCAGGCTACACCCGCACCGAATTGCGGCTGCGGTGTCAGGCTGCTTTGCTTGGGCACGTTGAACAGGCGCAGATCGGGATTGGCGCTGCCCGCAATCACCACATCGGCATTGGTGGCGTGGCGCAGCGTGAACTCCATGTTGGACTGGCCCGAACACAGGAACACGTCGCCAAATGCCACATTGGCAAGCTGCGTCTGCTGCCCGGTCGACGTGGCAAAGTGCAGGCGGTGGCCGCCGCCCGCAGCCTGCGCAGGCAAGGCAATCTGCCATGTTCCATCGGCCGCCACGGTCGCGTCGGGCAGCGCGCCCCCGTCCAGGCTGGCATGGACCACGCTGCCCGGCTCCCCCATGCCGCGCAGGGGCACCGGCTTGCCCCGCTGCAACACCACGTTATCGGTCAGGACCGGCGCCAAGGCAAAGGGCGCGGCCTGCGCCGCCACGGGCAAGGCCAGCAGCGGAAAGGCGGCGGCAACAACGGGCACAGCAAGGCGAAATGGACGCATGGCCGACAGGGCTCCTCTCTTACGGCCAGCCCAGCACCATCGTCATAGTGGCCAGCGGCGGTTTGTTTGTCGCGGGATTGTTAGCGCTATCTTGACGACATTTCGAGCGCAAATTATGCCTCGTCCCCGCAAACAAAAACACAACGGCAAAGGCCAGGCAGCGCACCGCTCGCCCAGCCACCGCCAGGGAAGGAGAATGTCATGCCTGGAATCCCGTTCCGTGGCGCGCGCCGGTTGGCCTGCACTACCCTGGCCAGCGTCCTGGCGCTCGGCGTGGCCGCGCCGCTCCACGCGCAAGCGCCGGCTGCGGCCAACGCCGCCGCTACGCCGCTGGCGAGCGGGCCTTATCACTGGCAGACAGTGCCATTTGGCGCGGGCGGTTTTGTCGACGGGTTTCTCTATCATCCGCGCACGCCGGGCATTCTCTATGCCCGCACCGATATCGGCGGCATGTACCGCTTTGATTTCGAGAACAAACGCTGGATTCCCCTGCTCGATCACCTGGGCCGCGACGATGGCGATCTGATGGGCATCCTGAGCTTTGCCGTTGATCCCAACGCGCCCGACCGCGTCTATGCCGCTGCCGGGCTTTACCTGTCGCAGTGGAGCCGCAAGGGCGCGATCCTGCGCTCTGACGATCGCGGCCGCACCTGGCAGAAGACCGAACTGCCGATCGGCGTAGGTGGCAACAGCGACGGGCGCGGCACGGGCGAGCGGCTGGCGGTCGATCCTCGGCAGGGCGACGTGCTCTATTTCGGCTCCAACCGCGACGGCCTGTGGAAGAGCACCGATCGCGGCCTTACTTTCGCCCGCACCGGCGCAAAGGTCGGCGGGTTTAGCCTGGTGGCGGTCGATCCCGCGGCGCCCGGCCAGGTCTGGGCCGGATCGACGGATGGCACGGGCGCGCTGATGCTGAGCCGCGATGGCGGCGCCAGCTTTGCCGCCGTGCCGGGCCTGCCCGCGATGGTGCCGCAACACCTGGTGTTCGGCCGCGATGGGAGCCTCTATGTCACCTTTGCCGGGGGCGACCAGGCCAGCACGCTCAACCCCAGCAATATCAAGACCGGCGCGGTGTGGAAGCGCGATGGCCGCGATGGGCGCTGGCACGATATCACCCCCACCCCGCCCGCGCCCGGCCTGCCTGGCGGCTTTTCCGGCGTGGACCTGGCCAGTGACGGCACGCTGGCGGTCTCGACCATCGATCGCTGGGCGCCGGGCGATGATATCTATCTTTCGCGCGATGGCGGCGCGCACTGGGATGCGCTGTCGGGCCATGCGCGGCACGATCCCGGTGCCTATCCCTGGCTGGTCGATTACATGAAGGGCCGCGACACCATGGGCCACTGGCTGGCCGATTTGAAATTCAACCCGTTCAAGTCCGACGAGATGATCTATGGCACCGGCTATGGCCTGTGGATCAGCCGCAACCTTGCTTCGGCCAAGCCGGGCGAGCCGGTGACGTTCGATTTTACCGTGGGCAATCTGGAAGAGGCCGCCACGCTGCAGATGGCCTCTCCAACCGGCGGCGCGGCCGTGCTGGCCGCCTTTGGCGACGTGGGTGGCGGCGCCTGGGAAGACCTGGCGCGCACCCCGCCGCGCAAGGGCCTGTTCACCCCGGCAAGCGAGACCAATTTCAGCATCGACTATGCCGGGGCCAAGCCGGGCAGCATGGTGCGCCTGGTCGATCATGGTCCCAGCTATGGCTATACCACCACCGATGGCGGCGCGACGTGGACACCGTTTGCCAGCGCCGCCTATCACCCGCCCGCCCCTGGCGGCGATTGGCGCAGGCCGGGCGTGGCAGCGATATCGGCCAAGGGCACCACGCTGGTCTGGGCGCCGGAGAAGGATGGGCTCTATGTCTCGAAAGACATGGGCAAGACCTGGCAGCCTTCCACCGGCATCGCCGCCCGGGCCGATACGTCCTATCTGCCCGTGGCCGACAAGGCCGCCGATGGGCTGTTCTATGTCTATGACCAGGCCAGTTCGGCGGTGCTGGCCAGCGGCGATGGCGGCAGCAGCTTTACCACCCTGATCGCAGGCCTGCCCAAGGTGGAAAGCTGGCAGAAGGGCACGCTGGCAGTGGTGCCCGGCCGGGTGAGAGACCTGTGGCTGGCGCTGCCGATGGGGCTGTTCCATTCGCCCGACAGCAAGACCAAGGTTACCCAAATGCGCAAGGTGACCGAGGCCTGGCTCGTCAGCTTTGGCGCGCCGGTGGTCAAGGACGCGTATCCCGCGGTGTTCCTGTGGGGCAAGGTCATGGGCCAGGAAGGGCTGTGGCGGTCTGACGATGCCGGCGCCAACTGGGTGCGGATCAACAGCCCGGACCAGCAGTTCGGCACCTTGCGCGCGATCGCGGGGGACATGCTCGATCCCGGCACGCTCTATCTGGCGCCGCATGGGCGCGGCATCATGGTGGGCATGCCGGCCAACAAGCCGCTGCCCGTGGCCGGCGCGGCACCGGGTGCAGCCGCCGCATCTGCCTCCGTCCCTGCCGCCACCGCCACTCGCCAGATCGCCGTTGACGTGGCGCGCGATGGTGGGCCGATCGATCGGTTCTTCGATCTCTCGATCGGGTCAGACTATCCCGGCACGCTGCGTCGCCCGGAAAACATGGCGCAGCTCAAGCTCGCGAGCGAAGAACTGGGCTTTCGCACCATCCGCTTCCACGACATTTTCCACGATGCGCTGGGCACGGTAAAGCGCGTCAACGGCAAGATCGTCTATGACTGGACCGCGATCGACGCGCTCTACGATGATCTCAAGGCGCGGCACCTGCGCCCCTTCGTGGAACTTGGCTTTACCCCCGATGCGCTGAAAACCTCTGATCAGACGATCTTCTACTGGAAAGGCAATACCTCGCACCCGCAGCCCGGCCCGTGGCGCGATCTGGTCGATGCCTTCGTGCGGCACATGATCGCGCGCTATGGCCAGGACGACGTGCGGCAATGGTATTTCGAGGTGTGGAACGAGCCAAACCTGGCCGGCTTCTGGGAAAACGCCGATCAACAGGCCTATTTCGATCTCTATCTGCTGACTGCCAGGACTATCAAGGCGATCGATCCCCAGCTCAGGGTTGGTGGCCCGTCCACCGCCGGCGCGGCCTGGGTGCCCGAACTTCTCGCCGCAGTGAAAGCCAAGGGCGGCACGATCGATTTCGTCACCACCCACACTTATGGCGTGAATGGCGGGTTTCTGGATGAAATGGGCAAGGACGATACCAAGCTCGATCCCAGCCCCCAGGCGATCACCGGCGATGTGCGGCGTGTGCGCCAGCAGATCGACGCCTCGGCCTTTCCCGGCTTGCCGCTTTATTTCACCGAATGGAGCACCAGCTATACCCCGCGTGACCTGGTGCACGATTCCTACGTCAGCGCGCCCTATATCCTGTCCAAGCTCAAAAGCGTGGAAGGCGCCGCGCAAGGTATGAGCTATTGGGTCTACTCCGACCTGTTCGAGGAGCCGGGCCCGCCAACCACCGAATTTCACGGCGGCTTTGGCCTGATGACCAAGGATGGCATCCGCAAGCCGGCGTGGTTTGCCTACAAATACCTCCACGCCCTGCAGGGCCGCCGCGTGCCGGCTGACGACGCGCAAAGCTGGATCGCGCGCGACGGACGCAAGGTGGCCGCCGTGGTGTGGGATTTCGAGCAGCCCGCCCAGCCGACCAGCAACCGCAGTTTCTTTGGCAAGCTGGTGCCCAATCATCCGGCGGCGCCGGTGCGCCTGGCGTTCAGCCACCTCGCGCCCGGTCGCTATCGCTATACCCTGCATCGCACCGGCTATCGCGCCAACGATGCCTATTCCGCCTATATCGACATGGGCGCGCCCGAGCGGCTGACCCCGGCCCAGCTTGCCAGCCTGGCCGCACTGGCCCAGGACAAGCCCGAAGCGAGCGAGACGGTGACCGTCAGCGCCGATGGCCAACTGATGCGCGACGTGGCGATGCACAGCAACGATGTCACGCTGGCGACGCTCGAACCGGTGCAGTGACCATGCGCAAAGCGGCGCGGAAAGGATCGCTCCCTTCCGCGCCGCCGCGCTGGTTCCGTCAATCAGCCCCGCGTTGCCGCGCTCAACCGGCGGCCGAGCGAAAGCGCGACCACGCCGGCAACGATGGCACTGGCCCGGGGATGGTTGCGCACCAGCTGCTCGCCGCGTTCGATCAGAACCACTGCCCGGTCGATCGCCCGGTCGATCGTCTTGCCGACCAGGCCTTCCACGCGGCCTTCGATGCGGCGGCTCTGGCCGCGCAGGCGGGTGGCATCATCGCCGGTAACCGTGCCGATGCCCTGTTCGATGGTGCCGGCCGCTTCCTTGATCGCGCCCGAAATGCGATGTTCGTTCATGATCATGCTCCTTGCGTTGGAACGTTGGTCAAAGTGGTGATGGCTTGGCTCAGGCGTGGTTGCGGCGGGTGGCGGCAACACCCCCGGCGGCGGCAGCGCTGGCGCCCAGCATCATCACCACGAACAGGGCAAAGGCAGTGCCGGCGGCCAGATCGGCGCCCTTGCTGCCAGCATCGATCGCGGTATCGATCGCGCTCTGCTTGGCGGCCAGGAACTGCTGGCGGGCCTTTTCGACGCGGGCCATGGCTTCGTCGGGCGAGATCTTGTTCTGCGCCGCCACGATCATCGCTACGCGCTGTTCGGCCGCGCGCCCCTCTTCACCGCCCTTGGCCATGGCCGGCAGTTCCGCCACGATCGCCTTGCGGCCCTGTTCCGGCGTCATCGCGGCCGGATCGTTGGGCGTGGTATCGAGCAGCGCAGAAACCTGCGCGTCGACATCGGCCTGGTCCACGCCGGCCGCCTTGGCCACCGTGGGCGTGACCGCGCTGGCACCACTGGCCGCTGCCGTGGCCACGCTGCCCACCGCGCGGAACGCCCCGCCAACGATGCCGCCCACCGCCGAAGAAAGCAGGTAGAAGGTCAGCAACAGGGTCAGGCCCCAAATTGCCAGGCCATGCATCACGCCATCGACCGGGCGGCGGCTGCGCGATACCAGCGTGGCGCCATAGGCACCGGCGGCCAGCGCCAGAATGCTGCTGACCGTCCACCAGACCAGCGCGCCCAGGCCAAGCCCGCCGGCACTGGCGCCGCTCGCCGAACCGGGATTGATCGCGGAAAAGCCGATGCCGGCGCCAAGCAGGCCCAGCGTCACTTCAATGGCCAGCGCGATCACGGTGCCGGCCATCAGGGCCGACCAGTTCATGCGCGGGGCCAGACGGTCGTCAATGCGACCGTCAACCATGGTCGTTGCCATGCAAATCTCCTGCGGGAAGAAAGGTATCTTCGTGTGGTGGTGGTAAGAAAGGCGCGGGGCGCGCGTTATGGGCGGGCAGACTTGCGCACGGCCTTGGCCTGCACCTTGCCGGCCAGCTTTTCCGCCGCGCCTTGGGCACGGGTCTGGTCATTGCCGGTGATCTTGCCGATCGCTTCCAGGATCGAGCCCTTCACCTGGCGCACTTCGCCTTCGATGCGGTCTTCGTTCATGGGAACCTCCCATCACGTAGCGCGACCATCGCGCCGATGATGGAGAGATAGGCCGCCCCAATCGCCCGCGAGAGATGCAGAAGTACCAAATCGTATGGTACAAACTGGCCAAATCGGCGGGGCGGGTTTGGTGCTGGCGGCCGTTCTGCGAAACATCAAGCGGGACCCCGGATCAAGTCCGGGGTGACGAAGAACATCTAGCTATAGATTGCCGTCACCCCGGACTTGATCCGGGGTCCCGCTATCCTTTGAGTCAGCGGATCGGGCGCTGCAGCGGGTAGCCGCGCTCGCGTGCCCACAGCACCGCTTGCGCCCGGCGGTTGACGCCGATCTTGGCATAGACCCGCGCCACGTGGTTGCGCAGCGTGTTGCGCGAGACGCCCATTTCGCGGGCGATCGTGGCATCGTCGCCGCCTTCGCACAGCAGGCTGAGCACTTCCTTTTCGCGCCGGGTCAATTCGCTGGTTTCGGCAGGGCGCTCGCTGCCGTGCGGGGCGCGCAGGTTGGCGAGCTTTTCCACCACGGTGCGGCTGAACCAGTTGGTGTCCTTCATCACCGCCTCGATCGCGCCGATCAGTTCCAGCTCGCTGTGGCGGCGTTCGTGAATATCCTGGATCACCCACAGTGTGCAGGTATCGCGCCGCAAGGGAATCGCGGCGGCCGAAACCAGGCAGTCGGTTACCCCGCCATCCTTGCCGCGCACTTGCGCATCGCGCCCGCGAAAGGCGCTGCGTTCCACCAACTGCTCGGCAACGGATGGCAGGAACGTGGCATCGGCCCACAGCTTGAGCGCGGGCATGGTCTTGCCCATCGCCTCGTCCGATGACCACCCGGTCAACTGGTGGAACGCGTCATTGGTATCGCACAGCGTGTGATCGCCGCGCGTGGTGATCGCCATGGCCACCGGCGCGAGGCGGAACGTGGTGACAAAGCGCTCTTCGCTGTGGCGCAGTTCGTTTTCCGCTTGGCGGCGCGGCTCAAGGTCGGCAAACGAGAACAGCATGCACGGCTCATCGTCCAGGTCCACCGGCTGCCCGGCCACAATCACCAGCTTGCGCCCACCATCGGGCAGTTCCAGATCGGCCTGCATCTGCGGGACGGTGCGCGCCTCGCGGATGCGTTCCTTGGCCGTGTCGATATCGGCGGCGTCCTTGAGCACGTCGATCTCATAGAGCGTGCGGCCCAGCACTTCGTCCTTCTGGTAGCCGGTCAGATCGAGGAAACCCTGGTTGACCTTGACATAGCGCAGGTCAGACAGCCGCATGATCACCGCCGGCGCGGGGTTGACGTTGAATGCCCGTTCAAAGCGCAGCTCTGCTTCATACCGCAAGGATACGTCCTGGATGATCAGCACCAGCAGATCGGGCGTGCCGCCAGCGTCCGACAGGATCAGGCTGCGGATCTGGTGAACCCAGCGCGGCTCGTCCTCGCCTTGCGGGATTACCTCGACCACCACCTCGTCGAACGCCTCGCCGGCGATCACGCGATCGAGCGGATAGTCACCGCGCTCCAGGCGGTGGTTGTTGCGATAGCGCAGCTGGAAGCGGCGGCGATAATCGTCAACGTCCGCGCCCAGGTCTGCCAGCCGTTCCACGCCATGCATGACAAGGGCTGCGGGGTTGGCCCAGACGATGCGCTGCTCCGCGTCAACCAGCAGCACCCCCTCGCTCAGGCCGCCAATGATGTGGCGCAGGCGCTCCTGCTCGATCGACGGGTCTGCCGCTGTCTTGTCCATGGGCGCTTCAATGCCCCAGGGCGCAGGCCGATCCCGGCGTTTTTCGGCCTAGTCGAACAGCCGGTGCGGCAGGCGCCAGGCAAGGCCGATGCACGCCAGTTGCAATGCCGCGATCACGGCCAGGGCGGCCATGGCGGGCGGGGCGAATGCCCTTGCGCCGGCAGCAAAATAAAGGCTGCCGACCAGGGCCACGCCCAATGCCGCGCCAAACTGCTGGCTGGTCTTCAACAGCGCGCTGGCCGCCCCGGCATGATCGCGATCGACGCGCGAGACCACGACGGGGCCGACGCAACCCGAGGTCATGCCCATGCCAGCCCCGGCCAGCATCAGGCACAGCCCCACGGCAAGCCAGGGCAAGTGCGCCATGGTAATCCCCCATAGCACCAGCGCCGTTGCCGGCAGCATCACGCCTGCACCCAGCACCAGCACCCAACGGCCGAGGCGGGGCAGCAGATTGCGGCTCATCACCCCGATGCCGAACATCGCGCCAAGCCCATAAGGCACGTGGAGCAGCCCGGTGAACAGCGGCGTCTGGCCGCGTTCGGCCTGCATGGCAAAGGCAAAGACCAGCAGAAAGCCCGCGCCCACCGCGCCGAACACGATGGCCAGCGCCAGCCCCTGGCGAAAGCTGGCAATGGTGAACAGCGCCGGATCGAACAGCGCCGGCCGCCCGGCGCGCACACGCTTGCCGGCGTGGCGCCAGGCGAGCACGCCCAACGGCACCACCGCCACCAGGGGCCACAGCATGGCGCCGCCATGCCCGGTTTCCGCCGCGCCGATCAGGGGATGAAGCAGCGCCGCCATGGCCAAGCCGAACAGCGCCATGCCCACCAGGTCATACCCCGCCGGCCGGCCCGAACGCGCCTCGGGCAGGAAGACCAGGCCGGCGATCACCGCGCCCACGCCCACCGGCAGGTTAATCAAGAATACCGCGCGCCAGCCCAGATCGAACAGGTTGGCCTCGATCAGCAGGCCGCCCAGCACCGGCCCGGCAATGGCGGCAAGCCCGCCGATCACGCCGAACAGCGCCATGCGCGACACCCGCTCCAGCGGGGAAAACATCACCTGCACCATGGCCATCGCCTGGGGCGCCATCACCGCCCCGGTCGCGCCCTGCAACAGGCGCGCCGCCACCAGGGCAGTGCCGGTATGCGCCAGCCCACAGGCGGCCGAGGCCAGAGTGAACCCGGTGATCCCCACCAGGAACATGCGGCGATAGCCAAAGGTATCGCCCAGCCGCCCGCCAGCCATCAACAGCACGGCAAAGGCCAGCGAATAGCCCGCCACGATCCACTGCGATGCCTGGGCATCGGCACCCAGGCTGGCCTTGATCGCGGGCAACGCGGTGTTGACGATCGTCATGTCGACGATCTCGAGCACCAGGGCAATGATCAGGGTGGCAAGCGCAAGGGTCTTTTGGCGGTGGGTCAGGCTATGGGGGTCGATCACGCTCAGATCTTGCCTTCGCGCAACATCGATACGGCGGCATCGGCCGCGCGCGCGGTCAAGGCCATATAGGTGAGCGACGGGTTCTGGGATGCCGAAGAGCTCATCTGCGCGCCATCGGTGACGAACAGGTTGGCCACGTCGTGGGCCTGGCTCCACTGGTTGAGCACGCTGGTCTTGGGATCGCGGCCCATGCGCGCGCCGCCCATCTCGTGGATGGAACTGCCGCCTGCGCCCGGCCGGTCAAAGCCCATGATAACATGGCCGCCGGCCGCCGTGAGCATTTCGGCTGCATCGGCCTTGGCCTGGGCCAGGGCGGCATGCTCTTCCTTGCCATAGGCAAAGTCCACCTTGAGCTGCGGCAGGCCGTTGGCGTCGGTCTTGCTGCGATCGAGCGTGAGGCGGTTGGTCGGCCGCGGCACGCAATCGGCAAAGGTCACCAACACCATGCGCCACGGCCCGGGCTTGCGCAGCGTGTTCTTGTAATCGGTGCCGGTGCCCGCCAGCCGCTTGCCCTGCGTCCACGTGCTTTGCAGCGCGCCACCCTGGAACGAATAGCCGCGCGTGTGGCCAATGCCGTCCAGCGTGTCCATGTTGCGGTAGCGCGGGATGACGATGCCGGTCGGGCGATTGCCGAACGAAGTATGGCCCTCGAACCCCGGCATGATCGCCGCAGCCGAGAGGGTATTGGCGTGGTCCATGATGTGCGTGCCCAGCACACCGCTGGAATTGGCCAGGCCCTGCGGCATGGCATCGGTGGCGGAATTGAGCAGCACGTGCACCGAATTGAACGCACCGGCGTTGAGGAACACCAGCCGCGCGCTCGCGGTCTTGTGCACGCGGGCCTTGGTATCGAAATAGCGCACGCCGCGCGCGCGCTGGGTCGCGGGATCGAAATCCACCGCCTCTACCACGGCGTCGGTGATCACGGTCAGGTTGCCGGTGGCCATCGCGGCAGGCAACGTGCTCGATTGCGTGGAGAAATAGGCGCCATACGAGCAGCCGCGCGCGCAGATCGAGCGATACTGGCACGGCGCGCGCCCTTCCTCGGTCTTGGCCTCGGTCAGGTTGGCGGTCCGCCCCACGGTCAGGCAGCGTTCGGGCCAGCGCTTGGCGATTTCGGCGCGGGCGTGCTGTTCCACCACGTTGAGCGCCATGGGCGGCTGGAACTGCCCATCGGGCAACTGCTTGAGGCCTTCGTGCGCGCCCGAAACGCCCACGAAGCGCTCGACCTTATCATACCACGGCGCCAGATCGGCATAGCGGATCGGCCAATCGGTGCCATGCCCGTCGCGGGCATTGGCGCCAAAGTCATAATCTGACCAGCGATAGCACTGCCGCCCCCAGGTGAGCGAGCGGCCGCCCAGTTGATAGCTGCGGAACCAGGTGAAATCGGTGCCGTCCCCGGTCTGATAGGGGTTCTGCGCGTCGTTGACGAAGTGGCCTTCGGTAAATTCGTTGAAATGGCGGTTGAGCATCTGCACGGGATATTCGCGCTCGTACAGGGCGGTATCGCCCTCCCCGCGGAACGGCATCTCCCACGGCGCCTTCATCTCGGTGTCATAGTCCTGCTGGTGCCGGATCTCGCGCCCCCGCTCGATCATCAGCACCTTGAGCCCGGCCTGGGTCAGCTCCTTGGCCGCCCAGCCGCCGCTGATCCCCGAGCCCACCACAATTGCATCGAAATCCATGGGATAATCCTGTCTGCTCATCAGCCGAAGTCGATCGCCGTCCAGTCGCTGGAATAGGCGCGCGTGGTGGGCGTCACGGGCACGTCGGGGTCCCACCGGCCGGGCACGAGTTCATAGTTGAGTTCCTTGGAACCGCCGATTTCCGAGGTGTAATAGCCTGTAAGAACGAGGTTCTTGATGGTGTGCCAGGGCTGCGCCATCGGCGCGGCGGCAAAGGCATCGCGATCCAGGCCCGCCACGGCCGCCTGCCGCGCCGGCAACCCGGCATGGGCAAAATCACCGCCGGCGCGGCGATCGAGTTCGAGAGCCAGCCAGCGTGCATGGTCAAAGCGTCCATCGGCGCTGGAAAAGCCCTCCAGCCCCGATGTGGTCACCGGCTGGTGCGCGCCGCCCAGCCCGTGCGCCAGGCCCAGCAAGACGAAAGCGCCTGCGCCCACATCCCCCGCGCCCGCCGTGTCGGTGCGCGGAATGACGATCTGCGCCACATCGCGCATCAGGCCCTGGTAGCGCACGATGTTCGCGTCCTGCGGCGCAGACGCGGCGACGGCTGCAGCGGCCGGCCCAACGGCAAGGCCCAGCAACGCCAACCCGGCGAGGAAATCCCGGCGCTGCCATCCCCTATCGGCTGGATGTGGAGAATCGGCGGCGACAGTCATGCATCCTCCCGGTGTGCGATCGAGCGGGCGCCAGCGCGGCACGCGCGCCCGTTTAATTAGAATTTCAATTATTGTTCTGCATCGTGCCTGTCAAGCCTGCCCCGCCTACGCGAATGGGCAAACGCTTCCATGACAGGCACTTGATCGTGGCGCGCTCAAAAGCCCATCAGCTGGCGATTGAGCGCACGATCGGCCCCACCCGCGGCAAAGTCATCAAACGCATGCTCGGTCACGCGAATGATGTGGCGGGCAATGAACGGGGCGCCTTCGGCCGCGCCCTGTTCGGGATGCTTGAGCGCGCATTCCCATTCGAGCACGGCCCAGCCGGCGAAATCGTATTGCGCCATCTTGGAAAAGATCGCGGGGAAATCGACCTGCCCATCGCCCAGGCTGCGAAACCGGCCGGGCCGATCGACCCAGGCCTGATAGCCGCCATAGACGCCGCTGCGGCCGCTGGGGCGGAATTCGGCATCCTTGACGTGGAAGCAGGCGATGCGTTCGTGATAGATGTCGATATAGGCCAGGTAGTCCAGGCACTGCAGCACGAAGTGGCTGGGATCATAAAGGATCTTGGCGCGCGGATGGTTGCCGGTGCGTTCCAGGAACATCTCGAACGTCACGCCATCGTGCAGGTCTTCACCGGGATGGATTTCATAGGCGGCATCAACGCCATTGTCCTCGAACACATCCAGGATCGGCTTCCACCGCCGCGCCAGTTCGTCAAACGCATCCTCGACCAGCCCCGCCGGGCGCGCCGGCCATGGGTAGAAATAGGGCCAGGCCAGTGCCCCGGAGAAAGTGGCATGGGCCGACAGGCCCAGGCGCCGGCTGGCGATCGCCGCCTTCTTCACCTGGTCCACCGCCCAGGCCTGGCGTGCGGCCGGGTTGCCATGCACGGCGGCCGGGGCAAAGGCGTCAAACTGCGCATCAAACGCGGGATGCACCGCGACCAGCTGTCCCTGCAAATGGGTGGAAAGCTCGGTGATCGCCAGGCCCTTGTCGGCCAGCATGCCTTTCACCTCGTCGCAATAGGTCTGGCTTTCCGCAGCAAGGTCGAGATCGAACAGGCGCTTGTCCCAGCTGGGGATCTGCACGCCTTTGTAGCCCAGCCCGGCCATATAGCTGCCGATCGCATCCAGGCTGTTGAATGGGGCGGCGTCGCCGGCGAACTGGGCCAGGAAAATGCCCGGCCCCTTGATGGTCTTCATGGTGTCAGGCTCCGTCAAACAGTCAGGGGCACCCAGCCGGCACCGGCGCGGCTGGCAGAAACGGCAGTGGCGATGAACGCCATGCCGCGCAGCCCATCGTCCAGGCCGGGCAGCAACGGCGCAGGTTCGCCCCGCAGCTGGGCGGCAAAATCGCGATAGAGATTGGCAAAGGCCTCGAGATAGCCTTCGGGATGGCCAGCCGGCGTGCGCGTGCGGGCCAGGGCATCGGGGCCCAACTGGCCACTGCCAGCGTGAACGATCTCGGTGCGCCCGTCCAGCTTGGTCAGTTCCAGCATGTTGGGCGTTTCCTGGCGCCAGGCCAGCCCGCCGCGATCGCCATAGAGCCGGATGCGCAGGCCGTTGCGCTCGCCCACTTCGATCTGGCTGGCCAGCAGCACGCCGCGCGCGCCATTGTCGAAACGCAGCAGCACCGTACAGTCATCATCCAGCGCGCGGCCCGGCACCACAGTGCCCAGATCGGCCAGTAGCGAGACGACTTTCAGCCCGCTGATGAATTCAGCCAGGTGAAACGCGTGAACCCCAATGTCGCCGATGCAGCCGCCCAGCCCGGCGCGCGCGGGATCGACGCGCCATTCGGCCTGCTTGCCGGTGGCCTCTGTCGCAAGCCAGCCCTGGGGATATTCCACCACGATCTTGCGCACGGTGCCAAGCGCGCCAGACGCCACCCGCGCCCGCGCCTCGCGCACCAGGGGATAACCGGAATAGGTATAGGTGACGCCGAACGGCAGCCCGGCGGCACGCACCAGGCCAGCGAGTTCGTCTGCCTCGTCCAGCGTGGCGGTCAGCGGCTTGTCGGTCATCACCGGCAGGCCTGCGGCCAGCGCCGCGCGGGCGGCGGGCAGGTGGTGGTGATTGGGCGAGACGATCGCCACGAAATCGATGCCATCGGCCCGCTCGCGTTCGGCGGCGAACATCGCCTCAAGCGTGGGATAGGCGCGTTCCGGATCGACGCGATAGACATCGGCGGCAGCCTTGCCACGCGCGGCATCGCTGGAGAAAACCCCGGCAACCAGCTCGATCTCACGGTCCATTTCCGCCGCATAGCGGTGCACCGGCCCGATGAAGGCGCCTGGCCCACCCCCGATCATGCCCATTCGCAGACGCTGCAAGTCACTCTCCCCGCGCAGTTTCGTTTGTAATCCAAATTCTAGTTTGATAGGGCCTGCGTCGTCAAGCAGGAATGGCCGCGGCTGAACGGCCCCGACGGGAGAATATCGAATGCAGCTCGCCCGCAAGTTTTACGGCTCGCTCACGCTCAAGCCCCAGGGCGCCACGATGATCGTGGCGGGCTTCCTGCCGGTCTTTGCCATCATCGCGATGTTCCCGGTGGTTGCCGCGATGATCACCCATTTCAAGAACGTGCCCGATGCCGCGATCCGCGTGCCGGCCATGGTCACCGCACCCGGCTATGCCATTGCCGTGCTGGCGCCGTTTGCCGGGCTGTTCGCCGACCGCTTTGGCCGCCGGCCGCTGCTGCTGATCTGCACGTTTTTCTACGGTATCGTCGGCACCTTGCCGTTCTTCCTGGAAAACCTTGACGCGATCTTTGCCACGCGCCTGCTGCTGGGCGTGTGCGAGGCCGGCATCCTCACCATCGTCAACACCCTGATCGCGGATTATTGGGAAGACGGCCAGCGCCGCAACTGGCTGATGCTGCAAGGCCTGGTTGGGCCGGCATTCCAGTCGCTGTTGTTCCTGCTGGTGGCGGCGGTGGCGGCATGGCGCTGGAACGGCAGCTTCCTGGTCTATCTCATCGCCCTGCCGATCTTTGTCGCGATGTACCTGTGCATTTTCGAGCCCGAACATCCGCAGGCCAAGCCGCTGCAGGCCGGAACGCCGGCTGTGCCCGCAGCAGATGGGCCGTTCCCGTTCGGCACCGCCTTTCTCGTCGGCGGGCTCACGCTGTTCTGCTCGGTTCTCTATTACGTGTTCATCGTCAATGGCAGCATCGCCTGGGCGGAAGTGGGCGTGACCAACCCGATGGCGGTCAGCAAGGCCACGTTCGTGCCCAGCTTCTTTATCCTGGCCGGATCGGTGCTGTTCCGCATCATCTCGCGCTTTGGCAATGCGGTGCAGATCGCCACGTTCCTGCTGCTGTTCGCCCTGGGCCTGGGCGGCGTGGGCTTGGCGCATTCGATCTTGGAAATGCAGCTGGCGCTGGCGGTGCAGCAGACCGGCGCGGGCATGGCCGTGCCGGCGCTGATCGCCTGGGCACAGACCAAGTTCTCGTTCCGCCATCGCGGCCGGGGCATGGGGGTGTGGACCAGCTGCTTCTTCCTGGGCCAGGCCGTCTCGCCGGTCGTGGTGGGCCTGGTGGCGCGGGGTGCGGGATCGATGCAGGGTGCGTTCCTGGTCGCCGGCGTGGTCGCGCTGATCGCCGCCATTGCGGGCGGCGTCCTGGGCCTGCGCCGGCCAGCAGCGTTGCAGCCCGCTTGAGCGCCGCAGCCACGCGGCGCGCCGGGCTTGAGCTTGAGCTTGAGCCAAGCCTGGCGGCGTCCTGTGGCAGCGGTATGACAGGCCGGTTGGCGTTCGCCACAAATGCCTTTAAGGCGCAGAGGGATGCGCGCGCCGTTTCAGCGTGTGCCAGCATGGGGTTGCCTTGATGCCGCAGGACATGTCCGCCTTGGCGGATGCCGTCGAGTTGTCGCTTGAATCCATGGGCCGTGCGCCGTTGCAGGGGCGCAGCAAGGCCTCACTCGAGCGTATGCTGGCCACCGCGCGAACCCTGATGGTGGAGCGCGGCAACGAGGATTTCACCCTGCAGGAAGTGAGCAGCCGGGGCAAGGTCTCGATCGGGTCGATCTACCTGCGGTTCGAGAACAAGGACAGCCTGGTGCGCGCCGTGCTCTATCGCGCGACGCAGACCCTGGCGCAGGAAGAAGACACGATGCAGGCCGCGCTGGCCGCCTCGTGCGCCACGCTCAAGGAATTCGTTCCGCACTATGTGGAAGCCTATTCCGAAGTGCTGCGCCGCAACGCGCCGCTGCTGCGGTTGACGATGATGCGGGCCGAGCACGACCCGCCCATTTCCGCGCTGGGCAAGCGCGCCGCGCTGCTCGCCGAATCAAAGGCGCTGGCGGCGTTCATGCGCTATCGCGATGAAATTGCCGGGCCAGACCCGGAAATGTGCGCCAAGGCCGCGCACCATATCATCTTTGCCACCCTTGCCCGCCAGTTGAGCCTGGGTTCGAGCAGCGAGTCGGTCACCAACTATGACTGGAACGTGCTCAAGCGTGAGCTGGGGCGGATGTGCACCGCCTATTTCGCGGCCGCCTGAGCCCATAGACCAGATTGATGGCCGGCATCGGCATTTGCCGGCTGGCGTGGGGCAGGCAGAAGGGGAAGAAGATCGGCCATGCCCGATCACGCCCTGCCCCTCGTCGATATCTCCCGCCTGCAAAGCCCAAGCCGCGCCGATCGCCTGGCCGTGGCGCAGGAACTGGACCGCGCCTGTGTCGAGGCGGGGTTTCTCTATGTCACGGGATCGCAGATCGACGCCGGGCTACGCGCGCGGCTGGTGGCGCGGGCGCAGGACTATTTTTCGCAGGATCTCGCCACCAAGATGCAGGGCTATATCGGCC
The DNA here is from genome assembly GCF_001295765.1 of Novosphingobium sp. AAP1. NCBI lineage: Bacteria > Pseudomonadati > Pseudomonadota > Alphaproteobacteria > Sphingomonadales > Sphingomonadaceae > Novosphingobium > Novosphingobium sp. AAP1. The sequence goes on along the minus strand of NZ_LJHO01000003.1, from coordinate 10,148 downwards.
TGTCGCACAACCACAGCGGCTATGTGCCGGTGGGCGAGGAGCAGTTTGGCAGCGGCCCGGCCGACCTCAAGGAAGCCTATGACATCAACATAGACTATCACGGCAGCGAGCGCCGCCCGCTGCTGGGGCCAAACCTGTGGCCGGCGATGCCCGGCTTTCGCGCCGATGTGCAAGCCTGGTATGCCCATCTTACCGGGATCAGCCACCAGCTGTTTCGTGCCTTTGCCCTGGCGCTTGGTCTGGATGAAACCCATTTCGACGCGCACCTGCGCCATCCGCCCAGCCAGTTGCGGCTGATCCACTATCCCCACGATCCCGCCGCGCAAGATCGGCCGGGGATCGGTGCGCATACCGATTACGAATGCTTCACCTTGCTGCACGTTACCGCGCCGGGGCTGCAGGTGGTGGATCGGCACGGCGCCTGGTTCGATGTGCCGCTGATCGATGGCGCGCTGATCATGAATGTAGGCGACATGATGGAGATCATGTCCAACGGCCGCTATCTGGCCACCAAGCACCGGGTGAAGACCGTGGCGCAGGAGCGCTATTCCTTCCCGCTGTTCTGCTCGTGCGATTACGACCACGTGATCGCCCCGGTGGTGCGCGGCGAAGCCCCGCGCTATCGCCCGATCAAGGGCGGGGAACACCTGTTCAACCAGACGGCGCAGACCTTCGCCTATCTCAAGCAGCGCATTGCGCGCGGCGACTTGGTGCTCAACGATCCGGTGCCGTTGGCCTCGTTCGGCCGGCCAGAGGCGGGGGCATGAAAGTTGCCGATCTGCTGGCCGCGCTGCCGCCCCGGCCGCTGGGCGCGGTGCCGTTTCCACGCCACCTGCTCGGCGCATTCCGGCGCAAGAGCATCACATTCTGCACCGGGCTGACTGACGAGGTAACGCCGGTCTACTGGTTCCAGTCACGCAGCTTCACGCTCGACCTGCGCCTGCCCGGCCGCGACGACACCGCGCTGACGGCGCGCCAGGGCTGGGTGGGTGACACGCTGTGGGATGCGCAGCGCGGCGAAATGTCGTGGTCGGTGGCGCGCAGCTATCAACCGCGCAACCAATGGCCCGAACCGGCGCGCCTGGCGTTCATCGGCAACAGCGTGCTCGAGTTTGCGCCATCGGGCGCCTATGTCGAGGATTGGCGGCAACTCGCCGCGCCTGGCCCGCTGCTTGGGCTGCGGCTGCATCTGCTGCGCGAGCATGCGACCGGGACAGACCATGCCATGGACGGCGGGCTGATCGTGGCCGGCGCGCACATGGCCCTCGCGCGATCGCGCCTGCCGGCCATCGACGCCGCGCTGGCCACCACGCCCAGCCTGGACCACGCCCTGGCCCAGGGCATCATCAGCGCGGCGCAGATCGCCAGCTACGAAGTCTCCGTCGCGCTCGACGGCGCGCACGTCACCCACACCACCATCCCGGCGCGGCACGGGAAACGGCTGCTCCAGGGTGACTTCGCCATTGAGGCCGATGGCCAGGTGCACCAGCACTGCACGATCGACAGCATGGCCTGCACGCTGGTTTACAGCCTCGATGTGCACGAGCGGTGTTTGCCTTTGTCACGCAGACGCCCACCACGTCCGGGGGGCAAGCCTGGCTGGAGGCTGAACGCGAGCATCTGGAGCGCAATGCGCGGGTTTTGCGTTGAGAAAGCGGGACTCCGGATCAAGTCCGGGGTGAGATAGGCGCATGTAATATATTGTTTTTTTCGTCACCCCGGACTTGATCCGGGGTCCCACTGCCTTGCTACCTAGACCTCCCGCGCGCGTAGGTGGCCGGTGATCTCGTCGAGGAACAGCTGCGCCGGCGTGCCGCGCTCGGGCGCCTGGCGGGTGAGCAGGTACATCGGATAGGATGGCGCCAGGTCGTCGGGTAGCAGCGGCCACAAGTCCCCGCTCGCCACGGCCGGCGCGGCGGCGAGCGTGGGGAGGAAGCCGATGCCGGTGCCCAGCCGGATCAGGCGCAGTGCCTCGTGGATGTCTTCGGCCAGGCCCGTCACCACCGTGCCGAGGCGATAGCGCTGGCGCAGGTGGGTGATCGTGTCCACCTCGTCCTGCCCGGTCAGCACGAAACCTTGTTCGCGCAGGCTGGCCATGGTGGCCACGCGCGTTCCGTAAAGCGGGCTGCTGCGCGCGCAATAGAGTTGCTGGGTTTCGGTGAACAGCGGCTCGTAGGTCAGCCCGGCGCGCACGCCGCTGTCGGTGCCCACGCCAAGTTCCGCCTCGCCGCGTTCCAACACATCGAGCACGCTGCGCCAGGGCGAGACGCGGATTTCGATGCGGATCGCGGGGTGGCGGGCATGCAGGCTGGCAATCGCAGCATCGAACGCAGGCGATACGATCGAGGACACCACCTGGATGCGCGCCAGCCCTTCGACCTGCTGCAGCGCCTGGGCAATACGATGGGGTGCGGCGCGCGCGGCCTGGGCCATGTCTTCACACAGCAGATAAAGCGCGCGGCCGGCTGCGGTCAGTTCCACGCCGCTGGCACTGCGATGCAGCAGGCGCGCGCCGGCGTGCTCTTCCAGCCGCTTGAGCGCGGCGCTGATCGTGGGTTGCTGCTTGTTGAGCCGGCGCGCCGCCGCGCCGATGCCGCCTGCCTTCACGATATCGGCAAACAGGCGCAGCAGGTTCCAATCGACCTGGGCGGCAAACAAGGGATTGGGCAGCAAAGGATCGGGCGCCGGCATGGCCTGACCCTATGCCAAGGCCCGGCCGGCGGCAATGTCAGGGGGAAGCAGGCACAAGCCGCTTCCCCCGATCACATCATCAGAACGCGTAGCGCGCGCGCACGCCGATCGTGCGGGGACGTGCCCACGAGATGCGGTCGCCGGGCTGATAGACCTTGTAATAGGTTGCCCGTGCCACATCGACATACTTCACGCCGTTGATCAGGTTGTTGCCGAACAGGCCGATTTCCAGGCGGCCGATGTCATAGCTGATCGAGGCGCTGACATTGTTCTGCGCGGGGATGCGCGCATAAGTGGCGCTGGGGCCATCGGTCACCAGCTGACCATTGGTGATCGTGGTCTTGTAGGGGTTGAACGTGGTGAACTGGTCGCCCTGGTATTGGTAGCTGGCGCGCAGGTGGATCGACTGATCGGTGCCGACATTGGCATCGTAGAACAGCGAGGCCGACGCGGTCCATTGCGGGAAATAGGGCGTGCGGTTGCCGTCAAATGCGCCGACCGTGGGGATATTCCCGTTGGCGCGCGAGTCCGTGTAGGAAGCAAAGCCCGAGAAGGTGATTTCCGGGCTGAGCTTGACCGTGGTTTCCAGCTCCAGGCCCTTGGAGCGGATCTTGCCCTTGTTGTCGGTGAAGAAGTACGAGCAATCGAGCAACAGGCGGGTTTGCACGTCGCTCCAGTCGATCCAGAACGCGCTGGCGTTGAACGTCACCTTGCCATCGGCCAGGCGCGCCTTTTCACCAATGGTATAGTTCCACAGCTTGTCCGGGCCGAACGTGCTCGGTGCCGAGGAATAGCCATAGGACGCCAAGTTGTTCTTGCAGGTCTGCGAGATGCCGGTGTCGCCGATTGGCACGGGCTGGTTGGCCCCGCCATAGCGGAAGCCCTTGGCGACTTCGGCATAGACCATGAAGTCCTGGCTGGCCTTGTACGACACATTGGCACGCGGGTTCACGCCGTTGGACTTGAGCGTGGCGTTCTGTTCCAGGGGCACGTGGTTGATCACGCCATAGACGCCGCTTTCAAACAGGTAATACTTTTCCTTGAAGTTGAAGTAGCGCAGGCCGCCCGACAGATCGAGCTTGTCGGTGATGTGCCAGGTGGCATCGGCATAGGCGGCGAACTGATGTTCGTCCGTATCCTGAAGACCCGAGAAGATGTCATTGGAATTGAACGCTTTGTCCACGGCCTTGGAATCATAGAGGCCATTGGCCGTCTGCGGGAACGGGCCATAGAAATAGTTCATGTACGACAGCGTATCGAACCCGGCGACGGGAATGTCCTGGACCAGGTGGCGGATCTGCTTTTCATAGAACACGCCGGCGGTCCACTTCACCGGACCGGTATTGTCGGAAGCCAGGCGCGCTTCCAGCATGGTATCCTTGATCTTCTGGTTGATCGAATACTGTTCATAGGGGATCAGCTTGCTCACCGCCGGATCAAAGCTGGTCGGCGCCTTGTAGAGCGGATAGGTCGTGCTGCTGACCGGCAGCGTACCGCCGCTGTAATCCTGGAAGAAATAGCCGATCGTCGGCTCGGTGCTGGCCAGGTAGCCCACATCGCGATCGGTATGCGCGCCGCTGATGATCAGGTGCACGCCGCCCAGGTCATAATCGCCCGAGGCCTGGTAGAGGCGGAACTTGTCGCTGGTGCCTTCCGGCCCGTTGGTGAAGGTGGTGTAGTCCGCCAACCCGCTCATGCCGGTGTTGAGGCCATTGGCCTTGCTGTGTTCATAAGTGAACGCGGCGTCGAAGGTGAAGGCGGTGCTGGGCGTCCAGCGCAGGGCCACGCGTGCCTGTTCGGTGGTGTTGCTGTTGCGGTTCTGCCCGGCATAGGCGCCGACATTGTCGATGAAACCGCCATCGCGGCCGACATAGACATTGGCGCGCACGGCCAGTTGGTCTTTCACCAGCGGCAGGTTGATCATGCCCCGCACGCTGCCGCTGGCCGCGCCATGTTCGGTAGAAGCCGCCGTGCCTTCGATCGAGCCCGACACTTCATCGGCACGCGGCTTGGCGGTGACAAAGCGCACCGTGCCGGCCATCGAGCCGGCGCCATAGAGCGTGCCCTGCGGGCCGCGCAGCACTTCCACGCGTTCGAGGTCATAGACCTTGAGATCGGGCGTCTGCCCCTGCACCGAGATCGGCGTATCATCGAGATAGACCGCCACGAGCGAACGGTCCGAGGTGTCGGACGTGCGATAGCCGCCGGTCGACAGGCCGCGCATGTTGAACTTGTTAAAGCCCGGCGCGCTTTCGGTGATCGAGAGCGAGGGGACGAAGCGCTGCAGATCCGACAGGTTGCCCTGGCCAGACTTAGTGATCGTGTCGACGTTCACCACCGAAATGGCGATCGGCACCTTCTGCACCGATTCCGCGCCCGAACGGCTGGCGGTGACGACGATGTCTTCGATCTTGCCGCTGGGCTGGCTGGCCTGTTCATCGGCCCAGGCGGGCGCCGTCGCCAGCATCGCGGCCGAGACCACGGCCGTGGATGCCAGGAGCCGCGCGGACAGGCGCGCACGGTGCATGGCGGACAGGAGGTCGCTATTGTTCATTATACCCCTCGCACTTTCTGATTTGACTCCCCGTGCGGGCGCTCGCCACCCGCTCGACCGCGTCTGGGCCGGTACTCGTCTTGAGCCGTGCCAGCTTCGCACCAAGCTGGCGTGCAACAACTGTGTTAATCGCATGCGCTTATCGGATTTTGTTATCCGCAAGGCCAAGCGCCTGAGCCAGCGGGCCAAGCCAGGGCGCACAGGCCTGCCAGCGCGACAGGCCCTGGCGGTGCAGCGGCTGGCGCACCTGCTGCGCGCTGATCGTGCGCACGGCGCGCGGATTGTCGAAAAAGCGCAGGGTTTCGGGCGCAAAGGGCAGCCCGCAATGGTCCAGCAGGCGGCGCACCGTGCCTTCCGCGTCCTCGACAAGCTCTTCATAGGCAACTGCCATCATCGCCTGGCCCAAACCCTTGTGCATATGCGCGGCCAATGCGGCAGCGGCGCAACAATAGCGGCCCAGCGTGACAAGATCATAGCTATAGCCCTGCCCGCCCGCGAAATCCTGGGCATAAAGCGAAAAACCGCAGGCCATGGGATCGCGCGAAACGTGGATGATGCGCGCCTGGGGCAGCGCCACACGGATCAGCGGCAGGTTGAACAGGTTGCCCGGCGCCTTGTCGACGAACAGCGGCCGATCGGTCTGCCGCACGCGCGCCACCCGCTCCAGATAGGCTTCGCCCAGCGCGCGCGCTTCGGGTGCGGTCATTGCCGCCAGTGCCGACGCGCGATCGTGGGCGCGCCCTTCGCGGATCAGCCGCGTGGTCCATTGCCGCGCCAGCAGCGTGAAATCGGCCAGCTCGGACAGACCTTCGGCCGCCGGGTGGCTGGCCAGGATTTGCTCGACCAGAGTTGAGCCGCTGCGCGGCAGGCCGACGATGAACACCGGGCCGGGGCGCGGGTCGCCCCAGGCGCTGCGCGCGGCGAAAAAAGGCGCCGGGCTGGCCGCGATCGTATCGGCAACAAAGCGCTCGTGCGCGGCGATATCGAACGGCACTTGCGCGCGGCGCAGGGCATTGGCGCGGTGCAGATGGTCCATCGCCCCGGCCGGCTCCTGCGCATCGAGCAGCGCGCGGCCCAGCGCGAAATGGAGATGCGCGGCCTGGGCCGGCGCCAGGCCCGGCGTGGCGAGCGCCGCTGTCATCGCGGCCAGATCCTCAGGCACAAAGCGGAAGGTCTTGAGATTGGCCAGGCTCCACCACGGCTCTGCCTGGTCGGGCCGCAGCGCCAGCGCGCGGCGATACGCCGCCACTGCACCGGCAACATCGCCAGCCGCCGCCAAAGCATGGCCGCGCACGTGCCAAAAACCAGCGTCATCGGGCGCCAGCGCCAGGGCGACATCGAGCGCGGCGAGCGCGGCATCGACATCGCCGCCATGCAGATGCGCGGCCGCCACCAGGCCGTGCAGCGCGGGATTGCCGGGATGACGCGCGGCGAGCGGCGCCACCCGGGCCAGCGCCTCTGGCCCGCGCTGCTGCCGTTCGTAGAGCAGCGCGAGATCGAGCGCAGCGGCAGAAAAGGTGGGCGCGCGGGCCAAGGCGGCAAGCAGCAATTCTTCGGCGGCATCCTGCCCACCCTGGGCCAGGCTTGCCGCCGCCAGCAGACGCAGCCAGCATGGATCGACGCGGTCTATCCCCGCGAGCGCATGGCCCTGCGCCACGATCGGTTGCTGTACTTGCGCCAGCGCCGGGGGCAGCGCCTGGCCCAGCACGGCGTGCTGGCCGGCCAGGGCATGGGCCGCGATCGCCGAGTGCGGGTTGAAGCGATGGGCCAGACTAAAAGCATCCAGCGCGGCGGCATCCTCTCCCGCCATGGCGTGGGCCGCGCCGCGTTCATAGTGCACGCCCCAGGCCGTGCTTTGCGCCAGCGGCGCCAGCAGACGCAGCGCCCCAGTGGCATCGCCGCAGCGGCGCATGGCAGCCGCCGCCACAAAGCGCGCCTCGAGCCCCTGCCCTGCCGCCAGGGCCAGATCGCGCGCCTGGGCAGGATCGCTGGACAGCAGCGCCTTGGCGCGCGCCAGGCTCATGGCGTGGGGGGCAGGTGGCGCAGGATCAGGCCGTCCTGATGGTTGTGCACAAAGCCTTTCCAGGTGGGGTTGTCGCCCCCCTGGCTCACCGCTGCATAGGGCGTGGCAGGGCCAGTCCACCCCGCCTTGTCAGAGCGTTCCGCCGGCACGGTGAGATAGGCCTGCATCGCCGCCTGGTGCTTGAGATGCACGGCCAGAAAAGCGGTGATGAAATGCAGGCTGATGCCGTTGAGCCGCGCCTTGCGCCACACCGGATCTTCGAACCAGTCCATGTCCCACAACGCCTGGCGCATCTGCGGCGGCGCGGGATCGGTGCCGATGGAATGGCCGGCCCCCTCGAACGCCAGCATGGTGCGATCGCTGCCCGTGGCGCCGGCAAAGATCGTGGCCGGGCCGGGATCAAAGCCGACCGTGCGATCGGCCGTTCCGGTCACCACCATGAGCGGCGCATGGATTTGCGCCACGCCGCTGCCCCACACCGGCGATGGCCCGCCGCCAGCAGGCGAAATCGCCACGACAGCAGCAATGCCATCGGCGCGCAGATCGGCCGCGGCCGGGCCATTGCCGGCATAGGCCGCGCGCAGGGCGGCCGGCATGCGCGCCAGCCACGCAGCTGTGGGATCGAGCCGGGCACCCGCTGCGGTCAACACGCCATAGCCACCAAACGAATAGCCAATCAGCGCCACCTGCGCCGGATCGGCCAGCGGCCCCAGCAACCCGGCGCGCAGGCGTTGCAACGTCAACACGATATCGAGCGGGCGGCGCAGCATCATCGGCACGGCGCCGCGCGGATCGGTGATCGGCCCATCATGATGGGCGATGGCCACCACGACATAGCCCTTGCTCGCCAGGTTTTCGCCCAGCCAGCGCAGCATCACCGGATCGTTGTCAAACCCATGCGAGAGCAGCACCAGGGGAAAGCCCTGGCCCGCCGCCGGCGCATCGGCCACCGCGCGCCCGGCTATGGTGAAGTGCACCGGCGGCTGCGGCGGCTCTGCCGTCAGGCTGGCAGAATAGGTCACGGTGCTCGCGCCGGCTGCGCCGCGCGCGGGATACCAGATGCGCAACGGCAGGGTGCGCGTGCCGCGCACGACTTGCCCCGCAGCGACCGACGCCGTCGCATCCAGTTGCCCCGAGGCCACGATCGTGCGCGTCATGGTGCCCGGTACATAGGGGCCAGGCGCAGCCAGTTCGGGCAGGCCGGGCTCTGGCTGATCCAGGCCGATGGCCGGCTTGCCCGGCGCATTGCTGGCAGGCGGCGCAGCGGCGGCAGTCAGCATGGCAAGGCCCAGCAGCGCGCTGGCACGCATCAGGCGCCTTGCCCGGCGCGCACCGGCGCCGACTGTACCGGTCTTCTCGGTTTCCTGTGTCATGATCCTCCTGGCGCGCTGCCCTGCATTCTTGGCCCCATGCTATGCCCTCCCCTCGCTCGCACGCTATCTCGTATAGGCAATTGCCTGTGCTTTCATGTTATTCCTGCGTCGGGAAAAGCTGGCGGAACAGCCGCCCGACCCATTCGTTGCCCACCCTGGGCACCATCTCTCATTCCACGGACGTCCGTAGACGTCCGTGAAGTGGCTGAAATCAGACAAATTTTGTGGCATAGTCGTCCGACAACATCCGGGCGAATGCGACACCAATCAGGAACAAAATGGGTATCCTGATGGGTATCGTTCTCCGCCCTTCGGCGAGGCGATACCCAGACGAGCACGCTCTTTGCGACCACGATTGCGAACGCTAAACCCAAAGACCGGCCATACAAGATGTTCGATGGCGGCGGGCTGCATCTTTTCGTCAAGTCAAATGGCTCAAAGCTGTAGCGCCTGACCTACAGTTGGCTCAGCAAGCAGAAAACCCTGTCGCTGGGCCAATCGCCCGATCTTAGCCTTGCCGACGGGAGCGCCAAACGCGAAGAAGCCAGGCGCCTACTCGCCACCGGGATCGATCCCGCCCACCAGCAAAAGATTGACGCCGCCAAAGCCAGGATCGAGGAAAACAGCACCTTCAAGACTGTCGCGCTTGAGTGGATTGCCAAGCAGGAGCGTGAGCAGTTGGCTGAGGTTACACTCAGCAAAGTTCGCTGGCTCCTAGACAAGGCTTATCCCAAGATTGGTACGCGACCGATCGCCCAGATAACCGCGCACGAAGTTCTCGTCGTCTTACGCGCGGTTGAGGCGACGGGCCGCTACGAAAGCGCGCGCCGCATGCGAAGCGTTCTGGGGCGCGTTTTTCGCTACGCAGTCGCCACAGCACGAGCCGAATGCGATCCAACCAGCGACCTCCGTGGCGCTCTGACCGCCCCCAAATCCAAGCATCTCGCCGCCATCACCACTCCACACCGCGCTGGGGAACTGATGAGGGCAATCGAGCGGTACACCGGCCATGCCATCACGCTGTTCGCTTTGAAGCTGTCAGCACATCTCTTTGTGCGCCCCGGTGAACTTCGCCAAGCCGAATGGGCAGAGTTCGATTTCGATCGCAGCGTGTGGAACATCCGGCTCATGTCGGGAAACACGGTCAATGCCGCTTTAAGGGCCCTTGGCTTTGGACAAGAGGAAATGACCGCGCATGGCTTTCGGGCAATGGCGGCCACCCTTCTCAACGAGACCGGACGTTTCAATCCGGATGCGATCGAGCGGCAATTGGCGCATATGGAAAACAACGGGGTCCGCCGCGCCCATACGCGGGGAGAATACTGGAATGAGCGGGTGGCGTTGATGCAGTTCTGGTCGGACGAGTTGGGCCGCTTGCGCGATGGCGCGAGAGTGCTCAAGCCTAACTTCGGCGGCCAAAAATCGTTCGTCTCCGGACAGGTTTTTTGCCGTTAGCGTAGTGCTGAGACTCGCCTAAGGTTAGCCATGGCGCGATGGAAATGCCCTT
>NZ_LJHO01000029.1:0-12154 GCF_001295765.1 Novosphingobium sp. AAP1 | reverse complement strand
CTCTCGTCAGAAGCGCAAGGTGCCTTCTACGCCATAGGTCCTGGGTAACGCCCGGACCAGGTAGCCCGCCCCGGTAATCCCTTCGTTGGGATAGCCGCCGGGGAAATAGAGCTTGTTCGACAGGTTCTTGCCCCACAGCGAAAGCGTATAGCGATCCGTCACGTAGCTGAGGCGGCTGTTGAACACCCAGTAATCGCCTTCACCGTTCGTGTAGGCGCCCGTGGCGAGATTCTTGAGCACACCGCGGCTGTAGTCCTTGAACGAGTCATAATAGAAGCGCCCGGTATAGGCGGTGTCGCCGTGAAGCTTGATCTTGCCACCCCCGACATCCGCCGCATCCCAGTCGAAGCCAAGGTTGATCGAGGACTTCGGCGCATAGGGGAAGGGATTTCCGCCCACGCTGACACTGCCCGCGCCGGATTGTACGCAGGACCCTTTCTGCGCTGGGAACAGCCCGCTCAGGTTCAGCGCCGCGCAGGTTGCCTGGTCGAAGCCCTTGTACTTGCTGTCGAGCAGGCCGAGCGATGCGCTCAGCGTCAGGCGGTCGGTGGCCGCAAACTGGACGTCCAGTTCCAGCCCCTTCATCGTACCGTCGAGCGTGATGATGTTGGCAGTCACGCTCTGGTCGACGACCTGGCTCTGCTGGTTCTTGTAATCGTAATAGAAAAAGCTGCCGTTGATCTGCAGCCGGTTGTCAAGAAACCGGGTCTTGAACCCAATCTCATAGGCGTTCACTTCCTCCGGTTTGACGAAATAGACCTGCGGGGAACTGATATAGGCCAGGCCATTGAACGTTCCGGCGCGATAGCCGCGGCTGTAGCTGGCATAGAGCATGACACCGTCCACCGGTTTCCAGTCCAGGATGGCGCGGCCCGATATGCGGCTGGTCTTGCCATCCTTGTTCACGCCGCCAGGTGTCGTCCCGCCGGTGGCCGGGATCGCCACGTTGCCGGCCTCGTCATAGACCGGCGACAGGAAATAGGGCGCGCCATACGCCGAGACGGCGAGCATCCGTGGGTTGCCGGCATCGTCGTAATACGTGGTGAGGCCATCGCGGTATTTGGTGGTGTCGGTCGTGTAGCGCAGACCAGCGGTGAATTTCACGTTCGGCGTGATTTCGTAGCTGCTTTCGCCATAGATCGCCCAGCTCTCGCGGTTCTGCCTGAAATGCTGCTTGCCAAGAATGCCGGTCGGAAGCGAACCGGCGGACAAACCCTTCCCGTTGAAGCCGCCCGCCGGATTGAACCAGGTTGCCGGCAGGCCAACGGCCGCGCGGACGTCGCTGAGCAGGTTGAAGATGTCGATATCGTTGTTCGACGTCACCGTGTCCCAGCCATAATAGGCGCCCGCGATCATTTTGAACGGGCCGCTGCTGTAATCGAGCCGGAGATCCTGGTTGAAGGCCTTGAAATCGGAACGGTAGCCGTTCGAGCAGAGGCGCAGGGGGCTGCTGTCGCAATCGGTTTGCGTCTGGAGATAGAGGCCAGAATCATAGCCAGTGATTGAGGTGAGGTTGAGCTTGTCGGCCAGTTCGGCCTTCACCGTTAGCACCACGCCTTCCGTGCGAGTCACGGCGCGGCCGATCGTATCCTGTTGGATCTGCGTGTCCGATAGGCCCGCCCGGCTATAGTTGCTTGGCAACAAACCGGCGCCGTTGGAGCCGAGCGCGCGGAACAATGGTGCCAGGATGAAATTCGAGTTTTCATAGTCGAACAGCGCCGGATTGGCCTTGTACGAACCTGCGCCGAGTGAGGCCGCCGCGCCCCCGGTCGATTTCGACGCATAGCCCTTCACCGTGATATCAAGCGTATCGCTAGGCTTGAAACGCAGCGTTCCCCTGAAGGCATATGTTTCATCGCCCCCCGGATCGCGACCCGTGGCGAAATTCCGCCCGGACGCACCGCCCGCGGCCGTATTATTGAGGCCGGCGGGCATCAGGTTGTGGATATAGGGATCCATTTTGACGTAAGTGCCGGCGATGCGGATACCGAGCTGGTCCTCGACGGGCGTCAGTTCGATGGCGCCTTCGACGCTCTTGCGGTCAAAATTGCCATAGCCGGCTGTCAGATAAACATTTGCGCCCTTCAGATCGGGTTTGCGGGTGATGAAGTTGATCGCACCGCCCGTAGTGTTGCGGCCATAGAGCGTGCCCTGCGGGCCGCGTACCACCTCGACCTGAGCCAGGTCATAGAGTTGCTGCCCCTGGCTCGCGCGGAAGGTCTGATAGACCTCGTCGACATAGACGCCGACGGGAGAGGCTGCGCTGGCGCTGAGTTCGGTGCCGACACCGATGCCGCGCAAGGTAAAATTGGGCTGTTGCGAACCATAGGCCGACGATACCTGCAAATTGGGCATCGAACTGTTGAGGTCCGACGTATCGAACACGCCCTTGTTGGCAAGTTGCGAGGACGAGATGGCCGATACGGCGACGGGAACGTTCTGTAGATTTTCCGACCGCTTGGTCGCGGTGACGACGATTTCTCCTAGCCCTCCGGACTGCGCCTGCCCGGACTGCGCCTGCTCGTCAGTCGCCTGCTGCGCAAATGCCGGCGTCGCAAGACATGCCGCGATGGCAAGAATGCTGATGCCTCCAACCCTGTTCATAGAAAGCTCCCTGATGAGGTCACTGCATCTGGGTGCATTCGTGACCTGTTGCGCCTGGACATCAGTATCGGGGATATACCGACCTTTCCGCAGAAATCCCCGGCTCTGGTGTCAAGGTCCAACCTGCAGGAAATCTGACCCTCTTCTTAGAACCTGTTTGCCGGTTTTTAATGGAGCCAGTTTCACCGTTGGTCGGTATGCATGGCGCGCAACATGAAGCGCTGGATCTTGCCGCTGGGCGTCTTGGGCAATTCCGGCACGAACGCGATCAGCCGGGGATAGGCATGGGCGGAGAGCCGCGCCCTGACATGCGCCTTGAGGGCGTCGGACAGTGCTGGCGAGGCCGCGAACCCCGTGTTCAGCACGATGAACGCCTTGACCAGTTCGGTGCGTTCGGGATCGGGCACGCCGATGACGGCAGCCTCCATCACGGCGGGATGCTCGATCAGCGCGCTTTCTACATCGAAGGGGCCGATGCGATAACCGGATGAAGTGATGACATCATCGGCACGGCCGATGAAGCTTATGCTGCCGTCCTCTTCCCATTCCACGGTATCGCCGGTGCGATAATAGCCATCCCGGATGGCCGGCGTAGGTTGTCGCCAATAGCCGCCGAACCAGAGCAGCGGCGATCGGGCAATGTCGATGGCCAGTTCGCCCGGCTGGTTCGCGCGCCGTTCGTGGCCCTCCTCATCCAGCACCGCCACCCGGTAGCCGGGCATCACGAACCCAGCCGAGCCGGCACGCACCGGGTGCGACAGGCCGTGATGGTTGTTCACGACCATGCCGGTTTCGGTCTGGCCGTAATGATCGTGCACCGCCACCGCGAGATGTTCGTCGAACCAGCGGATGACTTCGGGATTCAGCGGCTCGCCCGCACTGCTGACAACGCGCAGCCTACCCCTTACTTTCGCGGCGGACTCGCCGCCTTCGGCCATCAGCAGGCGATAGGCGGTGGGCGATCCGGCGAGGTTGGTGACGCCAAGGCCGGCGATGAGATCATAGGCGGCCTGGGCGGAGAAGGCGCCTTCATACAGGATGGTTGGCCGGCCCAGCAACAGCGGACCGGTGATCCCGTAATAGAGGCCGTAGGCCCAGCCCGGGTCGGCGATGTTCCAGAAACGGTCCTCCGCTCGCAGGTCGATCGCCCAGCGCATATACGCGCCGATGGCAGGCAAGGCCTTGAGCGGCACGCCCGCGCCCTTGGGCAGTCCGGTCGAACCCGATGTGGACATCATCAGGAAGAGATCGTCGCCGGTGCGCATCACTGGTGCGAAATCGGCGGGCATCTCCGTCACTTCGGCGCTGAAGTCGATGTCACCAGCAGGCAGGAATTCATCGGGCAAGCGAACGGTCGCGACCGGCGGACATTGCGCGATGCCCGCCAGCTTCGCGCGATTGGCGCTGTCCGTAACGACCAGTACGGCCTTGCTGATGCCCAACCGGTGCTCGATCGCCTTGGGGCCGAAGGCGGTGAACAGCGGCTGATAGACCGCGCCGGCCCGCCAGACGCCTAGGACCGTTGCAACCAGTTCGGCCCTTCGCGGCAACAGGCCCGCCACCACGTCGCCGGGCTTGACACCATGCGCCACGAGCATGTTCGCCACTTGCGCCGACAGGCCGCGCAACCGGGCAAAACCGTGGTCCTGTCTCGTGCCGTCCGCCGCCACCGCAATGAGGGCCGGATCGTCGCCATAGGCATATCGGTCACAGCATTCCACGCAGGCGTTGATACCGCCCGAAAGACTGCCACAAAGCCGGGCCCATTCCCGTTCCATGGAAAATTCTTCGACCGCCTCCCTATAGCCAGGGGCGGCGACAGATGCCGGTATGCCGGCCATGCCTTCGATCCTCTCCGCGATCATGTCGCAACGGCGCGGCGCGCCGGTTTTCCAGCCCTTTCAGACTATTGCACTCTGCCGGACTGGGGAAGGCGGCGGCGCGTATGAGGATTATACACCCGCCGTCGCCATCGCATCCTAATCGGGCGAAAGCGAAGTGGCGGCCTCTAAACCGCCGCCACCTGCCATCGCGAACCTGACGTTAATCGGGCAGCACGTCCCGCGTGATGACCCACAGCTTCTTCGAGAAGGGTCCCTTCGACGTCCATGTGATGTGCATGCCGGAAGACAGGCCGATCGAATCGCCCGCCTTGAAGTTATGCACCTTGCCGGAGTCCGTCTCCACCACCTCGACTTCGCCTTCAAGCAGCAGGATCGTCTCGTCACCCAGCACGCCGGTATAAGGCGTGACGAGCGTGCCTTTCTCGTCCACGTTAGTCCCGGCGATGCCCTTACCCGAACGCCACACGCCGCTCAGCATCGTGCCCGTCGATCCGACGGCGCGATTGATATAGAGTTCACCGGCAACTTGCGCACCCTCGGCAGGTTCCACAAAATGATACTCCTGCCATTCGTCGGGATTGTCGCTGGTGTGCGTGATGAGTAGTTCCTGGAACGGGTTCGCGGTCGGTTCGCTGCCGTTCCAGATGCACCACCACTTCTTGAAAGACGGCCCCTCGATCTCCCACTGCACCTCCAGCCCTTTGGGCGAGTAGATGATCGAGCCGGGGCCAACCTTATAGCTCTTGCCGGTGGCAATGACGGTAAGCACGGCGGTGCCGTCAATCACGCAAGCGGTCTCGTCGCCCAGCGGCGCGGAATAAACGATGGCATGCGACCCATCCGCGGCGGCGCCCGGCGCGGATGGCCCGGTACGCCAGAAACCGGCCGAGAGCGACCCCGACGTGCCTTCCGGCCGGATTACCACGTATTCGCCGTGCACCTGCGCACCGAAACGCGGTTCGACCCAATCGAACGGCACCCACTTCTCATTGGGTTCGTTCTGCACGCCACCATGAACCGCGTAACGCGGTGAGTCCTGTACTTTCGCGGCCAACTGCGTCGCCATGCGAAATCTCCCTAAAACAAGATTGAACCATAACCGGCCGACCGCCAAATCGCGTGTATCCGCTCAAAGGGCGACCAGCGTGCACTATCCCGACATGGGGGCCTTCGACCTAGCGCCACTGCTGGCCTTTTCGATAGGGCCAGATGCCGGGCGCGCCCCTCAGTTCCGCTCGTTCACCGCGCCGGGGATGGCTGTGGAACTTCCGGGAGCAGCGGCACGTCCTTGAATACGGCAAAGCTGCTTGGCGTGTTCGGCATGACCGGGAAGTTGAAATCGCACTTGGGGCACGGCTCGGCGAGCACCTTCTGCTCTTCCTGGAGTTCGAACGCCTTGTCCTCGACCAGCCCGCAACAGGGGCAAACGCGCAGCAGACGCGTGTTGGTCAGCTCGAAATTGGTGATGATGTCTTCCATGATGGCACCGCGCGCGGCCCATTCCTTGGCGTGCTTGTGATAGGTCGCCATGTGCCAGTCCTTGAGCGCTTCGCGGTTCACCCAGAAGCTGACTTCGTTGAACCAGGTCGGGTCTTCGGGATGGACCCACCAGGTCAAATGGAGGAAGCCCGGCAATTTCATGAGATGGGTGCGTGTATCGGCGAAAATGACCTTGAACTTTTCATACCCGTCCGGGCTGGAAAAGCGCACGCGCTGCATGCTGAGATAAATGGACATGGGGTTCTCCGCTCAATGAGTCCAGCCCGACAAGCTGTTCGATCAGGATGAGCAGCGTCATGGCCAGCCGGTAGGGCCAGCATCGAGAAAGATGATGGTTCCAGTTTGCAATCGCTCTACCATTGCCGCGCGGCCGCGGTAGGATGGGCACGAGCAAGATTTGGGGCCGTGTCCAAGATGACGATGAACCTGATCATCCGCATCGACCGCAAGGATGAACGATCCCTGCAAGTCCAGATATACGAGGCCCTGCGCGACCAGATCCTGAACGGCATATTGGCCGCGGGCAGGCGCCTGCCCTCCACGCGCAGCATGTCAGACCAGCTTGGAATAGCCCGCAACACGGTGACGCTGGCCTATGAACGCCTCGCCGCCGAGGACTATATCACCTCGCGGGCCAAGGCTGGCATCTTCGTCAACGAAAGACTGCCCGACGCCACCGTCCTGCTGCGCAACGGGCACGCGTCGATCCAGCCAAGCCGCAAGCGACTGCGCCTGGGCAAGAACCCGAGTTTTTCCGGGCGGGCTCCCCAGCTCTGGCACGAGAAGCGCTCGCGTCCGCAGTTCGATTTCTTCGTCGGACGTCCACACCCCGAAAGTTTCCCGACCAGCTTCTGGCAGCGCGCGACCGCGCGACATCTTGCCTATGCGCGCGGCATCCAGACCGAATACGGCGATCCGCGCGGACTGCGTGCGCTGCGCGAGGCGATCGCGGCGCATCTTGGCGAAACGCGCGGAATCAACGCTAGCGCCGATCAGATCATGATCACGTCCGGTATCCAGGGCGCGCTCAACCTGCTGGCCAGAATTTTCATCACCGATCGGTCAAGGGCGAGCGTGGCGGTCGAGAACCCCTGCTATCAGGGCGCGGCCTATCTGTTCGGCAGCTATGGCGCCAGCATCCATCCGATAGACGTCGACGAGCAGGGTATCGTCGTTTCACAACTCGAAGGCTTTCTGGGCAATCTCGTCTATGTAACGCCGTCCCATCAGTTTCCGACCGGGTGCACGCTTAGCCTCGATCGCCGGCTGCACCTCCTAGACTGGGCCTATCAAACGGGCAGCTATGTCATCGAGGATGATTACGACAGCGACTTCCGTTACGACGGGCCGCCGCTCACCGCGCTGGCCGGGCTGGACCGGAATGGCCACGTCATTTATCTCGGCACCTTCTCCAAATCGATCGGCGCCGGGCTGAGAGTGGGATATGCGGTCATGCCGCGTCATCTTCTGGACCAGGCGCGACTGGTGAAGACGCTGACCGACAATGGCGCCCCCTGGCTCGAACAGGCGGTGATCGCGGACTTTCTCAAGGAAGGCGCATTTCTTCGCCATCTCCGGCGCATCCGCCGGTCCTATATGGGCGCTCGCGACACGGTGATCCGGTCGATCGAAGAGCATTTTCCCGGTGGTGCGTTGCTGGGGCGGGAATGCGGCATGCATATGATGTGGACATTGCCGCCCGATCTCCCTTCCGCGAACGACATGCAGCGCATCGCGCTGAACTGTGGCGTCGGCCTCTACCCGTTCGCGGGCGCGGCGACGCAGGAATATGGCAATCCAGGTCGCTTCCGCGAACGGTCGCTGGTGCTCGGCTATACGGGGCTGTCGGAAGAGGCGATCCGCGAAGCCTTTGCGCGGGTTGCCACCGTGGTCGGCCAAGGGCGCTAGCACACACGAACTGGCACCACCTCTAAAGCTGGATATGGCTCTAGGGGTTGGGCCGACAGGTTCCTAGCCTTCCTGAAAATCGTCGGCGTCCATCTAGCGTGCGCCGACGGCAATACAGGAGGATTGGACATGCCTGGCTACAAACTTCTGATCGGCGGCCGGCTGGTCGATGGCGCGGACACGATGGAGGTCATCAACCCCGCCACCGAAGAGGTGCTTGCCTCGTGCCCACGCGCATCGGCGGGACAACTGGACGACGCGATCCGGGCGGCGAAGCAGGCCTTTCCCGCCTGGGCGCGGACACCGCTTGCGGAACGACGCGCGATGATCCTCAACCTTGCGGACTGCATGGACGTGCATGCGGAAAGCCTGGCGCGCCTGCTCACGCAGGAACAGGGCAAGCCGTTGAGCGAAGCCACGGCCGAGATCGCCTACAGCGTCGCCTTTATCCGGCAGCTCGCGACCCACGACCTGCCGGTGCAGGTGCTGGAAGACAATGACAGCCGCCGCGTGGAACTGCACCGTCGCCCCCTGGGCGTGGTCGGCGCGATCATTCCCTGGAACTTCCCGGTGCTGATCCTCGCGTTCAAGCTGCCGTCCGCGCTGCTGGCGGGCAATACGCTGGTCGTCAAGCCCGCCCCCACGACGCCTTTGTCGACCCTGCGCATGGGCGAGATGATGGCAGGGATCTTTCCTCCCGGCGTGGTCAACATCATCACCGACCAGAACGACCTTGGCACCCGTCTCACGACGCACCCCGATGTCGCGAAGATCAGCTTCACCGGATCGACCGAAACCGGCCGAAAGGTGATGGCGGGCGCGGCGGCCTCGATAAAGCGGCTCACGCTGGAACTGGGCGGCAACGACGCGGCGATCGTGCTGCCCGATGCCGACCCGGTGAAGGTCGCATCAGGCATCTTCAGTGGTGCCTTCATGAACGCCGGACAAGTGTGCCTCGCCATCAAGCGCGTCTATGCCCATGCGGACATCTATGACGCGCTTTGCGTGGAACTGGCCAGGATCGCCGAAGAGGCAGTCGTCGACGATGGACTGAAGCAGGGTGTGCAGATCGGACCCCTCCAGAACCGGGCGCAATACGACAAGGTGCGGGCGCTACTCGAAACGGCCCGATCGGACGGCACGATCATCGCCGGAGGCGAAGTCCTGAATCGCCCGGGCTATTTCATCCGGCCGACCATCGTGCGCGATATCAGCGACGGCGCGCGGCTGGTCGACGAGGAACAGTTCGGTCCCGTCCTTCCCGTCATTCGCTATGACGATCCTGAAGACGCGCTGGCGCGCGCCAATGCGTCCGACATGGGCCTGGGCGGCTCGATCTGGTCGTCCGATCGCGATGCGGCGCATGACCTTGCCATGCGCATGGAGGCCGGCACGGTATGGATCAACAAGCATCTCGATTTCGGCCCGACCGTTCCTTTCGGCGGCGCCAAGCAATCCGGACTGGGCGTCGAATTTGCGGAGGAGGGATTCCACGAATTCACGCAGATTCATGTGATCAACGAAGCGAAGGGATGATCAGCATCTGGCCAGGCACGCTAAATACCCCAAAAGACGCCTCGAACACCGCCCGGCGCGCGTGTGTCTAACCGCTTGGATGCACCGCAGCAGGGAACTCCGTCCTCCCCGCCCGGGCGGAGAGTTTTGGTGACAACTGTTGGTCTGACGGCAGCTGAAGAACGGCTTGATGTGGTCACCTATCGCCTGTGCGCTTTGATGGAAAATGCCGCCCTCGCACCGGACATTCAGCGCATAGGGTCCGGACAACGAAACCGGCCATACATTAACGCCGGCTGCAATGCTGTCGAAAGGCTTGGCTTGGGAAATTGCTGCCATCTGCAGCGAGCTCGCCGAACGGAGGATTCAGCTGAAAACCGCCATTCGCAAGCGTCCCGAAAAGGATCGGGAAACGGGAATCCCGGCGCGCGCTCGCTTGCAGTTTCGGTCCGCCAGCGCAATGAATGGTCGATGCCCGACACCAAGATCATTCGAATAGCTGCTGCCCTGATCGACGACGGCGAGGGACGAACGCTCCTGGTCCGCAAAGCTGGCACGAAATGGTTCATGCAGGCAGGCGGAAAGATCGAGGCGGGGGAAAGTCCGGTCGACGCCCTCTGCCGCGAATTGTACGAGGAAATTGGCTTCTCCGTTGATCGTGCAATGACACGTCATCTAGGCTGCTTCACCGCTCCGGCCGCGAACGAACCGGGGCGATCGGTTCAGGCAGAGCTGTTCCATGTCCGTATCGCACATGATCCGACACCTAGCCTTGAGATCGAGGAAGCCGTTTGGACGGACCGGGCGACCGCTGAGGCGATGCCGCTTGCGCCGCTGACGAGGGACCATGTGCTGCCCCTGCTTTCTACGCTCGCGGAGAACGCATGACGCCGGCCAAGGTGCTGGTCAGCGCATGCCTCCTTGGCCGGCCGGTGCGATACAACGGTTCGGCGAAGACTCTTGAAGACGCGCTGCTGGATCGCTGGATCAGCGAGGGTCGCGTCGTGTCGGTCTGCCCGGAGGTGATGGCTGGATTACCGACACCTCGGCCACCAGCAGAGATTGCACATAGGGCGAGCGGAGCAGCCGTAATTGAGCGGGACGGTAGCATCGTCGAGGCGGACGGCACCGACGTGACCGAAGCCTATCTCGCTGGCGCGCGGATCGCCCTTGAACATGCCACCCGGCACGATTGCAGATACGCGCTCCTGACGGATGGAAGCCCGTCGTGTGGAGGGAGCTTTATTTATGACGGCAGCTTCCAAGGTCGCCGGATTGATGGTGAGGGCGTGACTGCCGCTCTGCTCCGACAGCATGGCATTGCCGTATTTTCGCAGGCGGAGATTTCGTCTCTCGCAGCAGCGCTCGACGGGTGAGGTAAGCGCTCGCGCATTCCCATCGGGATGGTGAAACGGGAATGTGCGGCTTAGCGCCTTAACCCGTTGGCGCGGTAGAAGGCCGCCAACGCCCCGGTCGTCGCGATCCGAATCTTGGGCAGGCTGATACCGTCGATCATGTCGCGGTAACGGGCGCGGTTGGCTCTGGTGGCGACAACGATATGCCGGATCATCTCCCATTTCACGCTATCGCGACCGCCCTCCAGAGCGCCGCGTCGATCGCGCTCGAACCAGCAGCGTCGAACATACCTATACAGGCTGGTTGTCGTTGTAACGTCGAGAAGAATGAAGCCGGTCGCTCGTTCCAGCCGTTGCGGGAGCAGCCGGGAATAGTTGCCTTCAATCGCCCAGCGGTCGCCAGTAATCGCCTTGTCGTGAAGCGCCGTAAACTCCTCTGGCAGTCGTGGAACCCAGTCGGTGTGCGGAAGATGGTGTAGCTGGTCGAGGTGAACGACCTCCAGCCCTTTCGCTCGCCCGATCGCCTCCGCCAATGTGGACTTACCGCTGTTCGACGGCCCCATGATACAGATGCGTGTTCCTAGATCGTCCAGCTTCATGGCACCGACATACCTCCTCGCTTCGCAAATACGATCGCGCCATGTTTCTCGCAAACGAACCTTCTGCGCGACGCCCCGTGAGCTCATAGGCACGATGATAACCGGCTGGGCTTTCCCGAAATCGCCCATCTAGGATGGAAAAATGGGATTGTCTGCGATCCTGAAGTGGCCGATCTAAAAAACCGCGGTGATCGCTTAACGGCGATGTGGAGCGGCTGCCTTCCGGCGAGCAAAGGCGCACGAACAGCAGGTTTCGTCGGAACCGGCCCTTCGCGTCACCAAAGGAGAATGGCGATACTTGGTCGCCTGCCGCGTGTGCGCTGTGATGGAAAATGCCGCCCTCATAGCGGCCGTTCAGGCGCCTGAGCCCGTACGCCGAAAGCCGTCGTTTATTCATCAATGTCGCTGACCCCATGAACAGCCTGGGTTGGTGGGAAGCGGACGTTGCTTGCCACGATGGATGCTTTATCTCCTCCGTATGAAACTATTTCCCCCTTTTTTCGTGCTTGCTCTCGCTAGTAGCACGGCGCTGGAAGCTAAAAGCCCAGTGCCAAGTGCTGCGGAGTTGGCAGCGGCCATCGCGATGCACACAAAAAAGCTTGTCTTGCCAGCAGATGTTCGCCCGTTGGGGTGTGAGGGATTCACAGAAGAACCAACCGAATTTGAGTGCCGATGGACTCAAAAAATTCACGGAAAATGGTTCCGTTACAGTACCTACTTTGCGATTGACGGTGCAGACTGGATTATAATCGATTGGCCACCGTCGAAATTGAAATGATGCTATGGCGTCGTGTCCGGAACGGCGCTTAGCGTCGAAAAATGGTGGATG
>NZ_LJHO01000028.1:0-16146 GCF_001295765.1 Novosphingobium sp. AAP1 | reverse complement strand
CGGAGGCCAGAGTGGCGCTGGGGCAGGGCAGGGACCCTGGTGCCAGCAACAGGTCGCCAGCGGGAAAGACGTTCGAGCAGGCGGCGCGGGCCTGGCATGAGAACCGCGAGGGCAATCTTGACGAACGTCATGCCAAGCGGCTGATGACGCGGCTCGAGCGCGATGCCTTCCCCGTGCTCGGCAGTCGGCCGCTTCGCTCCATCACCAGCGCTGACGTGCTGGCCATGGTTCGGACCGTGGAAGCGCGCGGCGCGCTCGACGTAAGCCGGCGTATCAAGCAGCACGTCAGCCAGATCTATCGCTTCGCGATTCCGCAAGGCTGGGCCGATCAGGATCCGGCCGCATATCTGTCGGACCTGTTGAAGCCGAAGCCGCGCGTGCGGCATATGGCACGGGTGGGTTTGCAGGAACTGCCTGCGCTGGCTCAGGCAATCGACAGCTACGACGGCGAAGAGAATCCGCGCCGTCGCGCCGTAACCCGTGCGGCGTTGCTGTTCACGCTGCTGACCTGGGCACGGACCAACGAGACTCGCCTTGCGCGCTGGGATGAGTTCGAGCAACTCGATGGGCCGGAGCCGCTGTGGCGCGTGCCCGCGGCGCGGATGAAGATGGAACGCGAGCACCTTGTGCCGCTGTCGCGCCAGGTCGTGTCGTTGCTCGAAGCCGTCAGGGCCTATTCGACAGGTGATTACGTCTTCGGCGGTGACAAGCTGGGCCAGCCGATTTCTCAGAACACCATGATCTATGGCTGCTATCGCATGGGATATCGTGGGCGACAGACGGTCCACGGCTTCCGCGGTCTGGCCTCCACCTGGGCCAACGAAGCCGAGCGCTACCGGTCCGATTGGATCGAGATGGCACTTGCCCACGTCGACCGCGATGACGTCCGCAGCGCCTACAACAGCGCGCTGTACCTGTCGCCGCGCCGGCGCATGTTGCAGGATTGGGCCGATCACGTGTTCGGCTTGTTGAAGGAAAGCAGCACCCTCCACGTTGAAGGTTTCGAGATGGCTCACACGACCTGACATGCGCCTGCCGGCCAGCGGTAGGTTGCTGTAACCCGATCATGGCGAAAGGGGGGGCGGTTCCTGCCTTAGTTGCTGACGTTCAGAGGCCCTGGCTGCGGCGTCGGAACCAGTCGTACGTTCACCGTTATCGCAGTGCAGGGGAATGCCGGGGCCTGGGACAAACCCACCATCTAGGCGGCCGAGCCGAACGGCGGGTTCAACCGGGAGCAGCCGTTCACGAGCGTCCCGAAGGATGGCGAAACAGCAACGCGCATATCTCGCCAGCACTCGCGCCCTTGGACGCGCAGCTCAAAGGTCGCTTCTGCTATGCCCCGATCACGTCCAACAGGGCGTCTGCGGCTTTCGTGCGATAGCGCTCCTTGTGTCGCAACCCGAAGAAAGGGCGCGGCTCGAACGCGATCGGGGCGGCGTGCAGCGTGCCTGCTGCGATGGCGGGTTCGACCACCAGCGCTGACAGAACGGCGACGCCAGCGCCCGCCTCGACGGCCGTGCGGACGCTCTCGTTCGAGGGCATTGTCAGTGCCACGTCGAGGGTGGCTGGATCGACGCCCAGGCGGCGCAAGTGGCTGTCGAAGGTCGAGCGCGTGCCGGACCCCGCTTCGCGCAGCACCCAGCGCGCCTGACACAGCCAGGCGGCGTCGATCGGCGCATTCCCAAACGGCCTGGCCCCGATCAGCAGCAATCGATCCTCACCTATCCGCCAATGCGCCAATGCCGGATCGTCGATCTGCCCTTCGATGATCCCCAGGTCCGCCGCGCCATCGTGGACGCGCGCGGCCGCCTGTTCGCTGTTCCCGATCGCCAGGTCGATGTCGATCGCCGGGTGACGCGCGTGGAAGGTCGCGAGGAAGGGCGGCAGCCAATAGGCAGCGATTGTCTGGCTGGCGACGACCCGAAGTGTGCCCCGCGCCAGGCCGCCCAGGTCGCGCAGCACCGTCTCAGCTGCTTCCGCCCGCGCCAGAACGCCGCGCGCTTCCGCCAGGAACAGTCGTCCGGCCTCGGTCAGCATGATACCGCGCCCGACACGGTGGAACAGCTTGATCGCATGCCGTTCCTCCAGCGAAGCAATAGCCGCAGAAGCCGCCGATTGAGTGACGTTAAGCGCGCGGGCAGCCGCCGTCATATGCTCGCGCTCGGCCACGGCGACGAAGATGCGAAGCTGTTCCAGCGTCATGCCGGCCCTGTATCTCAATCAATCATGTCTGGCGATCGGAATGATAATATAGATGCGTTGGAACGATCGGTGATCACGGCATAGATGATGCGGCGGAAGGAATATCCCCATGACGACCGTTGCCCGACCCAACACTGTCACACCCATCGGCCGGTCTGACCGACTGCTCCCCCTCATGCCGGGTATCGGTCTGTGTCTGGCTGTGACCGGCACCGCCTATGCGCTGGAAGCTGGTGAGCGCGCCGTCGCGGGCAAGGCCTGGCTGGAGGCGTTGGTGCTCGCCATTCTGATCGGCACCGCCATCCGCAGCCTTTGGACGCCCGGTGACAGATGGCACGACGGCATCGCGTTCAGCGCCAAATATCTGTTGGAAGTCGCGGTCGTCCTGCTCGGAGCTTCCGTCAGTGCCGCCACAATCGTGGCTGCCGGCGTGCCGCTTCTCGTCGGGATCGCCGGCGTGGTGGCAAGTGCGATCCTGCTGAGCTTCGGTATCGGTCGCCTGCTGGGCCTGCCGACGCGGATGGCGCTGCTGGTCGCATGCGGCAACTCGATCTGCGGCAACTCAGCCATTGCCGCGGTAGCACCGGTGATCGAAGCCGACAGCGACGATGTAGCCGCTTCCATCGCGTTCACCGCCGTGCTGGGCGTCATCGTCGTGCTGGGCCTGCCGCTGCTCGGGATCGCGCTCGGCATGAGCGGCATCGCCTTCGGGGCGCTGGCCGGACTGACCGTGTACGCGGTGCCGCAGGTGATTGCGGCCGCCTCGCCACTGGGGGCTGCGGCGGTGCAGATGGGGACGTTGGTCAAGCTCGTCCGCGTGCTGATGCTGGGGCCAGTCTGCCTCGTCCTGTCGCTGATTGCGCCGCGCCTTGCCCCGCAGGAGCTACCAGCGGGAGAGGTCGTGGCGGGCACCGCAAGGGTAAGAAAGTTCGACCTCGCCCATTTGGTCCCGTGGTTCATCGTCGGCTTTCTCGTGATGGTCGCCTGTCGGTCGTTCGGGCTGGTGCCGTCCGCCGCGATTGCGCCGATCGGCCGCATCTCCACCTTGCTGACCGTGGTGTCGATGGCAGCGCTGGGACTGGGCGTGGACGTCCGCACCGTCGCCAAGGCGGGCGGCAAGGTGACGGCCGCGGTGGTGCTGTCGCTGCTCGGCCTGGGCGTGATCAGCATGTCCCTGCTGGCCGTGTTACACATCGCCTGACGGCCGATCGTGGCCGGAGCGGATCGAATAACATGGGTTTATGTTGAGCCGGATGCGTGGACCTCCCGTGTCCGACCGTATGGAGTTGCCGATATCGTGAGAATCCCGCTCAAGACAGCGCTCGCTGCTGCCGCTCTGGTCAGTGGCGCGGCGCTGGCCCAGACCAGCGACTTCGCCACCGTGATGGCCGGCGCGATGCAGCGCATGCATCAGGCGATGGCAGTCCCGTCGACTGGCGATCCCGACCGCGACTTCGCCGCGATGATGATCCCGCATCATCAGGGCGCCATCGACATGGCAGAGGCGGAACTCCGCTTCGGCAAGGACGAGCGGCTACGCCGTCTGGCGCAGGGGATCATCGTCGAGCAACGGCAGGAGATCGCGGTGATGCAGGCCATCCTGAACGAAAAGGGCGGCGCTCCCGCCGCTCCCCAGACCCACCACTCGGAAGGAACCCATCGGTGAAGCAGCTGATCCTCGCAGCCCTTGCCGGCACCTTGCTGGCCCCCGCCGCGGCGACCGCGCAGCAGGTGCCGAACGCACAGCCTGACATGCCCGTCTCGTCCGGCGACCGGTTCTATACCTCGGACCAGTTTTCCAACACCGTGTCGGTCATCGATCCGTCGACCAACCGGCTGCTCGGCGTCATCAAGCTGGGCGATCCGACGCCGATGAACCTCAGCCCGCTCTATCGTGGGCAGTTGCTGGTCCACGGCATGGGCTTCTCGCCCGACCGGCGGACGCTCGCCGTCGTGTCGATCGGATCGAATGCGGTCAGTTTCATTGACACCGCCACCAACAGTGTCCGCCACACGACCTATGTCGGCCGCAGCCCGCACGAGGCCTTCTTCCGCCCCGACGGCCGCGAGGTCTGGGTCAGCGTACGCGGCGAGGATTATATCGCCGTCATCGATGGCGCGACCTACAAGGAGGCGGGCCGCATTCCCGTCCCGAACGGTCCCGGCATGACGATCTTCTCGCCAGATGGGAAGTATGGCTATGTCTGCTCCAGCTTCTCGCCCGAAACCGTCGTGATCGACACCACGTCGAAGCGGATCGTCGGCCGGGTGAAGCAGGAAAGCCCCTTCTGCCCTGACATCGCCGCGACGCCCGATGGCAAGCAGGTGTGGCTGACGCTGAAGGACATCGGGAAGGTCATGGTGTTCGACGCCAGGCCTCCGTTCGCGGTGCTGAAGAGCTTCGCGACGGGAGCGATCACCAACCACGTCAACATCGCTAAGACGCCACGCGGGCAGTTCGCCTATGTGACGGTCGGCACCGAGAATGTCGTGAAGGTGTTCCGCACCGATAATTTCGCCCAGGTCGCGACGATCCCCGTTGGAGCGTTGCCGCACGGGCTGTGGCCCTCGGGCGATGGCAGCCGCATCTATGTCGGCCTGGAGAATGCCGATGCGGTGGCCGCGATCGACACCGCGACGAACAGGGTTATCGCCACCATACCGATCGGGCAAGGCCCGCAGGGGGTCGCCTATGCTCCCGGCGCGGTGCCCTCAGGCGATGGCATGGCCGGTCTTCAACCGCTCGCCAAGGCGGGCGAGAAGGTGCAACTGACCCTCTCCGGCACCGGACAGAGCCAGGTGACGCTGTTCGATCAGGGGCAGGTGCAGATCCTGCAGGCCGCCGTCGCGGGCCTGCCGCCGAAGATGCCGTTCGTGCTGGGCCTGTCGACCAGTCCCGATGGCAACGGCCCGGTCGAACCGCTCGCCAAGTTCATGACCAATCCCGCCGGCGGTGCGATCGTCAACGCGGTTGGCCCCCTGCGGCAGATCGTCACGCCGGCTGCCCCCGCACGATCGCGCCGCTATCTGGTGATCGCCTCCGGTCAGCCGGAATCTGTGGGCACCGTCGTGCAACGGCAGGTCAAAAAGTAACGGACGCCCGTTTCGGAACGAGCATCGGGGACGCCACAGATGCTCGTTCTCGACTGCCCATTTTCGAAAACGAATTTCCAATGGGACGGGATGGTACGAGCGCAGTGGTTTTTCCTATGCTTATAGGTGGCAGTTTTCCCAAAATCTGTTTCAAATCGATCTTTCCCGAACCTGCCCCAGAGAGATGAAGAGGTTAAACTGCCAAATGGTGTGGCGCAGCAGGCAATGTGTGTGCGGAGGCGTATGCAAAGAATGGCCTTCGACCGAACAATGTGAGTGCTTGGTCGAAAACCCATGAGTGGCCGCTTTTGGAGATAGCGGCCGTACACGTGACCTAACCGGAACGGCAATAATTGGTCGAGTACCGACGATGGCGAAAGCCGGATCGGGGACAAACCCGTCATCCCCAGCCGGTTCGGCAAATTTCGGCCTCCAAGAGGAACCGACATTCGCGCGTCCGGCCACATTGGCTCGTTGAACGAGCAAGGCTGGCCGTCACCGACTGCGAGCTATTAGCCCTCATTCCCCATATAGCCGTGCCGTGGCAGGGTGCGCGCCACTCTCTCGTTCGACCGGGGTCAACGGCCAGCGATTGAGATCAGGAGCCAAGTCACCTAGGATCTTTGATCCGCAACCACCCTCTGGTGCTGTAGAGAATGGATCATCAACAGAGATGCCTGGGCTGTTACGTCGACTGCGCGTTTGGATGCACGCACGCAGATGGCGCCTGTGGCTAATATTGGGCTTTTGCTGGCTGTTCGCCCTTATCGCTGTGATGGCGGCGTGGATTGGTGTCGCCTTTCTGCGCCAGTCGACCGATCGAGATGCAGGCGCAATCGCGCTCAATCTCGTTTTGGTTTGGCTTCTCGCGACCGTCGGCCTGACGGTGGTTCATCGTGGGATGTACCGCAGGTTTCGAGATAATGCCGGCCAACAATCCCAGGTCGCGCGAGACCAAAACGCTCCACTCCCCTCAGTTTTCGATCCATCACCGCGACCAACCCCGCGGATAGTTTGGCCATGGTCCCTGCGTGTTCGCCACTTTCTCATTTATCTCGTCGGCATTGTGACGATACTTTACGTCTTTGCGCCCTATTCCAATCAGATTGCCATAGTTCGTTTTCTCCTCGCGAACAGCGCCGGCCGGGCGTCTGCCGGGAGCCTCAGTGCACTCGTGTTCGGCTTTGTGCCAATGGTGACGCTAACGGTGCTGATAGGCCTGCTTACCAGGCGTCAGATGAAGCGGCGCGACGCCGGCCTGCTCGATGCAGATGGCAAAGCCTTGTTGGATGCGGAAACAAGCTGGCTTTTCTCATTTGTCGCCGCATTCATCGCCATAATGTTCTTGTGCCGCTGGGCGGGCGGGATGATCGTGCAGACACTATGATTTTGCCTTTTAGCCTGATGTTGTTGGCCGCCGCTGCGCCCTCCACCCCCGGCGGTGATCCGGTTCAGGCAGCATTGACACGCTGCCTTGACGCGCCCGCAAACGGTTCGACGGCAGGCCAGACTGATTGCTATGCCATCGCGGCACGTGCTTACGACAAGCGTATGAACCGTGCTTATGCCGCCCTGATGCAGCAGCTCCCGGTCGCCGCACGGGAGACACTGCGTAGGGCGCAGCGGGCGTGGCTTGCCTTCCGCGACGCCGAAAGCGTAGCTCGAGGTGCGCTCTACGCAACCCGCACCGGCACGATCTATGTGCCGATGGAAGCATCGTCTGCTGTCACCGTGACGCGCGACCGCACGCTGCAACTGGAAGGCGCCCTTCGAGTCCTGTCGATCGACCGCTGATCGGTCGGAACTGGGACGGTTTGCCGACTGAAGACTTTCAGATGCGAATGGGTGATTGTGCCAGCACCGGACGTTCAAGCCGACGGTGCGGAACGACCGGCTTTGGTCGCCTGCCGCCAGTGCGCTGTGATGGAAAATGCCGCCCCAAACTCGGTCATTCGCGCTCAATTTTGACGTGATCGATTCTTGCCGCTGATCGTGTCCCTCGGCGTGGTGTAGCTTATCTGGGCCACCGTCGATTTCGGCACCAGTTTGAGTCGGTCATGCTCCGGGTACAGCCGAGAGCATGACGATGGGATTGTCGCTCACGGGCGCCATGGTTTCAAGGGACATGTAGCGCCCGCGCTGTACGGCCCATTCATCGGACTGCTCCATGAGGATCGCACCGATGAGGCGAGTGATCGCGGCCTCGTTGGGGAAGATGCCTACGACCTCGGTTCTGCGCTTGATCTCGCCATTGAGGCGCTCGATGGGATTCGTACTGTGCAACTTGGCGCGGTGTTCCTTTGGGAAGGTCATGTAGGCCAGCACGTCGGGTTCGGCATCGTCCATCAAAGTCGCCAGTTTCGGGAGCTTTGGGCGCATCTGGTCGGCAACGGAGCGCCATTGCTGGCTGGCTGCCTCGGGCGTTTCCTGCGCGAAGGCGGTGCCGATGAATGCCGAGACGACGCGGCGGCCACTCTTGCCGGCATGGGCGAGCGCATTACGCATGAAGTGGATGCGGCAACGCTGCCATGTTGCGCACAGCAGCTTGGATACCGCCGCCTTGATGCCTTCGTGGGCGTCGGAGATCACGAGCTTCACGCCGCGCAGGCCCCGGCGCGTCAGCTTGCGCAGGAAGGCGGTCCAGAACGGCTCGGCCTCAGAAGGGCCGATGTCCATGCCCAGCACTTCGCGGCGACCGTCGCTGTTGACGCCCACCGCGATGATCACTGCAACCGAGACGATGCGGCCATCCTGGCGGACTTTGACATAGGTGGCGTCGATCCACAGGTACGGCCAGTTGCCCTCGATCGGGCGATCGAGGAAGGCATGCACCTTTTGGTCGAGCTCTTCGCACAGGCGGCTGACCTGGCTTTTGGAGATGCCATCCATGCCCAGCGCCTTGACCAGATCATCGACCGATCGCGTCGAGATGCCATGCACATAGGCTTCTTGGATGACCGCCGTCAGCGCCCGCTCGGCCATCCGGCGCGGCTCCAGAAAACCGGGGAAATAGCTGCCCTTGCGCAACTTGGGGATGCGCAGTTCCACCGTTCCCGCGCGGGTTTGCCAATCGCGGTCGCGGTAGCCGTTGCGCTGGACAAGCCGATCGGCGGACTTCTCGCCGTGGGCCGCACCCGTCAGGCCGCCGACCTCCATCTCCATCAACCGCCCGGCGGCAAAGGAGATCATCTCGCGCAAAATATCCGCGTCAGGGGCCTTCTCGACCAGCGCGCGCAGGTGCATCATGGAATCGGTCATCGTGGTTCTCCAGGTTCGAGCTTCGCAACCCAAACCTAGCCGAAAATCACGGTGACCACCCGCGCTGCTGGCCGAACGCTACAGCGCTATATGGCAAGCGCGCGCCCGGCCAGCAGCGCTGACCTCAGATCCTACACCACGTCCCGGGACGCGACCCTTGCCGCTCGTTCAGCACGCTGTAGCAATGGAGTAAAGACTTGGGCTGGAACTTAGCAGTCGTTCCGTCGCGACATGCCGATTGACCGGTCTCGTCAGGGGCCTAATTTCGGCGTGCAGTCCACCACCTCATCATCGCGGCGGCAACTGGGCCGCTTGCGGCCAGCCCGCTTATCAGACGCGATCCGCGATAGCTGCCATCCCCGGTGTGGCGCGCTCGTTCGACCCCGGCCGCGCGAGGCAGGCGCGTTAATCCGAAGCGGCAATTGATATCTCGCCAGCGCCGGTCCAAGCTTCTTGCCAAGCGGAAAGGACGGGCAGTTCATCCCAAGGCGCGGCGAGTACTGGCCAGCCCATAGCCCGCCCCCAGGCTCGGCACTTGACCAGACCGTCTTCGATCGCACGTCGGGCGGTCTCGCGTTCACGGTCTTCGAGACTCTGCCAATAGGTATGGGCAAGCAACACGCGATTTGCGGGAGCAATCTCGGCCCAAGGAAAAGGTGGCTCCATCCAACAGGCATTTTGTACGGAATGATCCTGCACGGTCAAACCGCAGCATTCGTTCATTTGAGCGACCTGCACGGTGATCAGCACGAACTTCCGCGTGCCCTTCACGGTGTACGAACTCACGATGGGGCCGTGGAGCATGGATGGAACTACTTCACCGTGATGTTCCAGCACGATGCCCGCTTCTGCTTCCGCACGCGCGGTAGTAGAGCGGGTTAGCAACTTCGGTATGTTGATCTTGTTGTCATCTCCCGCCATGTCGCGCGCGCGGACCATACCGCCAGGCATCGACCACGCACGGGCAAACTCATACTTTGGATCGCGCGCGGCCTTCTGGACCATAGCAACAGCGCTTCCACATCTCAGGAATAGCACGGCGCCCAGTCGCCAGGCCGAATCGGCATGTCCGACAAAGCCATCGGGTAATATTTTGCACCTTTGAACAAAGGTTTCCAGATCAGCAGTCATATCGTTCCTTCAACCCGCTGAGTGGCAGGGCTACACTAGTCCACCTTGATGCTAACCAACCGCCACCCGGTTGCAATGTCGATACCTATTTGGCAGTTTCAAAGTGGCGAGAGCCGCGTGAAATGGGGGATACTATCATTGAGACCTTTGCACCGCTTGCGCGCGTCGCGCCCGTGAGCCGCATGCCCTGTTGGATCGGCGCGTGTCCGATTGAAGCAAATCTAACGGTCATTGAAGCCACCTTCACAGACAGCCAAGTAACCGAATGATGGATCTCGATGTGCTCAAGGCGATCCCAATTGCGAACGTCGCGGCAAGCTTGGAGATTTGCCTGCCTCCCAATGGACGTGGGCGCTGTCCGCTACCCGGGCACGAAGATCGTAACCCCTCCTTCGCACTTCGATTTTCGACGAACAGCTTTCGCTGCTTCTCCTGCGGTCGGCGTGGCAGTGTCATCGACCTCGTTATGGAAATGGAGGGTCGAGACTTTGCCGGCGCTTGCAGATGGTTACGCGAGCGATTTGGACGAAGCGAACCTGATGCATCTCGTCACACGAACCGGTTCTTGGCGTCGCGCGCGTCCAAGTCGACCATACGGGCGGCGCGCAACGTGGCACCCGCTTCCGACCTTAACCCCGATCCAGAAGTCTTTGGCTGGCTCCTCGATAACGCACCTCTTCAGGACAGCGGCCGCGAATATCTTCGTTCCCGAGGTTTCCGCGATGCCACAATCTCCGGCTTTCGCATCGGGCAACTCGGTAACAGAACATCGACGCTGCGAGAAGCATGCAGAGTATTCGGGGATGCGCGTCTTCGCAGATGCGGCCTGGTTTTCGACGGCCGATTTGGCCCCAGGTTGATTTTCCCATCGGGCTATCTGCTGTTTCCCTTTCTCGACCAAGAGCGCGTTCTCTATCTGCAGGGCCGCCGCGCTGATAATGGCTTAGAGTTTAGATGGGCTTGTCCCAAGGATCTCCCACCCCCCGCCTATAACCTCGACATCCTGGCGGGCTCATCCGCCTCGATCCTGATTTGCGAAGGCGTGACCGACGTCCTGTCCGCTGCGGAATTGGGGAAGGAAGCACTCGGCCTGCTCGGCGCGGACAGTAGGCTCGATCCCGCCATCATACCGAAGCTTAGGCAACGCAACGTCATCGTGATCGGCGACGCCGACAAGGCGGGAGAACGGTTCTCGCGGGCGCTGGTGAACTTGCTTGGCTCCTATGGTGTCACAGCGATTTCTCGACCGCCACCGTCAGGCGCCAGTGATCTCAATGCTTATCTCCAAATCCGGCGCGGCGAAACGACATGACCTGGTTCGATCTACTCTTGCTTCCCGAAAACCTGCTCTGGGCATGGCGCAAGGCGAAGCGCGCCTATCGAATGGCGGACAGCCTCTACGACCAAGCGGAGGTCGCAGCATTCGAGCTCGATCTCGAAGCGCAGCTCGAAAGCATCCGCAGCGATTTCGCGGCAGGGATATGGAAGAGCGCGCCGCTTCGTCTCGTCCCGCAACCGAAGAAACCGGACAAGAACGGCCATCCGCGGCTCCGTCAGTATTTTCAAGTCGCGGTGCGCGATCAGGTCGCATGGTGTGCGCTGGCCAACGTGCTTGGCCCGGAGCTCGATCAGAAGATGCCGGCCTGGAGCTATGGGAATCGCTTGTACCGAGCAGCTTGGTATGAACGCGAAGACCACGAAGCCCGGCCGTCGCGACTGAACATCGGCCCCTATCGTCACTCGGCCGGCCATCTCTACCGGCATTTCAAGCATAGCTGGCCGTTGTTCCGGCGACATGTCTCACTGACTGCCCGTAAGATGGTCACCGAGAAGATCGATCCAGATGTTCTCGATCAGGGAGAACGGCAGGCGCTCGAACAGTCCGATGGCCTTGCCTATCTGGAGCGCGGGCACTGGGTTCGGCCGGAAAAGGCTAGCGAAACTATCTACGCGGCATCCTTCGACCTCAAGAAATTCTACCCTTCGATCCGCATGTCTGCAATCAAGCGGGGATTCGAGACTTTGGTGGAGGGCTATTCAGAAGATCCTCGCCTACGTGCTCTAATCGAACAGATGCTGGCGTTCAAAGTCGATGCGTCCGGTCTCTCGATGGCGATGTTGGCGGCAGTCGATCCCGTTGTCTCAAGTGGTCCGTTCGATGGGCTCCCCACCGGCCTGTTTGCGAGCGGCTTTCTCGCGAACGTCGCGATGCTGCCTCTCGACCTCGATCTGGACGCACAATTGCTGACACGCCGTGATATCGCTCACTTCCGCTTTGTCGATGACCATGAAGTTCTGGCCTATGACTTTGACGCGATCATCAAGTGGATTGCCGATTATATGGGCTTGCTCCGAAAGCACGGAATCGGTGCTGAGATCGAACCCGACAAGTTTTTGCCCAAAGAGCTCAAGGGGATATTATTTCCCGAGCTGATTGATAAATCAGCCGTCGACGATGACTTGATCGAAGTGGCGAGGACCGCTGCCGCGGTTAATGGGCGCAAGCCTAGTCAACTGATGACACGGACACTTGCCCAAGTCTCTATGCTCGCGGGGATAGACTTTGATCTTCTGACTGATGCCGCACGCGGTCAACGGCTGGAGCAGCTCGAATGGTTACTGTTGGCCAATATCCCCGAGCAGGAAATTCGCGGGGACACGCGCATGGCGTTTGCCGCAGCCAGAATCTCGACGCTCACGCCTGCGCTTTTTAGACCCAGCGACAAACTGCTTGAAGCCCTTCGAAAGCTTCAGATTTTAAAGGCTGTCCAACCGGTCGATCAGAGCACCAAGGATGGCATTAAGGCGCTTAACGCGACCATCGCCACGCTCAGGAAAGAAGAAAGCGACAATTGGAGAAAGCTTCTTAATCGCCATTTCGGTTTGTTATTCGAGGCGTTTGCAACTCATCCAGACAAAGCGCGCCTATTCATCCGGCTTTTCGACTTCTGTCGTGTTACCGGCTTTGATGGGTTCTCGCACATCACGAATTGGATGCGCGATCATCGGTCCGGCGACCACAAGCAACTCTGCTGCTATCTGGGCTCTCTGGCGCTCCAAAACCTCTCACGGCACATTCTCAATGCGAGCGTAGCGGTGACGCGCGCCAATCTCCTACACAGGGAACGTGACGCTGCGCGCAACTTCCTGAAGAATGTAGCGCGAGCCAAGCTTGGTGCATTCGTGATCAGGCCGTCGCCTAAAGATCCGTTGCAGCACTTTCAAGCCGATGCTCAGCGCGCCGTGACCGCAGCCTTGGTCATTGCAGGTCTCGAAATCGCTGACGAAGAATCGGAACTGTCGAAAGCAATGTACGAGTGCGCCGCGTCGTCTGGTACCCGCGCGGGGCCGCAAGCGATCTTCGACTTAAATCGGGTCACAGGCGTTTCGCTTGGCATATGGTATCATTGGTTTTTCATGACAACTTTGGCGCACGGGGATGCAACGCCGCGCTATTGGGGTCTGGTCGCCGACGCTCTTGATCCAGCGGATCCGGATGACTGGAGATGCCTGCGCCGCTATCCTAGTGCGCTTTCCACCCAGGCTTGGAAATGGCTGGGCGAGCATCCGACTATTCTGCACGCGGACGACACAGGATGGCTGCTCGACGCTGCCCGCAGCGCACCGGCCGCGTTCGAACAGCTACCGCCTGGAACTCCAATCGTGGATGACGTGCGTGTGCGCACGAACGCCTTGGCCGCACAGCCGACGCTGCGCGATTGGGTCACCTTTACGAACAGTCTTAAACCCAATGATCCCCGGCGTTCAGAATGGACGGCGCTGGAGATCCTAAGGCAGATTCTAAAGCCATTGTTCGACTTCGATGATCTGGATCTTGATGGACGCGATCCAGAATTTCTAGATGTCCTTCATCCTGAGAATGTTCAAATTCCTCGGAACTGGACTGCAATGGCGGCGGATGCACTCGTTGAGGGAACCCCGACTTGGGAAGGCTGGCGCAAATACGTGCACGATCCCATGCATAGCGTTCACATGGTCGACTTCGGCCTGTTAGATTATCGCTATCGTGAAATTCTGCCGAAGAATGATCGAGGATGGCCTCGCCGGTTGCGGCCAATTGGGCAACTTCTATGGGGACTACTCCGGCGAAGCTTTGATCTGCCGGCAGCCTGGAACATCCGCGGTCAGGAGCGAGGCCTTATGGAGATCGTGGCCCGAGACCTCGAAAAGCTTCCGATATCCTCGTTCACACTTTCAATCCTTCAGTCGTGCCTGCTCCCGCGCAATCGGGAGACGTCACTGCTGGCTTTGTTCCCCTCATTGTTCGGCACACAGCATCGCGCTGCGGCCGACGACACCGAGTTTGATCGACCGATCCGGTCGGCACAACAGTTAGACCGACTTCTCGAGCGCGCGCAATCCATGCTGCAGCTCACACAGATGACCGTGTTGGAACACCAACCGCGACAACTGATTCCCGTTCGCCTGCGACAACTGGGCGCGTTTGAAGGGGACGCCGGGCAAGCGGAGGATTTGCTATGACCGGCGAGCCCGTATCCGTTCTGAATGCGTCGCTTAAGCTCGGCGTAATCCAGACTTCCCTGGATCCCGCCGCAGCATGGGCGGCCGGCACCAAAATGAGCCCCTGCGAAGAAGAGCGTGCGATCCTTGAAATCCGTGGATATTTCGCAGCTTTCCGCCAAGAGGAGCAGTCTCCGGATATCATCTTGCTGCCGGAGCTCGCGGTTCCCACGGGCTTCGAACCAAAGCTGCGCGCTATGGCGAACGGCTTGCAGTCGGTCGTCATCGCGGGTTTGGATTATCGCAATGGCGCCCAAGCCGGACACATCCATAATGACGCGCTTCTCATCGTGCCGAAGCGATGGCGGGGCAAGGCTATGGGGTCTCATGCAGTGACCCGTCGGATCGGCAAGACCTACCCTGCGCCAGAGGAAAAGAAGAAGCTTCTATCGGTGCCCTGCGAGTTTCAGCCGGACCCGTCTGTCTGGTTGTTCGATGGGGACGGAATCGGCACGTTCGGCGTCATGGTATGCTATGATTTTCTCGATCTCGAACGTATCGCCATGTACCGCGGTAAAGTCCAGCACCTCTTCATCCTCGCGCTGAATAAGGACGCCACGTCCTTTCGTCACGTCGCCGAGGCCGTTTCGCGGATGGTCTTTTGCAACGTGGTGATTTGCAATTGCGGCCACTTCGGAGGCTCGCTCGCGGTTTCGCCCTACCGCCTTTCCGAACGGCGTACCATATATCAACACGCTGGCCCGGGGCTTTCGACAGGGCAGATCATCGAATTGCCGGTGGCCACCCTGGATTTGCATCAGCGCGGCGGCGACCCGATGAAGGACGGCATTAAGGAGTACAAAAGTTTGCCGCCTGGCTATGAGATCTCTCTGATGCTCCTCGAACAACTCGCGAAATTGAACTGATGGGGCTGATCTTACGCCTTCTTGCCCGCCTGGCAGGCTCGGTGGCTCCGCCGCTCGCAAACGATGAGCTTCAAGGCGAAGCATTGGCCCAAATGCTTGAACGTCAACCTGGCTTCCGAGTACTGCGCGCACTGGACGACGGGGATCATGTCGAGCAGCTCCGGCCCTGCGCTGCTGACGAGCAAATTGGTCTGGTGATCGATACAGAGACGACCGGACTCGATCCTAACGAGGATCGCCTGATCGAGATCGCAGCCCAAAGCTTTATCTTCAATCCCGATGGGGAAATCCTAGAGGTCGAACGGGTAAAGTCGTGGATGGAGGATCCAGGGCGACCGATCACGGATCGCATCTCCAAGCTGACGGGACTCAGCAATCAGACGCTGGAGGGCAAACGCTTCGACGATGTTGCGATCACCGGCGCACTCGCGACTGCTGATTTGGTGATCGCGCACAACGCTGCGTTCGATCGTCCTTTTCTCGACGTACGTTTTCCTGGCCTGCGCTATCGGGCCTGGGCTTGTAGCCTAACCCAGCTGGACTGGCTTGATCTCGGCTTTGATGGTCGTGCGCTTGGACATCTAGTGCTACAAAGCGGGCGGTTTTTCGAGGGGCATCGCGCAGGTAATGACGTCGAAGCACTGACATCCCTTCTAGCAGTGAAAACAGCCGATGGGCGGTCAGTTCTTTCCCACCTGTTATCGCGCTGCGCGCTTGATAGCTTTCGAGTTGAAGCCGTGGGCGCTCCGTTCGATGCGAAAGATCTGCTCCGGTCGCGTGGCTATCGCTGGAATCCCGGCCTTCGTTTCTGGTGGAGGGAAATTGATACAGCAAAGGAAGGTGAGGAGGTAGCCTGGCTCGATCAGCAGGTATATCAGGGACGTGGGAAGGCGATCATTCGTCGCATCACTCCTAGTGAACGTTTTGCATCACGCGACTAGCGCGGGACTTACCACGGACATTAGGAGTTCCAGCCGCGGTGAAAGACATCGTAGTTTTTGTTCGCTGGTGCCGGCGCGATCGCCCAGAGGGGGCGCTTACCCTTCCCGACGCC
>NZ_LJHO01000027.1:0-16179 GCF_001295765.1 Novosphingobium sp. AAP1 | reverse complement strand
CCATGCGGTTGAAGAAGCGATGGTGGTTTCCCAATTCTTGGCCAGGCCGCAGCAGCGGCAGCGCCATGCAAAGGTCCGCTCGACCAAACACCGGCGGGGCAGGATAGCAAAGCCTTTGCGCGTCAGAGCGCTTGATGATCTGGATGGGTCAGTCGCCCATGGGCTCCAGCACCGTCTTCAGCTTGTCCCCGGCGCATCACCACCACGACACGTTCGATGACGGGAAGCGACCAAGCACCGCCTTAAGCACACCGACAGCCCCGTCACGATCCTGAATATCAGCCGTTTGGACCAGAACGGAAATCGGGAATCCAGAGGTGTCGGTGAGGATGTGAAGCTTGCAGCCGTTGATTTTTTACCTGCATCATAGCCGCTATATCCCTCGGAATCGGTGGTTTTGACACTCTGACTGTCGATCACCCCCGCGCTGCGCGATGGCTCGCGGCCACCGGTCTCGAGCAGGCTCATGACCAACAGCGTGTTGATGGTCTCGAACAGACCGGCGTTGCGCCAGTCGTAAAAACACCGCCCGACCGTCGACACTGGCGCGTAGCATTTGGGCAGCAATCGCCATACGGAACCGGCTGACGCCAGATACGCCAGATAGACCAACGCATTGACCACCTGGCGCATGTCCGTCGTGCGGCGGCGACCGCCCGTCCTGGCCGGCGGGATAAAGGGCGCCAGCAAATCCCATTCCCGATCCTTCATGTCGGATGAATAACGCAGCCCTTTCCGGCTATGGTCTTCTCCAGCCGTATCAGTCCATGCCATTATCCAGGCCATCTCTTCGCAAAGAAACTGAATTATAAAATGATGGTATTGCTTAGCAAATTTCGGATCGAGGTCTCATACCAACCTGCATTGATCATGACCCACGCGCCCATTTCCGGCGACCGATTGTCATGATGCGCCATGGCTGATCGATGAGCTTGTTCCACGCCTCGCAGCAGTGGTCGATGATGTTGTCGTAGGATGTGAAGACCCGGTTCGACAGCCAGTTGTCGCGCATGAACTGCCAGAAGTTTCGACCGGGTTGAGCTCGGGGCACTTGGCGGGCAGCGCGACGATGCTGATGTTGGCGGGCACCTCGAGCTTGCCGGTCGTGTGCCATCCGGCCTGATCCATCAGGACGACTGCATGGGCGTCCGGTGCGACGGCGAGCGAGATCTCGGAAAGGTGCAGCGCCATGGTTTCGGTATTGCAGAATGGCAGGACGAGCCCGGCACCCTTGCCGTGTTCGGGGCAGATCGCGCCGAAGATGTAGGCCGATTTCGTCCGCTGGTCCTTCGGTGCCGATGGCCGTGTCCCGCGTCGTGCCCAGCGCCGCGTAATCTTGTTCTTCTGCCCGACGCGGGCTTCATCCTGGAACCAGATTTCTACTGGCGTTCCTCTCGGGAGGCTTGCTCGGACCTTTGCCAACTCGGCAGCGAAGCCCCCCTTTTGAAGGCTTCCATCGCATGCTCGTTCTGGGCATGATGACGAGGACGAGCGGTCAGCTTCACGTAGCCCAGCTTCTTCAATTCGCGGCTGATGTTGGTCTCGTCGAGCGAGACGGCAAATTCGTCATAAAGCCACTGGGCCAGGTCGATCAGCCGCCAGCGCACCACCCCGTGGATCGCCGGGATCGGACCGCTTTCCACAACATCGACCAGTGCCCGACGCTGCGCATAGTTCAACCGCGAACGGCGGCCGGGCGCCTTGCCATCCAGAAGTCCATCGGGACCACGGGCATTGAACCTGATCACCCAGTCCCGCACGATCTGAAGCCCGACGCTGCCGATCCGGGCCGCTGCGCCCCGGCTGCCGCCGTCGTAAATCTCGGCCAAACCCAACAGCCGACGCGCCTGGTTCGCGCTTTTCGTCGTTCGCGACAATCGCCGCAGGGCCGCCCCGTCAAAATCCTCCCGCAAACTGATCGCTGAACCCATGGCACCGCACTCCTATGCCGCCACATAGATTCAGATTTTCGCTGCCTTGGAAATCCCCCGTGAGTCAGACACCGCGCAGGTTGGTATCAGTCGGACCCTATCAAATTTCAGCCATGATTAGGCTAAGGAAGCCACGAAGTGTGCTCCGTCACCGGGTATAGCCGACCTTGGGCTGGCTTATGGGGATCGCCTACCGAGATCGAACAAATCACGCCCTTACCGACCTTCGCCGCACGCTTCTTGCAATTCTCCAACGCTTTGGCATTGCTCGCCCAAATGCTGGCGGCTTCCCGCAAGGCCTCCCACCGCTGCGGATCGGACACCTGCAACATCCGCTCCCCAGCTGCCCAGCCATCACGCTGGAGAAGGCTGGCCGCACGCTCCTCTGGCCAGTGCCAGCTTTCCGGCGCCGCCCTGTCTACGAAGTCCGGAACAATCCAGCCCAGCAAGAAGCCGGCGACCACACCGACCGCCGCCGCGATACCCAGCCAGCGCAGTTGCTGAAACATCCTCAGGATGGATTGCACGATGTCGTTGATCGTGAGGACGGTGCGATCCAGGTCAATCCGCGCTGCGCCGAAGTGCTGTCGTTCAACCTCACTGGCCTTGGCCGTCGCGTGATGGATCTGGCCAGCAATGGCCTCTGGCGTCAGCTGAAGCGCGGGACTGCTGGCCAGCGTCTCGATCGCGGCTGCCGCGTCCTCCTGGCAGGTATGGATGCGGGCCAGGTCTTCGGTGTAGTCCCGGCTGTGCAGTTCCTGCTGCCGGGCCGCAAAGCCTTCGACAGCGGCGATGAGGACGGCAAGCTTGTGGGTCATGATCTCGAACGCCACTTCCGGGCGGTCGAGGTCTGACTCGGTGCTTGCGCGAGGGGCGGCAGCGTCGCTCACAGCCCCAACCCCCGGTCGCGCCCACGCTCGAGCGAGTGGGTCAGTTGCTGGGCGATGGACCTGGTCCTGGCGGCCTCGGTGATGTCATGGCCACTGACGCCCGGCGACCATTCCCGCGACCACTGTTTGCCAATCAGCTGGGTTCCGCGCTTGCTGAGTGCATTGCCCAGTTCGTGGTCCTTCTCCAGGCCCTTGGCCATGGCGCGCATCTGGCTCTCTACGTGCTGGCGTGCCTCACGGTTGCTGGAGCCGCTGAGACTGTTACGCTGGGCCTGCAACTGCTGCCAGGACTGGACGAAGCGATCGGCGCGCAGTTCGGGATTGGCGCGGATTTCGGCTTCGAGCTTCATGGCGCGGATGGCATTGGCGGTGCGGCCGGTGGTGACCTCGGCCATGAGGCCAGGGTTGCGCTGGAACGCGGTGCCGAGATCGAGCGCGCTGCCGCCAGGCAGCGCATCGAGCGCCTGGGCCGCACGGGCCTGCGCGGCCTTCTGGTATTCGAGCGCGGGGAGTTGCTGTCCGGTCATGCGTTCGATCTCCGCCGTAGCGCGGGCATAGCGCTCGACCGCCTGGTCGAGGCTGGGCCTGGTTCCGATCTGCTGCGCTGCTGCCAGGCCCGGCTTGGTGTGGTCGTGGGTTGCCTGCTGGTCCTGGGCAGGCGGCCTGGCAAAGCTGGGCACACTGAGGCGCAACCCGGCAAAGCGGCCCTGCTTACGTTCGGTTTGTTCTGCACTGGCTGGTGGCTGTAGGGCGGGCTCGGCTTTGTGGTCCGGGTGGTTGCCGGTGTAATCGCGCACCATGTCCTTGGACCGGTCACGCGACATGCGCTGGGCCAGCCGCTCTCGGTCGGTAAAGTCAGCCTTGGCGTAATGCAGCTCGACATGATCACGATGCCGCGAAAGCGCGACATAGGCACCATGGCGATCGAGCCCAGGCGTGGCCAGAACATGGACGCGATCGAGCGTGGCCCCTTGCGACTTGTGTACCGTGGCGGCGTAGCCATGGGTGAGGTCGGCATATACCTTGTGGTCGAAAGCCACGGTGCGCCCATCGTCGAGCCGCACGGCCATGCCGGTGCGATCAACCCGCTCGATGGTGCCCAACATGCCATTCTTCACACCCAGTTCGCGTTCGTTGCGCAGGAACATGATGCGGTCCTGGTCGGCAAACAAGCGCTGGCCACGGGTGGTCTCGACTGCGACATCGGCACCCAGCGTGCCATGATCGCGCAGGCGATCCCGGGCCTGCGCATTCAGTTCATCGCATTCTGCATTGGTGTGGGTGAGAATAAGCCGGCTGGCCTCGGGATGAGCCTGCCGATCGGCATCCCAGCGCTCGATCAAGGCATCGCGCGCCGATTCGCGGGTGCGTGATTCGACCACCAGACCGGCCGCGTGATAAGCCTCGATGGCTTCGCCAGTTCGGCCTGTAGCCAAGTGCCGCGTGGCGTCGCGCTGCCATTCCTCGGCCTGCCGGCGCACCTCGGTGATTTCGACGGCACCATGCCGCTCGGCCATGCTGCGAAAGGCGGCGCCCGCTTCGATCGCCTGGAGCTGCTGCGGATCACCAACTAGCACGACCTTGGCGCCCTGACGCTCGGCTTCACTGATCACGCGTTCCATCTGGCGCGTGCCGATCATACCGGCTTCGTCGATCACCAGGATAGAATTGGGCCTCAGCGTCTCGCGTCCCTGCGCCCACTGGTGCTCGAGACTGGCAATGGTGCGCGAGGCAATGCCCGAGCCGTTTTCCAGGTTCTCGGCAGCGATGCCGGACAGGGCAATGCCGCGCACCTCGTAGCCGGCTTTCTCCCACGCCTCGCGCGCCACGCCGAGCATCGCGCTCTTGCCGGTACCGGCATAGCCGATCACGCTGGCAATGCCCCCACGCCTGGTGACATGCTCGAGCGCATGGTGCTGCTCGACCGACAGCACCAGGCCACGGGCTTCGGCGCGGTCCAGCGCGGCGGCCAGATGGCGGTCAGGGACGGCGTGATGCCACTGCGCGTCGAGCCTGGCCGTGGCCTGCTCCAGCCGCTGTTCGGTCTCGAGCATGGCGCGCGAGGTGAAGCGCTCCTCGCCGCGTCCGTCTGGTCCCAGTCGGACCAGATCGGGCGAACCCCGCACTGCCGCCAGCACGGCGTCGAACTGGTCCTTCCCTTCGCTGTGCCGGTGCACGAACGTGGCAAGGTCGCGGGCAGTGAACGTGGCCTGTTGGTGGGTGATGGCATCGAGCGCGATGCCGGGGTTTTCGAGGATCTTCTCGCCATTGCTCCTCGCGATGGCAAAATGCTCTTCCAGCCGCTCGCGGACCAGGCCTTCCTGGGCCATGCGTGCCGCGGCCGGGCCGATCTTGTTCTGCGGCTCGAGATCGATGCCCTGAGCCTCCAGGCTGCGGTGATCGATCCGCGCGTCGATATCGAGCTGCGCAAGCCGCGCATTGACGTGCTCGGCCCAGGCTTCGCGCCAGTGGGTCAGCAGTTCGGTCTTATTCCACTCGCGCACCTTGGCGCCGAACCCATCCGCTCCAACTTCGCGCATGCCCAGCATCACATGAGCATGCGGCTTGGCGAGGCCGTCGGGCCCGACATCCCAATGCACATTGAGATCGGCGACCATGCCCCGGTCGACGAATTCCTTCTGCACAAAGTCCCGCGCCAATTGGATGCCATCGCCCTGGCTCATCTCACGCGGAATGGCGAACTCGATCTCGCGGGCCAGCTGCGCGTCCTTGCGCACTTCGACGGCTTCGACGTCGTTCCACAGCGTCGCCCGGTCGCGCCATTCTTCCGGCGCGCCTTCGGGCAGCATGACTTCGCTGTGCACGACACCGGTCTTGTTGGAGAAATCGTGGTGTCGGTCGAGCCGCTGATCATAGAGCCGATCGGCCGAGCGATAGGCAGCGGCGGCCACGGCGCTCGAGCCGGCACCGCGCGAAACAACTTTGGCCGAGAAGTGGTAGATCGCCATGGCGACACACCAGATACGCCTAAAAGCGCACGTCGGCACGACGTATAAGCGCGCCCTCAAAAGATTTCATCATTCTCGGGACGGCAGAATCCCATGAGGTTTCATGGAATTGGCATTGATCGTCAAGGCCGATAACTGGGAGGCCTCACGGCGCAACAGATCGCCGTCACAGGACACCAGACATGCGCAAGCCCCGCAACTATGACGAGGACCTCAAGGCGCTTACCGCCAAGGCCAAGCAACTCAAGGCACGCAAGCAGAGCCAGTTGGGCGAACTGGTCGAGGCGACTGGCGCCGACGCACTGACCATCGAGGAACTGGCCGGCGCGCTGCTATCGATGGCCGCCATCACCGATCCAACCCGACGGGAGGGATGGCGCAAACGCGGCGCCGCGTTCTTTTCTGGCGAGCGGACCGAACAGGCGACTGGCCGAGGCA
This sequence comes from Novosphingobium sp. AAP1, assembly GCF_001295765.1. Classification (NCBI taxonomy): domain Bacteria; kingdom Pseudomonadati; phylum Pseudomonadota; class Alphaproteobacteria; order Sphingomonadales; family Sphingomonadaceae; genus Novosphingobium; species Novosphingobium sp. AAP1. The sequence continues at coordinate 9,951 of NZ_LJHO01000027.1, read as the reverse complement.
CTGGCGACAACGCGCAATCAGCAGCGCCGCACGACCAGCGCCCGCCATCGCCTGGCCCTGCAACAGGCGCGGCATGACACAAGAGCCTGGCAGGTGAAGCGCCGAGAGCGCACGCGGCAGCTGATCGAGCTGGGCGGGCTGATTGCCAAGGCCGGCATCGTCGAACTGACCGACGATGATCGCGCCGTCATCCTCGGTCTGCTGGTCGAGGCGGCGGCCAAGCTGCGTTCTGACGAGACCGGCAACCAGTTCACGCTGTGGCGGCGACGGGGGCAGCGGGCATTTGCGGACGATGAGGATCGCGCACAAGTGAACGGTTGATCGTCAACCAAGTGCCCCCGTGCCAGAAGAAGCTGAGGAGACGCCGCGCGGGCAGTTGCCGCACCGTCACTTCATCCCCATAGGCATGGGCATGGACGACACCACTTCCGCCATCGTCCTCACCGTCATCGGGCGCGCGCAGCAATGGATCCGGCACGACCTGGACGCCAAAGACGACGCCATCCGCGCCCGTGCCGAAGAAACGCTCGCGGCGATGATTGCCAATGCGCTGCGCGATGGAGCCGGCGAGACGCGCGAGGCTTAAGGCCGCTTATCCGCCGGAGCTTTTGCGATGTGCGGACGCGGCGGGGTCGGCTGGCCGAGAGCATGCGGGGATCCTCGGCCGACGCTGACGGTGCAGCCCCGCTTTTCCATAATTCACGCAAAAACTTGGCGCGCGGATTCTCGTCTGGTATCGTGAGACCGCGCTGCGCAAAAGGCGGCGCCGGGACTGGTAATCCCGTCAGTAAAGCCAACTCGGAAAACGCGGTTTTCCGGGGTGTCGTCGTGTATGTCCAGACCTTCGGGTTAAAGACGGCGGCGCATGTTACTGACATGTTACCAGCTCCGGCGGCTCCCGCGCGCAAGCGTGCGGGAGCTCGGGGTCAGTCCGCGTGATGACCTGAGGCCTTCCGCTCCCCGCTTCTGACGCGGACCGGAGGTACATATGGACACGATCGTTCCTGCTACTTCATCCCACGTTGGCGCCCCCGCGCTGGGCGCTGCCATCATCACTTTGCCGAACGAGAATTCTGAGCTTGGCGCGCTATGGCGGCGCTACGATGCGCGGCCCGTCCGGCTCCTGCGCACGCGCGAAGGCCGCGCACTCAGCCTGGATCGCTACCAGCGTGCAGGCGAGTTCATGGGATCGCTGACCTCTCCCATGGCCGATGACACTTCCTATCTGTTCTACTCCGCCGGCATCGTCGCGCAGCTGGCGATGTCGTCGCACCTGCTCGACGTGGGTTTCCCCGACGCGTGGTGCGCAAAGTACATCGGCCTCCATGTCGATCGTTCCCTGGCCTACGCCAATGCCACTGGCTTCGGTTGCGAGGAGACGGAAACCGAGCGGCTGATGGACGTGCTCTCGCCCTACTGGAAATGGAACGACCTTAGCCGCGCCCACGGCATCAAGCCTGACACGGGAGGCTTTGCCGCCGGGGAGGTTCGCGACATCATTGTAGCGCTGTTGGACCACGTCGCGGAAGTGACCGGGCACGGCAGACGCAAGCAGCGCCGGGCACCGTCCTGATCGGTCTCGCCGCGCAAGACTGATTCGCGCGGTGAGACCGATTGGGGGCGGTAGACTGCGTGACACCGCTGAACTTCGCGGTTTGTCCGCCGCGCAGCCCCTGCGCGCAAAATTTTTTGGTGTTCGTGCGAGGTCGTACCGGTACGCACGGGTGTACCGGGCAGCGTGCTCGCGGCAGATGCCACATTCCCTGAATTCTCAGGTTCTTGCGCTTTTCCCGCAACGCCCCAATTCTACTCGTGGCCGGCCAGTCCAACCCATCAAACAGGAAGGATGTGCCATGAATTCTACCTCTCCCAATTCCTTCGTGCGTCTGCCCCAGGTGCTCAAGGAAACCGGGCTCTCGCGCGCGACGCTCTATCGCAAGGTTCAGAACGGGACCTTTCCCAAGCAGTCGCGCATCGCCACGCGCTGCGTGGGCTGGCGCCGCAGCGCGCTCGACCAATGGTTGCAGAACCCCATGTTCTACTCCGTTGACGACTTCACCTGATGCGACCCACACAACGGTGCCGCCCAATGGCTAGCCATCGGGCGGCCTGAATTTTCACCACGGCCACCAGCGCTGCCACCAGTGCCCATAGACCGCACGGGTCAGCGTGGAGAGGGCCTTTGCCAGTTCGGCCTGCACCGCCTCGACACTGATGCCATGGCGCTGGGCCAGCTCGGCATAGCTGGCGCCCTCGAAGCGCACGGCCGCAAAGATCGCCCGCTGCCGCTTGGTCATGCGGCGCAGACCACGCTCGCCCCGACGCCAGAATGTGCGCGGCGAGATCGCCGGCAGGACGGGCGTGCCCCATTCGGGCGGGAGAGGCGAGCTCATGGCCGGTCCTCCCCACAGGCTAGCAGCAAGTCCGCCGCCTTGCTCGCCGCACTGGCGGCGCGGAAGATCGCCTTCTCGTCGGCACGCAGCACTTCGAGCCAAGCCCCAATGTAATCGGAATGCCGCACGGTCGGGACAATGCCCAGCGCGGCACAGGCAAAGGCACTGGCCATTTCCGCAACAAGTTCCTCTTTTCCGTAGGACGCAGAACCGAACTTGCCGGTCTGGTCCCGGTCCAGCCGGCTCTTGTGGCCTGTCGCGTGACCCAGTTCGTGGAGGGCCGTGCGGAACCAGTTGATCGGCTCGGGGAAGGCAGCCTGGGGCGGCACCTGCACCACGTCATGGCTGGGCGAATAGAACGCTTCCCCGCCCCCGATGCGGAAGGTCACCCCACTGCCCTGGATCACGCGATCGGCGCCGGCAATGGCCAGCTCGGGTGCAATCGACGCCACTGGAGCAATCATATCTTCGGGCAGGCCCTCGCACTGGTCGAGGCTGAACACGGTAAAGCGCTTGAGAAAGGCCACGGTGCGCGCTTCGCGGTCTTCGTCCCGGGCCTTGGCGGCTTCCTCGCGCGGGGTGAAGCGATCGGCATAGCAGACCACCGTGCCCTTCTCGCCGCGCCGGACTTGGCCCCCGGCTGCTTCGGCCTGGCGATAGGTCAGCCAGCGCTGCGACGAAAAGCCCTGCTCGATGGCAGAGGTCCAGAGAATGAGAACATTGATCCCCGAATAAGTCCGGCCTGAACCGGCATTGTGGGGCAGCATGCAGGGACAGCGGCTGGCATCCCATGGCTGCACCCAGGGCAGGCGTCCGGCTTCGAGTTCGGCAATGATGCGGGAGGTCACCTCGGCATAGAGGGACTGGCGTTCAGTTGTGCTCACGGTGCTCATGATCTTCAAGCTCCTTAAACCGCCATGGCCCGGCGCCGGGGTGGCGGGGGGCGGCAGGAGCGGACCGACAGCCCCGCGTCAGGCGGCGGGGTGCACCGAAGGGCGCAACAACGTGGAGCACCCGGACCCGCGCAGCGGGCCGGGTTGCACCCCGTCGCGGCGGGGCTACAGGGCCGTGACGCCCCCCGTCACCCTGGAGCCGAGGCAAACGCCGCCGCGCACCCAAAGCGCGGCGACAACTGGAGGGGAGCCAGAGGCGGACCGACAGGACCGGACAGCATGGCCGGGCCAGGTGTCAGCGATCGTACCGGCCATGCCGACGAGAATGCGGAGCCGGCTCGACTGGAGCTCAGCAGAAGGAGAGCGCGGTCAGGCCGAGACGGCCTGAGACACAATCTGCACGACCATCAAAATTTCTTTTTCGCATCCTTGGGTAAGATCGGACACCCTGGGGTCAAATGGCGTAAAATCGGCGCATTGGCACCGTTTTCGGCACTCTTGGCGCCGGCCGCAGACCGGCAAATCTCACAACAAAGGAGCAAGAGAACCAACCACAGCACAGCAAGACCACGCCATGACCGAACAACCCCCGGACCGCATTCTGCGCCTCAACGCCGTACTCGATCGCACCGGCCTGACCCGCGCCACCCTCTATCGGAAGATCCAGGCGGGCACGTTCCCCAAGCAGGTGCGCATCGCTACGCGCTGCACTGGCTGGCGTGAATCCGCCATCCGCGAATGGATGCGCAATCCCATGTTCTATCGGGTCGACGAGGCCAGGTAGCGGTGCATTCCCAATGCCGCCTTCAACACCGGCGCGCGGCGATGATCTGCCAAAAGTCGGCCCATCAGGAATGCCAGGGATGGCGGACGAGTACGAACCCGCTGGCGCGGGAATGGTGCTTGTGGCGAGGTTGCGCTGCCCCTCGGGCTGATTTCTTCGGTTGAGCCCCGCTGACGAGAGGCAGATTTTCGCGGCTCCTTCCACAAGGAGTCGATCGATGACCAATACCACAATGCCAGCCCCTGCCACCACGCTGCGGGAGCGTATGATTGAAGACATGAATCTGCATCGGCTGTGCCGCACCACGCAGCACGGCTATTTGCGGGATATCACGCGGTTTGCGATCTGGCTGGGACGCCCACCCGACACCGCCACTGAGGAGGACCTACGCCGCTACCAGATCGAGCAGACCGAGACGGGGTTTGGCGCGCCGGCGATGAACATGGCGGTTTCGGCGCTTCGGTTTTTCTTCATCCGCACGCTCGATCGGCCTGACGTAATCCGCAGACTCCATCGGGTGAAGCATCCGCGTGGTTTGCCAACCGTGCTCAGCCGCGATGAAGTGAGCCGGATGCTCGATGCGACGACGAGTATCAAGCATCAGGCGATCCTGTCGGTGGCTTACGGGGCTGGCCTTCGCGCCGCAGAAGTGACCCATCTGCGGGTGCGCGACATCGACAGCGAGCGGATGCTGCTGCGGGTCGAGTGCGGCAAAGGTGGCCACAGTCGCAATGCCATGCTTGCCCAAGACCTGCTGCTTCTCCTGCGCGAATGGTGGAAGATCGGGCGCAAAGAAGGCGTGATGCACCCGGATGGCTGGCTCTTCCCCGGCCAGCACTATCTCAAACCCATCAGCACCCGGCAGGTTCACCGCATCGCCGCCGAAGCTGCCCACACGGCGGGGATTACCAAGCGGGTCGGACCCCATACTTTGCGCCACAGCTTTGCCACCCACCTGTTGGAAGATGGCGTCGATATTCGCGTCATCCAGGCGCTGCTGGGGCATACCCAATTGCAAACCACGACGCTTTACACCCGGGTGGCCATCCGCACGGTCAAGGCGGTGGTCAGCCCACTCGATAGGTTGGCGATGTTCCCGGCGACGCAGGCCGCTCCTCCCGGTTGAACCGGTGCGCGCCTCGCTCGAGGTCGCCGATATCTTCCGTAGCGCCGGGCCCGCCTATCGGGCGGCCCATGCCGGGCATCTGAGCCTCGGCCAGCTCAAGATCATGATGGCCATCGAGAATTGCCGCACCGCCGCGCTGGGCGGTCACGTCGAGGCCTGCGACGACTGCGGGCATTGGCGGATCGCCTACAACTCATGTCGCAACCGGCACTGTCCCAAATGTCAGGGCGCCGCCGCGCGCACCTGGCTGGCCGCGCGCGAGGCCGATCTATTACCGGTCGGCTACTTCCATGTGGTGTTCACCGTACCCGCCGAGATCGCCGACATTGCCTGGCAGAACAAGGCGGTGGTCTATGACCTGCTGTTCCGCGCTGCCGCAGACACGATGCTGACCATCGCCGCCGATCCCAAGCACCTCGGCGCGCGGATTGGCATCACCGCTGTATTGCACACGTGGGGATCGGCGCTGACGCATCATCCGCATGTGCACATGATCGTGCCCGGCGGCGGCATCACGCTCGATGGCACTCGCTGGATCTCGTCACGCCCCGCATTCCTGCTGCCGGTGCGCGTGCTGGGGACCTTGGTCCGCCGGCTGTTCCTCACGCGCCTCTTAGCGTTGTTCGATGCGGGAAGGCTCGGCTTCTTCGGCACTTTGGTGGGTCTGGCCGCGCGTAAGGCCTTCCTGCAGTTTCTGTCGCCGATCCGGAAAAAGCGCTGGGTGGTCTATGCCAAGCCTCCTTTTGCGGGGCCGCAGGCGGTGCTGGCCTATCTCTCGCGCTACACCCATCGCGTCGCCATCTCGAACCGACGGCTCATCGGCTTCGACGAGACCGGCGTGACGTTCCGGTACAAGGATTATCGCCGCGATGGCGCCGAACGCCAGCAGGTCATGACGCTGGCCACCGACGAGTTCATCCGCCGCTTTCTGATCCACGTCCTGCCGCGCGGCTTCCACCGCATCCGGCATTATGGCCTGCTCGCCAGTTCAACCCACAAGGAGACCATGGCGCTGGCCCGCAGGCTGCTGGGCGTCGCCGCGCCGATCGACGACCCCGAACCCGACGAACCGCCCGACCATCGCCCGCTATGCCCATGCTGCGGTGGGCACATGACCATCATCGAAACGTTCGCTCGCTGGTGCCAACCGCGTGCACCACCATCATCGCCATCGCTCGCCCGGGAGAACAGGCCATGATCCGGAATGGCTCACTCTGTAGCACGGCCGCGATCGCTGCATCCCGGCCAATGGGAATGCGCGCGCCAACGCCGCCAGCACATTCGAAATTGGGCCTATTACCGGCACGATCAGCGACACTTCCAGCCATATGGCCACCCGAATTCTTTGCTACTCCGCCCATCACAAGCTGGCCGGCAGGCAGGCTTCAGCCACCCCAATCCACACCAAAGCCCTTTTGCCCATAGACCTGTGCGAGCCCCACCGCGGGTCGTACCTGTCCGGGTTTAGTACGCCTCACGGCGCCCGAAACCCTTCGACGATCCGGAAGGGCGGCTTCGCAGACGCGAAAACGGGTTAGCAGACATTGGAATGCCTCGACGTCGGCCTCCGACAACATTGCGGACGTTCCATCGTATGGACAGCATTTTCGATCACTTCCACCCAATCGGTGCGCAACTCCACGAGCGCTAAAGCTATCTGACCCACTCCGCGTTGGCCTCAATCACCTCGACCACAGCCGATGCCTTGACGGCGAGCGCGGAGTCGGTCGCATCGGACAAGGCAAGGGCTTCCATTCGCCGGTAGAGCGCTTCAGAGGTGTAGAATTCAAACAAGCGCGCTCGCTCTGGCTTCTCCCAGAATGGGGTCAGCCAGATTTCGCCGACAAATTCCGGATTCCATTCGCACCAGTCCTGCCAAAGCCGCTCGGCCAACGCGGCATCGTCTTGCGCTTCGACCTGCTCCAGCAAGGAATTGAGCGGCCAACTTGCCAAACTGAACATGCAGATGACGTCGTCAAGATGATCGCCGGCTCCGGCAACTGCCTGAGCCAAGTATGCGCGCTGAAATTTGTCGAGCACGTTCCATTGCGGCTTGGTCCAGTTAGCGGACTTGCCTGTCGGGAAGCGCTTAAGGCTGACTTCGAGACCGACAAAACTCGGCTCATCTCCCACAGCCAGGATTTCGAGGATGCGCGGCAGAAGATAGGACCACACTTGTTGACTGACGCCACCAACAACTGTCGCTGCTGAAAACCATTCACGCACATACTCAAGCGGCAAGTAGTCAATTGGCGTCTCGAAGAATCGGGCTGCTATGCCCTGATCCATACAGCATTGCTCGCAGACTTCGGTGCTTTTGGGTTTGGAGCCAGCAAAGACGCGGTAGGCCTCAGTTACGAGGTCGAAAAGCGGATTGTCCGGGGCCACCTTGGCGCCGATGGAAGATAATGGCTGCGTGGGCATTGCGCCGCATATCACGTCGAACTGCATGTAGGTATGGGGTGCAGGCCTTAGCGAGGTTAGGGTCCAAACCCAATCAGCCTCTTGAAAATTGGCGCTTGCCCTGATTCAGGGAGTCTCCGCTTAGGCAGGAGGCTTTGATAATGTCGCGTTCGTTGTTCTGGCTGTCGGATGAAGCTTGGGCTGCCATCGAGCCGCACTTGCCGAAGAACCAGCCCGGGGCGCGACGTGTCGATGATCGTAGGGTGATTTCCGGCATCATTCACATGCTCAAATGCGGCGGTCGATGGGCGGATTGCCCCGCCGAATATGGACCATCGACAACAGTCTACAATCGCTGGAACAGGTGGAGCCGTCGGGGCATCTGGACGCGCATCCTGGCGGCGCTGACAGAGGAAGGCTGGATTGCCGAAACCGGTCAGATTGACAGCAGCTACATCAAGGCCCACCGCAGCGCTGGTGGGGCAAAGGGGGGGCGCGAGCCAATGCCATTGGGATCTCGCGTGGCGGCCGGACAACGAAGATCCACGCCCTTGCCGATGTCCTCGGGCGACCACTCCGCCTTGTCCTGACGCCCGGCAATACATCTGACGTGAAGGGCGCAGACCTGCTGATCGGCGAAACTATCGGCATGAAGCGAGTGATTGCCGACCGTGGCTACGACGCGAACCGCATCAGGGCCGCCTTGCGCGAACAAGGCACGATCCCGGTGATCCCGGGACGGCGCAACCGCAAACGCCCGATCCAGTATGACGAGCGCCGGTACAAGGATCGCTGGCGGGTCGAGGCCATGTTCTGCCGTCTCAAGGACTTCCGCCGCATCGCCACCCGCTACGACAAGCTCGCCAGGAACTTCCTCTCAGCCGTATGTCTCGCTGCCGCCGTGGCCTTCTGGCTCTGAACGAGTCTGGACCCTAGGATTGCATCACGATGGCAGCTAGCCGCCAACGCCGGTCGCCCTCTACCCCCACATCGGTGTCCGCTTCCCCTCCAATTTCAGACCACCATTGCGCCCTTGTCATGCCTTGAAACCGGTCGTTGGTGGCCAATTTTGACTGGCTGAAGCTATGTCCGCTTCGGACGCTGCAGCCACGAGGCCTGAACGTGGGCTATAGCGGCGCGATGCGCAGATGGGCGGCTCGCGCCCACTTGCGCACCATCGCCATATCGATGAAAATAGTCCCGATGGATCGTTCCCCCTTGATACACCGGCAGGGATGGCGCGGAGCGGCAATGGGCACTCTGGTAGCGCTTGCGGCGATCGTGGCTGCGGTTTTGTCAGGGGGAGCAGGTCATGGCTCTTATGTCGCTGCACGCGCGCTCTTCCCGTTTTCCATGCTTCTGACGTTGCTCGAACGGAGCATTGGTCCAATTGAGATCGGCGTGGGCCTGGCTCAGTTTCCGCTGTACGGCACTCTGATTGGCAGCGCGATAGCCACAAACAATTACCGCGCCGTTGGTGTTGCGGCGGCTGCCCACCTCGCTGCCGGTCTCGCCTGCTTTTCGGGAATCCTAAGTGCTTTCGCTTAGCGAACGAATGACCGCTTCCCACCCAACCCAGGCCCATTCATGGGGCCAGCGACATCGATAAACAAACGACCGCTCCCGGCGCGCCAACTCAGCCGCCTGAATGGCCGCTATTGCGGCGATCGTGGCACAATGCGCAGATGGGCGGCTTGCGACCAACTCGCGCCGTTCCGACGAAGCTGCCGGCACGTCCGCTTCCAGCGGAACCGGTCAGCCAGCAGTCCAAGGCTAGACAGAGAGCGTGGTGTAGATAAGCTTCCTGCTACCGAGGCCGACCGGCCGGGGATTCAGGGAGAAGTGGCTTGGCGAAGCCGAAAGTCGATATGACTTGGCTCGAACACATCGAGCTCAAGCCGGATCGCTCACTGGGCAGCGTGGCTGCTATAGTGAAGACGCTACGGAGGGAATTAGTCGAGGCGCTGGACGCACAGGGCTATGCCGCCGTAGACCTTAAACGGTGCGTGTATGTCATCCGCATGAAAGGCGATTTCGTGATTGCTTATCCGTTCGGGCGATCGCCAGTGCTTTACATCGGGCGCGGCTCCGCGCTCGGTAGACTGTCCTCGCACCTTCGGCGGTGGCTCCACGAGATCGACGGTTTCGGAAAGGACGTGCGTATCGAAATCCGCGTCTGCCGCACTCGGCGAAAAAATGTCACTGACATGTTCAAGTTTGTTGAGGCCGACCTAATAGACTGGTTCGCGGACAAGTATGGCATTATCCCTTTCTTCAACAGCCGCCGTGAGACAGCCTATGAGGGCTGCGTAGATTACACGGACACTGACGCGGCGCAGATGAAGGCGGCAC
>NZ_LJHO01000026.1:0-19083 GCF_001295765.1 Novosphingobium sp. AAP1 | reverse complement strand
TTTTTCCACAGGGATGCCATAGCCTGAATAATTTTATATTTAACAATGGATTAGATCGACATTTTTCTGTCACTTTGCAGCGATTGCCGATGATGGACGCATGCCGGACGTGCGATGAATCCGCAGATTTGCCCCGTGTGAGTCGGATTCGCCACGCCAAATCGGATTGAAGCTGCGCAAGCGCGCGCTGGACGGCATCGGGCCGATGCAATAGTTCGTTGCAAACTCGGGAGCTTAGCCATTTCCAAGCCTTATCTTGTCGCCGCCCTGCTTATGGCGCTCTCTTGCCCGGCGGCAGCGATGGCCGACAGCGTATCGCTAACGGCACCGCAGTTGTTCGAACTCGCCGACCGCGCCCGCGACAGCGGCGATTTTGCCACCGCCGAAACCGCCTATCGCGCCCTGGCGGACAATCCCGATATCGACCTGCGCAACGAAGCGCGGTTTCGCCTGGCGCTGATGCTGGCGGATCGCGAGCACAAGTTGAAGGACGCAGCCCTGATCCTGCGCCGCATTCTGGACGAACGCCCCAACGCGCAGCGCGTGCGCCTGGAACTGGCGCGGGTTCAGGCGATGATGGGTGACCTTGGCGCTGCCCGCCGGGAAATGCGCGCGGCCCAGGCTGGTGGGCTGCCGCCGGACGTGGAGCGCATGGTGCGGTTCTATGCTGCCGCACTCAAGGCGCGCAAACCCTTTGGTGGCAGCCTGGACGTGGCGCTGGCGCCCGACAGCAACATCAACCGCGCCACCCGGTCCAACACGCTGGGTACGGTGATCGGCGAGTTCACGCTGGACCAGGATGCCAAGGCCAGATCGGGCCTGGGTTTGGCGCTGCGCGGGCAGACCTATTTTCGCACCCCGCTGGAAAAGAATGCCACCCTGCTGGTGCGGGCCAATGGATCGGGCGATCTTTACCGCGATGAGCGCTTTGACGATATCCTGATCGGCATCCAAGCCGGCCCGGAATATACGCTGGGTGCCGACCGGTTGACGCTCGCCGCCGGGCCGACCTGGCGATGGTATGGCCTCAAGCCCTACAGCACGTCGGTGGGGGTGAGTGCCGATTTCCTCCATCCCATGGGCAAGACGATGCAGGGCCGCCTCGGCCTGGGCGTGACCCATACCGCCAACCGGCGCAATGCCTTGCAGACCGGCGATGTCTTTGCCCTGTCGGCCGGGCTCGATCGTGCGGTATCGGCCCGCCTGGGAGGCGGGGTGCAGGCCTTCGTCAACCGCACGAAGGCCCGCGACGCGGGCTGGTCGGACGTGACCGGCGGTGGCGCGGTCTATGCGTTTCGCGAAATCGGCCGGACCACCGCCGTGATCAGCGCCAGCTACAGCCACCTCGAGGCCGATGCCCGGCTGTTCCTCTATCCGCGCCGCCGGATGGATGACCGCTTTTCCGTGGTGGCCAGCACCACCTGGCGTGCGCTGCAATGGCAGGGCCTGGCCCCGATCACGCGCCTGCGGTGGGAGCGCAACCGATCGACCGTGGGCATCTATGACTATCGCCGGGTCGCGGCCGAAGTGGGCATTACCGCCGCATTTTGAGCGTGCGCTCCCCGCGGGTTCAGGCGTGGCCGGTATCGGCGGCAAGATGGGCGGGATCGATGCCGGCGGCGCGCCAGGTGGCCGACCAGCGCTGTTTCCGCGGGGTATCGAACAGGATCGCGGGTGAACCTTCGGCGGCATGCCAGCCGTGGTGGTGCATTTCTTCTTCCAACTGCCCCGGTCCCCAGCCGGCATAGCCCAGCGCCACCAGCCAGCGCGAGGGGCCGCGCCCTTCGGCAATCGCGCGCAGCACGTCCATCGAGGCGGAGAGCGTGCACAGCGGATTGACCGTGACCGAGCCCTCGCCGCCCCAATCGGGGGTGTGCAGCACGAAGCCGCGCCCGGTTTCCATCGGGCCACCATGCAGCACCGGTACATCGGGCGCATGGCCCGGATCTATGCCTACATCTTCCAGCAGGCCGTGAAAGCGGATGCCGGCACGTTCCTCTCCCAGGCCAATGCCGAGGGCGCCGTTGGCATCGTGCAGACACAGCGCGAGCACCGCGTGATCGAAGCGCGGATCCATCATGCCGGGCATGGCAAGCAGCAGGCGCCCGGCAAGATAGTGCGGGGCAAGATCGGCAGCGGCAGGTTCGGTCATGATGGCAGACTTTTTCAGGCGGCGGCCGATGCGGCAGCGGCGGCGGTGGCAGCGCGTTCGCTGGCGCCCCCCGGACCACGGTCTTCGGCCACGTCGATCAGGCGCTTTTCCAGGTTGCGCAGGCGGTTCTCGCTGGTCACCTTCTCACCCAGGATATCGGTGACATAGAACGTATCGACCGCGCGTTCGCCATATGTGGCGATGTGAGCGGAATGGACCACCAGCCGCGAATCGAACAGGGCATGCGCCAGGCGGCCGAGCAGCGCGGGCCGATCGCGCGCGCCCACTTCCACCACGGTGAAGCGGTTGGACGCCTTGTTGTCGAAGATCACGATCGGCTGCACGTCGAACGCCTCGGCCCGGGGGCGGGCGAGCGGCCGCGCGGCGAGTTGGGGCATGAGCTTGACCCGGTTGGACAGGCCATCGGCGATGCTGTTCTTGAGCCGTTCGATGTGGCGCGCTTCGTTGAGCGGGCGGCCAAGCGGGTCCTGCACCAGGAAATTGTCCACGGCCAGGCCGTTGCGGGTGGTGTGGATGCGCGCATCGATGATGTTGCCCCCCGCCAGGTGGATCGCGCCGGCCAGGCGATAGAACAACCCGGCGTGGTCCGCGGCCAGCACGGTAACCAGCATGGCGCCGCGCGCGGGATAGTAATGCGCCTCTACCGACAGCGGCTCGCCCAGGGCGCTATCCATCTGCTGGAGATTGAGCGCGATGATGTCTTCGGGTTCGGCAATCCAGTAGGCATCGCTCAGCTGCCGGCCGACCGTGCCGATCAGCGCGTCGCGTTCCTTGAGCAGTTCGCCCACCGCCTTCTTCTTGGCGGCGATGCGCTCGGGCCGGCCGTGCTGTTTGTGGCCCAGGCGCAGCATTTCCTCGGTCTGGATGAACAGGTCACCCAACAGCTGCCGCTTCCACGAATTCCAGATCCCTGGCCCGACCGCGCGGATATCGACGATGGTGAGGATCAACAGCAGGCGCAGCCGCTCCGCGCTTTGCACCTGCGCGGCGAAATCGGCGATCGTCTTGTAGTCGGCCAGATCGCGCTTGAACGCGGTGGCGCTCATCAACAGGTGCCAGCGCACCAGCCAGGATACCAGTTCGGTCTCTGCCGCCGACAGGCCCAGCCGCGGGCACAGCTTCCGCGCCACCTCGGCGCCCAGCACCGAGTGATCGCCGCGGCGGCCCTTGGCGATATCGTGCAGCAGCGTGGCAACATAGAGCACGCGGCGCGAGGCAACCTTCTGCACCACGTTGCTGGCCAGGGGATGCAGTTCGCGCTCCTCCCCCTTTTCGATGCGGGCGAGCAGTCCAATGGCGCGGATGGTATGCTCGTCCACCGTATAGTGGTGGTACATGTCGAACTGCATCTGCGCCACCACGCGCCCGAAATCGGGAATGAAGCGGCCGAATACGCCGGCCTCATTCAGCCAGCGCAGCACGGTTTCGGGATCATGCGGGCTGGTCAGCAATTCCAGAAACAAGGCATTGGCGCGCGGGTCCTTGCGCACCGCGCCATCGATCAGGCCAGCATCGCGCCGCGCCAGGCGCATCGCATCGGGATGGATTTCCAGCCCGTGCTTGTCGGCCACCACGAAGATCTCGAGCAGGCGCACCGGATCGACGGCAAAGAAATCGTCGGCCGGGACCGACACCTTTTCCGCGACGATGGGAAAGCCCGAAACCTTGCGCTTGCGGCGCTGGCGCAGCGCGGCGAAGAAGCCCGGTTTGGTGCGGGCAAACTGTTCATCGAGCTGGGCCATGAACACGCCGGTGAGCGAGCCGACCTGCTTGGCCTGGAGAAAGAAGAACTGCATGAAGCGCTCGACCGAGCTTTTGCCCGGGCGATCGGCAAAGGCCATGCGCGCGGCCACTTCGCGTTGCAGGTCGAATGTCAGGCGGTCTTCGGCGCGGCGGGTGATCATGTGCAGGTGGCAGCGCACCGCCCAGAAGAAATTCTCGGCGCGGTGGAACGCGCGATATTCCGCCGCCGTCAGCAGGCCGACATCGACCAGTTCCGATGGATCGCGCACCTTGTGGACATATTTGCCGATCCAGTAGAGCGTGTGCAGGTCGCGCAGCCCGCCCTTGCCCTCTTTCACATTGGGTTCGACCACATAGCGGCTGTCGCCCAGCCGTTTGTGCCGCTCGTTGCGTTCGGCCAGCTTCTCGGCGACGAATTGGCGCTCGGTGCCGGCGGCGACCTCGGCCCAGAAGCGGCGCGCCGCTTCTTCATAGACGTCGCGATCGCCCCAGACGTAACGCCCTTCGAGCAGCGCCGTGCGGATCGTCAGGTCGCTCTTGGCCATGCGCACCGTATCATCGAGCGAGCGGCTGGAATGACCGACCTTGAGGCCAAGGTCCCACAGGAAATAGAGCATCGCCTCGATCACCTGCTCGCACCACGCGGTGGGCTTGTTCGGGGTGACTAAGGCGATGTCGACATCGGAATGCGGCGCCATCTCGCCCCGGCCATAGCCACCCACGGCCAGCACGGCGATGCGCTCGCCCGTCGTGCGGTTGCTGGCGCGATAGACCTGGCCGATCACATAGTCGTGAATCACCCGCACCAGCTGGTCGACCAGGAAGGCCTGGCCCTGGGCGCATTCATAACCTGCCGAGGGCCTGCCGCGCAGGCGCCGGGCCAGTTCCTCGCGGCCATGGGCCAGCGCCGCGCGCAGATGCTCGACCACCACGGGCCGGGCGCGCGAGGGATCGCCATCGGCTTGTGCCACGGCCTGGGTCACCGCCTCGGCAAGGGTGCGACGGTCGATGATGGCGCGCTGGTGGGCGATGCGGGGCAAGGTCATGCCCCCTCATTAAACGAGGTGGCGTTAAGGGGAAACAGCGCAGGCATCCAAGTTTTCACGATAATCGCCGATTGGCCTCCCCCTTTCGGGCAGGATTGCGCGCGAACGACCGCGCCTGGGCTGTAACGGCGCTGCCGCGCTTTTGGGATTTGCCAGCAGCTTGGCCCCTGTGCCAGAAGGCGCGCGAACCTGGGCAGGCTGGCAAGGCCTGGCCCCCGGCCATCAGTTCACCGAATACGGAGCGTCGCGCTTGTCCCTTTTTCCGGCCCTTTCTGCCGCTGCGGCTGCCTCGTCGCACATGCCGCTGCATTGGGAGCAACTGCATCTCTCGCCCATTGCCTGGGATTTCGGCTTCTTTGCGCTGCGCTGGTATTCGCTGGCCTACCTCGCCGGCATCCTGCTTGGCTATTGGCATCTCTCGCGCATGATCCGCCAGCCGGGGGCGCCGATGGCCCAGCGCCACGCCGATGACCTGTTCTTCTATGCCACGCTGGGCATCATCCTGGGCGGCCGACTTGGCTATGCCACGTTCTATGCCCCGGAACTGTGGACCCACCCCAGCGAACTGGTCAAGCTGTGGCAGGGTGGCATGAGCTTTCATGGCGGCCTGATCGGCACCGTGCTGGCGATCGCCTTTGTCTGCTGGCGCAACCAGCTGAGCTTCATCCGGGTGTGCGACTATATCGCCCCATGCGCGCCGATCGGGCTGTTCTTCGGCCGCTGCGCCAATTTCGTGAATGGCGAGCTATGGGGCCGCGTCACTACCGCCGATGTGCCCTGGGCCATGGTCTTTCCTGGCGCAGGCCCCAATCCGCGCCATCCCAGCCAGCTCTATGAAGCGCTGCTCGAAGGGGTGATCCTGGCCACCGTGCTGATCACGCTGTTCTGGAAAACCCGCGCGCGCTGGCGTCCGGGCCGGCTGATGGGCACGTTTGCCACCGGCTATGCGCTGTCGCGCTTCATCGTCGAATTCTATCGCGAACCCGATGCCCAGCTCGAAGACTTTGCCCTGCGCACCGGGCTGTCGATGGGCCAGTGGCTGACCCTTCCGATGCTGGCGATCGGCCTCACCCTGCTGATCCGGGCGATGGTGCGCCCGCCGCTGGGAACCGTGGCCCCGCCCCCGGCCGATTGACCAGACCATGGCCACTGAAAGCCTGCGCGATGTCTTTGCCAGGCTGATCCGGGCGACCGGCCCGATCAGCGTGGCGCACTTCATGGCCGAATCCAACGCGCGCTATTACAGCACGCGCGATCCGCTGGGCACGGCCGGCGATTTCATCACCGCCCCGGAAGTGAGCCAGATGTTTGGCGAAATGATCGGGCTATGGCTGGCCGACATCTGGATTCGTGCCGGGAAGCCACAGCCGGTCGCCTATGTCGAGGCCGGGCCCGGCCGCGGCACCCTGGCACTCGATGCGCTGCGCGCCGCCGCGCGCCACGGCCTGGTGCCCGATGTGCACTTCGTGGAAACCAGCCCGGCGCTGCGCGGCATACAGCGACAGCGTTTCCCCCACGCCACCTGGCACGATGATTTTTCCACGCTGCCGACCGATCGCCCGCTCATGGTGGTGGGCAACGAATTCCTCGATGCCCTGCCCGTGCGCCAGATCGTGCGCATGGCCGAAGGCTGGCGCGAGCGGATGATCGGCTGGGACGCGGCGGGCGATCGCTTGCTGCCAGTGGCCGGCACCGGCCCGATGGACGCGGCCGTGCCCGCAGACCGGGCCGATGCGCCCGAAGGCACGATCATCGAAACCTGTCCGGCCGCCGCCGCCGTCACGGCCGATATCGCCGCGCGCCTGGCCGCGCAGGGCGGCGTGGCGCTGTGGATCGACTATGGCCATGCCCAGCCCCAAGATGGCAGCACGCTGCAAGCCGTGCGCGCCCACCAAAAGGTCGATCCGTTTGCCGAACCGGGCGAGGCAGACCTGACCGCCCTGGTCGATTTCGCCGCGCTGGTGCCGGTGATCGCGGCCGCCGGCGCCCGCTGTGAAGGTATTGTCACGCAGGGCGAATTCCTCAAATCCCTGGGGATCGAGGCGCGCGCGGCCACGCTGGCCCGCCATGCCCCCGATCATGCCCCGGCACTGACGCGTGCGCTGGCCCGCCTGATCGATCCGGCGCAAATGGGCAACTTGTTCAAGGCCATGGCTTTTACCGCACTGCACTGGCCAACTACTGCTGCGTTCTAGGTAGTTTATCGATTGCATTGCGGCAGCGCAAAATACAGCCGGTTGCTGCACTAAAATGCTTGTTGGCAAAGCCGCAATTCTGTGGCTATCACGCGTTATAACTGTTTGGGTCTGGCACGTGCATATCACGGCGGCCCGGCGCGCATGATACCCGGCGATGTTCGCCGCCGCGCGCAAGGAGGGGGAAATACCGTGCCCGGCCGTTTCCAGGCGGGGTGGCAGCAGGCAGGGATTATCAATGGCTGATGAGGCAATTGTGAACGCAAGCGGCACAGATTCGCCCGCCGTCCATGACGGTGCGGGCGCCGATGAAGGCGTGCGGCGGCGCGATTTCATCAATATCGCAGCGGTGAGTTTTGCAGGTGTTGGCGGACTGGCGGTGCTCGTGCCGCTGGTCTCGCAAATGGCACCTTCGGCTGACGTGCTGGCGGAAAGTTCGACCGAGATCGATATCTCGCAGATCGCGCCCGGCCAGGCCATCAAGGCCGTGTTCCGCAAGCAACCGGTCTTCGTGCGCAACCTGACCCCGGTGGAAATCAGCGAGGCCGACAAGGTGCCGCTTTCCAGCCTGCGTGATCCGCAGACCCTGGAAGAGCGGACCAAGCCCGGCAAGACCAACTGGCTGATCACCATGGGCGTCTGCACCCACCTGGGCTGCGTGCCGCTGGGCGCCGGCGAAGGCGAGGTGAAGGGTGAATTCGGCGGCTATTTCTGCCCGTGCCACGGCTCGGTCTATGATACCGCCGCGCGCATCCGCAAGGGCCCGGCACCCAAGAACCTGGAAGTGCCGGTTTATGAATTCACGTCCGACACTGTCGTGAAGATCGGCTGAGGATAGACACGATGAGCTTTCCCTGGGCGAAACATTACAAGCCAAGCCACCCGCTGATGCAGTGGCTGGACGAAAAGCTGCCACTGCCGCGCTTCGTCTATAATGCTGTCGGCGCCGGCTATCCGGTGCCGCGCAATCTGAACTACATGTGGAACTTCGGCGTGCTCGCCGGGGTGTGCCTCATGCTGCAGATCGTGACCGGCGTGGTCCTGGCGATGCACTATGCCGCCAATTCCGGCGTGGCATTCGACAGTGTCGAGCACATCATGCGCGACGTGAACTGGGGCTGGATGCTGCGCTATGCGCACGCCAACGGCGCCTCGGCGTTCTTCGTGGTGGTCTATATCCATATCTTCCGCGGGTTCTTCTACTCCTCGTACAAGCCCCCGCGCGAAATGATCTGGCTTCTGGGTGTCACGATCTTCCTGCTGATGATGGCCACGGCCTTCATGGGCTATGTGCTTCCCTGGGGCCAGATGAGCTTCTGGGGCGCCAAGGTCATCACCGGCCTGTTCTCGGCCATCCCGGTGGTCGGCACGCCGCTGCAGCAGTGGCTGCTGGGTGGCTTCGCGCCGGATAACGCCGCGCTCAACCGCTTCTTCAGCCTGCACTTCCTGCTGCCCTTCGTGATCCTGGGCGTGGTGATCCTGCACATCTGGGCGCTGCACATTCCCGGTTCGTCCAACCCCACCGGCGTGGAAGTGAAGACCGAATCCGACACCGTGCCGTTCCACCCCTATTACACCGCCAAGGACGGCTTCGGGCTGGGGGTCTTCGCGATCCTCTACTGCACCATGCTGTTCTTCCTGCCGAACGCGCTGGGCCACCCGGACAACTATATCCAGGCCAACCCGCTTTCGACGCCGGCGCACATCGTGCCCGAATGGTACTTCTGGCCGTTCTACGCGATCCTGCGCGCTTTCACCGCCGATTTCCTGTTCATCCCGGCCAAGCTGATGGGCGTGCTGGCGATGTTCTCGGCAATCCTGGTGTGGTTCTTCCTGCCCTGGCTGGACACCTCGCCGGTGCGTTCGGGCCATTATCGCCCGCTGTTCCGCAAGTTCTTCTACCTGCTCGTGATCGACGTGCTGGTGCTGGGCTTCTGCGGCGGCTCGCCGGCCGAAACCAAGTACGTGCTGATCTCGCAGATCGCCGCCACGTACTATTTCCTCCACTTCCTGGTGATCCTGCCGATCGTCGCCTCGATCGAGAAGCCGGCCCCGCTGCCCTTCTCCATCACGCAAGCGGTGCTGGGCAAGGATGACCAGACCGCCCCGGCCGCCTGAGCCAGCGCGAACCGCACAAAGAGAGAGAACCCCATGGTCCGTCTTTTTGGTCCTCTTGTCGGCCTCTTCTTCGCCGTGGCGCTGCTCTGGTCGTTCGGAGTGGGCGCGATCCAGGCGATCCGCGAGCCCGAACCCGCCACGGCGGTGCAGGTCTATCACCTCGCCCCGCACGAGCCTGAACCCGGCTTCTCGTTCAACGGCGCCTTCGGCAAGTTTGACCGGGCCCAGCTGCAGCGCGGCTTCCAAGTCTACAAGGAAGTCTGCTCCAACTGCCACTCGCTCCACTTCGTGGCGTTCCGCGATCTGGCCGCGCTCGGCTATTCCGAAGCGGAAGTGAAGGCGATCGCCAAGGATTGGTCGAACAAGGCCAAGGTCGTCGATCCCAAGACCGGTGATGAAACCCAGCGCGACAACGTGCCGGCCGATCACTTCCCCAAGGTCTATTACGCCGGCACCGGCAACCCGCCAGACCTGTCGCTGGTCACCAAGGCCCGCCACGAAGGCCCGGAATACGTCTATTCGCTGCTGACCGGTTACCAGGATCAGCCGGCCGAACTGCTCAAGCGGTTCCCCGACAGCAAGACGCCCGATGGCCTCTACTACAACCCCTACTTCGCCAACCTGAACATCGCCATGCCGGCGCCGCTGGCCGACGACCAGGTTACCTATGGCGACGGGACCAAGGCCACCAAGCAGCAGATGGCTGCCGACGTTGCCGCGTTCCTCACCTGGACCGCCGAACCCAAGATGGAAAAGCGCAAGCAGACCGGCTGGGCCGTGCTTGGCTTCCTCCTCGCTGCGACCGTGCTGGCCTATCTGGCCAAGCGCAATATCTGGGCCCGGGTCCACTAACGCCGGGCGACAGTGCCAAAACGAAAAGGCCACCGGAAACGGTGGCCTTTTTCATGGGTTGTCGGCACTGGCGGCGCTTTCAGCCGCTTCCTACGGCCTCCCCTCCCCTGGACATTACCCCATGACCTGCGACCTCAAGTCCCTGATCCGCACCGTGCCCGATTTTCCCGTGCCCGGCGTGCTGTTTCGCGATGTCACCACGCTGATCAGCCATCCCACCGGCTTTGCCGCCGCGATCGACCACCTCGCCAACCGGGCACAGGCCAGCGGCGCAACCCTGATCGCCGGGATGGAGGCGCGCGGCTTCATCTTTGGCGCCGCTGCGGCTGCGCGCGCGCAGCTGGGCTTTCTGCCGGTGCGCAAGCCGGGCAAATTGCCGGTGCCGACGCTCAGCGTCGACTATGACCTGGAATATGGCACCGACAGGCTGGAAATCGATCCCACCGCCATCGCGCCAGGACAGCGCGTGGCGATCGTCGATGATCTCATCGCCACCGGTGGCACGGCGCTGGCCGCGGCACAACTTCTGCGCGAGGCAGGCGCCGTAGTGACCCATGCGTTCTTCGTGATCGACCTGCCCGACTTGGCCGGGGCGCAGCGCCTGCGCAACGCGGGCCTGGTGGTAGACGCCATGATGGACTTCCCCGGGCACTGACGGCAGCACCGCCACAACCCGCCCGCCCTTTGCGACGCCGCGCAGGGAGGGCGGGTCAGCCGCTCCGTCAATCCACCAGCATCAGCGCGTCGAGCGCAACCACGCCTTCGCCCTGCGGGTGCAGGATCACCGGGTTGAGATCGATTTCGCGGATCGACGGCTCGGCCCGCAACACCTGGCCCACCTTGACGATCAGCGCGGCCAGGGCCGGCACATCAAGCGCCGGAGAGCTACGATAGCCCGCCAGCAGCGCCGCGCTCTTGAGCTGCATGAGTTCGGCCTCGACCGCCTCCTGCGTGAGGTCTGCCGTCAGCAGGCGCACGTCCTGAAGAATTTCGGCGGTAACCCCGCCAAACCCGGCCAGCACCACCGGCCCCCATTCGGGATCGTTCTTGGCGCCCACGATCATTTCCACGCCGCGCTTGCCCATCGCCTCGATCAGCACGCCATCGAGCGTGATCGCCGCATCATAAGCCGCGACATTGGCAAACATGCGGGTCCAGGCCGCACGCACCGCCGCGCCATCGGCGAGATTGAGGATTACCCCGCCCGCGTCGCTCTTGTGGCCCAGCGCCGCCGCCTGCGCCTTCATCGCCACGGGATAGCCCACCGCGTCCGCTGCGGCCACGGCATCATCGGGCGTCGCGGCAAACTGTCCCTTGGGAAAGGCCACGCCGGCAGGGCCCAGCAGCTGCTTGGCCTTGTATTCGGGAATGACACCCGAAACATCGGCAAGGCCCGCTACCGGCAGCGCCGGCGCATCAGTGGCCGTCAGATCGCGGGCAGACCAGTGCGTCAGGCGGGTGATGGCGCGCAAGGCGCGCTCGGTGGTGGGGAACCACGGCACCCCGGCCGCCCGCAGCGCGGCAATGCGCTCTGCCGGAACCTGCGCCCCTTCGTCCAGCCCGGCAAAGATCAGCGGCTTGCTCAGGGTCTTGCCCTCTACCGCAGCCAGAATGGCAGGGAACTTGATCGCACAGGTAATCGCCTCGGCCTGGATGATCCCGGCCAGAACCGTACCGACGCGGTCGTCGGCCAGCAGGGCGTCGAGCGTGCGGGTATAGATCGCCGGCTCCGACAGGCCCTGCGCGGTGATGTCGAGCGGGTTGGAAACCGGCACGAACGGCGGCAACGCGGCGCGCAGTTCGGGCGAATCCTCATCATGCAGCGCGGCCAATTCCAGGCCAAGTTCTTCCGCCAGGTCGAGCGTCAGCGCCTTGAACGCGCCGGATTCGCCCAGCACGGCCGCCTTGCCCGAAGGCGCGATCGGGCACAGCGCGGCAATCTCGGCAATATCGCCCAGTTCTTCCAGGGCTTCGGCAAAGATCACCCCGGCGCGCGCGACCATCGCGCGCATCAGCTTGTAATCGCCGGCCATCGCCCCGGTGTGCGTGGCCGCCGATTCGCGCGCGGCGCTGGATTTGCCGGGATGCAGCAGCACCACCGGCTTGCCCGCGGCCCGCGCCCGGCGCGCCGCGGCCAGAAAGCGCTGCGGCTTGCGGAACTGCTCCACGATCATGGCAATGGCGTGGGTATCGGGATCATCGACCAGCCAATCGACGTAGTCCTCCACGCCGCTCGCCGCCTCGTTGCCGGTGGACACCGAATAGGAAACCCCGCATTCGCGCGCCAGCAGCATGGTGCCCAGCACCGCCGCCATGGCGCCCGACTGCGAAACGATGCCCACCGCGCGCCGGCCGGCCGGCGGCACGGCATCGGTTTCCACAAACGTGAGCGGAATGCGGTCGACATAGTTAACCAGGCCCAGGCAATTGGGGCCTTCCACCACCATGCCCGCCTCAGCCGCCAGCCGGGCAATCTCGCGCTGCTCGGCCAGGCCCTCTTCCCCGCCTTCGGCAAAGCCGGCCGAAAAGATCACCACGCCGCCCGCTTTGCGCGCCGCCAGGCTGCGCACGGCATCGAGCACGCCAACGCGCGGAATGGCCAGCACTGCCACGTCCACCCCTTCGGGCAGGGCATCGACGCTGGCATAGCAGGGCCGCCCGCCGATTTCGCTGCGCTTGGGATTTACTGGATAGATCGCCCCGGCATAGCCATTGCGATCCAGGTTGCTGAGCAAAGTAGCCCCCAGCGCGCCGGGCTTGTCGGACGCGCCGACCACGGCCACCGATTGCGGGCGCAGGAAACGGGCGATCGCCTGATGCGAGAGAACGGGTTCAACAGCCATGACATCCTCCGAATTTCGCTATGACTTATAACAATCAGCGAAACGCGGCAAGCGGCGAGTGCGCGACTGGCCCAAAGGCCATCCACCGCAAACGCCGGAATGATTGGTAAGCCCGGGGTTGACGAAACCCGACTGCCCATGGCAAGCGCAAAGCCTGGATGCGGGCGGGTATAGCTTAGTGGTAAAGCCCTAGCCTTCCAAGCTAGTTATGCGGGTTCGATTCCCGCTACCCGCTCCAACACCCCTTCAAAAAATCCCCGAAAAATGGTATAAAACCCTTAGAAAACCTGGGCTTCTGTGCCCTGGTTCGTCCGGGCTTGCGTACCCCCGTCCATCAGCATCCATGCGATTTTGGGGGTATTTTGGGGTATCGCATTCTCGGGCCAATTGGAGATGCCCCCACGATGGGGGTATCTTTTGACGAAAGGCGCGGAAAATGGCTCTTACAGACGTTGCTATCCGCAGTGCTAAGCCCCGAGCAAAGCCGTACAAGGTCGGTGACTCCCTTGGGCTATTCCTTTTGATCACACCTGCCGGCGGCAAGCTCTGGCGGTTCAAATACCGCATCCACGGGAAGGAGAAGACGCTGGCTGTGGGTGTCTATCCCGAAGTCGGATTGGCTGATGCCCGGCGGCGGCGTGACGAGGCCCGTCAGTTGCTACTCGATGGCAAGGACCCAGGGGTCGAAAAGCGTCGCGCAAAGGTCAGAGCCCAAATGGAGGCCTCAAACACTTTCTCGACAATCGCCACCGAGTTTTGCCAGAAGCGGAAACGCGACGGTCAGAAGAGGTGGGCCCCCGCGACGGCGACTCGAAGCGAGTATTTGCTTTCGCTGTTGAACGGCTCGATCGGACGCATGCCAATAGCCGAAATTGAGCCGATAGACGTGCTGGCGGCCGTTCAGCGCATCGAAAGCGAGGGCAAGCTGGAGAGCGCACGGCGAACGCTCCAACTGGCGGGCGCGGTTTTCCGATATGCGGTGGCAACTGCGCGCATAAGATCAGACCCTACTCGGGACCTCAAAGGCGCGCTGACTTCGCCTAGCGTCACGCACTATGGCGCCATCCTTGATCCGTCGCGGGTCGGGGAACTGCTC
Organism: Novosphingobium sp. AAP1; assembly: GCF_001295765.1. Taxonomy (NCBI): domain Bacteria; kingdom Pseudomonadati; phylum Pseudomonadota; class Alphaproteobacteria; order Sphingomonadales; family Sphingomonadaceae; genus Novosphingobium; species Novosphingobium sp. AAP1. The sequence continues at coordinate 5,017 of NZ_LJHO01000026.1, read as the reverse complement.
CGAGCGATTGAAGGTTACGATGGCCAGCCTATCTCGAAGCTGGCCATGCAGATCGCGCCTCACGTTTTCGTGCGACCCGGCGAATTGCGACATGCGACCTGGGAAGATGTCGATTTCGATAATGCGTTATGGACGATTCCAGCCGCCAAAACCAAGATGCGCAAGGACCATCTCGTTCCGTTGTCGCGACAAGCCCTGACACTGCTGAAACAACTGCATGGTCTCACTGGGCCAAAAGGCTATCTCTTCCCGTCGATGCGGACCCGCGCCCGGCCAATGAGTGACAACACAATCAATGCCGGACTTCGACGCTTGGGGTATTCAACCGATGAAATGACGGCCCATGGGTTTCGAGCCACGGCGTCAACATTGCTAAACGAAAGCGGCAAATGGCATCCTGACGCTATCGAGCGTGCACTTGCTCACGGCGAAAGCGATAAAGTTAGGGCTGCTTACCACCGCGGTGCGCACTGGAATGAACGAGTGGCGATGGCGCAGTGGTGGAGCGACTACCTTGATACGCTCAGACGCGCATCAAAGGCCTGAACGCTAAAACGATGTGCTCGCCCAGCTTGGCAGCCACTTTCAAGCGGGTTGTGGGCTACCAAACAGATCTTCGCCAAGATCTCGTGGCGGCTTCGGGCGACGTTCTTTCCTCTTGACCCCCTCGGCTGTCAGACGATCATACGCATCGACAAATCTTTGGAACTGCGCTTCCATCTGAGCAGGTTCCAGAAGGGGAAGGTCCTCGAGATTGTAGCAGTTGATCTGCCGACTCTCAGCCCCCTCGGGCATGCTGGCATCCAGCAAAAGTACGTCAGCGCCTTCGAGTTCATCGACTGCAAAAAGCGAACTGATTGCACTGGCGATGAGACGGAGACCGTGGGCCCCGGGAACATGCGTCCGCCTGGGCTGCAGGTAGACGATTACGTGACGGCCGTTTTCACGGAACGAGAACAGCGGATCTACGGTGACCGAGAAGTCGCGGCGCAGCGCTAGTTTTCGCGGCTTTAAAGGATGGCACATGAATGTGCCGCGTCCGGCCGCAGCATCCCAGATCAACCCACCGACTTCCCTGTTGTGAGGACGTCCCAAGGGATGCCCCTTCTGACCGCAAGCGTTCACTGCTGCCTGTCGAGACATCTGAAGGCTAAAAACCGCTGGTGCCAGTTTCTTGCAAGGATCGTATCCCCAAACCGATCCTGTACTGCGGTAATACCGGCGCAGGTTGATCGCGGTCGAATCGAGATCATGGCCAGTCAACCTGACCACGTCTTGGAGAGCGGGAATCGGAAGATCCATAACGCGACGTTTACCATCATGCGCCGCTGCGCACAATTGTGCGCATCACTGTACAGTGGCGCTTTTGCCCTGCGAAATGAAATGGGCTCGAATGCTATCGTTGGAAATCTGCATGTTCAGGCGGACCTTTCCATCACCAGCATTCCAAACCTGATCCCATGGGCCGCCTGCCACGTGGGTGAGATCGGACAATTCGAAAGCGCCGAAGCCTGAATAATAGGCAAGGATAGAATCAAGAAACTTGCTTGTTTCACTTGAAAAGTCGGCACGCGCTTCAATGAGCTCGCCAGTATCCCAATCGATGATCGTCGCTCGACCCGTGATTGGTCCGGCTCCATAAATTTTGAAGGCGTCGTAAACGGCTCGCACGACCGGGCCATATTCCCAAGCCTCGACGCGATTCGTGATCAGTGGTGTTCCGAATGACGCTAGGTGCCAACCATGGGCGAAATAGATGTGCTTGAGGACGCCCATGTTGGTCAGCCGTATGCCGCGCCTTTCAGCGCAGGCGAGCAGGTAATTCGCAACTTGTCGGGCGTCGTACATCTTGTTCCCGGTGGCACTGGTCCGCAACCGCTCGCGAGGCCGTTACAGCGGGATCCCTGCAAGCGCAATGGAAGCTATCACGGCAGGAATCATGTTGCGACAGAAGCCGGCGACAGGTTGTGATTTTGTCTTCATACGCCACGATCGACATTCGATTTGAGATTAGCGCTGCTAAAGCCGACGGACCTGGCACCCTGAATTGCCTGCGTTGCGTGGTACGATGACTTGATGACGCTAGAGTGTGGCTGCCCCGCACCTGCGGCGCGGCCGCGCTCTATCTGCGCCTGCGGCTACGACCGAGCCACCGGCGGTGTCTCGTCGGCGTGGCCGTCACGATCGCTGGCAGGGATCGGCTCGCTGCGCGATCCGCATGCGGACAGCACGCTGTCGCGCGCCGGCGTTGCTGACTGACCTGCCGGCAGGCGGTGTGGGCGTCACTCACCGCTAGGCCCGCCGCGGCGGCGCGCAACCTGAGCTGCGCTCAGGTCCTCCATTCCATTGCGACCCTTCGGGTGCGCCCCGCCTCGTTCGGCGGGCCTTCCGGATCGCTCCTGTCGCCCACCCCGCCCTCCGGCGGGTCCATGCGCGCGATGAAAGAAGGAGTGAAGGACAATGGAACTCAAGCACATCGACATCACCCGTCTGTCAGTTTCCAGCCTCAACATGCGGGGCACGAAGAAAACCTGCGACATCGCCAATATCCTGCCCTCGGTGCGAGCGCGCGGCGTGCTGGTGCCGCTGATCGTGCGCGAGGTCGGCGCCGTAGTCGTCGGTTCAGGCGGCGAGGATAGCGCGGATGGTGAGCATGCTCCCACCTACGAAATCCTGGCCGGAAAGCGCCGGTTCCATGCCGCGCTGGCTGTGGTGGAAGAGGGCGGCGGCATCGAGGACCTGCCCTGCGCGGTGATCGAGCCGGGTGACGATGCTGCCGCCCTTGAAGCCTCGCTGATCGAGAACATCGCGCGGCTGGATCCCGATGAAATGACCCGCTGCGAGACCTTCACCCGGCTGGTCCGTGAAGGCCGCGACGTGGATTGCATCGCCCTGACGTTCGGGCTGACGGCTCTGCAGGTGAAGCGCACGCTGGCGCTGGGCAATCTCGTTCCCCGGCTGCGCAACCTCTACCGCGCCGACGGTATCGATGCGGTCTCACTGCGCCATCTGACCATGGCATCCAAGGCCAAGCAGAAGGAATGGCTGGCCCTGCACGATGACGAGCGAGCAACGGCACCGACGGGTGCCTGGCTCAAGTCATGGCTGTTCGGGGGAGCGTCGATCCCGGTCAGTGCGGCGCTGTTCGATCTGGACGGCTACGAGGGCGAAATCATTGCCGATCTGTTCGGGGAGGATCGCTATTTCGCCTGCGCGGAGGTGTTCTGGACCGCGCAGATGGAAGCCATCGAGACGCGGGCCGAAGCCTATCGCGATGCCGGTTGGAACGAGGTCGTGATCATGGCCAGGGGTGACGCGTTCCATGCGTGGGAACACGTCTCCTGTCCCAAATCCAAGGGTGGCCGGGTCTATGTCGCCATCGGCCATCGCGGTGACGTCAGCTTCCACGAGGGCTTCGTAACCACCAAGGAAGCGCGGCGGCTGGAGCGCGGCGAAGCGCTGGAAAAGGCGGTCCGGCCCGAAGTGTCGAGCACGGTGAATGCCTATATCGACCTCCATCGCCATGCCGCCGTGCGCGCCAAACTGGTCGAGGACACCAGCCTTTCTCTACGGGTGATGGTCGCCCATGCGATTGTCGGGTCAGGCCTGTGGGCGGCGCGGGTCGAACCGCAGAAGGCCCCGAGCGATGCCGTGGCCGAGAGTGTCGAGAACTGCCTGTCCGAAGCCTTGTTCGACGCCCGACGGCGCGAGGTTCTGCGCCTGCTCGACCTTGATCCCGACACGCCGACCGTCACCGCCAGCGATCCAGATGGACAAGGCATTTGCGGTCTGCTCCGGCGGCTGATCACGCTGGACGACGTTGCCGTGCTACGCGTGCTGGCCGTGGTCATGGGCGAAACGCTCGACGTCGGAACCGGCCTGATCGAACTGCTGGGCGCGCACATGGGCCTCGACATGGCCGATGTCTGGCAGGCCGACGATGCCTTGCTGGACGCGGTGCGCGACCGCGAGATCATGGACCATCTGCTCGCCGACGTCGCGGGCGAACAGGTTGCCGCCGAGAACGGCAAAGCCACGACCAAGGTCAAGCGTGGCATCATCCGCGACTGCCTTTCGGGCAGCAATGGGCGCGTGAAGCGCGATGGCTGGGTGCCACGCTGGATGGCCTTCCCGGCGAGCGCCTACACGCTGCGCGGCGGCGTCGTCAGCGCCGAGCGGGCGGCGCGGATCGCAGCGGCCGATGACCGCGAGATCGAGGCAGAAGATACTGACAACGTCGAGGTCGAAGCTGAGACGAGCGCCGACACTGAAGCCGATGCCACCTGGCCCAAGGCGGCATGACAGGGGATATGGCCGGTTCCTGCTGGGACCGGCCAACTACTTTGTACTTGGCAACGCAAGGAATAGCGGCGATTCTAAAGCCATGAAGACCGACCTCGATCATCTGCCTGCGAGCAAGCAGCGCGACCTGGACCGCGTGGTCCAGATCCTGTTCGAGGAGTTCGCCGCCGCGCATGAGAACGCCACCGCGCGACGCCGCCGGGGCCGTATTCTCAAGGTCATTCTCTATGGCAGCCATGCGCGGGGCGGCTGGGTCGACGAGCCGCATACCGCCAAGGGCTACGTCTCGGATTTCGACCTGCTGGTGATCGTCAATCAGAAGGAACTGACCGACCGCGCCGCGCACTGGACCGCTGCCGACCAACGGCTGATCGAGGAGAAGATCGCAGGGACTCTGCGCACGCCCGCCAATTTCGTCGTCCACACCTGGCAGGAAGTTGGCGACGGCCTCGCCCATGGGCGCTACTTTTTCATGGACATCGCCCGCGATGGCGTCCTGCTGTTCGAGGCCGACGACAGGGCCTTGCCAGAGCCCAAGCCGAAGACGCCAGAGCAAGCGCTTGCCATGGCGCAGGAATATTTTGACGAGTGGTTTCCTGCTTCAGCAGGCCGTTTGGACACAGCGAAGTATGTCGCAGGACAAGGGCGGCTAAAAGAGGCGGCGTTCGACCTGCATCAGTCGGCGGAATTCCTCTATCATTGCGTCCTGCTAGTC
>NZ_LJHO01000025.1:0-19898 GCF_001295765.1 Novosphingobium sp. AAP1 | reverse complement strand
GGACTCTACCTCTGACTGGTAACAATCAGGGGAGCACGTCAAGTGTAGTCTCAAAGGGGGGCGCCGTTTCGCACCGGTTGTGCGGTGCAGACTTTCCGGCTCGTTGGGGCAGCGAAAAATGATCGCGGTGCACAATGTTGCAATGCGGTAAAGGTGCGACTATACGTTCGATAAGGCTGCGGCAAAGCGATGGGTGATCAGTGAGCCAAATGGAACGCCTAGATGATGCCGTGGATATTCTGGTGTTCCAGAACTATTTCTCGCCCAGCCGGCACGCCATTTTTGAAGAGCTGGGCAAGACCAAGAAACTGCTGGTTATCTACATGCAGTCGGCCAGTGATGAAGGTCGGCAGTGGACGGAAGAACTGCCAGTGCATTATTCCGCCCGGCGCGTGCCGACGCGAAAATATGCCAAGATGGTCTTTCCCGCCGGCAAGCTGGACCTTCCGGCGTCGGCGGAAGTGGCCGTGCTGGTGGACAACAACCCTACAAATATCTCAATGCTGCTTTTCGCATCTGCGGTGAGGCGCATGGCGCGCCGCACCTATCTGTGGGTGGAGCACATTCCCGATCCGTCCAAGCGGCGGGGCAAGCTGCTTTACCAGACGCTCACCTCGCGCGCCTTACTGCGGCTGGCCGGGGCTGCGGCAAGCTGGTCGGAGATGTCGGACCGCTATCTGCGCGGGCTGGGCTTTGCCGGCCCGATCCGCCGTATTCCCCAGGTCGTGCCCGCCCCCCTGGCGGACGGCCCGGATGCTGAGCCGCCGCTACGCTCCATCACCACGCTGACTCGGTTCGGCTATCTGGGCAGCAGCGTGCCGCGCAAGAACGTCGCGGCCCTCCGCACGGCGATGAACGCCGTGGTTGCGGGCGATCCGGGGTGTGGCGGCCAGTTGCACCTCGCAGGATATTCCATGCCCGATCTGGCAGAGCACGAGCAGGCCCATGGCTATGTCTCGGGCGCCGGGCTCGAAGCGTTCTTCGACGCGATTGACGTCCTGGTGCTGCCCTCGGTGATCGATCCGTGGGGGCTGGTGGTCAACGAAGCGCTGGTGCGCGGCCGCCTGGCCATTGTCTCGAAATTCTGCGGCAGCGCGGAAATCGTCGAGCAGATCGATCCGGCTCTGGTCTGCGGCCTTTCGCCTGAAGAGATCGGCGCGGCGTTGACCCATGCCCTGTCGCTCACGCCCGAGCAGGTGGCGTTGCGGCTCGCCAAGGCGCATGCGCTGATGACCGGCTTCACCGTTGAGCGGGCCGCCGCCGCCTTTGCGGAGCTTTAACGGGCCTGCACGAAACGCTCTTTGCGCCATGTGGCACCGGCCGCGTGACGAGATTGCAAGATTGCTATGACTGGCAATTCGGAAGGAACGAGAGGACGAGACCCGGATTGAAAGGCCGCCCACTCCAATGTCCGGGAAGCCGATATGGCGTCTCGAACCCCACCTGCCCCGCAGCAATGACGGCGGCCGCGACCAAGACCGAGGACCTATGACGCAGACCCTTTCCGTTTCCGATCTGATGGCCAGTTCCGGTGTCGCCTTCGGGACCAGCGGTGCGCGGGGGCTGGTGACGGCCATGACCGATCGCGTGTGCTACACCTATACCCGCGCATTCTTGCAGCACATGACTAGCGAGGGGCAGTTCGGCCCCGGCACTGCCGTGGCCTTGGCGGGAGACTTGCGCCCCTCCACCCCGCGCATCATGGCTGCTTGCGCGGCGGCGATTGGCGATGCCGAGGGCGTGGCGGTCGACTGCGGTTTCGTGCCCTCTCCGGCGGTGGCGGCCCATGGCTTTGCCCTAGGCGTGCCGTCGCTGATGGTCACGGGCAGCCACATTCCCGACGATCGCAACGGCATCAAGTTCAACCGCGCCGATGGCGAAGTGCTCAAGCCCGACGAAACCGCGATCAAGGCGCAGACCGTGGCGGTGGATGAAAGCCTGTTCGATGCTGATGGCATGCTGCTGGCGCCCCCGGTGCTCGATGCGCCGGTCGATGTGGGCACGGCATATGTCGCGCGCTATGCCGACTTCTTCGGGGCTGAACCGCTCAAGGGCCTCAAGCTGGGCGTCTATCAGCATTCGGCCGTGGGGCGCGACATCGTAGTGGACGTGGTCCGCGCGCTGGGCGCCGAAGTGATGGCGCTGGGCCGGTCTGAGCGGTTCATTCCCGTTGATACCGAAGCGGTGCGCCCCGAAGATGTCGTGCTGGCGCGCGAATGGACCGCGCAGCACGGGCTGGATGCGATCCTATCGACCGACGGCGATTCCGATCGTCCGCTGCTGGCCGATGAAACCGGAGCCTGGCTGCGCGGCGATGTGCTGGGCATCCTCTGCGCCCGCGCGCTGGAACTGGCGGCGGTGGCCACGCCTGTCAGTTCCAACTCCGCGCTGGAACTGTCGGGCTGGTTTGGCGATGTGCGCCGCACCCGGATCGGTTCGCCCTTCGTGATCGAGGCGATGAACGCGCTGCTGGCCAAGGGCGAGAGTGCCTGTGGCTATGAAGCCAATGGCGGTTTCATCCTAGGCAGCGCAGTGACGCGCAACGGCCGCACGCTGGGCGCCCTGCCCACCCGCGATGCGGTGCTGCCGATGGTGGCCGTGCTCGCCGATGCCCGTGCCCGTGGCCTCACTCTTTCGGCGCTCCAGGCGCAACTGCCGCCGCGCTTTACCAACAGCGAGCGCTTGCAGAACTATCCTACCAGCCAGAGCCAGGCGTTGCTGGCCGGGCTTCAGCAAGGGATCGAAACGGACGTGCTGGCCCGCTTAACCAAGCTGTTCGGCGATCTTGCCGGTAGCGAGGCGCAGACGTTTGACGCCACCGATGGTCTGCGCACCACGTTTGCCAGCGGCGATATCATCCACTTGCGCCCGAGCGGCAACGCACCCGAACTGCGCGTCTACACCGAAGGCGCCACGGCCGAGCGCGCCGCCAGCCTGAACCAGCAGGCCCTGGAGCGCGTACGCGATCTCGATATGTCGGCCGGCCTGCCGGAATGCCTGACGGAATGACCGCACAGCCATTGACTGGCCTGGCAGCGCGACGGAAAAGCGCCGCGTTGCCGGCTGGTGCCGGTGCTATGAGTATGACCGAATGAAGATTGCTGTTTTCGGGTTAGGCTACGTCGGCCTGTCCAACGCCGTGCTGCTGGCGCAGAATCATACCGTGGTAGCGGTGGACGTTTCGGCGCAGCGCGTAGACCAGCTCAACGCCCGCCAATCCCCGATCGTGGATGTGGAACTGCAAGCATTCCTGCGCGAGCGGTCGCTCGATCTGACGGCCACGCTCGATGCCGATGCCGCCCTGGCCGATGCTGATTTCGTGATCGTGGCCACGCCCACCGATTATGACGTGGAAACCAACAAGTTCGATACCTCGTCGGTCGAATCGGTGATCACCCGCGCGGTCGCCGCCAATCCGCTGGCGACCATCGTGATCAAGTCGACCATCCCGGTCGGCTTTGTCGACAGCATGCGGGCGCGGCTGGGCAGCGACCAAATCGTGTTCAGTCCGGAATTCCTGCGCGAAGGGAAGGCACTGCATGACAACCTCCATCCGTCGAGGATCATCGTGGGCGAACGGTCGGAGCGGGCGCGGGTCTTTGCCGAATTGCTGCGAGAAGGAGCGGTGCGCAAGGATGCGCCGATTCTCTATACCGACGCGCGCGAAGCCGAGGCGATCAAGCTGTTCGCCAACACCTATCTCGCCATGCGCGTGGCCTTCTTCAACGAGCTGGACAGCTATGCCTTAGCGCGCGGGATGGACACCCGGCAGATCATCGAGGGCGTCGGGTTGGATCCGCGGATCGGCATGCACTACAACAACCCCAGCTTCGGTTATGGCGGCTATTGCCTGCCCAAGGACACCAAGCAGTTGCTGGCCAACTATTCCAACGTGCCGCAAAGCCTGATCCGCGCCATCGTGGACGCCAACAGCACGCGCAAGGATTTCCTGGCCGACCAAATCATCGCTCGCCATCCGCGCAAAGTGGGGGTGTACCGCTTGGTGATGAAGGCCGGTTCCGACAATTTCCGCCAGTCCTCGATTCAGGGGATCATGAAGCGGATCAAGGCCAAGGGTATCGAAGTGATCATCTACGAACCAGTGATGACGCAGGATCGCTTCTTCGGTTCGCGGGTGGAGCGCGACCTGGCCGTGTTCAAGGCGGATTGCGATGTGATCATCGCCAATCGCCGGACCGAGCAACTGGCCGACGTGAACGACAAGATCTTCACCCGTGACCTGTTCGGGTGGGACTGACAACTGGCCAGGTTGCCAGCGGCATGATGCAAATGAACGATGGGGGCATGCGATGAGTGACAATGCGGCGCCAGGCGCAAGCGAAGCCGTGCTCTATCGGCGCTATGGCCTGGCTTTTTCGCAGCGGCCGCTGGGCGAGCTGGTGGACCTGGCGCTGCGCCCGGTGGCCGCGCCGCAGCTTTATTGCACGTGCAACGTCAACCACTTGCGCATGCTGCAAGGCAATGCGGCGTTCCGCGAAGCCTATTCCCGTGCCGCGCTGGTGACGGTCGACGGGCGCCCGATCCGGATGCTGGCGCGCTGGCAGACCGGCATGGATCTCCCGGTAGTGACAGGCGCGGATCTGTTCCCGGCCTTGCTCGAAAAGCTGCGTCCGGGCACCGACCGACCCTATTTCGTGGCCAGTTCGCTCGACGCGGCCCAGGCGCTGTGCGGCCAGTTGGTCGCCCGTGGCTTTGATCCGGCCGCGATTGGGACGGAAAGCCCACCTTTCGGTTTCGAGCGCGACGAGGCCTTTGGCAAGGCGATGGCCGGGCGGATCAGCAAGCTGGGTACCACGCATCTGTTCATGGGCGTTGGTGCGCCCAAGTCGGAAATCTGGGTTTCGCGCCACTTTACCCTGATGCCAGCAGCACACATCTTCTGCGTCGGCGCGGCGCTCGATTTCTCATCGGAGAAAAAGGAGCGGGCGCCGCAGTGGATGCGCAAGCTCAGCGTGGAATGGGCACACCGCATGGCGAGCGAGCCGCGCCGCCTGTTGCCGCGCTATGCCGGCGATGCCTGGCTCCTCGCGACGATCATCGCCGGCCGCAAGCTGGCGCCGGTGTTCCCGCCCCGCTCCTGAACCGGCGGGAGCGGCGACTCAGGCCGGAACGGTCACCAGCGCCGGTGGAGCGACCGCCAGGGAGGCTTCGTCCACCGCTGCATCGGAAGCGTCCGGCTTGGGCTGAGGCGCGGCCTCGGTGCCGGGGCCCTGCGGCTTGAACAGTAAAGCCGCAGCCACGGCCAAGAGGCTGGCCAGTGACATTTCCCGTACCGGGAAATCATCCAACGCGTGCAAGCCCAATTGCACCAGGATGCCCACGGCCATGATCGCCTGGGCGCGCGACTGCAGCGTGCCCTGACGGCGCAGTTCGAAACCGAGGCGGCGCCAGACCATCGCGCCGACGATGATCAGGATCGCCAGCAACACGATCCAGCCCGGCAGGCCGGCTTCCAGCGTCCATTCCATCCAATCATTGTGCGCGCGGCCGGCCATGGTGTCACGCACCACTTCCAGGCGTTCCACGGCGTTGAAGATCGGAGGAAAGCTGCCCACGCCGCTGCCGAACGGCCACACTCCGTGGATCGCCTGGATAGTGTCGAGCCAGATATCGTGGCGCGAGTCCTTGAGATCGGCAAAGCGGCTGAGAATGCGATCGATCGAAAGCAGGCCGATGGTGAGAATGATCGCAACCGCTGCCGCGCCGCCGCCGAGCGCTAGCAACAGGCCCCGGCGCGAGAAGTCTGCCCGGCTCAGCGGCCAGAGGATGATCAGGAACGTCGCCACGGCGATCGTCGACAGCGCGATGCCCGTGCGCGAGCCGGTCAGCACAATCAGCACGATCATGACCGCGCCGGTGAACGAGACGCCGGACCAGAACAGCGTGCGGTTGCGAACGCGCCCGGCCAGAGCCGTGGCGATCACGCCGCAGGCCATCAGGGCAATCGCCAGCAGGTCCGCCTCGGCATTATGGTTGGCCTGGAAGCCAACGATCACGCCGAAGTGGGAATAGCTGTACAAGGTCCAGTTGTGGCCGGCCAGATGGGTAAGCTGGAGCGCGCCGAGCATGATCGACAGCGCCGCCACTGCCACGATCGTGACGCAGAGCCAGAAGCGGCCCACCAGATCGGTCCGTGACACGCTCAGCAGGATCAGCACCGGCACGACCATCGCCAGCAGCGAGATGAACGTGCGCGCCGGCGCCATCGACCAAGGCATCCAGCTATCCGCCCGGCCGATCAGGCCCAACGAGGCGATTTCCATCTCACGGCCGGGAAAGGCGTGCCACACCAAAGGCGGCAGCGGAATGAGTTGCACGAATGGTATCAGCAGGACGAGGCCGCTGATCACCCATGCCGTGCGCGGAACCGGGATCAGCCCGTCGTTGAGACGGGGCACCACGAGCGGCAGGAGCGCCAGGAACGCGATCAGCGGTTGCAACACCATCTCGGTCATGGGGTTGCTGGTGCCACCTCCCCCCAAAACCATGGCTGCCACAAGCATTGCCATGATCACAATCACTCCTGCTTTCGGCGAGCCAAGTCGCAGCACCGCGCGGCCACGCATGGCTGGATCCCGTCCTTGCTTGCTTCGGGAGTGTCGTCGCGGTGAGGCCCCGCGATTAAGTAAGGCCGGATCTGTAGGCCGGATCGAGGATGTCTTGCTACTGGAACGGCGCCGACGAGGGTGACGCTGCGGGCGTGAAGCGGGGCTGTCTTCCACTGGAACGGTGCTCGATCAAAAGGGGGAAAGCAAGTTGGTGCTGACCATCATGTTGCGTTTTGACAGCGCCATTTCGTCGCTACAGAACATTGTAGTGGCGCGTACGTGCCTAAGCAATCCCGAAGGCGGTCGGGCTTCTGACGGAAGTAAGCACAGAGACCACGCCGTGCACAGAAAAGGCCCGCACGCAAAGCGTACGGGCCTTTTCCATAATACAGGGAATTCGGTCGCTCAGCTGCCCGTAGAGTCGCTCTTGGCGACCTCATAGACGCCCAAGCCGACCACAGCCGCAGCGGCAAGGCCCAAAACAACGCCTTCAGCACCCTTTGACTGGCGAGCGACGGGGGCAGAGGAGCGGATCAACTTCTTCGCGGTAACCGAGGCAACAGGCACCGCAGCTTGCGTACCAGCTGCTTCGGCAGTGCCTGCAACCAGCAGGGAAGCAATGACGCCGAGGGCGCCGATCTTCATGATTTTCATGGTCACAACTCCAGATTCGGCTTACAGATTTTTACTTATATGACTCGGCCTGAGCGTTCAAGGGAAATTTTGCAGTGCAAAATAGGCGATGCTGATCCGTCATCATTGATGGTCGCTTTCGTCTAAATCGGACGGTCATGAACTAAACAGCGATCGCTTCCGACATTCGTAAGGCTCCCGATAAACGGGACTAGGGTCAGGACTCATTGATTAGAGCCAGAAGCAGAAGGTTGCTGCGATGGTGATGGCCGACATGAAGGTGTGGGCGCATCGGTCGTAACGGGTGGCGATGCGTCTCCAGTCCTTGAGGCGGGCGAACAGGTTCTCGATCTTGTGGCGCTGGCGATAGAGCTGCTTGTCGTAGGCGTGCTGTACCTTGCGATTGGCAGTTGGCGGGATGCATGGGGTGATGCCGCGGCTGGCAAGGGCGCGGCGGAACCAGTCGCTGTCGTAGCCTTTGTCCGCCAGCAGTTCCTTGGCCTGGGGCAGTTGTGAAAACAGCAGAACTGCGCCTTTGTGATCGCTCATCTGCCCTTCGGTGAGCAGCATGACGATCGGCCGACCCTGGCCATCGCAGACTGTATGCAGCTTCGAGTTCAGTCCGCCCTTGGTGCGCCCGATACATCGGGAAAGAGCCCCCCTTTTAGGAGACTGGATGCCGTGCGGTGGGCCTTGAGGTGCGTTGCATCAATCATGATCCGGTCCGGCTCGCCAGCAGCGCCGGCCAGTTCGGCAAAGATGCGGTTGAACACACCAAGCCGGCTCCAACGCACGAACCGGTTGTAAATCGTCTTGTGGGGGCCATACCCCTTGGGGGCATCGCGCCACATCAGGCCATGCTTGATGACGTAGACGATGCCCGAGATAATCCGGCGGTCGTCCACCCGTGGAATCCCATGCGACAGCGGAAAGAATGGCTCAATCCGGCGCATCTGCGCCTCACTCAGCACGAACGGTACGTCCACGGTCAGCGCCTCCTCAACGCTGACCTTGAATCAACCAATCGCCGCCTGCGCAAGAAATTTAATGGGTCCTGACCCTAGCCCGCTGTGCTGCGGCGCAGGATATTAGCCCAGATCTTACCAAAATATGGGCGCACCATGAAGCGGGGGCCTTTTACCAAAGTGCACTGCTCGATACCCGTGCGCCCAATGGCGTCAGCCGTTCGACATGATCCGCCAAGGCTGGTCGACGAGTTTGTTCAAGGCGAAGCAGCAGTGGTCGGCGATATCCTCGTACGAAGAGTAGATGCGGTTTGACAGCCAGTTGTCGCGCATGAATTGCCACACATTCTCGACGGGGTTCAATTCGGAGCATCGGCGGCAGCAGAGGAATCAGGGTAATGTTGTCGGGCACGGTGAGTTCGGCCGAACCATGCTATCCGGCTTGATCGAGGAGCAAGACGGCGTGGGCGCCGGGCGCGACGTGGAATGCGATTTCCTTCAAGGTGCCTACTCATGGCCTCGCTGTTGCAGCGGGGCATCGCGATGCCAGCCCCCCTGCTCTCGGCAGGGCAGACTGCGCCAAAGATCTAGCTCGCTGCCCTGCGCTGGTCCTTTGCCGCCGAGGGGCGGGTTCCTCGCTTTGTCCAGCGGCGGGTGAGCTTGGTCTGCTGGCCAACTCGGGCTTCATCCTGCCGCCACAGCTCTATCGGTATGTATCTCGGAAGCCGCCCTTTTGATTTTTGCCAGGCGGGCTGCGAAATTTTTTTAAAATCGGCAATGTCCTCGGCACGTTGACCATGGTGACGAGGACGAGCGGACAGCTTCCTGCAGCCCGTGGCCTGCAGTTCGCGGCTCAATGTAAAGCGCGTCACCGATACGCCGAACTCATCCCAGACCCACTACCCCAGATCGACCAGACGCCAGCGCACCACGCCGTGAGCCGCGGGGATCGGCCCTGCCTCGACCTGTTCGTTCAGTCGTGCGCGCTGTTCATCGTTCAAGCGTTGCCCGGCGCCTTGCGTGTCGCCAAGTCCTCGGGACCACCCTCGTTGTATTTCAACACCCAATCCCGCACGATCTGCAACATCACGCCTGCCACCTTGACTACATCGCTCCGCCCCCCCGTCCAGGATCACCACCAGCGCCAAACCGCGGCGAACCTGATCCTCGTCACGACAGCCACGCGCAAAACGGCGCAAATCAGCCCAGGTGTAATCCGCTCAAACCCCAATCGCCGTCGCCATCGCAAGCCTCCTCAAGGTTACGCCAACGAATCATAAAATCACCGCCTTGGGAATTCCGGACCCGAGTCAGCCTCACCGCACCTTGATATTACAAATTTGTTGGTCGATTTAATTAGAGATAAGCTGCCTCCGCCTCCCAATAGAGAGTTTTGGTCGCACCTGGCGCGGCGAAATTGGCCGTAAACGAAGTCGCATTGACGTTAGTTGCGACAACTGAGGGCTTCCATGTGTTATCATTCAACGTCCAGAAGATCACTTTGGTCGGGGTTGCTGCCAGACCATGATTGATCACCACGCTGGTGTCCGTGGCACCCACGGCCACATTGCTCTGTGCCCGAAGCCGGCCGGCACCGCTTGCTGCGATATCGCTCATGTTCTTGTCTGTGAAGCGGTTGCGTAAAATGCTATTCGCGAACGGCGTATCGATCGCCTCAATAACGTTGCTCAAGCCGAAGCGCCCCATCGCCCCATTCGTGACATTTGCACCCTGTAGAAAATAACATCCTGTAAAATCTGAAGAGTTCTTGGAATAATCCTTGCCGTAAACTGCAGAACCAAAGCGCAGGAAGCTGCATCCATAAAAGCTAACGCGCGAGGTATCGTAACCATCGCCGGCCTGAACGAAGCGATTGCCGTCAAATCCATACCAAGTGTCTTCAAAAAAACAGGAGTAGTGACTTAAGCGATGAATAGCGCGGGAGTCACCGCTGGCCGAATTCTTCACGGCAACCGCACTAACCCTCCGGGCGGTGTCGTTGGGAATTCCTAGAAAATGGCATCCTCTCATGGAAAACTCGAATATCCCGTAACTGTTTCCTGGTTCTTTTTCTATCTGGACGCAAGAAAGTGGCACAATGTCTGGAGGATTGATGAGCTTTCCGATGTAGAATAGGCAATCTTCAAAATGGTAATGATCTTCATTCTGGATATTAGTCCACTGCTGCCGTATCCAGACCGCGCGGGAATTCACGTTTACCTTGCAGCGTCGCAGATAGACCCATTGCGTCCAGCGGCACTCGATGCCAGTCACGTTGCTGCTCGATCCATACATGCTTATCTCGACACTATCGATCGTGGTTTCATCGCAATAGTCGAGCGTGACGATTGAACCGGAATGCCCGTCCGCCGGCAAAAAGCCAATGGTGACGAGCTTTACGCCGATCGCCTTGGTGCCCGCCTTGGTAATGCGACCGTTGACCGTCGTGCTATCGTCGGCGAGGCCGATCATCAGGCGGGAACTGTTCTTGGCCAGAAACCGGCAATTGGCCGTGCCGCGGAGGGTCGCGCCGCTTGCAACAATGCGCTTGTCGGATGTGTAGGTGAACACGCCGGACGGCACTTCAAGTGTGCGGCCGCCCACTGCGTTTAGCCAAGCGAACGCGGCGGTCATGGCCGCCTCAGCCTGCGCATCGCTGACGCTGCCGTCACCTGGGTTGCCAAACCATGTCAAGCTAGCCACGCCCAGATTGACCGAAGCGCGCACCCAGGCGCCGGTTGAGCCCGTGGGGGCGGTAGCTGGCGGAACATAGAACGCTTGGGCGGGGTCGGCATTAATAGCGCTGCTAAGATCACTTCCCGACCAGTAGAAAGCGCCTTGCCGCCCTGGTTCCAGCAAATATGCCATCGTGGTCTGGTTAGTGCGCGCAGCCAGCGTCGCACGATCGGCGCAAGGCACCAGTACTTCCTGAACGGTACCACTTCCCTGCACGCCAACCATGGAAGCGCCTTTACCGGGAGCATTTGAAGCAAGATCCGTAGCTGAGACATAATCGACCATCTTGAATTCCTCATCCGGTTGATTTTCGAATCGCCCAATTGAATGTTTTCATAATCGCCGATAAATCTGACTATTCAAATTATGATCTGCTAAATTTTAGAAAAATGCGCCAAGGAAAATTCTTTTCTGCGGATGCGCAAACGCGCGCGATCGCTTTACGACGGGTGACGTGACCCCCAGCTTGCCGCCACCTGGGATTAGCACTACTTTGGCACATTCTGGTTTGGTGGCTCGGTACGCCGAAGTCCGCAGTGGAAGCATGGTCTATCCGGCGGCCGGGTGAACTGATCGATGATGGCTTGCCTGATCGCTGGCAGGGTTGGCTTCGGTGGCGGTCCGGAGATTCGTTTTTCTCCCTTTGGCCTGCTTGAGCCGAAGTGACTGCAGGAAGGCCGGGGCAATCATGGGCATCGGTGCACGGCGGCGCAGCGCTTTCCAGGATGACCGCCAGCGCCAAACTGCGGCGAACCAGATCCGCGTCACGACAGCCACGCATAAAACGACGCAAATCAGCCCAGGTGTAATCCGCTCAAACCCTAGTCGCCATCGCAAGCCTCCTCAGGCTTACGCCAACGGATCATAAAATCAGCGCCTTGGAATCCCGGATTTGAGTCAGCCTCACCGCGCCTCGGTATTATACCGACCTGCGCGGTGACTGACTCACGGGGGTTTCCCAAGGCCGCTGAACTCTGCCTCAATGGCGCCAGCACATTGGAGACCGGCGCCATGGGAACAGCGATTGGTTTGCGTGAGGATTTTGACGGTGCATTCCTGCGCCGATTGTCGCGAACGACGAAGCACGCGAACCAGGCGCGTCGTCTTCTGGCCCTGGCCGAAATTTACGCTGGCGGGCGCCGAAGTGCGACCGGTCGGCTCGGCGGTGTCGGACCGCAGATTGTTCGGGACTGGGTGGTGCGGTTCAACGCCCGCGGCTCTGAAGGCTTCCTGGACGGCAAGGCCCCCGGACCGCGTTCGCCGCTCAACGATGCGCAGCGCCAGGTATTGGTCGACATAGTCGAGCGCGGCCCAATCCCGGCCGTCCATGGCGTCGTGCGCTGGCGCCTGATCGATCTGGTCCAGAAGCTGGGCTCGGTGAAACTCACCGCGCGACCGCGTCACCACACCCAGAGCGAACATGCGATGGAGGCTTTCAAAAAGGGGACTACGCCGCCGAACTGGCAAAAGTCAGAGCCGCCCTCCCGAAGGGCACGCCCATAGCAATCTGGCTCCAGGACGAGGCCCGCGTGGGCCAGAAGAACAAGATCACATGGCGCTGGGCGAGACGCGGAACCAGGCCGTCGGCGCCCAAGGACTAGCGGGCGAAGTCGGCATACATCTTTGGCGCGATCTGCCCGGAGCACGATAAATGTGTCGGTCTCGTCCTGCCCTTCTGCAACACTGAAACCATGGCGCTGCACCTGGCCGAAATATCGCTCGCCGTTGCGCCGGGCTCTCACGCGGTCGTGCTGATGGATCAGGCCGGATGGCATACCACCGGCAAGCTCGAAGTGCCCAGCAACATCAGCATCATCGCGCTTCCCGCCTAATGCCCGGAACTCAAACCCATCGAAAACATCTGGCAGTTCATGCGCGACAACTGGCTGTCGAACCGCATCTTCAAATCCTACGACGACATCGCCGACCATTGCTGCGAGGCATGGAACAAGCTCGTCGATCAACCTTGCCACATTATAACCATCGGCCGCCGCAAATGGCGCGAAGGTCATGATCTATGCAGGTTGATAAAGCCTACCCGCATGTTTCAGTACTTTAAATAGCGCTGCAACAACAGAGTCTGAGGTTTGTCAACGCCGCCTACCGGATCGGCTGATCCCATGTTGTTTCCCCAAGTCCCGCCGCCTGCGAAATACGTGCCACCAATGAAGACGTCCTTATTGGACACCATGAAATGCAGCAAATCATTGAGTTCCTTGAGGGAAGGTGGCGTTGGCCCTGAGGCGAACTCCCCGATAAACACTTGCCGCTGATTTGCACGGGCCCAGTTGGTGATGGCTTGCAGAATATGCGCTCCAACCCCGGGTATAGCGTTGAGCGTACCACCGCCATATCCGCGATCAAGATACTGATGCGCATCGAAAGCGAAGTTGTTGAGCGGATCGACCATCTCCAACGTGGCCGTGGCATTGGTCGTGGTCATCCATGAATGTGCCCCCGTCCATGCGGTGCCTGAAAACAGCACTTTAGAGCGTGCCCCTGCGGCGCGAATTGCGGCGCATGCCGCATTTTGCGCCTGGATATTAGCTATGGCGCTCTGATCGTGCGGTTCGTTCATCAGGTTGTACCAGACGAGCGGATTGGGGCGGTAACGCGCAGCCATGCGGCCCCAAAAATCCGCGAACATGGCGGCCGTCACCGGGGAGCCTGCATCGGCAATGATCTGCTGGTCACGGCGGCCGTAGTCATGCGCATCAAGCAGAACAACCGCCTTGGCAGCGGTGGCTGCAGCCACGATCTGATCGAGACCGGATAGCGCATCGCTGTCAAGCGGGGCCATCACTTGAGTCTGAAGCCGATTCCACTTGAACGGCACACGAAAAACATTGAAGCCCTTGGCGAGATAATAGTGCAGATTATCCAGCGATGGCCAATTCCATCGTCCACCGATCATTGCAAATTCCGCCCCTGCAAGATTCACGCCCAAGCGGAATCCTTTTGGCGGAACGGCTGCTACCAGAGCGGCAGCCGCAGGCGTGCCAAGGGCAAGTGAGAGCGCGCTGCTCTGGATAAACGTGCGGCGGGTTTGCTGGACCATAACTGCATAATTGCTACGCGCGATGCCGCAGCGCAACATCGCATTTTGGGATGCTATTTCTTGCTGGCGCACCTGCGGGTCGGTTTGCCGCAAGATGCCAGTCTTTCTCGATTTGTTTCCGGGCGCATCCAAAGGGCAGCATGCGCCACCGTGCCCCTGCACCGTGATGCATGGAACACGAGATGAGGGACTGCCACCCAACCTGGGTAGCCCCAAGATTTCTGGGCGCGTTCGATCCTAATTTGGGAGACAGCAGGCGACGATGGGGAAGTCCAATTTCAGTGGTGAGTTCAAGCGTGATGCGGTGGCCCGGATCACGGAACGCGGATATCCGGTAGCCGAGGTCTAGCCGCGGCTAGGTGTCAGTCAGCAGTCGCTGTATGCGTGGAAGCGACAACTGGGTCGGCAACTGTCGGGCAATAGCTAAAATTCAGCCCAATCCTGGGGGCCAACAACTTTCAAAGCGGCCATGCCAGCAGATTGATACGTGGGCTTGCCGACTGGAGCGGGCGCATCACGGGTCGTAACCACGCCGAGTTCTCGATCAGGCCTATTGCTGCCGGTCGCGAAATGCTGAACGACACCGGCAAGCTCGCGCGCCTCCTGCGAGAGTGAGCGTGCGGCCGCAGTCGACTCTTCCACCATGGCCGCATTCTGCTGGATGACGCGATCCACCTCGGTCACAGCGGTATTGACCTGTTGCAGGCTGACCGCCTGGCCATGAGCGCTGCGCGCAATGTCTGCGACCATCTCGTTTATCTCGCCGACCCGGTTCACAATGCTTGAAAGCACCGTACCGGCTTGGCCCACGAGGTTTACCCCCGCAGCCACCTGCTCGCTCGACGTTGAAATCAGGGTACGGATATCCCGGGCGGCGTCTGCCGAACGCTGGGCGAGAGCGCGGACCTCGTTCGCAACGACCGCAAAACCTTTGCCGGCATCGCCGGCGCGTGCTGCCTCAACGCCCGCATTGAGCGCAAGCAGGTTCGTCTGAAACGCGATCCCGTCGATCAAGCCCACGATGCTGCTAATCTCGTTTGCCGAAGTAGCAATGGCAGCCATGGCTTCGACCGCCTGCTCGACGACCGCCCCACCAGTGCTAGCTTCTTCATGGGTCTGCGCAATCGTCTGCTGCGCCCCCGTGGCTGAATGGGCCATGGCGTTGACGCCCAGCGTGACTTGACTCAAGGCTGCTGCGGTTTCTTCAATGCTCGCAGCTTGTTGCTCGTTTCGGCGCGCCAGATCGTCAGACGCTGAATTAATTTCCGAAGCCCCGGTCATGACCGTCAGCGCCGTCTGATTCACGCTGACGATGGCTTGGGCGAGCGAAGTCACTGCGCGGTTGAAGTCGCCGCGCAATTCTTCATACGATTCGGGAAATAGAACGTCGATTTGGCAATCAAGCCGGCTGTCGGCCAGTGCACGAAGCGCGTTCTTGAGCAGGTTCACTACCTGTTCCTGCTCTTCACGAGCACAGCGAATCGCATTGGCATTGTCCCGGAAGGATGCCATCGCTTTGGTCATCCGTCCGACGCAATCGCGATACTCAGTGTAAGCAATTTCGCTTTGCGTGTCACCAATGGCAAGTGCTTCCATTCGAAGCACGGTGTTAACATAAGGCCTACAGATGCGATCGGTAGCGACGAGCGTCGTCGTGATTGTTGCAGCAAAGGAGACCAGCCCCAATCCGATCGCCACCGTACCGGACAAACCCGTAACCGCTAAAGCTGTGGCCAAGAATCCAAGACCAGAGAGGGATCCATAAACAATTGACAACAATTGGAATTTTTTACGGATCGGTGCTTCTTTTTCGAACCAATCGAGCATATGGCACCCCCAAAGGACGGCATCGCTGTGATCTTGCGCCAACTATCGACGAGCGAGATTTCGCGCCCTTCTTGGCAGGTGGCGCTCTATAGCTTGCACCAAAGGGCATACGGCTGTTTTCATAGCCCAGCGCCTTCGGTGTTAACTATTCCCCGCCCCGATCCGCCCAAATAGTTACCACACAAAGCATTGGTCTAATTAGGACATTTAAAAGTCACGCCGGCATCGACACGTTAGGGATAAGGCGTGTTTACGTGACGGCGCGGCATTCGGTGAGCGGCTAAACAGGCAAGGAGACACCGGCTGCTGCGTTGGAGATGCCAAATACAAGCCGCGGAGCTATGGCGATGGCCGAACGACGCCAATGGTCGCGCGCAGTGAATGGTCCCTAGGCGGCGTGGACCAATTCCACAGCGCCACGGCTGGAGGCAAAAACCGCCAGTTCAAGGAGGCGAGGAAGCGCAATATCGGGAATATTGTGCGACGAGCTGACGCGGAAATGGCGGTTTTTGGTCCAGCCCCGCAGGGGTTGCTCTATAAAAGGCCCTGGCAGCGTTGCTCGGCCTTGCAAGAGGGCCCACTCTTGCTTCGTCCTCGCGCCTCCCCAGGGCCTTTTATAGAGCAACCGTGGCGTTGTGGAATTTGTCCACGCCGCCTAGTGTTTTAACAGGCTGCGGAAATAGGCTCTGTCTGGCGGCCCTCATACCCCGTTGATGCGATGCACGGCGGGGCTGAGCCCCGTTGTTTCGTCTGATGCGCGCACATGCGGGCCTTTCACCTGCCATTTGGCGCGAACCGGGCGCATTTATCCTTTCGCCAGCAGCTTTGGCAGGCGCACCAGCATGGTCAACGCCGCCTCGCGCCCGCCGCCGCCAAACGGCCCAGGCTCGACAACCCTGTCGGCCGCAGTCCGGCTTTCAATCAGCAAACCGGGTAGCTGCAGGCTACTGCCATGCTTACGAGGCCATCGACCTGAGTTCCGTACTGGGCCCCATTAGCTTTTACGACCCAAAGCGCGGAAAGGTCAAATTCGCAGAGGATGTGAAGCAGACACCGTTTGCACCGATTCACATCGCCACCGAATTCCAGTCGAACTCGCCAACCCGCATTCATAATAGATACAAATAATTTTGCCACCCCTAACGTATTGGGGTGGCAAAATCGGTGAAATCAAAATTTACAAATTAAATTTGTTATTTTGTATACTGCATCTCCGGTGATTCTTACAAATGATCGCCGATTATCGTTAGGATCATCGATCCGGACGATTAAACCACGCTCCTCAAGAACGCTCAGCCATCGCAGAGCAGTCGTTGCTGGAACACAAGCAGCTGCACATGCGCTAGTAATACTAATCTTTTTCCCCTCAACTTCGGATATATACAGATCCAAAAGGATATCCCAAGCTGGATCCGCAAACATTCCTTTAGGGAATATATCATCTCTTCGGCGCCTAAAGCGATAAAAAGCCTTGGCAATCTCTTTGCAGTCTTTGAACTCCATCCATTGCTTGACGGCGTTGTCATTTGCGTTCGCCGCACAAGGTGGATTTCTCGTCGCGGACAATCCTGCGTTTTCCGACAGCAGTCCCATACCCCCCCCGCTATCTAACTTGATGGGTCACGCCCACCATGCTCGCCTCAACCATTCAAGCCCAATCCCCAGGCTTGAATGTCAAGTGAATGTTACGTTAATTTTCTGCAAGCAAGAGTCTATTACCCTTTTGGCTCAAACCTGAAGATAAGTTCCAAATAGCTGATTAAGCTTTTAATTTTTTTTGGTACTCGTGAGGGAATTCGCATTCGCCCGCTCGGGGAAGGTTAACGAAGCAATTTCTGCCACCTGTTGAGTAACAGCGTCACGCGCAAGTTCCAAATTCGCGGCCACCAAAGTCAGACGGAAGCGATCAGCAAGGGCCACAAGGCCTCGCAATGTGTCGTCGATTTCGCCGCAGACCTTGATCAGATTTTCGTCGGATTTCACCTTCGATCCCCATTGCTTCGCAAGTCAGGCAAATGGCCACAGCGACCAACCTTTGATCGCGTTAATCCACTCAGCTTAGCCCTCACTTATCCGTATGATGCGATGATCGCTGATGCAGCCAATCAGATTAGTGACGATTTGGTTACAATTATGAGCTTCGCCGGAAATGGAGGGCCACAACTCCCACCGCGCTATTTACCACGTCTTAACTTTTATCACCAATTTGGTCGAGTCTTTGGAAAATTTAAAATATTGTTACAATTCAATATTTTAAATAAATTCAAAGCACAATTTTCACGCGGCCAAGCTGAGTGACACAATTGGCTCCCACGCTGACGGCGGGCGTTTGCGGGAAGGCCCTTATGACGCTGGCCATCGATGCGGGACTTAGCTTCTGAAAGAGTCTTATCCAGAAGAACCGCGCCAACCCATCTCATTCACTGCAACAGGATGAGGCCTAAAAGTTGGCCTGATAATGCGCTAAGTGCAAGCGGTTGGTGGGATTCAAGCTTGGGATGTGGTCCAGAGCGAACCGTCAAGGGATGGTTGGAGATGGCAAACGCGCCAAGCGTTAGCCGACCGAACTGTCAGATGCTGAGCAGGAAATCTCCCAGCCATTCCTACCGGCGCCACCGAAGTCGGGGGCACAAATCAAGTGATCTGCGCGAGATGCTGCATGCCTCGGGATATCTAGTCCGCTCGGGGGCGGTTGGCGGAGCAACCCATCGACTTTCCACCGCGACAGGCTGTTCATCGGTAGCTCCCCGGGGCCTCGAACGCCGCCCGCTATTGCGCACTACCCCAACGCTGCGTCGACACTCGACCGGAATCACCAGCCCCCCCCCCGCTGCGGCAGGCCATAGTGCGCCTGCTATTTACCCATTACCCCCGCCCACACCCGAAATTCCTGACCGTCGCTGCCCCAGCCCATAAGCTGCTGCGGCGGCTCGCTCGCTGGTGGGCGTCCCTCCGTCGTACGCTGGAGACTGACGTCACAGACAGCGAATTTGCTATCCTGACGACGAAAGGAACCGATGTCATCGCCATCGACGAAACCGACGACCTTATCGCCTATAAGCGCGAGTTGGTCACGGCCGAGCTGATCTGCTGCAACATCGTAACGGGCGTCCGTAACGACAAATGACGCCGCACCTTCTGTCAGGAGGCGCCTGACTTCGACGCGGCGACGGATTGCTCCAAAGTTTGCCTGCCTTTAACGAGATGTGGCGCGATGGATTGTCCCTCGCCTTCGCCGCTAACCGCACAACCATCTGCTGTTGCAGCGGAAACGTTGCCTAAGCCGACCTCGAACCGACTCTCTGAGCACGGCCGCGGAACTCGGCAAAAACCAGCGCGGTAGCTCGCCCGCCGATTGCCCACGCTCCCATGGGACCACAACCCATAGGGCGGCAGCGAGCAGCTTTTGCTCGTTGATCGGACGAATCATAAAAGTTCGTCATTTCACAACGCGCACCTGGTCGCCCAAGCCCCGTGATCGCGCCCATGCGGCCAACGCTGAGCGTTAAAAACTGCAATAAATACAGAAAATCATCAGATTACATTATACTGACGAATAGCAGAGAAAATAGTCCAAAGAAGCTTTTCTTAGAGCCACTACCGGACGTCTTTTCTTGTGATTTCTTAGGCGATGACGAACTGCCATATGTATCATTTTCTGAATTTTTTACAGGTTTCTCGATTCTCATCGTAGCGGAATCATATGAAGAAATCTGCTGCGCATCTGCCGTGACAGGCGAGCAGATAACTAACATCACTGCGGCCAGGGCCAACTTTCCTGAAATCTTCATGAGCACCTCCTATGCGTCCCTTTAAACATTCATATTGGATATCACCGATAAGGTATTATACGTAGTGCATGAAATGTCTGATTTTGATACAGTTTTTGAAAATTGATTACCGCAAATCCGACAGAGACTAATCTCCTCCAAGGGGAACATGCTTATTTTCCACCAGAATGGCTGCTTTGGGAATGGATATTTCAAGGAGGTCTAGTCCTAGCGCCTGGCGTGAGATGAAGGCTCACACGGGTCGGTAAGCCGCACCTCGCTGGCCTTACCAGCCGAATTTATCGGCAAAGTCGGTGCCTGGGGTTACCGTTTGGGTCTC
>NZ_LJHO01000024.1:0-28501 GCF_001295765.1 Novosphingobium sp. AAP1 | reverse complement strand
CCGAAGCTAGGGTGGCGCTGGGGCAAGGGAGGGACCCTGGCGCCAGCAACAAGTCGCCAGCCGGCAAGACGTTCGAGCAGGCGGCGCGGGCCTGGCATGAGAACCGCGAGGGCAATCTCGACGAAGGCCACGCCAAGCGACTGATGACACGACTTGAGCGTGATGCGTTCCCCGTGCTCGGCAATCGGCCGCTGCGGTCGATCACCAGTGCCGACGTGCTGGCCATGGTTCGGGCCGTGGAAGCGCGCGGCGCGCTCGACGTAAGCCGGCGTATCAAGCAGCACGTCAGTCAAATCTATCGCTTCGCGATCCCGCAAGGCTGGGCTGATCAGGATCCGGCGGCATATCTGTCTGATCTGTTAAAGCCGAAGCCGCGCGTCCGGCACATGGCGCGGGTGGGGCTGCAGGAGCTGCCTGCGCTGGTTCGGGCAATCGACAGCTATGACGGCGAGGAGAATCCGCGCCGTCGCGCCGTAACCCGTGCGGCGTTGCTGTTCACGCTGTTGACCTGGGCCCGGACCAACGAGACCCGCCTTGCGCGCTGGGACGAGTTCGAGCAACTCGATGGGCCCGAGCCGCTGTGGCGCGTGCCCGCGGCGCGGATGAAGATGGAACGCGAGCACCTTGTGCCGCTGTCGCGTCAGGTCGTGTCGTTGCTCAGCGACGTCAGGATCTATTCGACGAGTGGTTACGTCTTCGGCGGTGACAAGCTGGGCCAGCCCATTTCTCAGAACACCATGATCTACGGTTGTTACCGCATGGGATATCGCGGTCGACAGACAGTCCATGGCTTCCGCGGTCTGGCCTCCACCTGGGCCAATGAAGCCGAGTGCTATCGTGCCGATTGGATCGAGATGGCACTTGCCCACACCGACCGCGATGATGTCCGCAGCGCCTACAACAGCGCGTTGTACCTGTCACCGCGCCGGCGCATGTTGCAGGAGTGGGCCGATCACGTGTTTGGCTTCTTGAAGCAAAACGGCACCCTCCACGTTGAAGGTTTCGAGAGGGCTCGAACGGCCTGACATGCGCCTGCTGGCAGAATGCGGATCAGCGATCGGTTACTGTAACCCCATCATGACGAAAGGGGGGGGGCGGTTCCCGCCCTAAAAACGGCCGTCCAGTATCTCGATCTTGATCGTCGAAACTGACCATTCGTTCAGTCAGGTTGTGCACCCCTTGATTGACATTTTTCAACGCCGTCGGCCATGGTTTGCCTGCCAGCACCTTCGTCTCCCCGAGCAGTTCAACAGCGCTTGACTCTTAAATCTACATATGTTGATCATAGCGAATGATACGAAACCGTCGCCCTTCAAAGCAGATGACCTCCCTGCTGCAGGCCCTGTCGGACCGGCAGTGGCACCACGGCTATGATCTGATGAAGGAAACAGGCCTGCTCTCGGGCACGCTCTATCCGCTGCTGATGCGGATGACCGACCAGGGGCTGGTCGAAGCGGAATGGCGCGAGCCCGTTCAGCCCGGCCGCCCAGCACGCCACGCCTACCGCCTGACCGCCAAAGGCTACGCGCTGATGCAGGAGCTTGCGCCCGGCGCTGCCCCACTCTCACCCAGGGCCGCCGGGATATGATGATTGCCTTCTCCCGCGCGTTGATGACGTTGGCCTGCCAGTGTCTTGGAGAAGCCCGGCGTGAATGGGCGCAGGCGATGTGGGAGGAGTTCGATATCGCCGCCGAGGACGGACGCGGGTTGAGTTTCGCGATCGGATGCCTGATCGGCGCCTTGCGCCAGATGCCGATGGCGCAGGAAGGGCGGTTCGTCCTGACCAATTACACGCTGGCAATCGCCGTGATGGTCCCCATCGCGGCCATGGAAATCAGCGCCGCGCTGCTTGGCCTGCCGCATCTGTTCGGCGGCAAGGGCGGACCGGGTGCCGGCATGGCCGTCGCGCAAAAGCTTATCATTGGCGGCGCCTATCGGGTGGTTGCACCCTCGCTGAGCTTGCTGCTGCTGCTGTCCGGAGGGGGACAGTTGCGTCTCGCCTGGCTGATGCTTGAGCGCGACTGGCGGCGCGCGACCTCGACCGGCGTCGCCAATCTGGCCGCGATCACGACCTTGATCCTGTTTATGGGCTGCATGTTCCTCGACGTCAGCCAGGCCATCACGCTGGCCGTGGTGCTGGGGATCGAACTGGGGCTGATCGCCGGCCTTTGCCGGTGGCACGAAGATCTCAGCCTGCCGCCTTCGTAACGCTGTCATGCTCGGGGAGCCGCGCCTCCCTTCCCCCGACGCTGGAGACCCAGACGATGCCGCAAGCACGAATGACCTTTTGCGCCCTGTTGCTGGGCACGATCGCCGCCTACCCCGCCATCGCGCAAGCTGCGCCCAAGGCGTGTGCCGCGCCTTCCATCGCCATCGGCGGACCCAGCAATGCGCACACCGCCTATGTCGAAACCAGCTTGCGTCCGGCGGTCATCAGGCCGGGCGAGCAGCCGCTCACGCTCGTCGAGGACATGCGCCGGTACGATGTGCCGGGAATCAGCGTCGCGGTGATCCATGAGGGCAAGATCGCCTGGGCGCGCGGCTGGGGCCTGCGCGATCTTGAAAGCTGCGCGCCGGTCACCCCGAACACCACCTTCCAGGCCGCCTCCATCAGCAAGGTCATCACAGCAATCATCGCATTGCGGCTGGTTGAGCAAGGCAAGATCGGGCTGGATCGCAACATCAACGAGGCGCTTCGCTCGTGGCAGATGCCGAAGGACGACAAGCTGGCGCCGCATGGCATCACCCTGCGCCAGTTGCTCAGCCACACGGCCGGTCTTGGCGTCCATGGCTTCGATCAGGCATATCGGCCCGGCGATGTGCTCCCCACGGTCGTCCAGATTCTGGACGGGTTGCCACCTGCGGACAACCAGCCCGTGCGCAGCGTGCTGCCCGCAGGTGGCCAGTTTGAATATTCGGGCGGCGGCTACATGGTGGCACAACTGGCCCTTTCGGACGTCAGCGGCATGCCTTTCGCCGAACTTGCCCAGCGCGAGGTGCTCGGTCCGCTCGGCATGACGCGCAGCGCCTTTGCCATGCCGCCATCGCCGAAAATCCGGGCCGACATGGCGTTTGGTTCGGCCTGGGGCAAAACGATTGCGGGCCATTACGCGGTCATGCCCCAGCTCGCACCGGCGGGCTTGTGGACCAGCGCGAGCGACCTGGCGCGCGTGTTGATCGATCTGCAGGCCTCTGCCGCAGGTGATAACGGGCATCGCCTTTCGCCAGCGATGACGCGGGAGATGATGACACCGGTCAAGGACAATTGGGGCCTCGGGCTGGCGCTCTATCCCGACGAGGCTCCGCGCTTTGGCCATGATGGCGTCAATCCGGGGTTCGAATCCTTCATGATCGCCTATCGCGGGAAAGGCGAAGGCATCGTGGTTATGACCAATGGCGGAGATGGCCGACGCCTGACCGCAGACGTCGTGCGTGCCGTCGCGACCGATTATGGCTGGCCGGAGATCGCAGCCCCCGCAACCGGGGAAAAGACGCTGTCGCTCGCCGAGCTTTCCAGAGCGGCCGGCCATTTCGAGGGCGGTGGGCTCAAGGTCGATTTCGAAGCGCGCCCGGAAGGCTTGTTTGGCAGGCTCGCCGGAGCCCCGGCCTTCGAGCGGCTGATGGCCTTGTCGCCCGTCAGCTTCCGGTCCGAAACGATGGGCATCACCTGTAAATTCGCACCGGATTTTTCGAGCTGCACCATTATCGAGGGCGGCCCTCCGATGAAGCTGGTACGCTCGAAGACGCCAGCATAGACAACCGAACGGCGTGAATCTTTTTTCATCGATGTGATGGTTCAATCCGAAAAGACCGGTCCGGCTTGCAGCCAAACTCTTGCCCTGCTTGTTTCCAGCATCGCCGCCAATCCAGACATTCGCTGGGCTGGATGCCGACTACGAAACCTTGCTTTCGTTCATCAAAAGGGGCGAGCCAACGATTGACCAGTTCTGCGCGCGCCCCGAATAGCCCTGATGGCCCCAAATTGGGGGGCGGATATTATTTACTCATCCCAATTCTCATCATCCGCAACAATCTCCAGAAGTGCTTTCGCGCGAGCTGCGAGAAGAGGAGCCAACTCTGTGTGGCACTTGCCGTTCCCCAATTGCCAGCTGTCGAAAGTCTCGCCCTTTAGCCATTTTTCCGCTGCAATCTGCCAACGCTGCCCGATGTCACGCAAACCTTGTCGTGGGTGTCGCTCGCCGCGACATTCCGTGTAGTCCGTTGGCAAATCACCTGATACAGCCCACCATCCGACCGAACCGGGATGTTCTGCGCTTTCAACAGCCCAAACCGACAGCATCGGCGGCATGTACCAAGCAGGCCATTCGCCCACACTTGTCGAGGCGCACTTCTCGCCAGCAAGATAAGTCACAACATTGGATCGTTGCTCGGCACACCAGCGTTCTTCATCTTCGTCGGTCATGGCGAATTTAGATGCTAGCCATAGTCACAGGTCAAGCCGATTTAATACCGCCATGAGCACCAAGTCCGGAACGGCAGATTTTTGTGCGTGGATGGCGAAAGTCGCCGTCAGCGCGCCCGCGTTAAGCTCGGGTGGCTGCCGCCTTAATTCCGGACGTTCAGGGACCCAGTCTGTTGCGTCGGAACCCGTCGTTCGTTCACCGTCGCCGTGGGGCTATTGAATGACGAGGGCTGGGACTTGTACGAACCCGCTGGCGCGGGAGTGGTGCCTGCCTTGAGGTCTGGCCAGTAATCGGCGGTCTTGGTCTAAGTTGAGGTGTGGGCCATGTAGGCAGACGATTGCGGCTCCTTTCAACCGAGGAGTCGTACCATGACCAATGTTCAGTCTGATGCCCCCGTCACTTCACTGCGTCAGCGCATGATCGAAGACATGAACATGCGCCGGTTCACGCGGAAGACCCAGTTCGATTACGTGCGGCATGTCGCGAGGTTCGCCACATATCTTGGGCGTCCCCCCGATACCGCGACGGCAGAAGAACTCAGGCAATTCCAGGTCGAACAGCGCGAGGCGGGTGTTGGCATCCCGACCATGAACAGCATCGTTTCTGCGCTGCGTTTCTTTTTCACTCACACGATTGATCGCCCGGATCTGTCCCGCAAGCTCTATACGGTCAAGAATCCGCGCTCCTTGCCCATTGTCCTCAGCCGCGACGAGGTCGTGCTTCTCCTCGGCGCGACCAACTGCCTGAAGCACAAGGCTGCACTGTCCGTTGCGTATGGTGCTGGCTTGCGCGCTGCCGAAGTCACGATGCTGAAGGTCCGCGATGTCGACAGCAAGCGCATGCTCCTGCGCGTGGAGCGCGGTAAAGGCGGGCGCTATCGCAATGCGCTCCTGCCCGCTGACCTTCTTGCCCTTTTGCGCGAGTGGTGGACGGTCGGCAGCAAGCAAGGCGTCATGCATGCCGATGGCTGGCTGTTCCCAGGCATGCACAATCTCAAGCCGCTCAGCACCAGGCAGCTCCATCGGATCGTTGTCGATGCTGCCGAAGCTGCGGGTATCAAAAAGCGTGTCGGCCCACATACCCTGCGCCACAGCTTCGCGACGCATCTGCTGGAAGACGGCGTCGATATTCGGATCATTCAGGCGCTGCTCGGGCATGCGAACCTCGAGACCACCGCTTTCTACACCACGGTCGCAACCCGAACGGTGCGCGCGGTCATCAGTCCGCTGGACAAGTTGACGACGCTGCTCGAGCCGCAGGTGGCTCCTCCCGGCTGAGCCGGTGCGCACCTCGCTCGAGGTCGCCGATATCTTCCGTAGCGCCGGGCCCGCCTATCGGGCGGCCCACGCCGGGCATCTCAGCCTCGGCCAGCTCAAGGTCATGACGGCCATCGAGAATTGCCGCACCGCCGCGCTGGGCGGTCACGTCGAGGCCTGCGACGACTGCGGGCACTGGCGGATCGCCTATAACTCGTGCCGCAACCGGCACTGTCCCAAGTGCCAGGGCGCCGCCGCACGTACCTGGCTGGCCGCGCGTGAGGCCGATCTGTTGCCGGTCGGCTACTTCCACGTGGTGTTTACCGTGCCCGCCGAGATCGCCGACATTGCCTGGCAGAACAAGGCGGTGGTCTATGACCTGCTGTTCCGCGCTGCCGCGGACACGATGCTGACCATCGCCGCCGATCCCAAGCACCTGGGCGCACGTATCGGCATCACCGCCGTGCTTCACACCTGGGGATCGGCGCTGACGCACCATCCGCATGTGCACATGATCGTGCCCGGCGGCGGCATCGCGCTCGGGGGCACGCGCTGGATCTCGTCGCGCCCCGCATTCCTGCTGCCTGTGCGCGTGCTGGGGGCCTTGTTCCGCCGGCTGTTCCTCACGCGCCTCTTGGCGTTGTTCGACGCGGGAAGGCTCGGCTTCTTCGGCACCTTGGCTGGCCTCGCACAGCGCAAGGCCTTCCTGCGGCATCTGTCGCCCATCCGGAAGAAGCGCTGGGTGGTCTATGCCAAGCCGCCCTTTGCCGGCCCGCAGGCGGTGCTGGCCTATCTCTCGCGCTACACGCACCGCGTTGCCATTTCGAACCGGCGGCTCATCGGGTTCGACGAGACCGGCGTGACGTTCCGGTACAAGGATTATCGCCGCGACGGTGGCAAGCGCCAGCAGGTCATGACGCTGGCAGCCGACGAGTTCATCCGCCGCTTTCTGATCCACGTCCTGCCGCGCGGCTTCCACCGCATCCGGCATTACGGCCTGCTTGCCAGTTCAACCCACAAGGAGGCCATGGCGCTGGCCCGCAGGCTGCTTGGCGTCGCCGCGCAGATTGAAGAGACCGACACCGACCCCG
This sequence comes from Novosphingobium sp. AAP1, assembly GCF_001295765.1. Lineage (NCBI taxonomy): Bacteria > Pseudomonadati > Pseudomonadota > Alphaproteobacteria > Sphingomonadales > Sphingomonadaceae > Novosphingobium > Novosphingobium sp. AAP1. The sequence continues at coordinate 21,730 of NZ_LJHO01000024.1, read as the reverse complement.
ACGTACCGACCGATCATCGCCCGCCATGCCCATGTTGCGGCGGGCACATGACCATCATCGAAACGTTCGCCCGCTGGTGCCAGCCCCGCGCTCCGCCGCAATCGGCGCCGCCGACCCGAAAGAACACGCCATGATCAGGCATGGCTTACCCTGCATGATGGCCGTGAACGTTGCGCCTCGGCCAATGGGGATAGGTGTGTCGACGCCGCCAGCACAGTCAAAACTGGGCTCATCGCCAGCAGGATCAGCGGCGCTTCGAGCACAATGGTCATCTGACTTCCATGCTGTTCCGCCCATCACGGGCTGGCCGGTGGGCTTGCTTCAGTCACCCCAATCCACACCAAAGCCCTTTTACCCATAGACGTGTGCGAGCCTCACCGCGGGTCATACTTGTAAGACTTTCGTACGCCTGCCGGCGCCCGAAACCCTTCGACGAAGCCGCCATTCTCCGCTCGTCGCTTGAATGACGGCTTGCGGCAAGAGCAGCCGCTTGAGGCTACTTCGAATATCATTTTTAGTAGACTGAAGTTGGTCTCACTGCCACTAGCGGCACCGCCGACATGGCATCATCCGTGCCGACGCTAAAACGCGCCTCTTCGTCGACCATCATCTGGGGCATGATCCTATAGCCATAGCCGGCAAAGATGCCGCCGACCAAAGAGTCTAGCTCCCTGCCCGAACTTATCGTTGGATGGTCACTAGGCATTCCCTCGTTTGTGCCGCGTCACCCAATAAACGGCCAACAGGCCCACGACAGCCGATGCGAGCGAGGCAAGAAGAATTCCCAGCTTCGCCGCAACCAGCAGCGTCGAAGGATAAGCGAGGTTCGCAATGAAAAAGGACATAGTGAAGCCTATCCCGGTCAATAAGCTGCTGGCTGTAAGGAAAGACCAGTTCAGGCCTGCTCCGAGCGTTGCAAGGTCCGAACGCAGCGCCAGCCAGCTGAAGAGCAGAACGCCTATGGGCTTGCCGAAGACCAGCGCGACAAAGATCGCGACTGTGACAGGTTGGATGTCGGACGTCGAAAACGCGACCCCCGCATTGGCCAGGGCGAAGAGAGGCATGATCGCGAACCCCACCCAGGGGTGCAGCATCATGTCCAACCGCTCCAACGGCGATAGGGACTCACTGATAGCTCGGCCCGCTTCTACAAGTTCGCGGCGATCTGATGTGTCGCCACTCCACTCATGATCGCGCGGTTCCAGGACGTTCCCGAGGATGGCGCGCAGACGCGGCACACCCACCCAGATTCGCGCCGGGGTCATTAGCCCGAGTATGACACCGGCGATCGTCGCGTGGATGCCGGAGGCGTCAAGGCACAGCCAAAACGCGGCTCCGAAGAAAAAGTATATCGGGATGCTTCGGATGCCCAGACGAGCGGCGATGACGATTACACTCAGGACCATAAACGCAAGACCGATTGCGACGAAATTCAAGGCGTTTCCGTAACCAATCGCCACGACCAGGATGGCGCCGATGTCATCAAAGATCGCCAAGGCTATGAGAAACAGGCGCAAGCTGTGGGGAACGCGCGAACCAAAGAGCGCAAGTCCCCCGATGACGAACGCCGTATCGGTCGCCATCACCGTTCCCCAGCCGTGCGTGCCGGCTTTTCCGGCCAGAATCGCAATGTAGATCGAAGCAGGCACCATCATGCCGCCCAGCGCAGCTGCGAAAGGAAGGACCGCCGTTCGCAGGTTTCGCAATTCGCCCAGAGCGAACTCGCGCTTCATCTCCAGGGACACCACGAAGAAAAAGAAGGTCATCAATCCGTCGTTGATCCAGTGCCCCGTTGAACGGGGAAAGTCCAACGAGCCGATCTGCAGGCCGATCTGCATCTCCCAGAAGGCCAGGAATTGCCCAGACCAAGTCGTATTCGCGACGCTCAATGCGACTATCGTAGCGACCAGCAACAATCCCCCGGCTGCGGCCTCGACCCTGAGGAACTGCGTGAACGGCTTTGTTATTCGGTCGGCAAACTCGTGCGGCAGGCCTGGATTTGCGGGATCGATCATCTCGCCCTCTTCAAACTGCGGCCTAAGGGTTGTAGTATTCAGGAACGGCATGCCTGCATGCCGTGATCGCCGGTCACAGGATGCTAACGTACAAGCGATTGATCTCCTCCGATTTTTGGTGGCTCAATTTAGCGGCTTTCGAACCCCCTGTCCGGGTTTTCGCTGAGCAGCCTGTCCTCTTCGCTGGGTATCCTCTCATTTTGAAGAGCGGCCATGTCCGCAATGATGCGCGTTCGTTCGCGACATGCTTCGCGTTGTTCGGCGGCAAGGGCCACGGCGCCCCATGCGTTGGCCGCTTTCTCGGCCACGCGGCGGATGTTCTCCAACACCGCATTGGTCGCGCGATCGCGCTGGACATTCTCCTGCATCCGGCAAAAGGTCGATGAAAGCTCCATGGAACGTCCTTTCAAAAGCTTCGATGCCTTGGTGGCCAAGATCAGGAGGGTTTCCCGTCACGTCTGGCCTGAGCAATTGCGTCGCTCAGCTTCGAGTAGCGATAATCCTTGTAACGATACTGATCGACCGGAACGCGAGTGATCTCGTAATGAGCCATCTGCTCGGCCGCAGCGGCTCCCTCCAGTTCAGAAGGATCGTTCATCCTGGTTGCTCCTGCGACTGAACACTGGCCCACGCTGCTTCAAGCTTGGCCTTTTGCTGGCGAAGGACGCGTGAGCGATGTGCATAGGTGTTGTAACGCGTCCCTACCCGCCCATCGGCAAAATCGCTGGCCAGCTTGCTTTCCATGCAACGAACCTGAGCTTCGAGCGTCTCGACATCGCTGGCGGAAAGCGCGGGGGTTGCGGTCGGGAACTTCGCTCCGGCGACGTGACCGCCCTCATTCTCCCAATTGTCCTCACGCAGGGATCGCGCGGCGTCACCCTGCGCACCACTGGATTGCGGGATCATGGGAAGATTGAGTGGAAGTTCCGCTCTGTCCGTACTCGTTATGCTACTGGATAAAAAGGACATCGTTCGTCTCCGTCAACGAGCGGGAGCGCGAACTGTCTCTCGGCCGCATTCGAGCCCTGGGCATTTGGAGTGCGGTAACTTCGATATGGGGTGTGCAAAGGCGAAATACCATAGGCGGAGAGCCCATTTGGCAAGATACGCTCTTATCCACTGCGCATGGCTGGTCAGCGCAGTTCGACTTCCACGCTCATATGGTCCAGCATTTTCGCTGGCCCCGCATAGCTGCCGCTGACCGGTGCGATCTGGTGCATGGCGCGACCGGTCGCGACAGGCACAAGGTTGAAACCACCAACGCTGCGGTTGGTTGGGTCGAAGGTGATCCAGCCAGCACCGGGTACAAAGACCTCCGCCCAGGCGTGCGTGGACCCGGCCGCATCCTGGCCGACGAGGGTTTCCGCCCGGTTGTCGAGATAGCCCGAGACGATCCGCGCGCCGAAGCCGAGGCTGCGCGCCGCCTCGACGAAAAGCACCGCGAAATCGCGGCAGGATCCCCCGCCGCGATTCAGCGTCTCCACGGGGGACTGGGTGCCTTCATCGTCTCGCGCCTGATAGGCGATCCAGCTGGGAACACCCGCGCTCAGGTCCTTGAGCAGGGCCAGCGTGTCGGTCGGGTTCCCGCGCACGAACCCTTGCGCCCAGTCGTGCAGCCGGTGGTTCGCGTCCGGATACTGCATGACGGCCAGGCTGCCGAGGTCCGTCCATTCGTCGTCGCTGTATCGAAACGGATAGGCGATCGCCGACGCGGAAATGGCGAACACCGGCCACGCCACCGCGCCGACGCGGAGAACCGACCGGCTTTCGATGACCAGGCGGTCGGTGATGGATGGAAAGATCGCCGTCGCAACCGCATTGCCCGCCACGTCACGCGCCCAGGAAATGCCGGCATCGGGCGTGATGTCTAGATCGAAGGACGCAAGGTCGATGTCATGCCCTTCGCGCGGGCGCAGCATCAGCCGGTGGGGACCAAGTTGCACCGGCTGCCGGTAATAATAGGACGTGCGATGCCGGATGGTGAGCGTGCTCAAAGGACTTCAACGCCGGCGCCGCATCGCCGCGACAGCCCCATGGATGAGAAGCTCAGCGTAGCGATCCGCGGCGGATCAGGTTGACGATCGCGAGCAGTACGATGGCCCCGGCGAGCGAGACCAGGAACGTCGTGACGGTGAGCGGCGCGTTGTTGATGTCGCCCTTGGCGAAAATCAGGCCGCCGATGAAGGAGCCGACGATGCCCACCACGATATTGAGGATGATGCCCTGCTGGCCGTCCGTGCGCATGATCACGCTGGCGAGCCAGCCGATCACGCCGCCGACGATGAGCCACATGATAATTCCCATAATCATTCTCCTGTGATCCAGAAGACGATCGGGCCTTATCGACATATCGCAACCGGAATTATGCGAACGGTCGATCCGATATAATCGTTCCACAACCCGTTAAATATTTAACATATGAAATATTTATCCTAATATTTGTCACGGTTGTCAGATGTAAGCAGATATTTATGCAAATATTGAAGGGATGGACGCAACGATATCCACTTTTGATCGTTGTCAGATAGCTCCAAGCGATACCTGTCCATCTTGGAAGGTGCGCTTCCTGCCAAAGAGCGGGCGTGGCTTTTCTACCGGCATGACCGGTGGGATTGCGCCTGCAAGGAACACTACCATGAAACTGACAATGATCTCCCTCCTGCTCGGCACGGCGATGCTCGCCGTCCCCGCAGTCACCTCCGCCCAGTCCGCCACACCTGCCATGACCGGCAGCTATTCCAGCGTGAATGTAGGCGTCGGGCCGGTCCATGGCCTTGATGCTCCGGCCTTCTCGGCTGCCGCATCCGATGCCAACCAGTTTCAGATCGCGGCAAGCCGGCTCAGCCTCGCACGCTCACAGCGCAGCGATGTAAAGGCCTATGCCCAGCGCATCATCTCGGAGTCGCAAACCTCCCAGCAGACGCTGCTCGCCTCGCTGAACAACGATCAGCGCAAGATCGCCAAGCCCACCACGCGCTTGTCGGCCGAGCGCGCCTCGATGCTCAAAATGCTTCGCGGCACGCCGCGCAGTTCGTTCGACAACCTGTACCTCACCCAGTCCGCCCAGGTTCAGCAGGGCAATTGGGCCACGTACAAGGGATATGCCGAAGATGGCGCCGACCAGTCGTTGAAACAGGTCGCCGGCAATGGCGTGCACATCATCGAGCAGCAGCTGCAGCAGGGCGGCGCGCTGCTGCCTTCGGCGCTCTCGGGAAACTGACCGTCACAACGGGCCGGGAGATGCAGATCTCCCGGCTCCTGACGCTATCGGAAAGGATACGGACATGAACGACCAGCATGACATCTCGGTTCTGAACGGACTGATCACCACGACCCTCGACAGCCTGAAAGGCTTCGAGGACGCCGCCGAAGACGCGAAGAGCACGCGCTTTGCGACGCTGTTCACCAGTTTCGTCCATGATCGCGGACAGATCGTCGCTACCCTGCAGGCGGAAGTGCGCAACCTTGGTGGAGAGCCGGAGGATAGCTCCAGCCTCCTGGGCGCGGCGCATCGCAGCTTCATGGACCTCAAGCAGGCCCTCACCGGCAAGAACGACAAGGCGATCATCGACGAAGTCGAACGCGGCGAGGATCATATCAAGGCGAAGTTCGAAAAGGCGTCGAAGGACGCCGAGCTTCAACCCGCGACGCGTGACGTCATTCGCGACGCTTTCGTGTCGGTGAAGGCCGGGCACGACCAGATGCGCGATTTGAAGCACAGCCTTGCCTGAGAATGCATTTCCGGGGGCGGCGGCCGCATGGGCTTGCCGCCCCTTTTTATTACCGAAAGGAGCCAGGCCATGGCCACCAATGCAGAAGCACCGGCCGCGCCTGTGGGCGCTGTTGTCCTGACCTCCGCCGACGACATTCGCGGCAAGGCCGTCCTGGGCCGCGATGGCGACAAGCTGGGCACGATCGCCAAGCTAATTCTGGATGAACGGACCGGACAGCTCGCCTATGTCATCGTGTCCACCGGGGGATTTCTCGGATTGGGGCAGAGCTATCACCCCATTCCCTGGTCGGCGTTTCACTACAGCGAGACGGAGGGCGGATATGTGGCGGCCATAGACAAGCGCCTGCTGGAAGGCGCGCCCAGCTTCCGGCCGGATTCGGCGCCCGTGTTCGACGAAACCTATGGTCGGCGCGTGATCGACTATTATGGGACAGCGCCGGCAACCAATGGCTGATCCGGACCGGCCTTGTCCGGGTTCAGGGACGGCGACATCTGCCCGGCGTCGAATAGATGCCGGGCTTGCGCGCAATCGTGCTATGATGCGGTTTCGAGTTCATGCGCTCCTCAAAGAAGCGCGCTGTTCGCGATTGCCGGATACAGCCCTCATCACCGCGGGCTTTCTGGTTTCCCCGGAAAGGGGGCCTTCATCATGAATCCGCCCGTCCACCCTGATGTCGCTTACGGCCTCGCGCTGGCGATTCTGACATCTTCCGCCGCGCCCGCGTTGTTGCTCGACGGGGACTTCACCGTCATCGCCGGAAGCACATCCTTTTACCGCGCTTTCGGTCTCGATCCGTCGCGTGTCAGCGGGCAGTCGGTGTTTGCGCTCGGCGCGGGGGAGTGGAACGTACCCCAGCTTCGTTCGCTGCTCGGCGCTACCCTCTCGGGCCATGCCAGGATCGAAGCCTACGAAATGGATCTCAAGGGTGAGGCGCCGCCGCGGCGCCTCGTTCTGGGCGCCCAGAAGCTCGACTATGGCGAGGCGGATCATGTCCGCCTGCTCCTGACCATTTCCGACGTCACCGAAGCCCGGCTCAGCGTGAAGCTCAAGGATGACTTGCTCCGCGAGAAGGCGATCCTGCTCCAGGAGCTTCAGCACCGCGTTGCCAACAGCCTCCAGATCATTGCGAGCGTGCTCATGCAGAGCGCGCGCCGGGTGCAATCGGACGAAGCGCGCGGGCATCTCCACGATGCGCACAATCGGGTGATGTCGATCGCGACGTTGCAGCAGCAACTCGCGGCATCAAGGTTGGGCGAGGTAGAACTGCGTGAATATCTGACCCAGTTGTGCAAAAGCCTGGGCGCCTCGATGATCCACGATCATGACAAGGTGTTGATCGTGGTCACCGCCGACGGCACTAGCGTGAATGCCGACATCTCGGTCAGCCTGGGGCTGATCGTCACCGAGCTGGTCATCAATGCACTCAAGCATGCGTTTCCCGGAGGGCGCGATGGCAGGATTCTCGTCGATTATCACATGCACGATGTCGGCTGGACCTTGTCGGTCAGCGACAACGGCATTGGCACGCCCGAGACGCTGGCCGATGCGAAGCCGGGCCTGGGCACCAGCATCGTCGAAGCTTTGGCCAGTCAGTTGCATGCGACCGTTGAGACCGAGGGTGGATACCCAGGGACGACCGTTTCGGTTACGCATACAAAATCTCCATCGTCCTAAGACAGCCCTCGCAACGCAGGTTGAGATCGCACAACATGAGATCACCTACGGCAAGCCGGCCCTGTTCGATGACACGTTGACGTCCCCCGGTTGGAGGTGAAGCCGCGCGGGTGTCGACCGCCGGTCCGACTTGTCAGCGTCGGAAACTCGGACGATTCTTCGCAACCGGACTGAAAGAAGTACTTGGGTGCCTTGCATCAATGGTCTGACACCCCATTCATTGTGCGGTGCGGCAAGATGGTCATAACCACGCCTTCGCAGGCTATCTTCATCCAAGGTGATTGTCATGCGCAAACTCTCCGACACTATAGCACGGCTTGCTTCACTGCGTAATGCGGCCGATATGAGTGCAGTGCCCCGCGGCCGCCTCGAAAGCCTTCCGAATTTCGGCTCGAACCCTGGGGCTCTCCAAGCCCATATCTATGTACCGCCAACTCTCTGCGATGGAGCAGCCCTCGTCGTCGTCATGCATGGTTGTACCCAGACGGCGGCTGGCTACGACGTGGGGGCGGGCTGGTCCGAGATGGCCGATCGGTACGGCTTTGCCCTCCTGTTTCCTGAGCAGCAGCGGCGTAACAACCCGAATCTGTGTTTCAACTGGTTCTCGCCGGAGGACAGCCGCCGTGGTTCCGGCGAGGCGCTTTCGATCCGTAAGATGATCGACGCCGTCGCCGGTGCCCACCCGATCGATCCGGCGCGCATCTTCGTCACAGGCCTCTCCGCGGGAGGGGCGATGGCCTCGGTCATGCTGGCGACCTATCCGGAGGTGTTCGCCGGCGGCGCGATCATCGCCGGCCTGCCCTACGGCTGCGCGAGCACGATCCCGCAAGCTTTTGATCGCATGCGCGGGCACAGCGTCCCGCGTGAAGCGGAGCTTGCGGCGCTGGTTCGCGGCGCCTCCGATCATCCGGGTCCATGGCCTACCCTCTCGATCTGGCATGGCAGCGCGGACCCAACGGTGAACCCCAACAACGCCGACGCCATCATAGCCCAGTGGCGTGCTCTGCATGGGGTCGGTGTCGATCCCGCGCGGACCGAGGCCGTCGATGGATATCCCAGGCGCGTCTGGTGCAACGCCACTGGCCATGAGGTAATCGAGGAATACAGCATCACCGGCATGGGCCATGGTACGCCGCTCGACACAGCGGGCGAGAACGGCTGCGGCAAGAGCGGTGCCTACATGCTCGAAGCCAGCATTTGCTCCACACGACACATCTGCCGATTCTGGGGTTTAGTGGGTAGCGATAAGCATGCTGTTCATGTTAGACCTGCCGAAGCGGCACCTACGAGACAAAGCCTTGCTCTCACATTTGGATCGAACGCGGTGAATGAGACCCCAGGTGCCGGTGTCCCGACGGCGCGCCCGCTGATCGACGTGCCCGCAATCGGCGGAGTGGGCAAAGTAATTGAGGATGCACTTCGGGCAGCCGGGCTCATGCGTTAGCGGCTCACAAAACTCAACGCACGCCATGACCCACTGGATCTGTGACGGTTTCGTGCCGGTCATCCACTCAAGCGGGAACGGGAACGGCTTCAGGGGGTCGCTAGGCGCCGTGGGTCTTCCTGTTTATCGAGCGCCAAAGCGTTCTTCGAGCGGCCACTGTGGCCATCGGAGAACGATCATGGAATCGCCTGAAACTGAACTCACCGCCACCAAGCGCCAGGTCTGGAATGCCGGAAGGGCCGTTGGCGCTAAGCGTGCACTGAAACCGAAGCAGATTTGGGAGATTCGATTTTACCTAAATCAGCGCCGCCGTTTGCGAGATCGAGCGCTGTTCGATCTGGCGATCGACAGCAAACTCAGGGGCTGCGACTTGGTGCAGATGAAGATCGGCGACCTTGTCAGCGGCGGACAAATTCGAACGCGTGCGATCGTGATGCAGCAGAAAACAGGTCGGCCTGTTCAATTCGAGCTGCTTCCAGACGCTAGGGCCAGTCTACTGGCCTGGCTTGAGCGGCGGGGCGGCACGGTGGACGACTATATCTTTCCGAGCAGGGTTGATCATAATGGGCATCTCAGCACCCGACAGTATGCCCGGCTCGTCGATGAATGGGTGACAGGGGTCGGTCTGATGCGAAACGAGTACGGCACGCACTCACTTCGCCGGACGAAGGCATCAATAATCTACCGGGCAACCGGCAACCTTCGCGCCGTCAAGATCCTCCTCGGTCATAGCAAGATCGAGAATACGGTGCGCTATCTCGGGATCGACGTGGAAGACGCGCTCACCTTAGCCGAAAACACCGAAATCTGACTCGATGGCTCCTCGCGTCCCGCGAGGGGCCATTTTAACGCGCTTGGGAAAATTGCTGCCCTTCCCAAGCCGCTTATCGAACGGCAGAGTTGGTCAAAAGCCGTCATCACTGGAAGATCTGCGGAAGTCCGACTTTGGTCGGGTGCTGCCCCCAGCGCTTCGGCGTTGGAACGGCAGCTTTCCGCCGTTTGCATTTTGTAACCTGCCCTTCCGGATCGTCCTCAATCCCCGGCATTCCCGATGGGCCGCTTTTGGCAGATCACCGCCGCGCGCCGGTGTTGGAGGCCGCATTGGGAATGCACCGCTACCTGGCCTCGTCGACCCGATAGAACATGGGATTGCGCATCCATTCTCGGATGGCGGATTCCCGCCAGCCGGTGCAGCGCGTGGCGATGCGGACCTGTCTGGGAAACGTGCCCGCCTGGATCTTGCGGTAGAGGGTGGCGCGGGTCAGGCCGGTGCGATCGAGCACGGCATTGAGACGCAGGATGCGGTCCGGGGGCTGTTCGGTCATGGCGTGGTCTTCCTGTGCTGTGGTTGGTTGTCTTGCTCCTTCGCTGTGAGATTTGCTGGTCTACGGTCGGCGTCAAGAGTGCCGAAAACGGTGCCAAAGCGCTGAATCTACGCCTGATTGCGCCGGCGCCGCCGATTGTACGCTAGGCTGCGAAAAAGAAATTTTGATGGTCGTGCAGATTGTGTCTCAGGCCGTCTCGGCCTGACCGCGCTCTCCTTCCGCTGCGTTCCAGCCGAGCCGGCGGTGCCGTCTCGTCGGCAGAGCCGGTACGATCGCTGACACTTGGCCCGGCCATCTGGCCGGCCCTGTCGGTACGCCTTCAGCTCCCCTCCGGTTGTCGCCGCGCTTATTGGGCGCGCGGCGGTGTTTGCCTCGGCTCCAGGGTGACGGGGGGCGTCACGGCCCTGTAGCCCCGCCGCGACGGGGTGCAACCCGGCCCGCTGCGCGGGGCCGGGTGCTCCACGCTGTTGCGCTCCTTCGGATGCACCCCGCCGCCTGATGCGGGGCTGTCGGTCCGCTCCTGCCGCCCCCTCGCCACCCCGGCGCCGGGCCATGGCGGTTTAAGGAGCTTGAAGATCATGAGCACCGTGAACGCGAATGAACGCCAGTCCCTCTATGCCGAGGTGACGTCCCGGATCATTGCCGAACTCGAAGCCGGGCGCCTGCCCTGGGTGCAGCCATGGGACGCCAGCCGCTGTCCCTGCACGCTGCCCCACAATGCCGGTTCTGGCCGGACCTATTCCGGAATAAATGTTCTCATTCTCTGGACCTCTGCGATCGAGCAGGGCTTTTCCTCGCAGCGCTGGCTGACCTATCGCCAGGCCGAAGCAGCCGGGGGCCATGTCCGGCGCGGCGAGAAGGGCACGGTGGTCTGCTATGCCGATCGCTTCACCCCGCGTGAGGAAGCCGCCAAGGCCAGGGACGAAGACCGCGAAGCGCGCACCGTGGCCTTTCTCAAGCGCTTTACCGTGTTCAACCTCGACCAGTGCGAGGGCCTGCCCGAAGACATGATTGCCCCGGTGGCACCGATTGCGCCCGAACTGGCGATTGCTGGTGCGGATCGCGTGATCCAGGGCAGCGGGGTGACGTTCCGCATCGGCGGCGGGGAAGCCTTCTACTCCCCCACCCATGACGTGGTGCAAGTGCCGCCCCAGGCTGCCTTCCTCGAGCCGATCAACTGGTTCCGCACGGCCCTGCACGAACTCGGTCATGCGACAGGCCACACGTCCCGGCTGGACCGGGACCAGACAGGCAAGTTTGGCTCTGCGTCCTATGCAAAAGAGGAAATGGTGGCGGAAATGGCCAGTGCCTTTGCCTGTGCGGCGCTGGGCATTGTCCCGACCGTGCGGCACGCCGATTACATCGGTGCCTGGCTCGAAGTGCTGTGCGCCGACGAAAAGGCGATCTTCCGCGCGGCCAGTGCAGCGAGCAAGGCGGCCGACTTCCTGCTGGCCTGGGGGGAGGACCGGCCATGAACTCGCCCCTCCCGCCCGAATGGGGTACGCCCGTCCTGCCGACCATATCGCCCCGCGCGTTCTGGCGGCGGGGCCAGCGTGGTTTGCGCCGCATGACCAAGCGCCAGCGGGCGATCTTCGCCGCCGTGCGCTTCGAGGGCGCCAGCTATGGCGAGCTGGCCCAGTACCATGGCATAAGTGTTGAGGCGGTGCAGGCCGAACTGGCCAAGGCCCTCTCCACCCTGGCCCGCGCGGTCTATGGGCACTGGTGGCAGCGCTGGTGGCCGTGGTGAAAATTCAGGCCGCCCGATGGCTAGCCATTGGGCGGCACCGTTGTGTGGGTCCCATCAGGTAAAGTCGTCGACGGAATAGAACATCGGGTTCTGCAGCCACTGGTCGAGCGCACTGCGGCGCCAGCCCACGCAGCGCGTGGCAATGCGCGACTGCTTGGGGAAGGTCCCATCCTGGACCTTGCGATAGAGCGTCGCGCGCGAGAGCCCGGTTTCCTTGAGCACCTGGGGCAGACGCACGAACGAATTGGGCGAGGCGGTATTCATGTGGCACATCCTTCCAGTTTGATGGGTTGGATTGGCCGGCCACGAGTAGAATTGGGGCGTTACGGGAAAAGCGCAAGCGCCTGAGAATTCAGGGAATGTGGCATCTGCCGCGAGCACGCAGCCCGGTATACCGAAGCGCACCGGCACGATCTCGCACGAACACCAAAAAAATTTTGCGCGCAGGGGCTGCGCGGTTGGCAAAACCGCCGAGGTCAGCGGCATCACGAGATCTACTGCTCGCAACCGATCTTGCCGCGCGAATCAGCCTCGCGCGGCGAGACCGATCAGGACGGCGCCCGGCGCTGCTTGCGTCGGCCGTGCCCGGTCACCTCGGCGACATGGTCCACCAGCGCGGTAATGATGTCGCGAACCTCGCGGGCGGCAAAGCCTCCGGTGTCAGGCTTGATGCCGTGCGCCCGACTGAGGTCGTTCCATTTCCAGTAGGGCGAGAGCACATCCATCAGCCGCTGGGTGTCCGTGTCCTCGTAGCCGAAGCCAGTGGCGTTGGCGTAGGCCAGGGAACGATCGACATGGAGGCCGATGTACTTGGCGCACCACGCGTCTGGGAAACCCACGTCGAGCAGATGCGACGACATCGCCAGCTGCGCGACGATGCCGGCCGAGTAGAACAGATAGGCAGTGTCATCGGCCATGGGCGAGGCCAGCGACCCCATGAACTCGCCCGCGCGCTGATAACGGTCCAGGCTTAGCGCTCGGCCTTCGCGCGTGCGTAGGAGCCGGACGGGTTGAGCATCATAACGCCGCCACAGCGCACCGAGTTCAGAATTCTCGCTCGGCAAGTTGATGATGGCTGCGCCAAGCGCGGGGGCGCCAAGGTGGGATGAAGTAGCAGGAACGATCGTGTCCATATGTACCTCCGGTCCGCGTCAGAAGCGGGGAGCGGAAGGGCTCAGGTCATCACGCGGACTGACCCCGAGCTCCCGCACGTTTGCGCGCGGGAGCCGCCGGAGCTGGTAACATGCCAATGACATGCGCCGCCGCCTTTAACCCGAAGGTTTGGACATGCGCGGCGGCACCCCGGAAAACCATGTTTTCCGAGTTGAGCCATTGGCGGGATTACCAGTCCCGGCGCCGCCTTTTGCGCAGCGCGTTCCCACGATACCAGACGCCAATCCGCGCGCCAAGTTTTTGCGTGAATTATGGAAAAGCGGGTCTGCTCCGTCCGCTTTGGGCGACGAAAGTAGGAAGCTCTCGACCGGCCAGCCCATTGTCAAAGCTGCGGGCGGGCAGACGTTCTCAAGCCCTGCGCGTCTCGCCGGCCCCATCGCTCAGCGCATTGGAAATCTTCGCCGCGAATTGACGGGAGCCCTGCGGTCCGCAGTTGCACCGGCAGTCACAAGACGTGTCGCGTAACCTGTGACTGCCGGTACAGCAAAAGCTTTAGCAGATAGCGCGCGTCTGTGAATTGGTTTCCTCCGAAGTGGTGACACCGGGAAGAGATCAGCGGAGCAGTCTAGGAGAGCAATCCGTTTGTCGCCCGATCGAACGACGACGTCTCCAAACAGCCGTGTTGTCTGTTGATTAGAATCGGTTCGGCGCCCCTGTTATAAGACAGCCAAAGGTTACGGTACGGGATGGTGATTTGAGCAAGCAGGATCCTGCCTGACGTTTGGCTGACATTCAGCAAGCCGTGCGGGCGTCAGCACTTCTATCTGCCGCCAACGTGCCGCTGCATTATAGGATGTGCCGACACGAAGTGGCTACTTGCTTGGCGCGGCCGTTCAGTCGGCCGCCGCCTGACTTTCTCCAATCGCATCGATGAGCATCGCGGCCAGCGCCTCTTCCGCCCTTGCGCATGCCGCCGGATCCTTGGCGGCCAGATCGTTGCGAAGCCACTGCGGTGCGCGTTCGATCACGCCGAGAATGCGGGTCTTGGTCTTGTCGTCCATGCCTTCTCCATGACGGCGTGGCTGGCGCGGGGCAATGCGCTGGCGATGGACGGTGGAAGCGGTGTTGCCGGTTGCTCAAACTTCGTCGCCGGCATCGGCAAATGCCCGCTGTCCCCGCCGCCGCCACAGCGTGAGTTGGGTGCCAGTCTCGTCAGAACGCAGCTTTGCCGCCGCCTCGATCAACAGGCCGAGAATGACGGCGCGATCATCATCGGTCAGCTCAACGAGTCCCGCCTTGGCGATCAGCCCGCCGAGTTCGATCAATTGCCGCGTGCGCTCTCGCCGCTTCACCTGCCACGCCCTTGTGTCATGGCGCGCCTGTTGCAGGGCCAGGCGATGGCGGGCGCTGGTCGTGCAGCGCTTCTGGTTGCGCGTTGTCGCCAGCGCGTTGGCCAGACGTGTGTTCGGTCCGCTCGCCAGAAAAGAACGCGGCGCCGCGTATGCGCCATCCCTCCCGTCGTTGCGGATCAGAGATGGCGACGATCGAGAGCAACGCGCCCGCCAGTTCCTCGATGGTCAGTGCGTCGGCGCCAGTTGCCTCGACCAGTTCGCCGAGTTGGCTCTGCTTGCGTGCTTTCAGTTGCTTGGCTTTGGCGGTGAGAGCTTTGAGGTCCTCATCATAGTTGCGGGGCTTGCGCATGTCTGGTGTCCTGTGACGGCGGTCTGTTGCGCCGTGCGGCCTCCCAGTTATCGGCCTTGACGATCAATGCCAATTCCCTGAAACCTCATGGGATTCTGCCGTCCCGAGAATGATGAAATCTTTTGAGGGCGCGCTTATACGTCGTGCCGACGTGCGCTTTTAGGCGTATCTGAAGAGTAGGGATGAAGCGCTCCATCACTTTACAGTGACGAGTCTCTTCATCCCTCTCGCCGAACCGGACGTGCAAGTTTCCCTGCATCCGGCTCTCCATGCTCGCGCGCTTGGACACGCGAGGGTGGCCGTCAACCCCAATTGAGGCGACCAAATGCGTCCCAGAAGCCCTTCATGCTCTCGCGTTGATCGCGCCTCTGGACCGCATTCCATCCGTTCGGTTTCTCGATGCTGCGGTGTGGGTATCGCATTGTCCCTCCTTCCCGGAGGATGCGCAGCCGTTTGGACCCATCGGCCCATCGCAGCCGTTGCCCCCGAGCGTTGGTGGTGAAGCGATGTCGCAGCGTTCGCCACGACGTCTTTCGGTGCTTCTTCCGAAGCCAACGCCCTACGCGCTCCCATATCCATCTATCGAGCCGGGAGAAATCCCGACAGGCCAGTGTGGCGTAACGGTAGTAGTTCCGCCACCCAAGCAGGATAGGGTTGAGCTTGTCGACGACATAGGCGAGGGGGCGTCCGGTCGGGATGCTCTTCACCATGACCTTGAGCCTGTGGCGCAGATCGGTCAGCTTGCCCTTCGGGATGAAGAGATTGCCGACCAGACGCCCTGTGCGGAGCGCCTTGGTCTGCGCCACCCGATAGCCGAGGAAGTCGAAGCCTTCCCTGACGTCGGTGACCCGGGTCTTTTCCATCGACAGCTCCATGCGAAGCTCCGTTTTCAGGAACTCCGCCAGCGCGGCCTTTTCCGCTTCCGCATCCTCCCGCGTGCCTTCCACGAGAACGACGAAGTCGTCCGCGTATCTGACCAGATAGTAGGTCGGCTTGCCCTTCTTGCGATCGAGCAGCCGGCGGGCCGCCGCCCGCTTACCCGGTTCACGAGGATGGATGGACCATCGTCCGTACCGCTCGTCGAGTGCCGTCAGATAAATGTTCGACAGCATCGGCGAGATGATCCCGCCTTGCGGCGAGCCGGTGACGGGATGACGAAGAGTCCCTTCGACCATGATGCCCGCTTTCAGGAATGCGTGGATCAGCCTCAGCACCTTGCGGTCGCTGATGCGCCGTCGCACGCGCCCCATCATGACGTGGTGGTCGATTGCGGTGAAGCAGCCCTTGATGTCGCCCTCGACGACGAACCGGTAGACGGAGGATCCACGGCTCGACGGATGAAGACATTTCTGGATGCGTTCCAGAGCATCATGGGTGCTGCGTCCCCTCCGGAACCCGTAGGAGGTCGGATAGAAGTCCGCCTCGAAGACGGGTTCCAGAATCAGCTTCAAAGCCATTTGCACCACACGATCGATCAGCGTGGGTATGCCGAGTGGCCGGAACTGCCCCGGTTTGCCGGGCTTTGGGATGAGCCGTTGCCTGACTGGTTGCGGGACATAGGTTCCGTTGCGCAGCGCCTCGCGTATTTCATCGAGGAGCCTTGCGGCGCCACCGGCGCGCTGCTCGACCGAGCGCCGCGTCATTCCATCCGTTCCCGGTGTCCGGCTGCCGCTATTGCGGGCGAGCTTTTGCCAGGCTTCGGACAGGGTTCTGCGGTCGCATACGAGATTGAACAGATCGTCGAAGACCCTGTGTGGGTCTTCGTTACTCCACCGATACAGCTTGCGCTGCATGTCGAGGACGAACGCGGTATTCACCGCGCCGGGCATATGCCCGCCTCCTGCTTGCATGCCGTATCCACTGCCTTCCTTCGCCATGTAAACGGCTTTCTCGTCCTCAGACTACTACGAAGGCTCCGCCCCTCTTCACCACGGTCGCTGGTCGCTTCAGCCATCCGGCGTCCGAAAGCGCCGGAAGTGATGACAAGGTTCTCAGGTTCCCCCAATGATCTCTCGCTTGCTGTAGGCACCGACTATACCCCGTGTGAAATCCGGCCCCGGCACCACGCAAACCCATGCCGGGGCTGGCGCGCGGCGAGCCGCGTGCCTCCAGTCCACATTCGACCACTGCGGACCAACGCTTCACCGGTCAGCGGCTTGCGCCGCCGACCGACCCGCCCACTTCCGAGTCGGCGAGTTCCATATTCTGACGAGGCGTCCGCCATCGGTTCGGTTGCCCTTGCCATGGCAAGCTCGCTGGCCGGACCGCTCACGGGATCGGAAGTTCCCGCCCGTCCGGCTTTGACGGGTTCTGCTGATTTATGGCTCCCCGGAAGCACCCGGTTCACCTCACCCATCTGCTTGTCGTCGCGTGCTGCGTCACATGACGCGCGGGGCATCTCACCCCACGAGATCATCAGGAGCATGAAGTTGAAGAACCTCCTTTCTTTCAACGTCAGAACCTGACGCACGGTGCGTCGCCATGGCGATCTACCACTTCTCGGCCAAAGTCATTTCTCGCGGTGCCGGCTCGAGCGCCGTGGCCGCCGCTGCCTATCGCTCGGCCGATCGGCTCTATGATCAGCGGCTCGACCGGCACCACGATTTCTCCAACAAGACCGGCGTCGTACACAGCGAAGTCATGTTGCCCGAAGGCGCGCCGGAAGAATGGCGCAACCGGGAGAAGCTGTGGAACGAGGTCGAAGCGGTGGAGGTGCGCAAGGACGCGCAACTGGCCCGCGAGATCGAGTTCGCCATTCCGCGTGAGATGAGCCAGGCCGATGGCATCGCACTGGCGCGGGACTTTGTGCAAAAGGAATTCGTCGGCCGGGGCATGGTTGCCGATCTCAATGTGCACTGGGATGTCGGACCCGACGGCCTCGCGAAGCCCCATGCCCATGTGATGCTGAGCATGCGCGAAGTTGGATCGGATGGCTTCGGCGCCAAAGTGCGCGAGTGGAACAAGACCGAGCTGCTCACCCACTGGCGCGAAGCCTGGGCCGAGCACGTTAATGGCCGGCTGGCCCAGCTCGATATCGACGCGCGGATCGATCATCGCAGTCTGGAGGCCCAGGGCATTGACCTGGAGCCTCAGAACAAGATCGGTCCGGCCGCGGCGCGCATGGCGCAGGAAGGCCTGGTCCGCGAGCGGCTGGAAGAGCATTTTGCCATCGCCCGGAGCAATGGCGAGAAGATCTTCGAAAACCCCGGCATCGCGCTCGATGCCATCACCCACCAGCAGGCGACATTCACGGCACGAGACCTTGCCACCTTCGTGCACCGCCACAGCGAGGGGAAGGACCAGTTCGACGCCGTGCTGGCGGCGGTGCGAGGCTCGCCCGATCTTGTCCGACTGGGTCCTGACGGACGCGGCGAGGAGCGCTTCACCTCGCGCGCCATGCTCGATACCGAACAGCGGTTGGAACGTGCGACGGCCAAGCTCGACGCGCAGTGGCATCATGCCGTCCCTGACCGCCATCTCGCCGCCGCGCTGGACCGCGCCGAAGCGCGTGGCCTGGTGCTGTCGGTCGAGCAGCGCCATGCGCTCGAGCATGTCACCAGGCGTGGGGGTCTTGCCAGCGTCATCGGCTATGCCGGCACTGGCAAGAGCGCGATGCTTGGCGTGGCGCGCGAGGCCTGGGAGAAAGCCGGCTACGAGGTGCGCGGCATTGCCCTGTCCGGCATTGCCGCCGAGAACCTGGAAAACGGCTCGGGCATTGCCTCGCGCACGATCGCCAGTCTCGAGCATCAATGGGCGCAGGGACGCGAGACCCTGAGGCCCAATTCCATTCTCGTGATCGACGAGGCCGGGATGATCGGCACGCGCCAGATGGAACGCGTGATCAGCGAAGCGGAGAAGCAAGGCGCCAAGGTCGTGCTGGTTGGTGATCCGCAGCAGCTCCAGGCGATTGAAGCGGGCGCTGCCTTCCGCAGCATGGCCGAGCAGTATGGCGCCGTCGAGATTACCGAAGTGCGCCGGCAGGCCGAGGAATGGCAGCGCGAGGCCACGCGGCACTTGGCCACGGGAAGGACTGGCGAGGCCATCAAGGCCTATCATGCCGCTGGGCTGGTGGTCGAATCACCCACCCGCGAATCGGCACGCGATGCCTTGATCGCGCGCTGGGATGCCGATCGGCAGGCCCATCCCGAGGCCAGCCGGCTTATTCTCACCCACACCAATG
The DNA here is from genome assembly GCF_001295765.1 of Novosphingobium sp. AAP1. Taxonomy (NCBI): domain Bacteria; kingdom Pseudomonadati; phylum Pseudomonadota; class Alphaproteobacteria; order Sphingomonadales; family Sphingomonadaceae; genus Novosphingobium; species Novosphingobium sp. AAP1. The sequence goes on along the minus strand of NZ_LJHO01000024.1, from coordinate 2,797 downwards.
CAGAATGCGATGAACTGAATGCGCAGGCCCGGGATCGCCTGCGCGATCATGGCACACTGGGTGCCGATGTGGCGGTCGAGACCAACCGCGGCACCCGCTTGTTTGCCGACCAGGACCGCATCATGTTCCTGCGCAACGAACGCGAACTGGGTGTGAAGAATGGTATGTTGGGCACCATCGAGCGGGTTGATCGCACCGGCATGGCCGTGCGGCTCGACGATGGCCGCACTGTGGCGTTTGACCACAAGGACTATGCCGACCTCACCCACGGCTACGCCGCCACGGTGCACAAGTCGCAAGGCGCCACGCTCGACCGGGTCCATGTTCTGGCAACGCCAGGGCTCGATCGCCATGGCGCCTATGTCGCGCTCTCACGGCATCGTGATCATGTCGAGCTGCATTACGCCAAGGCTGACTATGCTGACCGTGAGCGGCTGGCCGAGCGCATGTCGCGGGACCGGTCCAAGGACATGGCGCGCGACTACACTGGCCAGGAACAGGACCGCAAAGCCGAGCCGGCCTTACAGCGACCAGCCGGCACAGAACAAACTGAACGCAAGCAGGGACGCTTTGCTGGGCTGCGGCTCAGCGTGCCCAGCTTTGCCAGACCGTCGGTCCAGGACCAGCAGGCGACCCACGAACACACCAAGCCCGCTCTGGCAGCAGCGCATCACATCCAGACCAGGCCCAGCCTCGACCAGGCGGTCGAGCGCTATGCCCGCGCCACGGCGGAGATCGACCGCATGACCGGACAGCAGCTCCCCGCGCTCGAATACCAGAAGGCCGCGCAGGCCCGTGCGGCTCAGGCGCTAGATGCGCTGCCTGGCGGCAGCGCGCGCGATCTCGACACCGCGTTCCAGCGCAATCCTGGCCTCATGGCTGAGGCCGCCGCCGGCCGCATCGGCAGTGCCATCCGTGCTATGAAACTCGAAGCCGAAATCCGCGCCAATCCCGAACTGCGCGCCGACCGCTTCGTCGAGTCCTGGCAGCAGTTGCAGGCCCAGCGTGGCAGTCTCAGCGGCTCCAGCAACCGTGAGGCACGCCAGCAGGTGGAAGGCCAGATGCGCGCCATGGCCAAGGGCTTGGAGAAGGACCACGAACTGGGCAATGCACTCAGCAAGCGCGGCAGCCAGCTGATCGGCAAACAGTGGTCGCGGGAATGGTCGCCGGGCGTCAGTGGCCATGACATTACCGAAGCGGCCAGAACCAGGTCCATCGCCCAGCAACTGACCCATTCGCTTGAGCGTGGGCGTGACCGGGGGCTGGGCCTGTGACTGACGCTGCCGCCACTCGCACAAACTCCCAGGCCGACCTCGACCGCCCCGAAGTGGCCTTCGAGGCGATGACGCACAAGCTGGCCGTTCTCATCGCCGCTGTCGAAGGCTTTGCGGCGCGGCAGCAGGAACTGCACAGCCGGGACTACACCGAGGACCTGGCTCGTATCCATGCGCGCCAGGACGCAGCAAACCACGCTATCAAGACGCTGGCCAGCAGGCCCGCGCTGCAACTGACGCCGGAGGCCATTGCCGGCCAGATCCATCACGCGACGGCCAAAGCCAGTGAGGTTGAACGACAGCACTTCGGCGCTGCGCGGATTGACCTGGATCGCACCGTCCTCACGATCAACAAGATCGTGCAATCCATCCTGAGGGGGCTTCAGCAACTGCGCTGGCTGGGTATCGCAGCGGCAGCAGGTGTGATCGCCGGCTTCTTGCTGGGCTGGGTTGTTCCGGATTTCATCGACAAAGCGGTACCTGAAAGCTGGCACTGGCCGGAGGAGCGTGCGGCCAGCCTTCTCCAGCGTGATGGCTGGGCAGCTGGGGAGCGGATGTTGCAGGTGTCCGATCCGCAGCGGTGGCAGGCCTTGCGGGAAGCCGCTAGCGTTTGGGCGAGCAATGCCAAAGCGTTGGAGGATTGCAAGAAGCGTGCAGCGAAGGTGCGAAAGGGCGTGAGCTGCTCGATCTCGGTAGTGATCCCCATAAGCCAGCCCAAGGTCGGTTATGCCCGGTGACGGAGCACACTTCGTGGCTTCCTTAGCCTAATTATGGCTGAAATTTGATAGGGTCCGACTGAGACCTCGATCCGAAATTTGCTAAGCAATACGCTTATTTTATAATCTAGTTATCTTTTCAAAGAGATGGCCTGGATCATGGCATGGACTGATACGGCTGGGGAAGACCATAGCCGGAAAGCGCTGCGTTATTCATCCGACATGAAGGATCGGGAATGGGATTTGCTGGCGCCCTCTATCCCGCCGGCCAGGACGGACGGTCGCCGCCGCACGACGGACATGCGCCATGTGGTCAATGCGTTGGTCTATCTGGCGTCAGCCGGTTCCGCGTGGCGTTTGCTGCCCAAATGCTACGCGCCGGTTTCGACGGTCGGGCGGTATTTTTACGCCTGGCGCAACGCCGGTCTGTTCGAGACCATCAACACGCTGTCGGTCATGAGCCTGCTCGAGACCGGTGGTCGCGAGCCCTCGCGCAGCGCGGGGGTGATCGACAGTCAGATTGTCAAAACCACCTATTCCGGGGGACATAGCGGCTATGATGCGGGTAAAAAATCAACGGCTGCAAGCTTCACATCCTCACCGACACCTCTGGATTCCTGATTTCCGTTCTGGTCCAAACGGCTGATATTCAGGATCGTGACGGGGCTGTCGATGTGCTTAAGGCGGTGCCTGGTCGCTTCCCGTCATCGAACGTGTCGTGGTGGTGATGCGCCGGGGACAAGCTGAAGACGGCGCTGGAGCCCATGGGCGACTGACCAATCCAGATCATCAAGCGCTAGCCCGTCT
>NZ_LJHO01000023.1:0-29678 GCF_001295765.1 Novosphingobium sp. AAP1 | reverse complement strand
CAGGGGAGCACGTCACACTGTGTCAATCGGCGTCCAAACGGGACCCACTATCGGCGTGCAAAAGGGTACCACCTGTCGCGATGGCGTGGCCTTGATATGGGGCGCGGATTTCGCGCTGGCGCTGGCCTAGGGAGGGCGTAGCCCGACCGGAGGCAGCGCCAGCGCGAAGCAAATTTTTGTCGGGGTTTGGGGCCGGGTCAGTTGCGGTGTTTGAAGCGCCAGCTGTCGTTGCCGGTCTCGATGATATCGCAATGATGTGTGGTGCGGTCGAGCAGCGCGGTGGTCATTTTGGGGTCACCGAACACCGTGGGCCACTCGCCGAATGCCAGGTTGGTGGTGATGATCACCGAGGTCGTTTCGTAAAGCTTGCTCATCAGGTGGAACAAGAGCTGGCCGCCGGAACGGGCGAACGGCAGGTAACCCAGTTCATCGAGTACGACGAGTTCGATGCGGCTCAGCTGGGCAGCGAGAGCGCCGGCCTTGCCGATGCGCGCTTCATCCTCGAGCCGGGTGACCAGATCGACGGTGTTGAAGTAGCGGCCACGCGCGCCGGCGCGAACCACTTAGGAGGCAATGGCGATGGCGAGGTGCGTCTTGCCGGTTCCGGTGCCGCCGACCAGCACGATGTTGCGCCTGCCGGGCAGGAATGATCCGGCGTGCAACGCGCGGACCAGGTCCTCGTTGATCGGTGTGCCGTCGAACACGAAGGCATCGAGGTCCTTGATCACCGGCAGCTTGGCGGCGCTCATGCGGTAGCGGATCGAGGCGGCATGACGATGCGCGGCTTCGGCGCGCAACAGATCGGTGAGGATCTCTGGCGTGGTGCGCTGGCGTTGGATGCCGGTGGTCACCGCCTCGTCGAAGGCCCCCGCCATGCCCTTGAGACCCAGAGCCCGCATCGCATCGATCATCTCATGCCGCTGCATTGTGGCCTCGCACCGCTTCACCCTTCAACGTGTCATAGATCGCGCAATCGGCGCGGGGCGGATGCTTGAGCTTGAGATCGACCACGACACTCAGCGGCTGATTCGGTGGTGGTTCGCGGCGGCGCGGCAGGATGTTGAGGATCACTTCGTCGCTGGCAGCGCCGGTATCGAATGCTTCGTTGATCGCGGCCTCTACCGCGTCCAGTCCATCGGTGGATATGGCGGCCAGAACCCGCACAAACCGGCGATCGGCTTCGTCGCTGCTGCCCAGCTTGCGTCGCAATCGCGCCAGCGCAGGCGGCAGAACCCAGTCCTGGAATGGCGCGCCATTACGCAGTGCGCCCGGCTTGTGCACCAGCACCGGCAGATAGTGCCAGGGGTCGTAAATCGTGCGGTCGCGCCCGAAGTGGCGCGTGTCTTCGGCGACAACCTCGTCCCCCATCCGCACGACGATTCGGTCGGCATAGGCGCGCACCTGGACCGCGCACCGCGCCGCCTTGGCCATGACCGAATAGCGGTTGCGGTCAAAGCTGATCAGGCAGGTGCCGGTAACCGCATGGGTGGTCTCGTGGAAGCCGTCGAACGGCGCCAGCATCGGCTGCAGCGCGGGCCGCTCAGCCTCCAGCACCTGCGCAACGGTCATGTCCTTTTGCTCGGGGTGTGGGTGCATCGCCGCCCAGCGCAGGCACTCGGCCTCGAGCCACCCGTTCAGTTCCTCAACGCTGGCAAACTTCAGCGGGGGCTGGAAAAAGCGACCACGGATCGTCTGGACCTGGTTCTCGACCTGACCTTTCTCCCACCCGGCCGCTGGCGAACAAGCCGTGGGCTCGACCATGTAATGATTGGCCATGATCAGAAACCGGCGGTTGAACACCCGCTCCTTGCCGACGAACACCGTCGTCACCGCGGTCTTCATGTTGTCGTAGATGCCCCGCAGCGGCACCCCGCCAAAGACCGCAAATGCACGGGCATGCGCGTCGAACACTATCTCTTGCGTCTCGCGCGGATAGGCCCGGACATAGACCGCCCGCGACGCGCACAGCCGCATATGCGCCACCTTCACACGCATCGGCTTGCCGGCGATCTCCACGTCAGGCGCATTGATCGCCTTGCGCACAACCTTGCGCGACAGCCGCAAATCCCGCGCAATCTCACGGATCCCCTTGCCGCCCGCATGCTCGCGCCTGATCCGCACAACTGTCTCCACAACCAACATCCCGATCTCGCCACCTGGAAAACCAGATCGCTGCCTAAACCATCGGAATGGTGGTTCCCTTTTGGACGCCGATCACCCCGCTATCCGGGCCCTTTTTGCACGCCGATCCACATCCATGATCTGCTTCAGCGCGAAGGGTTCGGCGGCTCCTATGACGCTGTGCGGCGCTATGCCGCGCGCTGGAAGCGTGAGCGTCGCGCCGACGCCGGCGATATGGGGACGGTGTTCATCCCGCTGATGTACACATAACGTGCAGGTCGCCGGTGAATGTGCCGAATGCGCGCACAGGCCGATCGTCAGCATCGGGATTGACCGCTGCCATGTGCATAGTCGAGCCGATATCGATGGCCGCCGCACCGGGCACAACCATCGACAGATCACCGGCCTTCGCGGATTTTGATCTACTCATTCCACAGCTCCTCCAAAATGGGAGGGTATGGGCGATGCAAACCGTCATTTTCCTAACCGGGGTCGCCGGAATCCGGCGTCACCACTCTCAAGTGCGCAACTGCCCACGGGCCACGTTTTTTAACGGGGTATCATGCCACCAATAAGCGATCGGCCGCGACCGTTTTTTAGGATGTCGCGCTCCTCGGTCACCCGGGCCAGCTCGCGCTTCAGCTGGCGGATCTCGGCATCCTTGCCGGCATCGCCGGACACCTGCCGAGCCAACTGCCGCTTCCAAGCATACAGCGAATGCTGGCTGACGCCGAGCCGCTGCGAGACCTCTGAGACCGGATACCCGCGCTCGGTGATCTGGGCCACCGCATCACGCTTGAACTCATCACTGAAATTGGGCTTCCCTATCGTCGCCTCCTGTCCTCAAAATTAGGATCGAAAGCGTCCAGAAATCTAGGGGCTACTCACTTCACTGCCTAGCTGATGCCCTCGGACGACCGCTCGCCTTCCACTTGACGGTCGGTGATGCAGCAGACTGTAAGGCGTATGACGACCTCATCGGTCTGCCAGAGCGTGAACCGGTCGCGCTGCTTGCCGACAAAGGCTACGATGCTGACGCCATCCGTGCCGATCTTGCCGAACGACAGATCGAGGCCGTCATCCCCGGCAGATCAAACCGCTGTGTGAAATTTACCATGACCGCGTAATCTATAAGCAGCGGAACCGCATCGAACGCATGTTCGGCCATCTCAAGCTCAACCGCGCCATCGCTACCCGATATGACCAGCTCACCAACAGCTTCCTCGGCATCGTTCATATCGCCACCTCCAGATATTGGCTCAAATTTGTCCACGCCGCCTAGCCGACCAAGGGATTGGTCGGCGATGAGTTCGCTTTTTCGCCACGCCCATCACGGATTTGCTGGAAATCGAATCCGCCCAGGAGGCAATCCCGACGAGGTAGCCAGACAGGCTCGCCACCTTGATGGAAAACACCGCCCCACCAAACAGCAGCATGGTGGTCAGATATATGGCGATCATCGAGAAAAAGGCGACGTTCGACTTTTTGTCGCGGGTCATCGCGCCGCAATACAGGAAGATCCCGACAAACAGGCCCGAGAGGCCCATGTCCTTGATGAAATACAAGATCCCGGTGTCGTTCAGGCGGCCACTATCGATGTTCCCGATCATGACCTGCCAAATGCTGAACTCGCGAAGGCCGCCAAACGTCAACGACAGGCGCTGCAACGTATCGCCCAGATTGTCGCCCTTGGCCGCGAAATAGACCAGCCAAGCCGCGAACAATACACCCACCGGAGCGAGCCAGATCGCCGCAGAGGGCCATTTCAGGCGCGGCAAGAGAACCAGGCTGCTCAAGACAATCAGGCCAGAGGCCGCGCGCGAATCCGACAGGAGCGCGAGCAAAAGGCAAATGCCGATCGCGCCAAGGCGAAGCGCCAGACGCCCGTTGAACAGCGCCGCATAGTAGATGGCCATCAGAACGGAGAAATAGCCCAACGACAAGGGTTCCAGAAACGGCCCGGAAACGCGATGGTCGACAATCGAGAACACCGAACCGCCGCCTCGATAGGCCCCGGCGTAGAGACCATCGCGCAATGCGTCGTTGACGCCACCGTTGGCCACCCAGTCGCGGGTCGCCAGGAAGTATTCGCCAGGGTTGACAATGCGCGTGAAAATCGAGGGCGTGAGCACTTCCATGCCCACCACGAAGACCACCGCCGCCAACAGCCAATGCATCCATTCGGCCTGCACATGCCGCGCCGAACGGCCCAGCATGATATAGAGCGGAATGATCAGGAAGTCGTACAGCGCCTTGAGATCAAGGCCGTGGAAGCCAATCCCGATCACCAGCAACAGGGCCATGAACCCCAGGGTATATTGCTCTGCCGGCTTGAGCCTGATCGGGTTCACCAGGATCATCGAGCCAGCCAGCAAGGTGACGATGATCTGGATGATCACGACCTTGCCGTTGCTCATGCCAACGCCATTGGCATTGGCAATCGCCAGCAGCATGTTCAGGAAGATCGAGACAACCACCGCAAGATAGCAGCGCCACGCATGCTTTTCCGCCCTGGCTGCGGAAACCTCCGCCCTGGTTTTGCGACGCACGCCTGGCCGAAGCGGTGACCCCTGCCTGATCGCGTGAGGCATCGTGTTGCGCATAGGGCGTGTGGCTGCTGATTTCATCCGAACGAGTGTTCCGCGCGCTGTCGTCCGGCAAGGCACCGGCTATTGTTGCAGCGCCAATCATACCGACAGCAGGGCACATGAGGCAAGCACCAGTCAAAGCCCCAGGTTGTTTTGCAGCGTGCTACACCGTAAACGCATGAATCCATGGGCGTGGGGTGCAGCACTCGGCCCCGCTGCCCGGCCCATTGGCTGGGGCCTCGCCATGTCCCGGATTGTTGCGTTGCAGCGAAATTTGCGGCACAAGGCCCCACGATCTCTTTGCGACACTTCAAACCGGGGCAAGCGCCGTGACCATCGCCGTTGATCTTGTCCTGGCCACGCGCCCCAATGCCTCTACCGGCATCGAGCGCTATGCCATCAACCTGTTCGAAGCGCTGCGTCGCATCGCACCCGAAGCGATTGCCTTTGTCGATTCCCGTGCCGCCGTGCCCACCGGGCCGGGCGTGGTGCGGGTGCCGGGGGGCTTCCGCGGCTGGCTCACCCTGCCGCTCACCCGCGCCTGGCGCGAGGCGCGGATCAAGGCGGTGGTCTGCCCGGCCTTTCCGCCCAGCCCGCTGGTGCTCGCCACGCGCAAGCCGGTCGTGCGGATCATCCATGACGATTTCCCGTGGACGCGCGGCCAGGCGATGAACCTGCGCGGCCGCGCGCTGTTCCGCCATGCCGAAGCGTCGATGGCGCCGTTCTATGCCCAGGTGCTCGCCCCCACCGTGCTGATGGCCGACGGCCTGGCCACGATCCTGCGCCGCCCGGTGGGCGTGATCGGCAATGCCCCGGGGATCGACCTGGCACTCGCCCCGGCCCCGGCGCGCACGGCGCCCGGCGTGATCGCGGTGGGCACGGTGGAGCCACGCAAGAACTATGATGCCGTGCTGGCCCTGGCCGACAGCCTGGCCAGCGGCGGCGCGCCGTGGCCGGTGCGCGTCGTCGGCCGCAAGGGCTGGGGCGATATCGCCGAAAGCTGGGAAAGCCAGGTGGCCGCGCGCGCCGGGCGGCTGGAATGGCATGGCCACGCCAGCGATGCGGCGCTGCTCGCGCTCTATCAGTCCGCCACCTGCTTCGTCTCGATGTCGCTGGCCGAAGGGTTCAACATGCCGCTGGTGGAGGCGGGCAGCCTGGGCCTGCCGGTGGTGTGCAGCGATATCGCCATCCATCGCCAGGTCGCCCCGCCCTGGGCCAAATTCGTGCCGCTGACCATCGCCCCGGCAGACCTGGCCCGCGCGGTGGAAGAGGCGGCCAGCCACCCACCCGATGACGCGGCCGTGGCTACCTATCGCCATGCCTTCAGTTGGGACGGCATCGCGCAATCCCTGCTCGCGCGCCTGGCCGGCGCGGCGGCATGACCCCGACAGCCAGAAGATTTTCCAGAAACCTGGAAAGAGTGTAATTTCAGAGGACCGGACATTGTCGAAACTTGGACTCCTGACGCTGCCCCTCGTGGAAAATTACGGCGGCATCATCCAGTGCGCCTGCCTGGCCAGCTTCCTGCGCGAACAGGGCCACGAGGTGGTGCTGCTGCGGCGCGCGCCCGACAGGAGCCTGCCGATGCGCCTGGCGGTGCAGATGCTGGAAAAGCTGCCCGGCCAGAACATTCGCGGCTTTCGCCAGCGCGCCCGCGAACTGGCCCAGAACCAGGCCTTCATCGACGCCTTCGTCGGCCCGGCGTCCCCGCTGCTCTATTCCTCCGACGACATGGCGCGCTATGCCCGCAAGGCGCAGATCGCCGGCGTGGTTGTCGGCAGCGACCAGGTGTGGCGCATGCAATATGTGCCCAAGGGTGGCGAGGGTGACTATTTCCTGGCCTTTGCCGACGCTTCGATGAAGCGCGTGGCCTATGCCGCCTCGTTCGGGCACGACACCTGGAATTACCCCGAATTGACCGCGCAGGCCTCTGCCCTATTGCAGAAGTTCGACCACGTGGCGGTGCGCGAGAAATCCGGCGCGACGATCTGCCGCGATGTTTTCGGCCGCGATTCGGCTGTCCACGTTCTGGACCCGACCATGCTGGTCGATCCGGCGATCTATGAGCGCATGTCTCCGCCCGCGCCCGGTGATCAGGCGCCCTACCTCTACCGCTACATCCTCGACGATACGGCAGAGATCAGCGCGATCACCAAGCTGATCAAGGCCGCGTTGCCCGCGCAGACACAGGCGCGATCGACGATCCTGACCGATTCTTCTGAAAAACCCACGATCGAACGGTGGATCGCCAATCTGCGCTCGGCCGATTTCGTGATCACCGATTCGTTCCACGGCACAGTGTTCGCGATCATCTTCCGCAAGAACTTCGTCACCCTGGTCAACAACAACCGGGGCGCCGGGCGGTTCTATTCCCTGATGACCGAACTGGGCCTGGCCGACCGCATCCTGTCCACCGCCGAGCAGGACCGCGCCGCCACCCTTGTCGCCAATCCGATCGATTTCGATGCCGTGCATGACCGGATCGATCGCTGGCGCGAGATCTCACGGCAGTTCCTGCAACAGGCTCTGCGCTAGGCCGTAACCAACTTTTCGTCGTACGCGACGCTCTGGAGACTGCGATGAAGAAGATTGTGAAGAGCCTGCTCAACCCAGGTTCCCCCGCCTTTGAAAAGGTCAAGCACGCTAGGGACGTTGCCAAGAAGATTTTCTACGCGCCCGTTTTCAGGCTGCAATGCTACGCCTATGACTTCCGGATCGACCGCCATCACATGAACTGGAAGCGTTCGGGCTCCGATTACTGGCGCCTGAGTTCGGAACTGATCTTTTTCTACCACAAGCTGGAAAAGGGCATGTGCCTGCCGCCCACCACGCGCCGCTTTTTCGGCGAGGCCGCGCTCGACCAGACCATTGCCTTGATGCACGAATGGCAGGCCATAGGGCTCGACACCAATCTTCCGGTCTATCGCGCAACCCAGAGCGTCTTGCGTGCCTATCGCCACAACGCCGTGCCGCTGGCCAGCCAGCCCGCCGTGCATGACCGCCTGGTCGCGAAGATCGATCCCCTGATCATGGACGGTGCGGGCGAGGAATACGTCACGCCCATCCGGCCGCCCGCCATTCCGGACAGCGCCTTTGCCTCGCTCAAGGGACTGGCGCAGAGCCGGCGCAGCACACGCGATTTCGATATTACCCCGGTCGATTTCAAGATCGTCGAACAGGCCGTGGAAATCGCCCAGCTCGCCCCGAGCGCCTGCAACCGCCAGCCCTGGCACCTGCATTTCTACGACAAGCCCGACGACATCGCCAGGATGCTCAAGCTGCAAAACGGGAACACCGGTTTCGGGCAGACCATCCCGCTGCTGGCACTCGTGACGGCGGATCTGGGCGCCTTCTTCGATTCCAGCGAACGGATCGAGCCGGCACTCGATGGCGGCTTATTCCTCATGTCGTTCCTGCTGGCCCTGGAAGCGCAAGGCCTGGCCAGTTGCTGCTTGAATTTCTGCGTCGGGCCTAAGACAGACAAGATGGCGCACCGCATCGGCAATATCCCGGAACAGGAAAAGATTCTCACGTTCCTGGCCATCGGCCACCGGCGCGATGGTGCGATCACCCCGCTCTCGCCGCGGCGGCCGATCTCCGACGTCATCCGCGTCCACTGAAGCTGGTGGGGGGCGGTCACGCCTTGCGGCGCGCCCCCGCTTGTCAGTCGACCGGACCAAGCTTCCGGCGCAGGCCTGCCGAAGACAGCAGTTGGCCGATGCGCGTGGGGAACACCAGGTTGAGCAGCAGGCCATAGCTGGCCAGCGCCAGGCACGTCGAAATCGCCGCGATCTCGAGACGGGCCGTGTTCAGATTGCACAACCACAGCACGGCCTCGCCCACTGCGACGATCCCCAGGCCGACCATCGCCGGACCATTGGTGACCACATCCCGCGCCACGCGAATTTCCGGCGTCAGGCGCGCGACCACGAAAATCAGGATGCCGCCGCTCAGGTAGCAGCGGATGGCAAAGGCCACGCCTGCCGCAATCACGCCGAAATTGGCCCCCACCCAGATGAAGGCAACGTTCATCGTGGTCTGGATCACGTTGTTGATGAGCGCCAACTTGGGCCGCCCGATCGCGACCAAGAAGGTCTGCATCGGCACGACCACCGCAATCAGCGGCAGCGACGATAGCAGAATGGTGACCAGCAGGGCCAGGTGGGGCCACTTGTCCTTGAACACCAGGTCGACCAGATAGGGCCCGGCAAAGGCGGAAGCCACGAACGGCAACGAGGCAACCAGGCTTGTGATGCCACAGGCGCGCCACATCGCCTCCATCGTGCGCTGGCGGTCCCCCACCATGCGCGAGAAGATCGGCAGCAGCGTGTTGTTGATCGGGTTGAGGAACAGGCTCACCGCAAGATCCAGCACGGTGCGCGCCAGGCGGAACACGCCGGTCGCCGTAGGGCCGGCAATGAAGCCGACGATCACGTCCACCGAGCGGATGTTGATCTGGTTCATCGCCGAAAAGCCGAGCAGCGCGCCGGAAAAGCGGATCAGCTCTTTCATCGCGCCGAAGCCGGCCAGGCGCTGTGCCCGCCAGCCCGAGGCGGCAATGCTGATCGCGGTAGAAATCACCGGCGCCACGGTCACCTGCACCACGATGCTCCAGGCGCCAAAGCCGAGCACCGCCAGGGTGCAGCAGGCCACGCCGGCAATCGCCTGGCCGACCGTCTTGCGCACGGCGAGCACGCGATAGTTAAACGAGCGTTCCAGCAACCCCTCGGCCACCACGCCCACCCCGGCCGCCAGCGGCGCCAGCGCCGTGGGCAGGATCATCAGATATACCGCGTCATAGCCGGGCATCATGCGGAAGACGAAGGCCAGCGCGGCGATCGCCGCAGCTGCCAGCACGCCCAGCCACAGGAACAGGCTGAACGCCGTATCGAGAAAGGCCGGCGTGGCCTCTTCGCGCTGGATCACCAGTTGGTTGCCCGATTGCAGCGTCGCGGCCGTGACGATCGCCGGCGCAGTGGCCATCGCCGCCACGCCGAATTCGTGCGGGCCAAGGAACAGCGCCGCCGTCAGCATCACGACCGTCTGCGTGAACCGCTCGGCCAAGACCTGGAGCAACGACCAGGCCGCGCCCTTCATGGCAAGTTTCGAATAACTCATAGCGTGATCAGAACCGTCCAAAGCCTTGCCGGACCGTAATCGCACTGCATCGTTACTGCCCCTGCGCGAACGTGATCCTGCATCGGGTTACAGCCTATTTTGCGATGCAGCAAGAGTGTGCCTCCATTGGCAAGGCGGCGGCCGCGCTGCGTGTGTTTAACACGGCGGGGCGTTGGCAGGCTGCCTGGCAGTCTCGAAGCGCCGCCGCAAAGGGCATGGATTGCGCCGATTCCTCCCGGATCAAACCGAAAATCGGGCGCGGTCCAGGACATTGCCAGCCGGATGTCGCGGCTCGTGCTGCGCCATGCCGCATGCCACACAGCGCAACATGATAAATGCAGCATTCGCCAAAGCCGTGGCGCATTCGTATTCCCCAGCCATCCCAAACGCGATGCAGAGAGGGGTCGGCCGTCGTGCGGGGCCGCCTCCGAGGCTCTTATTTCGCTAATGCAGCAAAATTCTTGTCGGGAGAGGCTGGAAAGTGTTGGATGGCTATTGCCGCGAGCCGCTTGATCGGACATCGCGAATAGAGATTGATTCTGTCAGACGGGGATTGGCATGACCACTGAAATTCTTGCGCCTGCGCAGGCAACGACCGGCGACAGGGTCGCGATCTCGATCGTGATCTGCACCATCGAACGCTCCGGCCGCGAGGAGCGCCTTGCCGAAGTCATCCACAAGCTGCAGGCGCAGACCAATGTCGATCTCGAAGTCGTGCTGGTCTGGCAGGGCTTCGATCCGGCGCTGTTCCCGCGCTATGACGGCGTGACCACGGTGATCACCGATCTGTGCAGCTCGGCCGAATCCCGCAACATCGGCGCCGATCACACCCGCCATGGCCTGATCGCGTTCTATGACGACGATGTCTATCCGATCGAGCCCGACCAACTCTGGCGCACTGCCAAGATAATGCATGAACGCGGGCTCGATTTCATCGCCAGCAACATCCGCTCCGAGGGCGATGTGCAGTCGGCCGCCCCGATCACGCAAGACGTGATCTATGATTTCAACAACATGCTCAACAACCTGTGGGAACCGGGCCTGATGGTGAAGCGCGAGGCCTTTGCCGCCACGCGCTTTGATTCCACGCTCGGTATCGGTTGCATCCATGGATCGAGCGAAGGCATGGACTTTGGCTACCGCCTGCTCAAGGCGGGTTACAAGGGGCAGCGCGTAGCCATGCTGTTCATCGATCATCCGCCGCTCGACAGCAATGTCGACGTGAATATCGAGCGCTATTTCTTCTACTCTCTCGGCAATGGCTCGGCCCTGCTCCAGCATGGCTATCGCTATGTCTATGCGCGCGCGATCTTCCGGGCATCGGCGCGCGTCGTGGTATCGCTGCTCACCGGCAATACGCCGCGCGCCAAGGCGGCGTTCGTGCGCGTGCTGTGCCTGATGGCTGGCCCCTTCCTGCCGCGCCGCAATGCCCGCCTCCTGCCGCGCAACCATATCAAGGCACCGGCTTACGTCTTGCCGCCGGTGGCAGAGCAAGCCTGAACCACTCCCCAGGGCTAAACGAATGGGCCGGCACCCACCACGGTGCCGGCCCTTTTTGCGTGCCGTCGTTGACGAACCAAGTCGATCAGGTCAGATCGGCTCATGCCGAGCCTGAATTAATCGCCAGGAGAGAACGGCTTGGGGTGACGGCGCGAATTCTACAGCGATCCCTCGCCCCAATCGGTCGGAAGGTCGAGATCGGCCTGGGCACACCAGGTAAGGCGTCCCCTTTTGTACTCATCGCTCCCGGTAAGTTTGGTATGGACGATGCGCATGGCGAGCATCGGGGCTTGGAGCCCATCGAGACCGCACGCATAGCGGCGCACCTCTCCCTCCGGCCACCCTATCACAAACGAGCATTGGACTCGCCGCCAGGCGTCTTTGACGGCATGAAAAAGCCGACGACCAACGCATCGCCATCACACTCATGCCGGCGTTCCACGAATGCGCTTCTGTCATCTGGTCTTCTTCATCCCAAACAGGTTGGGCACACGGCAGGCAGACCAGCACATCGTATGCGTTCACGGCCTGGTGTCAGTTGCCCACCCGCTCCAACTTTACGTCGGCAATATGCACGTCCACGCTCGGGGCGAGCCAGAACGCCAGGGGACGCAGGCGGCAGGTTGAATCCAGCAGGATTTCCGTCCCGACCCGATCCCTGTCGCCCGGCTGGCGCGTCGGCAACTGCGCCATGCCCTGGTCGAATGTGCAGCCCAGGCTGACCCGCAGCGAGCGCAGCGCAAGATCGCCAGCCTCCGGCATGGTCCACGAGAGGCGATAGCGCCCCGCCGGCAGCACGAGCATCTGCTGCAGCACCGGCTGGGTGGAAGCGCCGTTGACGCGCACATCGACCTGGCGCAGCCCACCGGTCGCCGGCGTCGGCTCGTTGACGAGCATCTCGATGTCGCCCACGGCGGGCACACGCCAATCGAACAGAGACGCGCGCGACTGGTTGTCCAGATTGAGATTGGCGAAATTGCCATCGTGCACGAGCGAGGTGCCGGCGTCGCAGGAACGCAACCAGACTTCTTGCGCCGCGTCCATCAGATTGGCCTTGGCCAAGGCCGACGTCAGCCAGGCCATGCGGTCGCAGGCGAAGGTTTGCCGCGGCGCGCGGCGAATGACATCGACCCGCTTCAACAGCACGTCTGGCGGCGTCTCATCGGGCGTCAGGAGGAACGCGGCCTGCCACGGCGCGCCTTGCGCAAACCGTTCCGCCAGCGCAGTGCGGCCTTCGACGCTCGCGGTGACATCGTTGATCAGGGCATCGCGGCTGGTGTTGTCGGGAAATTGCCGCATGATGGCATCAAGCCGTTCTGCCGCCACTTTGGCGTCGCCCAGATCCAGCCCGCGATCGATCCAGTAGAGTTGCGTGGCGACATCGCGCCAGCCCATGTTGCCGGACACGCGGAACGCGGCGTCGGCGGCGTCGTGCTGTCCCAGCGCCTGCCGCGCCCGGCCAAGAACGCCGATCGCCAAGGGGTCCATCGGATCGGACGCCACCGCCCGGCGCGCGAGACGCTCCGCCTCGGCGGGCCGGTTCATGTCCAGCGCGTCCATCGCCCGCATGCGCGCCGACATCGTATCATATGGCCATCCCACCAGCCCGCGCGTGGTGCTGTCGGGCGTGGTGGAAAGCCGGTCGGCGCCGCTGATCGCGGCCACGGTGCCATAGCATGCCAAAGCGAGCGCGCCTGCGATGGATAGCAACCCGGGCATACGCGGTTGCGCCATGGCAGGGTCAGCCATTGGTTTCCGGCGAGTAGCGGTAATAGCTATAGCCGTAATATTCGGAGTAGCGATTGCCCATCTTCGACGCGTCGAACATGGTCAGCACAGCGCCGAGCACGTTGGGATGCATCGAGCGCAGGCGGCGCAACGAAGCCTTGAGCGAGCCGCGGCGGCTGCGGTTCGACTGGACGACCAGTACCACGCCTTCGACAATTGCCGACATCAGGGGTGCATCAGCCAGGCCTAGAACCGGCGGACTGTCGAGAATGACCACGTCGAACCGTGCGCTCAGTTCCTGCAGCACGGCGTTGAGGCGGCCCGAGCTGATTAGTTCGGTAGGGCTGGGCGGAATCGGCCCTGAGGTGATGACCGAAAGGTTTTCGTGCGCTGTCGGACGCAGTACATCATCGATGCTGTGCTGCGCGGTCAGCAGGCTGGACATGCCCGCATCGTTGGCGATGCCGATCACCGCGTGCAGCGCCGGGCGGCGCATATCGACATCGAGCAAAGCCACGCGGTGGCCCAGCCGCGCGAGACCTTCTGCCATGGCCAGGCTGGTGGTGGACTTGCCTTCCGACGGCTGCGAGCTGGTGACCAGGATGGTGCGTGGCAGGCCGTTGGGTGTCGAATAGAGCAGGGCGCCGCGTAGCGAGTTGTAGCTTTCGCTGATCGCCGACTTGGGATCGGCGAGAGCCGCGCTGGGCGTGGTATCCTCTGCTGTGGGGATGACGCCTAGCAAAGATAGGCCCAGCTTGTCCTCGACGTCTTCTGGCACCCGCACCGCATCGTCGAGCTGGTAGCGGATAAGAACGATCAGGCCCGATAGCACCAGGCCGGCCAACAGCGCGATCAACAGGTTGTTGATCAGAACCGGCGAGCTGGGAATGTTCGGCACTTCGGCGGCATCGATGATGGCGATGTTGCTGGCACTGATGCCGGCAGCGGCGTTCAGTTCCTTGAAGCGTTGCAGCAGGCCATCATAAAGTGATCGGTTGGTATCGGCTTCGCGCGCCAGCAGGTTGTAGCGCACCGACAAATCCTGTTCGGCCAAGGTTGAACCCTTGAGCGTGGCCAGATCGGCTTGCAACTTCTGCTCTGCGTTCACTGCAGCATCGTATTGCTGCTTCACCGAGGCGCGGATGGTCAGCGCCACGGCATTGAGCTGCTGGCTGATCGCAGCAACCTGCGCTCTCGCCTGCTGTACCGACGGATAGTCCTCCAGATGGCGGGCGCGTTCGCGTTCCAGTTCGGCCTGGGCCGTGGCGCGGTTGGTCAACAGGCTGGCGATAGAGGGATTGGCGAGGACTTCGGGCGCCGACATCAGGTTCGGGCCGGAAATCGCCTTCCAGCGCTGCTCGGCCGCCATGCGGTTGACTTGAGCTTGGTTGAGCGCGGTGTTTATCTGGAGCAGGCTCGACATCGTGACCGAACTGCCGCCCGAAGCATCGCCACCGCCATCCGGCGTGGTCGGCGCATTGGCATCGCGCAGATGGATCAGCCCGGCTTCGCGCGCATAGGCATTGAGATCTCGCTCGGACTGTTCCAGCTTGGCCTTGGCTTCAGCAAGTTGCCCGGAAATGAATTCGCGAGCGTAGGCCGAACTGTCATAGCGACGTTGCAGGTTGGCTTGGATGAATTCGTTGGCCCAGGCATTGGCGATTTTGGCCGAAAGCTGTGGATCGGTGCTGGTAAAGCTAATTGTCGCCAGTCGTGAGGCCGGCACCATATCCGCCAGTTCGGCTTTGACCAGGAGCGAAAGGGTATATTCGCGTATCGCCTCGTTCGAAGCGCCGGGCTTGGGCGCCGGCGCGCCCATCGCATTATAGAAACTGGGATTGCCGATCAGGCGGAGCCGCTGTGCTACACGTTCTGCAATCGCGCGGCTATTGAGAATCGCGACCTGCGTCTTGAGAAAGCGATCGGTATCCTGCGGTGAAGCAGCCTCAGACTGCGAAGGATCCTGCTGGTCATTCAACACTTGGGCAGATTGATTGTTGATCTGGACCGTCGCTTGCGCGGTGTAGCGTGGCGTCATCAACAGAGTCGTGACGAAGGCTAAAGCCACCGAAATTGCCACGATCAGGCCAATGATCAGCAAGTTGGCTCTCACGATCATCAGCAGCTTGCGCAAATCGAACGAAGGTGCGTCCTCGTAGATATCCTCATGATCGCCGTCGACGTCCAACTTGGAGCGCGGCGCGTAGTGATCTGCCGAAGCACTGTTCATAGCTGTGGTCACGATACCGCCGATCTTAGAAGCGCAAAAGGAAGATGTTGAAGATCGGCGCCATCTGGAGCACGTCCCGATAACCGGACTTCAACTGGGAGAAACCGACCACGACCACGTCGCCTCCCAGGATTTGCGGATCAGGATCGACACCTTTGCGGATGCGGTTGAGATCAAACCGGGCGACCATGCGCTTGCCGTTGACCGTGCGGAATACCATGGTCTCGCTCAGCTTGGCGATACGCGTGGGGCTTTGGGCCATCGATACCGCGCCCAGCAGTGTGGTGCTTGCATTCACCGGATAGGCACCGGCATGGTTGACTTGGCCTTCAACCGAAACAAACTTTTCAGCCGCTGTGTTCACATTTATCGTTACCTGCGGATACTTCAGATAACGCTCGCCGAGCTTTGTCTCGATCAAGTGCGACGCATCGGCCGGGGAAAGGCCACTCACCTTAACCGATCCTGCCAAAGGCATCTGGATGCGGCCGGCATCGTCGACCACCAGCTTCACAAAGCTCAGGTCGGGTTCGCCCAGCACCGAAAGCGAAAGCTCGTCACCAACTCCGATTGGCGCACTATCGGGCGTCTTCGCATCGGAAATGGACGGTGCCACCTTGTAGGCATCGACACCGGTCGCAACCTCGGGACCGACCGGCGTGGTCGCGCAGGCGGACAGGGCGGCAGACGCAAACATGGCCGCAATGATGGTAGGAAACTTCACGAGTTCCACAGCTCCTGCAAAAATCTGGCGCTCGCCATTTCCGAACTTGGCCGGTCCGCAGCACGCGAGGAATCTCGCGCTACTCCGTCCTCAATTCCCTAGAATTTCGATGCCAGCAAATGCTGCTTTGCACAATAGTAATCTGCTTCGCTTGCGGCAGCCCGCATCCTCTCTCCGGCATATGCCCTGGCTCTAGTATCTCCTAGCACGTCGCGGTCAATGTCCAACGCAATATGACGCCTACCAAAAGAATCAGACCGCTTCGTCGCTATAAGCGGACGTTTCGTCGCAACGTTTGACGCGCTAAGCACAGATTTTTTGGTGCAGCACGCTCGGCGTTGCAGTGCAAACAAACGTTGCATCGTCCTGACGCTGCTGGTTGATGGATAATCGGCGTCACGCGGTTAGACAGCGTAATGCCCGCGAAACCATGCGACGAAGCGGGACGCACCATCCCGCGCGATTGTCGCCGGCTTTTACCCCATATCACGTTGCAGAAGGCTGCTGAAAACGGGCCCAGCGTAGGGGAGTGATGCCCTGTCAACATTATGCTGTGCGGCACCGAGCCCCTCCTTTCGCCCGCTGAGGATAGCGTCCCCGGACGTGGTGTAGGTTCTGACGGTAGCGTTGCTGGCTGGCTGCGCGCTTTCGATATAGCGCTGTAGCAGCCAGCCAGCGGCGGGGGTGGTCATCGCGGTTTTCGGATAGGTTTAGGTTGTGACACTCCAACCTGGAGAACCACGATGACCGATTCCATGATGCACTTGCGCGCTAGTCGAGAAGGCCCCCGGCGCGGATATTTTGCGCGACATGATCTCGTATGCCGCCGAGCGGCTGAACGAGATGGATGTTGGCGGCCTGACCGGTGCCTGCCATGGCGAGAAGTCCGCGGACCGGCTTGTCCAGCGCAACGGCCACCGCGAACGCGACTGGCAGACCCGCGCTGGACGGTCGAACTGCGCATCCCCAAGTTGCGCAAGCTTGTTGACGTGGCCCCCTGATTTTCCTCCACGCTTGATTAGGGTCCAAACCCAATCAGCCTCTTGAAAATTGGCGTTTGGCCTGATTCAGGGAGTCTCCGCAGAGGCAGGAGGCTTTGAGAATGTCGCGTTCGTTGTTCTGGCTGTCGGATGAAGCTTGGGGTGCCATCGAGCCGCACTTGCCGAAGAACCAGCCCGGAGCGCGACGTGTCGATGATCGCAGGGTGATTTCCGGCATCATTCACATGCTCAAATGCGGCGGCCGATGGGCGGATTGCCCTGCCGAATATGGGCCATCGACGACCGTCTACAATCGCTGGAACAGGTGGAGCCGTCGGGGCATCTGGATGCGCATCCTGGCGGCGCTGACAGAGGAAGGCTGGATTGCCGAAACCGGCCAGATCGACAGTAGCTACATCTAGGCCCACCGCAGCGCCGGTGGGGCAAAAGGGGGGGGGCGCGAGCCAATGCCATTGGGATCTCGCGTGGCGGCCGGACAACAAAGAACCACGCCCTTGTCGATGTCCTCGGACGACCACTCCGCCTTGTCCTGACGCCCGGCAATACATCTGACGTGCAGGGCGCAGACCTGCTGATCGGCGAAACTATCGGCATGAAGCGCGTGATTGCCAACCGTGGCTACGACGCGAACCGCATCAGGGCCACCTTGCGCGAGCAAGGCACGATCCCGGTGATCCCCGGACGGCGCAACCGCAAACGCCCGATCCAGTATGACGAGCGCCAATACAAGGATCGCTGGCGGGTCGAGGCCATGTTCTGCCGCCTGAAGGACTTCCGCCGCATCGCCACTCGCTACGACAAGCTCGCCAGGAACTTCCTCTCAGCCGTATGCCTCGCTGCCGCCGTAGCGTTCTGGCTCTGAACGAGTCTGGGCCCTAGCGCGCCGCAGTTCCTTCACCTCGCGCTCCAACAGTTTGAGCCGGGCCTTGCCATCGGCAGCCTGCGCTGCTGGTGCCGTTCGTCGGCTCGCCTCCTCACGGCACCAGCGGCGCAGCGTCTTGGCCGTGCAGCCAATCTTGCTGGCGATCGACGTCATCGCCTCCCACTCCGAGCCGTAATCAGCACGGTGATCGCCAACCATGCGTACCGCGCGTTCGCGGACCTCAGGTGAAAACTTTTTCCGGGTCTTGCTCATCACGAAAGCTCCTTCTCACAAATAGGAGCCTCCGGGAATGCCGGGGCGGTTCATGCGCCGATGCCCCCTGTAATCCTGTGTGCAAGACCATATATAAGGTTTGGGAGCAGAATATTGCATTTGCGAATTCACCGAAATTTTTCTAAAAATTTGTTATAAATTATCTTTTGGTGGGGCATGCAGATTCGAACCCAGAGCGCGGACGCTTCCGCAGGATCAAGGCAGGCATATTGGGATGGGGTGAAAGGCATCGCCATCTTTGCGGTGATCGTCATCCACGTAGTACCCTCGCGGGAAGTCCTGACGCTAGCTCAGGTAGACCAGTGGATGATGATACTGACCCGCCAATTCGTGAACTTTGCTGTTCCCACCTTTTTGGCTTTGTCCGGCATGATGGCTGCGATGACATCCCGCCCCAAGGATGCAAAATACGTTCGGCTCAGACTTGCCAAGCTCTGGCCTGCCTACCTGTTTTGGTCCGTTGTCTTTATCGTCCTGTTTCACCGGCCAGATTTGCGAAATCCGGGTGCCATGGCAGTGGATATCTTGGCAGGTCAGGGCATAGGAATTGGCTATTTCGTGATAGTCCTTAGCCAGATGATCATCCTCACACCGTTGCTAGCCCGGATAAGATCAGTGGCGGGCCACTTAGGGATTATAGTCGGACTTACACTTGCTGGAAAAATATATACTTACGGTACGACCCTAGGATTTATGTCTCTGGGCTCGTTTCCTAAATTGAGTAATTTTCCTTATTCAGTATTGCCGTTCATTGTGTGGTATCCCTTCTATCATTTGGGATACATGATCGCTAACCGGATCGATATCTCCCGCCCTAGATATGGGGCACTAGCCATTGCCCTATTCGCAATGATCGTTTTTCTATTGATAAGCATAGCTGAATGCACGGCCTGGCTCCGTATAAACCCTCAACTGGCTGCTGCCCAGTTTAAGGCTAGTTCATCAGCATATTCTATTGCCTTATTTTTTGTAGCATTTCTTCTCTCACCAATATTAAGCCGCCGTGTTCCGCAATTTCTGGTGTTTGCCGGACGAAATTCATACATTATCTATTTGGCGCATATCATCCCACTCAAGCTTATCACCAAGCTAGCGTCTTGGGTTGGGTTGGCTACCGGAACAATTCAGCAGGTTGCTATCGTGGCAAGCGGAACATTTGTGGTCTGCCTCGTGATGGCAGCAGTGGGCCGGAGATGGCTGCCCGATAGATTGCAGCCTTATATCTTGGGCTAGAGACTGTTATGAACCTGTCATCAAAGAGATGGCCTGTTTGCTCATGATTGTTGCGAAGGCGACAAGATGGAGGCCCGCCAGTGTCTGGGCATAGCGCTCGTAATCCTTGACGAGCCTGCGGAAGCGCGTGGCCCATGCGAAGGATCGCTCGACAACCCATCGGCGCGGCAGCAGAACGAAACCACGTTTGGCTTCGGGCAGTTTGACGACCTTGAGATCGATGCCGTGCTGGGCCGCCGCCTGGGCGGTGGATTGACCGGTGTAGCCCTGATCGACCCAGGCTATTTCCACGCTGTCGCCGGTGACGGCCTGAATAGTTCTGGCCATGGTTTCGACCTCACCGCGATCCTGAGCACTGGCAGATGTGACATGCAAGGCCAGCAGGTTGCCCAGATCACCGAGCGCGGATATCCGGTAGCCGAAGTCTCGCAGCGGCTCGGTGTCAGTCAGCACTCGTTGTATGCGTGGAAGCGACAGCTGGGCCGGCAAGTGTCGGGCGACGCCAGCAAGGATGCCGAGATCCGCCAGTTGAAGCGCGAGCTGGCCCGGGTGACCGAGGAGCGCGACATACTAAAAAACGGTCGCGGGTTTGGCCCGCCTGTGCGCGATAGAAACGGGTTGTGGTATTTGGCGGACGGAGGGTCGCGGCCGATCGCTTATTGGTGGCATGATACCCCGTTAAAAAACGTGGCCCGTGGGCAGTTGCGCACTTGAGAGTGGTGGCGCCGGATTCCGGCGACCCCGGTTAGGAAAATGACGGTTTGCATCGCCCATACCCTCCCATTTTGGAGGAGCTGTGGAATGAGTAGATCAAAATCCGCGAAGGCCGGTGATCTGCCGATGGTTGTGCCCGGTGCGGCGGCCATCGATATCGGCTCGACTATGCACATGGCAGCGGTCAATCCCGATGCTGACGATCGGCCTGTGCGCGCATTCGGCACATTCACCGGCGATCTGCACGTTATGCCCAAGTTGGACAGTGGTGACGGAACGCGCAGGGAACATGATGCTGTAAGTCTTTGATTTTGCGCGATGCGGATGTGCCGGTAAAATCAGATGTGCTAACAACATTTTGGCTGTGATGGGCGGTTTGGTTTATCTTTTTATCCGCAAGCAGTAACAACATCGCCATGTACGTCGTCGAACGAGTCGCGCGCGGGCACCGCTACCTTTATCTCGTCGAGAGCGTGCGCGAGGGCAAAACTGTCCGCCAGCGTACGATCAAGGCTCTGGGCCGCAAGGATATGCTGGCCGCCAGTGGCGAACTCGACAGGCTGGCGGCCTCGATTGCACGTCACGCAGAACGCAGCGTCATTCTGTCCGATATCGATGCAGGCCGGGTCCATGCCCGCCGCATTGGCGGCCCGCTGCTGTTCGGGCGGCTGTGGCAGCGGCTTGGCATCGATGCCGTGTTGGAAGAAGCCCTGGAAGGCCGCCAGTTCGGCTTTGCCGTGGAGCGCGCTGTGTTTGTGGCCACACTGCACCGGCTGTTCGTCTCAGGCTCGGACCGCGCCTGCCTGGACTGGATGGAAAGCTACGCCATCGAGGGGATCAAAGATCT
Source organism: Novosphingobium sp. AAP1 (assembly GCF_001295765.1). Lineage (NCBI taxonomy): Bacteria > Pseudomonadati > Pseudomonadota > Alphaproteobacteria > Sphingomonadales > Sphingomonadaceae > Novosphingobium > Novosphingobium sp. AAP1. Next base: position 8,718 of record NZ_LJHO01000023.1, on the reverse strand, counting down.
TGCCCTCCATCATTTCTATCGCGCCATGGCCTGGCTGGGCGAGGAGATCGAGGAAACAGCCGAAGGCGCATTGGTGCCCCGCTGCGTGAAGGACGTGATCGAGGAGAAGCTGTTCGATCGCCGCCGGGACCTGTTCACCGACCTCAGCCTGGTGTTCATGGATACGACGTCGCTCTCGTTCTACGGCGCAGGCGGCGATACGCTGGGACGGCGGGGTCATTCCAAGGACCACCGGCCCGAGCTTGCCCAGATGATCCTGGCCGTGGTGATCGACGCTCAGGGGCGCCCGATCTGCACCGAGATGGTTCCGGGCAACACGGCTGACGTGAAAGTGTTGATGCCCATCGTCACGCGCCTGCGTACCCGCTTTGGCATCACCCGCTCGTGCGTTGTAGCCGACCGCGGCATGATCAGCGCCGATACCATCGCTGCCCTCGAGGAACTGGGCATGGAATACATCCTGGGTGCGCGCGAGCGCACCAGCAGCGTCATTCGCGATGTCGTGCTTAACGACACAGCCCCGATGGTGCCGTTGGTCCTCGAACGGCAGGCAGGAGACACCCAGCTATGGGTCAAGGAAATGCGCGTTGGTAAAGGCGCAGATGCCCAGCGCTACGTCGTCACGCTCAATGAAGCTGAGGCAAAGAAGGACAAGGCCGATCGGCAAGCGATTATCGATGGCCTTCAGGCCCAGCTGAAGAAGGGCGACAAGGCCCTGGTCGGCAACTCGGCTTATCGCCGCTATCTCAAGGCCAGCGGCAAGACCTTCGAAATCGATCTGGGCAAGCTTGCCGACGAGGCCCGCTTCGACGGCATCAGCGTGCTGCGCACCAATGCCCGGATCACCCCTCTGCAAGCTGTCATCCGCTACCGCGACCTGCTTCAGGTCGAGGCCTTGTTCCGGGTCGCCAAGGCCAGCTTCGACACCCGCCCCATTTTCCATCAGTCCGATGCCGCAATCCGCGGCCATGTCTTTGTCTCGTTCTTGGCTCTGACGCTGGCCAAGGAACTCACCCGCCTGTGCCAGGACAAAGGGTTCCAGCCCGAATGGCAACCGCTCCTCAACGATCTCGATCGCCTGCAGGAGGCCACCATCGAAAAGGATGGCAAGGTCATTACCACCCGCACCCACGTCTCGGGCCAGGTCGGCAATGTCTTCAAGGCCACCGGTATTGCGCTGCCCGTCAACATCAGCGAGCTGCCACCGCAAACCTGAGCCTCTGTACGCTCAACAGAACCCAAAAGTGTAGTGGTGACACTCCCGGCTGCGCGCGCATGCCATTGAACGAAAATGCCTTTTCAACACGCACTGTTCAACTTGGGTTATGGCTCGTTGGTTCAAAACATGTGGCGTGACCAGCGTGGCGATGGAATCGACCGGCGTCTATTGGATCCCGGCTTTCGAGGTGCTTGACGAGCACGGCTTCCAGGTCATCCTCGTCAATGCGCGATACGCCAAGAATGTCCCGGGTCGCAAAACCGATGTGAATGATGCGGCCTGGCTTCAGCGCCTGCACAGCTATGGCCTGTTGCGCGGCAGTTTCCGTCCGAAGGCCGAGGTCGCCACCTTGCGCGCCTATATGCGGCAGCGCGAGCGACTGATCGAATATTCGGCCTCGCATATCCAGCATATGCAAAAGGCCCTGATGGAGATGAACGTGCAATTGCACCACGTTGTCTCCGACATCACCGGTGCCACCGGTATGCGGATCATCAGAGCCATCGCGGACGGCGAGCGGAACCCCGTCACGCTTGCCGAGATGCGGGACGTTCGTTGCCATGCGACCGTAGAGACAATCTGCTCCGCATTGACCGGGAACTGGCGTGAAGAGCATATCTTCGCGCTATGCCAATCGCTTGCGCTGTTTGACTTTTACCAGAGCAAGATCGTGGAATGTGACCGCAAGCTGGAGATCGCGCTCCGAGATCTCGAAGACGGCAATGGACACGACACAGCGCGCCTTCGCAAGGCTCGGACCAAGACCAGACAAGTGAATGCGCCGGACTTTGAAGTTCGCTCGGCGCTCTATCGTGTGCTGGGTGTGGACCTGACCCAGATCCACGGCATCGGCCCATCGTTGGCCCTCAAGCTGGTTGGGGAATGCGGCACCGACCTTTCGGCATGGCCAAGCTCGAAGCACTTCACATCATGGCTGTGCCTGGCACCGGGTAATAAGATATCGGGCGGCAAGCTGCTGTCATCGAAGACGCGTCGATCATCGAGCCGCGCTGCTGCGCTTCTGCGCCTTGCCGCAACCACGATTGGCCGGACCGATACGGCGCTGGGCGCATTTTACCGTCGGCTGTCTGCAAGGGCAGGAAAAGCTAAGGCCGTAACCGCCACTGCACGCAAACTCGCCGTATTGTTTTACAACGCGGTGCGACACGGCATGGCGTACCATGACCCCGGTGCGACACAATACGAAGAGCGCTATCGCAGCCGCGTGATCGGCAATTTGCAACGGCGCGCCAAGGCATTCGGCTTCGTGCTGCAGGAATTACCCGAAGAGCCCGAGATGGCTGTTTCTTAGGAAAGCCACCGCGTATTTCGCTCGAGATGCAAAGTGAGATACGCCTTCATTGCCGAGCATCGCGATCGTTTCTGTGTGCGGGCAATGTGCCGGTGCCACGCTGTGCAGCCCAGCGGCTTCTATGCCTGGCAGAAGAGCCCGCTGAGCCAGCGGGCTCGGGAAGATGCCCGGCAGACGGAGCTGATCCGGCGAGCCTGGAACTGCGTGTTTCGGGAAGTCTCGGACACCGGTTTCAGTAAGTCGCGGACAGTGATTTCACAAAGTCTCGGACAATCATTTCGGTAAGTCCCGGACAGTTTGGCGTGGTTGTTCAGTGGGTGCGCCGGTTTGGCATGATCGTCCCAGCGGAGGAGCTGGGAGACGGACATGCCGAGGGGGAAGCAGCCGAGACGAACGGACGTGAAAGATATCAGATCGATATTGCGCCTGACCTACGAGAGTAGGTTATCGGTGCGTGAGGTGTCGGAGCGGCTTGGGCTGAGCAAGTCGACCGTTTCGACCTATTTGCTGCGGGCGCGCGAGGCCGGACTGACTGCCTGGCCGATGCCTGCCGGGCACGAAGATGATGCCACGCTCGAGCGCAGACTGTTCCGGCAGATGGGACGTCCGCCGCGCGACATGACCGAGCCGGACTGGCAGCTGGTCTCACGTGAGATGAAGCGCAAGGGCGTGACGCTTTTGCTGCTGTGGCAGGAATATCGCGAGGCCCACCCCGACGGGTTCGGTTACACTTGGTTTTGCGACAAGTTCGGCCAGCACGCGAAGCGCGCCAACCCGACCTACCGGCACCGCCATGCCGCCGGCGCGGTGATGCAGACCGATTACGCAGGCCAGACCATCCCGCTCATCGATCCTGCCACCGGAGAGGTCCACGAGGCCCAGCTGTTCGTCGCCGTGCTCGGAGCGTCGAGTTATACCTTCGCGACGGCAAGCTTGTACCAGCGGTTGCCGGACTGGATCGAGGGTCAAGTTCGTGCGCTGGAGTATTTTGGCGGCGTTCCTGCTTCGATCGTCTGCGACAATCTGAAGGCGGGGGTCGCCAAGGCACTGTGGTTCGAGCCCACCCTGACCGCGACCTTCGCCGCGATGGCAGAGCATTACGACACCACAATCCTGCCGACACGACCGTATAAACCGCGCGACAAGGGCAAGGTCGAGGGGGCGGTCCTGATCGCGGAAAGGTGGATCGTCGCCCGGCTGCGCAATCGGCAGTTCTTCGACCTGGCCGTCCTCAATGCCGAGATAGCCGGGCTGCTCGAACTGATAAACACCAAGACGATGCGGCATGTTGGACGCTCGCGCCGCGAGATGTTCGAGCAGATCGAGCGCGTGGCGCTTAAGCCGCTCCCGGTCGGACGGTTCGAGTACGCGGAATGGAAGACCGCCAAGGTCCACCCCGATTACCACGTCGCGGTCGACCGCAACTTCTACTCGGTTCCGCATGGCCTGATCGGTCGCAAGGTCGACGTGCGGTTGACCCAGCGGGTGGTCGAGATCTTCCACAATCACAAGCGGATCGCCAGCCATGTGCGCAACTCGCAGCGCGGGTTCCACATCACCGTCAACGCCCACATGCCCAAGGCGCACCAGCGTTACGCCGACCAGACGCCGGCCTCGCTGATCGAACGCGCGGCCAGGATGGGCGTCAATGTGACCATCATGGTCGAGCGGATGATGACCGATCGACGCCATCCCGAGCAGGGCTATCGCTCGGCGATGGGCATCCTCTCGCTTGGACGCGGATACGGTCATGCTCGTCTCGATGCGGCCTGTGACCGCGCGCTGTCGATCGAGGCCACCACTTACGCCTCGGTTCTCTCCATCCTCAAATCCGGGTTGGACCAGGCCATTCCGGTCAGTGAGCCAGTCAGCTCAACGCCGCCGCACGGCAACATCCGCGGTGCGGTCTACTATCAATGAAAGGAATGACGATCATGCTGACACATCCCATGGTGGACCAGATGCAGTCGCTGGGGCTCGCCGGAATGGCGGGTGCCTATCGCGATCTTGCCGAACAGGCCGGTAGCGATGGGCTGAGCCGCGACGAATGGCTGGGGCTGATGCTCGATCGCGAAGTGGCCACGCGTAGCGACAAGCGGCTTGCTAACCGGCTTGCCGCCGCGCGGCTTCGGTTCAGCGACGCGTGCATCGAGAACATCGACTTTGCTGCACATCGCAAGCTCGACCGCCGCAGCGTTCTCGCGCTAGCGCAGGGCGACTGGCTCAAGGCGCACGAGCACCTCATCATCACCGGGCCGACCGGCACGGGCAAAACCTGGTTGGGGTGTGCGTTCGGTCGCCAGGCCGCCCGGCTCGACTACTCGGTTCTTTACGTTCGTATGCCGCGCATGTTCGAAGACCTCGGCATGGCGCGGCTCGACGGCCGCTTCCCTCGACTGATCGACAAGCTGACACGGGTCCAGCTCCTGATACTCGACGACTGGGGCAGCCATGGCCTGACGGAACAACAGCGCGGCGACCTGCTGGAAATCTTCGAAGAGCGCTACAAGCGGAAATCGACGCTGATCACCGCGCAGCTGCCGGTCGCGCAGTGGCACGAAATGATCGGTCAGCCGACCATCGCCGACGCCATCCTCGATCGCCTCGTCCACAATGCCCACAGGATCACACTCGACGGCGACAGCATGCGCAAAACCCGCACGCCGTCCCTCTTGACCGAACCGGACAAAGCCGAAATCATCGCAGCGTGAAAATCAACAAGGCACCCATGAGCGAACCACACCGACTGTCCGGGACTTAGCGAAACGCTCGTCCGCGATTTTGCGAAACGCCTGTCCAGAACTTCTGAAATGCGCACCTGGAACGACAGCGGCAAGGTCTATGGCTATCGCAAGCTGCACGATGACCTGCTGGATCATGGCGAGACCTGCTGCCCGAACCGCGTTGCCCGGTTGACCAGACTGGCGGGCATCAAGGCACAGATCGGCTACAAGCGTAGACCCGGCAGCTATGGTGGCAAGCCGTCCCTGGCGGTCGACAACACGCTGGATCGCCAGTTCGACGTGGCTGCGCCAGACCGGGCCTGGGTGACAGACATCACTTATATCCGCACCCTGGAAGGCTTCGCCTATCTGGCTGTCGTGATCGACCTCTATTCCCGCCGCGTGGTGGGCTGGTCGATGCAGAGCCGACAGACCACCGATGTCGTGCTGCAGGCGCTGCACATGGCGGTGTGGCGGCGTAAGCCGAAGCACCGGGTGCTGATCCACTCGGACCAGGGCTCGCAGTTCACCAGCATGGACTGGGCTGCCTTCATCCGCGCTCACAATCTTGAGCACTCGATGAGCCGACGTGGCAATTGCCATGACAACGCTGTTGCCGAGAGCTTCTTCTCCTCGCTCAAGCGCGAGCGCATCCGGCGCCGGACCTACAAAACCCGCGAAGAAGCCCGGCAGGACGTGTTCGATTACCTTGAAATGTTCTACAACCCGGTGCGCAAGCAGGTCAGGAATGGAATGCTGTCCCCCGTCGAGTTCGAACGACAGCAGATTTTGAAAGCGGAAGGCGTCTAGAAAACTAGGGGCTACTCAACCATCCCATGACTGCTAGCACCGAGACAGCGGTGAGCTTGCCGCGCCACCACGCTTAGAACGGGCCTGTTTCTGGAGACGGTTAAATCGGCGCGCGATCGTCGAGGCTGTCAGCGTTGGCTTTTGCCAGCATTTGACGCAAGGAAAGCTTCTCGTCGGGATAGTGAATCTCTGCCACTCTCCAACCCTCTAGGTTTCGCTTCAGAATAACCACTAGGTGCGCAATGCCAGCGCCGTCAGCATCGCGGCGTGCGACGGATACAGAAGCAGTGGCTTGATCTGCGTCGGCATGACGGAGCGTGACCGCCGGCTCTAAGTCGCGTGGATTGCTGCACAGGCATAAGGGGTCGGCGGTCAGCGTAACTCCATCGCCCTTGGTCGTATCGGCCAGCAGCCCAGCGAGTTCGTCAGTAAAATAGCGATTTCGCAAGTCGCCCACAGAGGAAACCGCCGCATTGAGCCCATTGTCAGCGTACATCGCTTTGATGAAGTTCACAGGATCACTGGGCGTATCGTCGTCGAAAGAGCCCGCTCTCGCAGACGATTCAGCAAACGGGTTAGCCACCGGCGGCCCCGGATCGGCATCAGGCGTACCCGTTGGGACAGGCGTGACAGGGTCGCAGGCGGTGTTGATCATTATAAGCAACAAAGCCGTTGCTACATGCATCTTTCGTACAATTGTCATGCCGGTTCTTACCTGCCCATCGCATTACGCGACGGAAGTTCTAGTCCCCAGCAGCGAGCGATAGCGCATATTGCGCCGCAGCGCGACAGGAAATGCCTACCAGAGTTGATGCTCAGGGGTGACAATGATCCGCTGTAGCGATGCGCCGAGACACGTGGCTCCCGCTCAATGATTTTTTTCACGCTCAAGAAGCTGTTATGCCCTGTCATCAAAGAGATGGCCTGCCACCTCATGATTGCGGCGAATGCGACAAGATAGGGTCTCGCCAGTTTCCCCGCATCGTCCTCACAATCCGTGACAGGCCTGCGAAAGTGGGTGGCCTCCTATGAAGGATCGTTCGACAGCCGACTATCGCGGCGCCATCCTCGATCGGCTCGTCCACAATGCCCACGGGATCACGCTGGAGGGCGGCAGCATTCGTTAAACCCTTACGCATTCTGTCTTGGCTGAACCGACAATGCCGAATTCATCGTCGCGTGCATAGCAGCTGGGCACCCATGGGCGATTCTCGCCAATTGTCCTCGACTTAGCGAACCGCTTGTCCGCAAATTTATGAAACGGGCGTCCAGGGCTTCTGAAACGTGCAGCCCAGGGGGCTGGCTATTGAAATCTCCGTGGGCTGAGGCTTTTGTCGTTGCGTGTTCCGGCGTCTCAGGCCGTCTCGGCCTGACCGCGCTCTCCTTCCGCTGCGCTCCAGCCGAGCCGGCTCTGCCGTCTCGTCGGCATGGCCGGTACGATCGCTGACACTTGGCCCGGCCCTGCTGGCCGGCCCTGTCGGTCAGCTTGTGGCTACCCTCCGGTTGTCGCCGCGCTTTGGGTGCGCGGCGGCGTCTGCCTCGGCTCCGAGGTGACGGGGGGCGTCACGGCCCTGTAGCCCCGCCGCGACGGAGTGCAACCCGGCCCGCTGCGCGGCTCCGGGTGCTCCACGCTGTTGCGCTCCTTCGGATGCACCCCGCCGCCTGATGCGGGGCTCTTGGTCCGCTCCTGCCGCCCCCCGCCACTCCGGCGCCGGGCCATGGCGGTTTAAGGAGCTTGAAGATCATGAGCACCGTGAACACGAGCGAACGCCAGTCCCTCTATGTCGAGGTCACGTATCGCATCATTGCCGAACTCGAAGCCGGGCGCCTGCCCTGGGTGCAGCCCTGGGACGCCAGCCGTTGTCCCTGCACGCTGCCCCACAATGCCGGTTCGGGTAGGACTTATTCCGGGATTAATATTCTCATTCTCTGGACCTCGGCCATCGAGCAGGGCTTTTCCTCGCAGCGCTGGCTGACCTATCGCCAAGCCGAAGCAGCCGGGGGCCATGTCCGGCGCGGCGAGAAGGGTACGGTGGTCTGCTATGCCGATCGCTTCACCCCGCGCGAGGAAGCTGCCAAGGCCAGGGACGAAGACCGCGAAGCGCGCACCGTGGCCTTTCTCAAGCGCTTTACCGTGTTCAACCTCGACCAGTGCGAAGACCTGCCCGAGGACATGATTGCCCCGGTGATGCCGATTGCGCCAGAACTGGCGATTGCCGGTGCCGATCGCGTGATCCAGAACAGCGGGGTAACCTTCCGCATTGGTGGCGGGGAAGCGTTCTATTCGCCCACCCATGATGTGGTGCAGGTGCCGCCCCAGGCTGCCTTCCTCGAGCCCATCAACTGGTTCCGCACGGCATTGCATGAACTCGGTCATGCCACAGGCCACCCGAGCCGGCTGGACCGGGATCAGACCGGCGAATTCGGCTCCGCGTCCTACGCAAAGGAGGAACTTATTGCGGAAATGGCCAGTGCCTTTGCCTGCGCCGCGCTGGGCATTGTCCCGACGGTGCGGCATTCCGACTACATCGGCGCATGGCTCGAAGTGCTGTGCGCCGACGAGAAGGCGATCTTCCGCGCCGCCAGTGCGGCCAGCAAGGCGGCCGACTTCCTGCTGGCCTGTGGGGAGGACCGGCCATGAGCCGGCCTCTCCC
>NZ_LJHO01000022.1:0-30433 GCF_001295765.1 Novosphingobium sp. AAP1 | reverse complement strand
TCTGCTTCAGTCACCACGGTGGATTGCACGATGTGGCGCGCCGCCATGGACTGCAACACCGGGAGAAGGGAATAGTCGTGCGCAAGCGCATGAGCCAGGCTGCCTGCCGTTGCGACGGGCAACACGGCCTTACCGGCCAAGCCAAATTGCGGAAGAATATCGAGCGCCAGTTTGACGATCCCGGTAAAAGGCGCCTTGTAGATCGGAGTCGCCACCACCACGCCGTGAGCTTCATCCACCAGACGCAGCATTCTTTTGACGCCGGGGTCGGAAAGGTCGAATCTTGCCAGAGCCTGACAGTCAATCTCTGCCAGACGGACGATCTCGGCTTCAATATCCGAGCGAGCCATTTGCGAGGCGATCCATGCCACCAACAGGCTGGTTTTGGAGGACCCACCTCCTCCAGCGACGACGGACAGCGCGTGCCCCGCACGGCCGATGGGGTTTTGCGCGATATGCGGAGCGGTAACCCAACGGGCGGCGTCCGACCTCCCTGGATCACCGTGCCAGCTGCGGAATATTGGACTTATTTCGAAACCGGCTGCGGCGTTGTCTATGACTCGAAACGGCCCTACTCCGCCGCGCGGTTGAGAAAGCTCTACGGCACCTATGCAAACTATGCGCGCCGTTTTGCCGCCGCGACCACAGAAGCCGTGCGCGCCGGTGTGATCCTGCCCGAAGATGCCCCGCACCTCTCCCCGGTGGCAAAGCCACAAGACTTTGAGCGGAACCGACCCACACCCTTCCCCTGATCCCCCGCATCCCGCACAGAACGGCGCTTCGGCGCCGTTTCACCGCAACCTATTCCCGTATTGCAACGGTTTCAAACGTCCCCTACCGCGCCCGGCTCGCTAATCCCACAGGTCATTTCCCATCAAAATACAAGAAAGCCAATCAGGGGAGACCTGGCCGGTGTTTGTCCAATCGTTTGGCGACTGGCTTTACGCCACGCCGATTTCCAGCAGCTTCCGCGTTACAACGTGGATCATTCCCACGGTGCAGAGCATCCATATTCTTGCCATTGCGGTGGTCGTTGGTTCGGCGCTAGTGTCTGAATTGCGCCTTGCCTCCGTTCTGGCCAATGATGAACCGGCGGGCAATGTGGTTCGCCGCTATCTGCCGTGGCTGTGGCGCGCGCTGGTCGTGCTGCTGCTCAGCGGTGTCGTGCTGATCGTGGCCGAACCGGCCCGCACGCTGGGCAATACGGTGTTTTGGACCAAGATGGCTCTGGTGCTTTTCGCCTTTGCGGCAACGGTCCTGCTGCGCCGCCCGCTGCTGCGCGAACATGCCCCGCCCACGGCCAAGGCCGTTTCATGGCTCCTGCTGGCCGTGTGGATCGCGGTGATCTTCTGCGGCCGCTTCATCGCCTATACCTGACGGCCCCGCGCCGCCCACATCTTGCAAAACAAATCGGGGGGAACCTTCACCATGACCCTGCACAACACGCTTCAGCAGATTTACGACCTGCCTCTGTCCAACGCGATCCGCGAAAACGTCAACGCCTTTCCGCTGCTTGAATCGCTGCATGTTCTGGCCATCACACTGGTCTTCGGCTCCATTCTCATCGTCGATCTGCGGCTGGTGGGCTATGCCTCGCATCGGCGCAGCACAAACCGGCTGATTACCGAGCTGCTGCCCTTTACCTGGGTTGCCTTTGGGCTGGCGATCATTTCGGGCGGGCTACTGTTCGCCTCGAATGCGATGGCCTATGCGGCCAATACTGAATTTCGCCTCAAGCTGCTGATGATTGCGGCCGCCGGGATCAACATGGCGATTTTCCATATCTCGACCCAGCGCACGATCGACCAATGGGACGAAGACGCCACCCCGCCCTTTGCCGCCCGCGCGGCCGGCGTTCTCTCGCTGCTGCTGTGGTCGGCGGTGATCTTCCTGGGTCGCTGGATCGGCTTCACGCTCGACGTGCTGTTCTGACGTCTTTTCCAAAGGAAACCTTGCCCCACGACTAAGAAGCTTTGTTCCGCAATTCTTTGGACAACCGCGATGATCGCGGTCCAACCCGCTGCGGCGCACCATTCCTTTGCAATGTTTGACCAGACCAAACAGGTTGAACTGGACGGGATGCTGGTCACCAAATTCACCTGAACCAATCCCCACGCTTTCGTGATGGTACATGTCCGTCGTCGAAACATTTGGCGCAAATTTGGCGTATCGGTAACGGAGAGCGGGCCTCGTCTGGGGTTGGCTTTTAGGCGGCGAGCTTGCGGTGCTTCAAGCGGCGATGTTCGATGGTCTGCTTTTTGATTGCGGCGCGCTGGGCGTGGATCTGCCGATCGCGGCCGAAGTAGGCGCTGCGGGCGTCACATTGCCGAGAATCTCGTGATAGCGCTGGTGGTTATAGTGCTCGATGAAGGCCTCGATCTGGGCTTCGAGGTCGCCGGGCAGGTAGTAATTTTCCAGCAAGATGCGGTTCGTCAGGGTCTGGTGCCAGCGTTCGATCTTACCCTGCGTCTGGGGATGGAAGGGGGCGCCGCGGACATGGCTCATGGCCTGCGCCTCGATATAGGCGGCCAGTTCGCCCGCGACATAGTTGGGCCCATTGTGCGATAGCAGGCGAGGCTTGTGCAGCACGGTGGCGCGGTCGCAGCCTGAGGCGGCCAATGCCAGGTCCAGTGTGTCCGTCACATCGCCCGCCGTCATCGTGGTGCACAGCTTCCACGAGATGATGTAGCGGGAATAGTCATCGAGCACGGTCGAGAGATAGACCCAGCCCCAGCCGATCAGCTTGAAGTAGGTAAAATCGGTCTGCCACATCTCGTTTGGCTGCGTGGTCTTGGTGTGGAACTCGTCGCGGGCCTTGATGACGATGTAGGCGGGGCTGGCGATCAGGTCCTGCGCCTTGAGCAGGCGATAGACCGTCGCCTCGGAGACAAAGTACTGCTTCTCATGGGTAAATTTGGTAGCCAGTTCGCGTGGGGACGGCTCGCTTTCGTCCAGCGCCATGTCGATGATTTGCTTGCGCACATCCTCGGGCAGCCGGTTCCACACCCGGCTCGGCGCTGATGGCCGGTCCTCCAGCGCCTCAAGCCCACGATCGAGATAGCGGGCATACCAGCGAGCAAAGGTGCGGCGGGGAATGTCCAATTTATCCAAAGTCTGGCAAGTGCAGATGGGACTGCTCGACGAGGTTGATAATCTCGCGCTTTTCTGCGGCGGGATACATGATACGTCGTCGCCCCCATCCGCGATCATGCTTTTTTTGAGTAGACGGTTCTTGAGCGTCAGGTCGGCCACGCATTCCTTCAGGGCCAGCGTTTCGCGGCGCAAATCCTTGACCTCATCACTGGTGGCAGCGCGGGCAGTGGCTGCGCGGACTATGAACATGGATCAGAGGGCCGCTGGCGAACGGTTGATCGCGACGGCGCGCAGGCCAGAGCGGCCGTGATGGCGGACACTCCGGAAGGGCAGCTCTGGTTTTGGAAGCGCTCCGAATTGCCTTTCATTCAGCTGCGCAGCGCATCTGCGTTGGGAGCAGAGGATCGTGGCTGCAACTGGGGATGATCGAGAATGACAGCTTCACGGCTGCGACGGAATATAACGGACATTCGCATGCGTCAGCGCTGACTTCCTGAACCGAGTGGCGATTGCACGCGATCTCGCTTATTGTCTTCCGGATGTATTTCGTAGCAAATGGACCGGACATTCCGACATCGCTGATCCGAGCTCAGCGCAATGGCGACCTCCTTTTCATGGTGGGCGCGGGGGTTTCAAAGTCTGCAGGTCTGCCATTATTCGGCGAACTCGCTGACATGGTCTACGCCCGACTGGGTCAGGAGCTACCTGGTAATCCTGGCAGCCTTGCCAGTCGCGCTGAGGTCCAAGCCCGTGACAACGGTCAATATGACCGCCTCATCGGTCTACTCGAACAAAGGCTAGTCTATCGGGGAGCCGACTGGCGTCAACCCCACAATGGTGTGCGCGAAACGGTGGCTTCTCTGGTTTCTCCAGGATCCCGAGCGCGGTTTTCAGCGCATGCCGATTTGCTCGACCTATCTCGCGATACAGAGGGTCGGCCGCGTATAGTCACCACCAATTTCGACACGATCTTTGAGCGTTCATGGCTACAACTCACCGGTAGCAGGCTTGCGAGCAGCGCAGGGCAGGGTATCCCTGCAGTGGGATCACATGAGTTTACCGGGGTTCTCCATCTACACGGCCGTGTAGCTGACCGCCGCTGCCGGCTTGATGGAACCGACCTGGTTCTCACGTCTGCTAATTTCGGTGAAGCCTATATGCGTAGTGGCTGGGCATCCCGCATAGTTTATGACCTGCTTCGTCGGTATACGCTGGTGCTCGTCGGATATTCAGCCGATGATCCGCCGATGCGCTACATGCTTGAGGCAACCGAAGAAGGAAGGTTGCACTTTCCAGACCTGAAGCCGGCCTTCGCGCTGGTGGGCGATCCAGACAATGACTCGGGTACATTGCGGGAGGCGTGGCGCGGTAAAGGTTTGCAGCCGCTTATCTATTCGGCGGCCGACAACGACCACAGAGCTCTTTACCAGACTCTGCACGCCTGGGCTGAGCTGGCCCGTGAGCCGCTGAACTGGTCTCAGGATCAGCTTCGGCGCATCGCCGCTACTGAGTTTGGCGCGGCTAGCACCGAGGAGCGGGCGAAGTTCGCATTTCTGGCAACTGAGATTTCGAGCGTAGCTGTTGCGGCAAGCCAATGTAGCGATCCGGCTTGGATCGAAGCACTTCAGGGTGCCGAAGCCGGCCTAGATGACTGGACGTATGTCTCCTGGTTTCGCAACCGGCTCGAATCTGCTGCGGCTGCTCGCTTCGCGGCGGGTGCAACTGACATCGTGAAAGCGAGGATCGCCAGCGCGGTGAACGCGCTTTTGCGCAGCCAACACCCCCCCCCGTCAGCTATCTACCAGCGGTTTTGGTTGCTGTTCGTGCAGGCCAATTTACGGCCAACGCCAAACCGTTACGGTCGCATCCGTGCAGGCCAAACAGTCACCACCAATCTTATCAGTGAAACCACCTCTTTGCTGGAACCGACCTTAACGTTGGAAAAGCGCTTGCCCTGGGGAGAGACAGAAGAGCCCGACCCCACCAATATCCATGATCTGGCACGCTTCAGCTTCCGGGCGACAGAGCGTGACTGGCAACGACGCCTAGAGCGCTGGCCGCAAGAAGCGCGCGCCGAAGAACGACTGATATTTTCGCTCGACAGAGCGCTTTGCGAGGCGCTCGAGCTTGGCCTGGAAGCAGGGATAGTCAAAGCTGACGGCAACCTTATGTCATATGATTTGGCATTAGTTCATGCGCCGGACCATGGTGAAGGATTGGTCGAAACCTTGGATCGCCATAACGGAAGTTGGCGACTGAACCAGCCCGACGCCAATAACCAGCGTTGCGCGCCATTGGTGCGGATGATGACGGGGTTGTGGCGTCGCCTAGCGGGTCGAGATGCCCTGCGTGCAGCGCGGATCTCGTCAGCCTGGGGAGAGCGGGATGCAATTATTTTCAAGCGTCTGGCGGCGTGGACTGCCGTTGAAGGGGAGGCTCGTGCTTTTGCTTTGACCGAGGCATATTTGCGGAGCACTACCCGAACGCGGTACTGGGCTTCTGACAAGTGTCCAGAAATCGTGCGTTTCTATTGCCGGAGCTGGAATGCGCTTGGTCCGCCAACGCGCCGAGCAATCGAGCGGGCTATCCTGTCTGGAATGATGCCCGACGCTATTCAGCGTATCGCCCGGCGCGGGCATCGTCGTTATGCCAGAGCACTCTATTCTGTACGTGAACTTGCGCGGATCCGGACGGCTGGCGGGCATTTGTCGCAAAGGGCGGAGAAGCAGCTGGCAGCATATTACCATGAGTTTCCGGATCTGCCGCGCGAAATGCCGATTTACGCACATCTCTATAATCCGAGTTGGTCGGGTTCAGGATACAGCGCAGATATCAGCGTGCTCGATCAAGTCGATGATCGCGAGCTTCTCTCCAGAACTGCGGCATTCGAGCAGAGTAATAGGATTGAGCAAGCCGATATTTGGCCTGCATTCGTGCGAAACGAACCAGAGCGTGCATTCGCCGCGCTCTCTGACGCGCTTAACCGGGGTGATTTTTCGTTTCAACGTTGGTCGCCGTTATTGGACGTCTATGCCTACGAGAATCAAATTTATAGCATGACCGCATTGCCAGATATTGCCACGATTATTGAGTCGATGTTACAGGTGACAAATGCAGAAATCGCCCCGTTAGTCCGTCAGTTGTCGCGTATCATCGAGCGCCATGCAGACGACTTGGATGCCGAAATATTTTCAAATATCTTGAGTCTCTGGGATAAGCTCTTCGTGACAGTTATCAAATTTTGTGATGCCGACGATCACGAGCACACACTGGCTGACACGTTCCTTTCGCACCCACTTGCCTCGCTAGCCGGTAGCTTGGTAGCGATGCAGAATTCCTTGTGTACCGGTCCTGGAAAAGGCCTAGCAGCCCGGTTCATTGATCGCTTTGACGCCCTTGCCTGTCTAAATGGACGGGCCGGTATTATTGCGCGCGGAGCACTGTTGCAGCAGATGCCCTTTCTCGATGCCATTGCGCCGGACTGGGTCGCCGCCCGTTTGTTGCCCGGATTGCTTGACGAAACCGAAGCAGCGATAGACCTAATGAGCGCGGTCGCCCAGTCTGTCGCACCTCAACAGCCGGCGCTATTCAACACGCTCAAGCCAGCAATCCTGCGTGCACTCGAACACGAGCGCACCGATGCTTTTGTGCGGGAAAAATTGTCGGGCGCGTTAATCGGCGCGGCTTTTTCGATCATCGACGGAAACAAAGGCTTCGCCCTCTCTGGTATCGAATGCCGACAGACATTGACCCGCATGCCCAATACAGTCCTCGCGCGCATGGCATGGGAGGTGGGATATCTGTTGAGAGAACGGAAGGGCGATGTGGAACGGGCTGCGTATTGGGACTCTGCGGTAATGCCGTTCCTGCGTGATTTCTGGCCGAACGACGTTGTTGCGAGAACTTCCGAAGTGTCTGAAAATCTTGCGCTTTTGCCAGCGTTGGCTGGCGATGCGTTCGAGCGGGCCGTGGTCCAGATCCTTGACCTGGTGCGGCCGATCCAGCGCTATGAGCTTAGCTATGATCTAGACCTTGACGGCGGACGCGACCTCATCAGTCGATATCCTAGATCGGTCTTAAAATTGATCAGCGCTCTCCTTGACCGGAAGGCTCGGCCGCCAAGCGACCTCGCAGACGTCGTGTCACGATTGCTTGAGGCGGATCCTCTTATCGGCAGTGATCCTTCCTTCTGGCGCTTGCGGCAGATGTTGCGAGCAGACTGAGTTCATTTAAATTTTTTGTTTTATGTTTAAGGTTCCTTAAAATTGTACATGAATCTGAGAGAATAGGCGGTGTTGACTGACTAATGAGGGCGGGTATACGTCCGCCAATAAGGTGGCATTCTGTATCACGTGGCGCCGGTAGCACCCGACCAGAGTCCGTCGTCCCAAGCAGGCATTGAGGACGTCCGCTGACACCGAAACCCGTCTTTAGCGTGTGTCGAGCATCTGGGCCGCGCAATTAGAAGAGCTTCGGGAGATCCTGTTGCGCCTTGGCAGACAACTCATGGTCCGGAAATTGCATGACTGCTGTCCGGAATATTCGGCCGCCTTCTTCCTGGTCCCCGCGGTTCCAGAGTACGCCCGCCATATTAAACATCGCCACGGCATAATCGGGATCGAGAACAAGCGCTTTGCGATAGGCTGCGACTGCTTCGTCCGTCCGGCCCAGATGATCGAGCGCTGACGCGACTTGGAACCAGCTCATCGCGTCAGGTTGAATGCTGTCCGCTTGCGCCTGGACCAGCGGCAGTGCTTCGCCGTGTCGGCCGAGGAAGTTGAGGGCGGTCCCGAGGCAATAACCATAGTGACCGCCGTCGAGTTCATATGCGTTGCGGAAGCAGCGCTCAGCTTCCTCCCAGTCATCCAGATCCTGTGCCCAGTGGCCGAGGCGATCCCAGGGAAGGGCGGCCTCGCTCGGATGGACATGTGCGATATGCGTCTCGAACTCGGCGCGGAACGCCGTATAGTCCTTGCCGATCTCATCGCCCTCGCTGCGTAGATAGAAAGAAGTCAGGAGCAGGTCCACGCGCGCCGCTGAGACGTCAGGATGGGTACGGACATAACGCTGCCAGAAGGTCAGCGCGCCGCGCGCCGCCGCGACCGATGTCCGGCTGAAGGCAGAGACCTGCCGAGCGCACCAGGACCAGATCCACAGTTCGCGATTGGCATCTGCAAGCAGTAGATTGATGGCACGGAATGCTTCGCGATGCTGTCCGAGGTTGAAGAGCGCATTGAGGCGCCATCCTGTCACACTCGCATTCTTGCCGAGATCCCGGTCATCGAAGAGGGTCGCATCATAGTGGGTCAGCGCTTCTTCAAACTGACCTTGGCGATGGAAATATCGCCCAAGGGCAAGATGCGCCTCCGGCAGGTGAGGGTTCATCTTCAGCGCACCGCGATAGAGCTCGGCGGCCATCTCCTCGTTGCCGAGCTTCTCAAAACTGGCACCGAGATTCTTCAGGCACATGGCCGCCATGCCTGGGTCGGCCATGTAGGCAGCGTCGCGCGCCGCTGCTTGGTAGGAGGCCTTGGCGGACTTCTCGTCGCCCAGCGCCGAATAGGCATTGCCGATCGTGTAGTGGAGGCTGCCGGGTAGGTAGCGCTTCGTCCGTAGCTTGGCCTTGAAATGTACCTTGCCCGCACGGATCCGATCCGGGCGCCCACGCCCCGCCATGCCGAGATTAATCTCGGACATGTAGCAACAGCCCATCTCCGCGCTGTTTCTGCCAAAGACGGCCGCGAACTGGTCGAACGCGGCACTGATGACCGAGTCGGCACCACGTTCGTACAGCGCTTCGAGGATCTGGAGCGCGCGTTCCGGGTCGTCGGGCACGTTGACCGCCGGCATCGCGTCGCGCACGACATCGGGAAACGCGGACGGGATCGCTTGCGACTGTGCGATGCGCTCGTCGCGAGCGGATCTTGATGAGGAGAGCGCGAGCCCTGCCATCCGTGCCAAGCGATCAAGCGTCAACTCCTCCACAAAGGTGACGGTCAGGGTCTCTTGGTCCTTCCAGCTGACATTTTTATGCTCGTATTGCCGCAGCACAGCTTCAACGGCCGTCAACCGCAGCGATCGGGTCGGAACATGGCAGGCCACAAACAGGCTGTGCCCTTGCGCGATCAGATAGTTGAGGTTGGTCTGTTCAATCGAGATGCTAAGAGACCCATCGGCATTCAGAGATCTCTCGGTTCCCTTCAGCTGGACATGCAGCCGGACGTTTGTCGCCAGACCGTTATCGAGTACCTCGATCTGGCAGTCTGACCCAAAGTCATTCTCATCGGCGCGCTGTAAGATGAAATCGGGACTTTCAGCGATCAGACTGCGAAACGCCGCCTCGGCCCTGGCCTCGATCGCACGATTACGCCCGCGCCCGGGCATGTCGTTGAAACTGCCCGTTCTGGCGCGGTTCTCCTTCTGCAGTCGTGGTCGACGACGCCCCCCATTTGCCTTTGTCACCAGTGTCTCCACACAGTCGTTCGCGAGGAAGATAAGGATTCGCGAAGGCTCGGAAAAGTCGCGGGCTATGCAAAGCGACGGGTCGGCAATGAGCCCTGTTATCGGTGGTTCGTCGTTTTCGCGACCCACTGCGCTATAGTTTAAACTTGAGCACCTCCCTGCGCAATCATAGAACAAAGAAGGTGCGATAGCTGTACTACCAGGGGGGGAATTGACGATGCGATCCGAACCGAACGAAGCAGCTCATGCCGCTCCCCTGCTTTTCCGACATGCGACGCCGCGCACGTCGTCGGCGGATCTTCCTGGCTATTACGATCCCAGCACCCAACTATGGGTGATCGAAACCGCTGCTGGGATTGTGCCTGTCGTGGAAGCGGCGGCCTCCACGCTCATCGAAACCAGCACTTCGACCCGTGTTCGCCAAGAAGGCGATGACCAAGATTGCTCGAACACGGTCGGGCTGGCCGCGATCGCCTTTGCGGAGACGACCTTGACCGCCGTACAGATGGAAGCCGATGACCAAGATGCGTCGACCGATCTCAGAAGCTTCGACGCGCTGCTCGATACCAGCACGCTGACCAAGGTTCGGCAAGAAAGCGCGGATGACGATCTGACCCAAGACGAAACGCTGGCACCGCGCCGCCCTCTTGGCACGCTCGCCGAAGTCGCGACCAAGACCGACGTCCAGCAGGAAAGCGATGACCAGATGAGTACGGGCGGCATGCTCGAACTCGAGACTCGATCGCTCAATAACCAAGAGGGTGTTGATGACGATTTCCCGGCCATGCTGCTTGAGCTGCAGACCAAAACCTTTGCGAATGTCGAGGGAGACGATGACTACCTCTCGATGATCCATTGATCGGATCGTCCAGGCCGTGATCTTGCTCGTCACCAATAAACGCGACCTCACCACTGACTTCATCGTCGTGGAGCTGCGCCGACGCGGGCGCGCCTTTCATCGCTTGAATACCGAGGATATGCCCCAAGCCAGCGTTCGGTTCGATCCGCGCGCTGGTGGCAGGTGGGCAATCGAGACGTCGGCGCTCGACCTCCGCCTCGAAGATGTCGGTGCCGCTTATTATCGCCGTCCCGGTCCGCCTGAACCAGCAGAGGCGAGGGACGAGGCGACAGCCAGGTATCTCGCCGACGAGTGGTCGGCGGTGACCAAGGCGCTCTGGAACGCGCTGGAGGGCCGGTGGCTGAGCTCGCCGTTTGCGATCCTGCGCGCCGAGGATAAGCCGCGCCAGCTGGCAATGGCGTCGGCCTTGGGATTTGATGTTCCCGAGACGTTGATCTCGAACGATTTCGCCGCCGCAAGCGCGTTCGTGGCCAAGGCCGGCGCGATCGGCAAGCCGCTCCGGCATTCGCTGGTCGAACGCGGCGATGCCGGCGAAGTGCTGTTCACCGCCCGGCTTGATCCCCTAAGACCGATGGACCGGACGGCTGTGTCGCTGGCACCGGTCATCTATCAGCGTGAGGTGCGCAAGGCCTATGACGTGCGCGCGACCGTGATCGGCGATCGCGTGTTCGCCGCGGCGATCCATTCCCAGGACCATGACGAAACCGAAGTCGACTGGCGATCGGGTACGCGGCTCGACCTCCGCCATGAAGCGATCGAGCTTCCCGCCGACATTATCGATAAATGCCGGGCGCTCACCCAAAAGCTCGATCTCCGCTATGGCGCGATCGATCTGATCGCCGACCAGGATGGCCGCTACTGGTTTCTCGAGATCAATCCTAATGGTCAGTGGGCTTGGATAGAACGTCGCACGGGTCTGCCGCTCGCATCTGCCATCGTCGATGAACTCGAGACGATCGCGGCATGAAAGCGAAGATCACCGCAGGGGCTGCTGCGGCGTGGCGCTGGCTCGCCAAATGGTGCTTCACGATTGGTCAGTTGCTCTGGCCGTGGCTAGAAAAGCTGACGCCGGAGCAAGAAAACACTCTCAAGGATAGCCTGACGCGAGATGAGGCACGGATCGATGCGCTTGACTTCGGCAGGGATGGCGATGCGGCGCTGGAGGAGGCCCGCCGCCTCGCCGACAGCGAGGCGGAACGCCGCCGCGGCACCGACCAGAAGGCGGCGACCTATCTCCCGCTTGTTGCCGCACTGATCCCGCTGGTCCTGACGCTGGTGAGCGCGCTGTGGGAGAAGAAAGCGGGCAGCGCGCCGATCTGGCTCAACATGCTGCTACTCGGTCTTGCGGTCGCCTATATCGCCGGCGCTGGTCACTGGGCGTTCAGGGAACTGAAGGTTGGCGTCTCGCACGAACCCGGGCTGACCGATTTCGAGAAGGCCTGGGGAGTCCCCCATCCGAGCCAGACCTTGGCGCGCCGCCTGTTGCTCCACACGCGGCGCAACCGCGACGGGGTCAATTGGAAGGTCACCTGCATCAAGATGGCGCACGAATATCTGTTGCGCGCCTTCCTAACATTTTCGCTGCTGCTGCTCGTGAATATTGGGTGGTTTCTCGCCGGACCGCTGATCCAGACTTGGCTGTCCGCGCCCGGTCCGGTCTTGACGACCCCAAGGCAGGCGATTGCTGCCGTTGCCGAGGTCGATAGCCTCGCCGCTCAGCTTCGAACGACCGAGGCTTGGACCGTACTCGACAATGACTGTCGGAGACGGACGGATGGCCGCGCTGCGCTGACCTTCGCATCGGGCGTCGTCACCACACCCGCGAAAATCCCTTTGATCCTTCGGCCCGCGAAGGGTGATACCGGTGCCGCGCAAAACATCCGTCTAGATTGTGCGGGCAAAGCGGTTGGTCTGGCGCGTGCATGGTTCATCCCGATGCGGCTGGCTGGTTTAAAGCGGTCGCCTGGCTTTCCGGATCCGCTCGCAGTTTCGGGGACCAACACAGTCGTCGCAATCACGAGGAATTGGCCGCCGATCGGCACCAAAGATGATCCGGCCAAATTGCCCGCTACACTGCTCAAACAGGCGGACTTGCGGCGCGACGGTAAAGGCCGGCCAATCGTGTTGGCCATCACCGCGGTCGGCCCGGGTGCTGTTACGCCCCCGTAAGTCTCAGAGGTTATAGGCGTGGCGCAGCCGATCCATAACGACCTCTCTCGTCATCGCGACGCCAAACTGCTTCGGCGTGAAATCGTCCTGCCCGGCGAGGGCGTCAATGAACGCCTGCATATCGGCCTTGATCTTCTCGGGTAGGTCAAACGTCGCCTCCGCGCTCAGGAGCTGGAGCAGGCGCGCCACATCGTTGCGGTGCTTCTTTACGTCTCTGTCGTCGACATTCTCGCCCTCCGCACGACGGCGGCTGAGATCAACCCAGGCACGCGCCTTGAAGGGAATAAGGCCGGCTTCGTCGAGAACCGGCACGCCGTCCAGCGACCGCGCCATCGTCTTGAGAAACGCGTAATAGTCGGCGTCGAGCAGGATGGCCGACAGGCTCGCAGCTTCCTCGGCGATCGGGATCGGCGTGAGCTGGCTACCGGGCGCCAGCTCAAATCCTTCCGGCGCATTGGAGAATAGCTCTAACATCGCCGGGTAGCCCTCGCCCGACGGTTTGGCGAACCGGTAGAGAATCCGTTCGCCTTCGCTCCGCTGCCGGATCTCGTATCCGCCTGCCTCGACAAAGGCCATGAACGTCTCTGAGAATGCGGGGTCGAGCGCCTCGACGATGAGAACAATATCGAGATCCTTGGTCGCGCGGAAATCCAGACCGGCTTCCTCCATGATCAGCTCGCATGCCGCTCCGCCGATCAGAACATACTGGTGCTCATGGCCGGAAAAATGTGCGCGAAAGCGGTCGACGCCAGCTACCATCCAAAGGGCTCCAAAAGGTGATCGGCTGCCTGCGCGACTCGTTCGTCGGCGTCATGCCGTGCGCTCAGATAGAGCGAAAGTCGGTCGGCAACCTCGTTGTCGCTAAGGACTTGGGGATCATAGGCCCATGTCTGGACCTCGATCCGGCGTTCGTCATAGGCCCAGGCAGTTTCCAATCCGTAATGCCGCGCCATCCGCTTCCATGCGGCGGCCGGCGCCGCCCTGCATTCAATTCGCGGTTCGTTGAGCATCGTATATCGGGCAAGGGCGCTTTCGCCCGCCAACACCGCCTCGTTCAGGGGCAGATCACCCGTGACATAACGAGTCTTGCGCACCGGCGATTGCAAGCGCCCCTCGACCGCGCGCCAAAGGTCGCCGCCACCAAAGCGAAGGCTGAGGCGACGTTGGCGGCCGACGCGGTGCGGCCGCGCCAGTTCGAGCGCTTCCAGTTCATCGAACGCCCGGCTCATGCTCATGATCGCGACTTGGTAGCGCTCGGCGAGCTGGGTCAGGCTGGCATCGTTCACATCGTGCCCAAGCAGGGCGGCCAGAATTACGACCTGAGTGGTGGGAAACACCTGCTCGGACGACGGTCCCGGTTCGCTGGAATAGGTCTCGCGCAGGTCGACAAACGCTTCAGGCACATAGAATTGTGCGCCCGGCGAGATGAACGCGACGCGCTTCTCCACGAGGCGCCGACGCAATGCCGCCGGTACAGCTTCGAGCAACAGCACGAACAGGCGGGCATCGATATGGCGTCGCATCTGGTCCCGATGCTTCAGGAACTCGTCAACACCGCCTATTCCGCCGCTTTGCGGAACGATGAACACGGTCGGGCTATCGAGCAGTTCCCCGTGCCACAAGGCATAGCGATCATACAAGAAGTGCGGGAGCCCGAGGGGCTTTATGGGATCGAGATGGAGGTGCGCATCGAAAGCCTCGCGCGCATAAGTTTCCGATGCGTTCGCCAGCGCGCGTAATCGCAGGTCAGGAAATTCATCTAACATCGCACCGGATATCTAACAGCAGTGGTGTTAAATATCCACTTCAATGTTAGATAGCATGGTTCCCGCTTGTTCGGCAGCGATCCGCTGCTCTATTTCATGGGCTTCGGACACACCCAGGCTGACCAGTCGGCCGAGCACGGCGTCGATGCGCGCGCGCTCGGGATGGTCGCGCCGCAACAGGGTGACATCCTCTTCGGCAGCCTTTTCGAACCATTGGGCGACCTTTCGCCCGATACCGAGTGAATGCCACATCGACGGATCGGCTTGGACGACGTCTAGCCAAGTCTCAACCGCGAACAGCAGGAAATCGAGGTGACGAACCGTTGGTGCGACCGACAGGCTGTTCATCGTGCACATCGCCACGAACGGGGTCGGACCACTAGAAAGCAATGGCCGCAACGTGTCCAGCAGCGGATCGAGCCGGTCGATCACCGCGGGAACCAGATAGCTCTCGGTGCTGGCGAACGGGTTGTAGGTGTTCATCAGCAACTTCGCGATCGCCGGCCCGGTCTCGAAATCGATCCGAAGATCGCCGGGACGACCATCCCGAGCCCATCGCGCAAGCCCGATTGTCCGCGCGACCAACCGCCCGCGCAGGTCGCAAGCCCGATCGGCCGTCCGGTCCCGATCGTTGAAATAGCGAACGTCGGCTGCGTGAACGAGCGTATCGAGGACATCGCAGAACGACCGATCGGGAAGCTCGATGATCGGCCGGAGGTGGCGTTCGAACCGTGCTTCGTCCGCGTCCATCAGCATTGCCGCGAACAGGACATAGAAATGATGGTTCCAGTCGTCCGGCGTCCGATCCAACTCGGCGCGAGCTGGATACCCATGGCCGTTCAGCCGCGCCGACCAAGGGGCATAGGCGTCGATCAATTCCTCGTACCAACCAGGCGTGCCCTTGGTTTCGACATTCAGGAGGCTGAGCCATTTTGCGATGCCCTGTGCATCGACATGGACCGACGCCCTTTTGGACCGAGGCGTCCAAGTCTCGTCATCTCCGTCGACGTCGATCCCGTCGCCATCGGTGGGGAGCCGCAGCCGAGACCCATTCCGAATAGACGGCGCATCATCCGGGAGGACGGGCCAAGCCGGCTCCGGCCCGCCATCGAGCCAGGCGATCTCTGTCGCGACCGCCTCTCCATCGCGGCGCGCCTTCTCCGTTTCATACGCTGTGCCGTCGGCCGGATCTTTGTCATAGGGACTCCACCGCCAACGCTGACACGAGAACGCAATCCGGATGACCGATTTCAAAACGCGGGGATCGGTCTCGTTGACGCGCGCTAGCGCCGCGGCGAAGGCCGGTACGCCAGCGCGATCGGAGCGGGCTGCGGCTTCGACCAAAAGGTTGCGATCTGCGGGCAGCCGGCGCCGGTGCCAGAGATGGATGAGCGCGCAGATGCCCAGCCCCGGCCGATTGAACTGCAACATCTCCGAGGAACCGTAAGAATCGGTCTGCTCTTGCAGCGCCTTGGCGATGACCACCCGGACCCAGGCTTCGTGCTGTTCCAACAGCGTGTCGTCACCGTCCCGGGCGACCAGCATGGCCGTCGCAATCAGGCGGGTCGTTCGCGCTTTCAGGGCGTCCGTGTCGGCATAATCGGGCAACGCGCCGGCAGCGTAGTCCACCGCCTCCCGGGCGATCTCCGCCGACCCATTCGCCGGGTCGTTCGTCGCGAGGTGAATCTTTGCGTCGAGATTGCTCGATTGAACGAGCTTCAGCCGACTTTCCTCCAGCTTCGCAAGATGCTCCGCTTCGGCTGGCGGTGACCGATAGCCAAGGCCGCCATCGACCTCGACCCAATTGCTCCGGTCCAGCATATTGAGCGCATAGGCCCCCATGAATGCGGGATCACCGAAGCTGGCGTGGTCGGCATAAAGACCGATCTTCGCCACAGCCTCGCCCAGCAGTGCGCAGAGATGGCGCCCGCAGTCGTCATCGGCAATGTAGTATGGGAGAAGCTGCTCGAGGATCACGCCGCGCGAGGGGCGTTTCGCCAGATCGGCGAGCTTGACCCGACCGGCGGGCTCCCTCTGCCCATGGAGCATGCGGCCGAGCGCCTCGTGCGTCGAGCGTGTGCGATCATTGGCGAGTAGGTCGGGGCAGGCCATGAACGGAACGAGCGCGTCACGGGTGTCGGGCCAATGTGACAGGAGGACATCGATCGCAATCAAGAGATAGGCAGCGCAGCTTCCCTCCGGCCCCAGAATATCGCTGAGGACCGTCTGTACATCTTCGCCTCTGTCGAGCCGCTCCTGCGACCAGGCCTCCAGCGCCATGAGCCCTGACGCTGCGGAATAATCCCGCGCCTGATCGCGCGACCAGAAATAGGTTTGAGGCCAAGGGAAGAAGCGCGGCTTCCCATTAAGGACGATCGTATAGCCGTTCGTCTCCGTCGTTTGTCCGTTGGCATGAAACGTCACCGCCGTGGCCACGAGCTTGCGAATGAGCGAGAGGCCGACATCCGGTGCGGCGTCGAGCAGATCAAGGAACGGCGGCTGCGCCGGGGATGGCGGCATATAGTCGGTATCGCTGAAACTCAGCGCGCGACCCATGGTATCGCGTCGCGAGCGCTTCGGATTCGGTGTCTCGATCAGGGTTGCCACGACCAATGCGGCGAGTTCGGCGGGGGCGACTGTCGCCAGCACCCGGCTGAATGGCCGGATGTCTTTCGCCTTATAGCGATTCCTCTCAGCAGCTACCCCTGTAAGATAGGCCTTGGCTTCGTCCGGCGCGTTTGCGGCCAGTAACAGTGTCATCGAGCGAAGCTCGTCGACCATCCGCTGGCGGCCTTGGCCCTCAAGCCTGGATGCATCGGGCGGAGATGGGATCGTGATCGGGGTTGTCCGAAGATCGAGCTGGAGCAGCCATCCGAACAGCATCTTCGCTGCCGCCCGTCCGTAGTTCGTCGGCGGCATCAGGAGGAATAACTGAATCTCGACGAGCTTGACGACGGCTGCGATCGCCTGGACCGGGATCTCTGCATCGTGATCGAGGCACCACATCAGCAGGCAGGGCGCAGAGGCCGTAGATGACGTCCGCAGCGTTCCCGGGGCCATAGATATCTCCGCGCCCTGCGCCGCGGCCTTCGCGATAAGCTCCGCCATCGAGACCGTTTCCACCACACTGATGGCGGTGGAGAGTTCGACCAGCAGTGCGCCACCCCGGGCGAGCAAGGTCGCGCTGCACCGGTTCAGAAGCTCCTCGGCCCGCTCGGACCGGACGATCGCCATCAGGGCCTGACGCCGCCACGCATCGTGGGCACCCGGGCGGGACAGAGCGTCCAGAAGGCTCTGCCAGCCCGCGCAATCCTGTCCTTTCTCCAGCGCAAACCGGGCCGCAAATTCGATCCCGCGCGCCAGTCGCGATGAGGGCGGCACGCTCAGGTCGACCTCATTAAGGAGCGTGATGTCTTCGTGCAGCCGCGCCCCGATCGCCCAGTCGCGCAGCACGTCATGATAGTAGCCGAGCTGATCGCGCTTCGGTTCGCTCAGGGTCAGGCTACGCAGCAGATGATCGCGCGCCGATGAATCTGTGGTCGCCTCAATCGTGTCGCGCCCGGCCAACGCTGCCTCGGCCAGCGCGGCGAGGAGGCGCTGGGCCGGACGGACATCCTCGGGCTTCGCGCCATCGGCGGTCCGCCACCAATGGTCGGCCAGCGCCGTTTCGGTGCGGACCTCGACCGTGCTCGGCACTTTCAGCAACTGGGTCAGGCGGTAGAGATTGCGCGCAATGTCGGCGGCGGGGTGCCTGGGTGCAAGCAGGACGCGCAACTCTGGCGCTGCCGCGCTCAAGACGGCGACTTCGTCGTCGTCGAGTTCGCCGACGATGACCTGATAAGGCTTGCCGAGCACGGTAAGCGCGTCTTCGGCGAGCCAGTCGCTGCCCTCGACGCCAATGTCAGGTCTGGTCGAGACGACGACCGAGAAACCCTCGATCCCGACTATCTCGCGCAAGACGTCGTTGACGGTACGCCGACGCTCCGCTGACGCAAACATTTCAAGCCCGTCGATAAACAGTATTCCGCCGCCGCTTGCAGCAAGATCGCCGAGGAAATCCTTGGCGGTCCCAGGCACATCGAGGCGCTGAGCGAGCGCAGCCCAGCCGCCATCGGGTGTCCCGATCGGATCGAGGACGATAACGTGCGCCTCCCGCCCTTGCCGCTCAGCAAAGTGGCGCAACACATAGGATTTGCCGGCACCGGGCTTGCCCGTGATCTCGATGAAGCGGTGCGTGTCGCGCGCTGCGTCGATCGCGGCGAGTGAACCTAAGCGTGGCAGATTGATGCCGCCGACAGTCGTGCCGATGTCCATCAGCGCGAAGCGCGACATTTCCGCCAGCCGCGCGCGCGCCAAGGCATAGTGTCGAGCCCCGGCCATACGGAAACCGCGCGCCGTCAGCGCCGCGACCAGCTCGTCGCGCGTGAGCGACCCTCCGGTCTTGCCGGTCAGAATCACTAGCTCGATGAGATTGCTCCAGAGGGCCCCGGCGCGCGCCGCGTCCTCGGGGGCGAGCACCTGTCCGGCGAGCGTGAGAGCATGAGCCTGGGCCTGCGGGCCGCCGGACTCGAAGTCGAACTCAAGGATCAGGAAGCGCCGAACGATAGCCCAGATGGCCTCGTCATCATCCGCTACGCCAAAGGCGACAAGATGGGTGCGGAACGTCTGGGCGAAACTGCGCATAGCGTCACTGGCGACGCCCTTGCGCGCCAGTGACGCAAAGAACTGGGCACCTGACTCCGCCGTGCGCGCCCGTTCGAGCACGTCCTGATAGGGGCCGGAAATTGCGAAGCTGGTGCGCTGGGTGGCAACGGCGAGAAGATGGCGATCGGTCGGCTTGCTGGCCGGGTCACTCCTCACGATCTGGTCGCAGACACCCTCGAAGAGGCCGTCCTCGGGGCGAAGGTGATGGTGCGCTTCGACTGGATCTCAAGCAGCGAGCTGCCTTTGTCCGACACGCCATGAATAATCAGATCGTCCAGCGCATAGCCTTCATCGACGCCCTGAAATTGCACCCGTTCGATGCGCGCGTCCGGTAGGCCACGGGCCTCGCTGCCCGACAGCATCTGGAGGAGATAAAAGGCGCCAAGCTCGCCTTCGATATAGGTTCCCCCACCTCCGCGCCCAACGGGGCTAGAGCCGTTTTCCATTTCGTTTGCTTGGTCCTCGGGCGCGTGATCCATGGGGCTCGCTGTCTCGTCACAGCCATCAGATCGTATGTTGCTTTGATAGCGCGTACACCACCTTCCATCCAATCGTTTTGGGTGTCGATTCTCCGCCACAGCGCATCTGTTGAGCAGATCAAGGGGACCTTTCGAACCCGTTCACTGGAACAATCTTTCGACTCTCGGCATCGAAGGTCACCAGTACAGTCCCGCCTACCGGTTTGTAGGTTAGCAAGGCGCTGACATCCGCTTCGGGCAAGCGATCATTCAATAGATCGCGAATGAGATCGACAAACGCGCCGATGCCGGCTTCCGCTGTCTCCGCATCAATTTCTGTCTGGATCAGGAATTTGAAATTTAGACCGGGTACCACCTCGCCGGTGATCGAATAAGCAAGTGAGAAGCGCTCTGTCGGAGAAACTTTCCCGGACGTTCCAACTGCCGTAACGGTCAGGCCTGAGGCACTCCGCCACAGCGCGATTGCTGCGCCCTTGAAGGCGACATAGGCATCCTTGCCGGCCTCTTGCAGGGCTCCATTGAAAAAACCGGCGGCGACGAAGAAAGCCAGAGCAGTCGGGAGATAGAGCTCAACTCCGGCATAAGGGCCGCCGGGATGACGGATAACCCCGAGGATCATTCCGGGTGCGTCGAGATGGGCTCTAACATCCGCCTCAATAGTGGCGGGCAGCCCGTCCTTAATCATCAACAGGATGTCCGGTCGCCCCGACAGACTGTTTCTCGGCTCCTCCATGCTCGCCCCAATCGCCATGATCATTTCTTACACTCTTGTGCGATTTATCAAAGGCTGGTCATCGGATGGCAAGGTCGGCTGAACGAGAGCCTCCTTCTCCCGGCTGCCGTCAGAAAGTGGATTAGCAGCAATCGACCTGCTCCACGATCTATGGCTTGGTTGGCCATTGGCTGAAGGTTCACTTCTGACACGTACTGCCGTTTGGAATGTCGCGTGAATTCGACGGCTTTGTCTCAGCCCTCCTCGTTCAGCAGCGCAGCAGCCGCTGTGAACGTATGGTAGGCTCCGATGCCCTGACCAACGGGTCCGAACGCCCGGAATCGCGGCGGGCTCTCCCCACAGGGCGGAGGCGGCAGCAGGCGACCAGTTTAAGCCATTCCGCGATCGAGGCTAAACGGCTGCTTCTATCAGAACCGACTGTTTGCCTCCTATTAGAACGCGCACCGACGGGGACCAGATCGGTCAGAGGCCGCAGTAGCCATCGGTCGGTGGTGTCTCGGCTCGACGCGTTAGAGATTGATCTCGGAGATGGATTTATCCGCTGGCTCGACCCATCCTCTTCTCGATCGCTTAATCGTTCCATTACCGGAAGGTGATGAACGGGTTGCCATGTAAAGTCATTGCCAACGATCGTCTTAAGTCATGGCTCGACGCCTTTGCGACCGCTTGATTAGCTGACGCACAGGCATCAATCGCGGGTGCGCCTCGATACCACTCGGACAGAAACGCGCGCAGCCAGGGCCGAGGCGCATTGAAAGGTATCGGCCAGGCCGGCGCCACAACGGCGTCCAGCCCCAAATCCAGCAGCCGGTTCGGGATGCCCACCAGGCCTCCGCTCTCCGGATGCCGGTCGAGGCGTCCGCCTGAACATACGAACAGCAGGGCGATTCTGCTGCCCCGCAGGGCGTCGTTGAGAAGCCGGAGGTCAGCTGGTTCGTCCCGATCGTCGCTGAGCGACCGAAAATATCGGTTCGGTTCGGCCAATCCACCATGGGCGCCGATGATTGCGAGATCGGCGCCGGAGAGCGCCATCGGCGAGCGCGTCGTCGTGTCGAGCCGGATACTCGAACCGTCGAGCACGTCGCTGATCTCATCGCGGAGCAACTCCAGCACGTCCGTGCCTGCCTCGCTCTCAACGACGGGTATCCAGGCCGCAGCTGAACCGTTGCCGACCCGGGCATTCATCAGGGAGGACTGGAGCCATCCCAGCGATGGCGTAGTTGCAATGACTCTGTTTTCGCCGGCGAGGAGACCGTCGACGCGGAGCACATTCGGTGGTACGTTCGTCATGTCGCCCGACACGATCAGCGCCCGCTCGGGAAGCGATGGCAGGCCGATACGCTCGGTCGAAGCGCGGAAACCGGGCTCGTCCAATTTCGGATCGGAATACCAATAGGGATAGCGTTCACGCCACGCGGGCAGGCTGGACGGGTCGAACGTGTCCCGCGCCACGGCGAGGCTCTCTGCGGTGCCATCAGTGGAGACCGTCATGGTCATGAGGCCCTGTTCGTCGAGGACCATGCCCACGACCGGCAGTCCGTAAGCCGCGATGGAAACCGCAGCCAAGAGTGCCCCCTTCTGATCGGACAGGACGCGCGTCGCAGCAACGACTTCGCCTTTGGAGTTGCGGGAGCCAATTCCCTGCGTCGCGAGCGTCTCCACAGCGTATGCGAAAGCGCCAGGATCACCGTCTGCGACTGCCGCACGGGCGAGACGCCGGCTCATGACCCGAGCGAGCCGGAGGTCGTAGCTTGCATCCTCATTGTATCGGGACGCCTGGATCGGTCCCGTGAACGCGGCAACGCTGGCGAGGTCGGGACGTCGAGCGATCGCTGTGATCAGAGTGCGGTGGGCGGGAGCGAGCCGATCGATTAGCTTGTCGAGAAGCTTGAGGGTCTCAGCTGGAACGGCAATCGACTTCTCGACGGCCTCGTCTGACAGTTGCTTGATCATGAACGTGATCGGCAGAACTTCATCACCCGTATCGAGAATCGCGCTCGCGTTGGCGGTCGCGGCGCGAAGCAGCTCCTCAGCCGACCACGCGTCCTTGTCGCCGTATCTTCGCTTCTGGTCCTGCGCTAGGATCTCGAGTGTATTCAGCCGATGGTCGTATCCTCCCGGCGAGCCGGCCTCAGCGATCGCCAGCCGTAGCCGCCCAATGAGCTTAAGCGCCTGATCGGTGAGCCCGACATCTCGAGCAAGCCGAAGGAGCAGTGTCTGCTCGGTCCAGACCTCGTGGAGACCCTGTGGCATGGGAAGCGCCATCGCCGCAGCGAGCGTGAGGAGGGCCTCGCGCGTGTGACCCAAGCGACCATATATGTCTGCGAATGTTGTCAGCGCCTTGCGTCGGCGCTCGGGCCGGTCTCCGGCTAATTGCAGTACCTGCTCAGCGAGATCACGCGCATGCTGTGGCCGACCTCCAAGCCCGAGTTTGAGCGCCACTCCCCGGATCACTGCGAGATCGCGATCAGCATCGGCGGCGCTCGGCGCCACCGCTACGGCGGCGGCGGCCAAGTGGTTCATCAGCGTGGCATCTGTTTCGTCCGATGCATCAGGCGCGAAGTGATCCGCAAGACGGAGCAGTCCGTCGAGTACCGCGTCGGGATTCTCTTTCAGCACTTCAGCGGGGATGTGATGGCGCCCCGTGATGATGACGCCATCGCCCTGCTCGGCCAACCATAGGAGAATTCGCTCGAGGATAGCGGAGACCCGGGAGATGTCGTCGAGTCGGGCGGACTGCTTCGGTTCTGGCTCGATCACCAAGGAAAAGGAGGCGCCATTAATCGCCGTGAATGCGAGGAGTGCGATTCCGACCGATCCGACTCTAGTCGAATCTAGCAAGTCTGCGATGCTCATTCGCGCAAGGGCGTCGTCGGGATGTTGCGAGAGGTGCTCGATGCAGATGCCCAGCAGCATACGCATGACGTCCTCTGTCACGATCTGCGGATCCGCCACCAGTGCGCGCCCAACCAGCCCGGCCGCGATCGAGAACCAGTTCTCAGTCCACACGATGTCGCCTGACAGTAGGAGCTCGAGCGCGTCCGACCGCCTTCCGCAGCGCTCCAGCGAGCGGATCAGCTCATACTGGATGCTCGAGGCACGCTCGGGGAGCTGTTGGCAGAGCGCACGCGCGAGTGCCGTTGGTGTCTCGAAATCGTGACTAGCGACACCTTCGGCGAGGATGTAGAACATTTTGGCTCGCTCGCGGTTGGCTTCGTCGGTGGCTCCTGCCAATAGGGCTGCGGCGGTCGCATAGTCCCCGTCACGTGCGGCAGCGCTCGCATCGTCGAGCCGAAGCAGTTCGGAACCGCGGTGGAGGCGGCGCAGCTTTTCCCGTACGGCCTCGACCAGCGGCTGCCGGCCGGTCTTGTGGGCTGCGTGGGCGGCCTGCTCAAGGTCGGTCTCCGACCTCAGATCGGGTAGCGCCTGCTCCAGAAGGGCCTGGGCCATATCGTCGCGGTCGTTCTCGGCGGCGATGCGTGCTACGCTGACGAGGGTACGCACGTCGAAATCGGCGGCCACCTCGCGAAAGCCGTCCAGCATCGCGTGAACTTGGTCCCGCAGGCCGGCCCTATCGTGTACCACCAGTCGGAGCATCCAGTTCTGGAGCTCCGACATGCGGTCCTCCTTGCCGATGGCGGCGAGCGCGGCCCCCACGTCGCCCCGGGCGGCGGCGTCATAGAGAGCGCCCACATGTCCTAGGACCTCGTCATGTGACATCCTCGGCGTGAAGTCGCTGCTGACTAGCCCAACGTCCCCGGCCGACTGGAGTAAATCCATGTTTGTTGCGCGGCTTGGGAAATACTCGGCAATGTCGAGCGCGACGTAGCTTCCCGTCTTCTGGGCAGTTGCCTCGGCTCCGAGCATAAGGCGATGCAGGTGGGCGCACCACACGTCTTCGACGGAGCACGGCTCGATAGTCGGCAGCTTGGCGTCAGGATGGCGGTAAAGGGAAGCCTCGCCGACCACGAGGAACTCCCGATCCTCCGCCCTGGCGAGCCTTGCGACCAGGACAACCGCCTCGAAATTTTCCATCTGCTCGATGCGCAGGTTCTTTCGGGCATTGGCGACGAACGGTGCTGTGCGCTCGTCGTCCTCGTCGAATTGCCGCCAGGCGCGGCTCAGGCCGTCTTCAACCTCGGCGACCATGTCTTCGGATGTTCTGCCTCCCGCCGGCGGGAGGATTAGCGTGACAGCGCTTGCAGCAGGCTTCCCATCGGCGTCGCCCATCATGAAGGCGTAGCCAGCGATCTCACCAAGGCGCTTTATGCTAAGCTGAGCGCCGAGCGCGAACACGTCGGCGTTGCCGAATTGCAGGCACCTCGCCACCAGGTCGGCAAGCGTGTCCCGCTCTGGTGCGATTGTTGCATTGCCTTCCTTCATGGTATCTATCCCGGTGAGTTCCGAGAGTAATACTTAGCGCGAGACAGCCAGGTTGCCACCCTCGGGGATTCTTTTCGTTGCGTGTAGCTACGCCGGCGATGTCGCGAATTCGGCGGGTTGATTGCCGCCAGCCTGGCCCGTCCCACAATCCCGGTGCCAATCATCACGAGAGTATGCGGCCTCGGGCGCGGTCAAGTCGGGAATTTCCGGCACCGACTAAAGCTGTCGTTGTTTGGCTCTATGTGGAATGGCGGCAATGTCCCAGCCCTCGTCAATCAATCGCCTCTCGGCGACGGTGAACGAAAGACTGCTTCCGACGCCGCAGTCCAGGCCCGTGAACGTCTGGAATGTCAGCGGTAGCGGCAAATCGTCGAGCGTAGGAAGCATCGACAAGCGTCCATTTTGAGCACCCCCTGCACACAATCTGCACGAGAGCCTGACCGAAATAGCACGTCGGTCTTGTCAGGCTCCTCACTCTGCAGGGGCCATGTCGGCGCACATCCGTTGGAGGTTTGTGCGATGCGGCAGGGACATGCATTCAGTTTTTGCAGGAAATTGACCGTGGGCCTTGTGGTCGCCTTGGCGTTCGATGCCATGCTAGAAAGGTCGAATGCCGGGCCTGGAGCATTCGGTCTGCTCGAATTGATGCTGCTGGCAGCGACACTGCTGGTTTGCCCCGCCGTGCGGCGCGATGGCCGGGCGCGGGTGTGGTTCTGGCTGGCGGCACTGATGGCCCTGGCGATGGTGGTGATGCCCGGCGCACTGGCGTGGGGGCTGTTCTGGATTTTTGCCGGCCTTGGCATCATGATGCCCCGCGCCGCGCGGTTTGGCGATGCCTGGTGCTGGGCGCAGCGGTTGCTGTTGCACGGGCTGCGTTCGACTATCGCGCCTGCGCTCGATTTGCGTCGCTGGCTCAGGGTGCGTCGCAAACGCGGCAAGGGCCAGATTCGCGCCGCGCTGCCGCAACTTGTGTTGCCAGCGGCAGGCAGTGTGGTGATCCTGGGTCTGTTCGCCTTTGCCAATCCGGTGATCGCAACATGGCTGAGCGACATGTCGTCGCTGTCGCCTGATGCTGATCTGGTGGCGCACGTTGCCCTTTGCGCCGTCTGGTTCACATTTGCCTGGAGCCTGTTGCGCCCACGCATGGCGCGCCGCGTGATCGGCACGTTTGATGGCAGCGGCGATTGGCCGGTGCCCGGTGTCACGCCCAGCTCGGTCCGCCTTTCCCTGATCACCTTCAACGCCCTGTTCGCTTTGCAAAACACGATGGATCTGGCGTGGCTCTGGGGCCTGGCACCCTTGCCCAAGGGCATGACCCTGGCAGACTATGCCCATCGCGGCGCCTATCCCCTGATCGTTACGGCGCTGCTGGCAGCCGGGTTTGTGCTGGTGGCCTTGCGCCCCGGCTCGCAAACGGCAGCGATGCCTTTGGTGCGCCGTCTGGTCGCCTTGTGGATCGCGCAGAACCTCCTGTTGGTTGGCAATGCGGCTTTGCGGACAGCGGATTACATTGCAGTCTACTCGCTCACACAGATGCGCATTGCCGCCCTGCTGTGGGTGGGGCTGGTAGCGGCGGGACTGGTGCTTGTGCTGTGGCGCATGCTGGTGGGCAAGAGCGCGGCCTGGCTGATCAACGCCAATGCAGCTGCAGCGCTGGCCTTGCTGATGGGCTGCAGCTTTGTCGATCTCGATGCCGTTTCGGCCCGCTACAACATTGCCCATGCGCGTGAACTGGGCGGCGATGGGGCGCCCCTCGATATCTGCTATCTGCAAGGCATGGGCAGTTCGGCGATGCTTGCTCTGGCGGAACTCGAAATGCGCCCCGCGCCCGAGCCGATCCACCTGTGGGCGCACCTGCTGCGCGAGGATGCGCAAGCCCGGGTCAATGATGATCTGGATCACGGCAAATGGGGCCTGCTTGATGTCTGGCGTCTGGCGCAAGTGCGCAGTGTGTTGCGCAAGGCCGCGCTGGCCCCGCAGACCCATGATATGCTTGATTGCCGCACGCGGGACGTTCACACGCTGCGCCTTGCAACAGGGCTGGAACTGCCGGCCAAAGCGCCAGTCGCATTGACCGCAGCCGCCAGACCATGACAGATCGGCACATGAGCGATCCATCCGGCAACCCGCACAAGGTTCTCCTTGTCGACGATGATCCGCATATTCGGCAGTTACTCGCCTTTGCCTTTGCCAAGGCTGGCATGGTGACCACCGAGGCTGTCGATGGCGAGGAGGCGCTGGCGCATCTTGCTGGCGCTGGGGCCGATCTGGTGGTGCTGGATATCAACATGCCCCGCATGGACGGGCTGGAAGTCTGCCGCCGCCTGCGCGCCATGGCTTGCGCCGTGCCGATCCTGTTCCTGTCGTCGCGCGATGAGGAAATAGACCGCATCCTCGGAATCGAGCTCGGTGCTGATGACTATGTGGTCAAGCCGTTCTCGCCGCGCGAGGTGGTTGCACGCGCCGGCGCGATCCTGCGGCGTAGCGCCACCCCCAGCCCCACCGCGCGCCAGGCTCACGATCTTTCGCATGGACTGCTCCACCTCGATACCGGTGGGTGGCAGGCATTCTGGAACGGCCAGGAAGTGGCGCTCACAGTTAGCGAGTTTTCGCTGTTAATGGCCTTGGTGGCGGCCCCGACCCGCATTCTCTCGCGCGAGGCGCTGATCGACCGCCTGCATGGGCCCGGCTTTGCCGTGACCGACCGCACCATCGACAGCCACATCCGCAATGTGCGGCGCAAGTTTGCCGAATGTGGCGGGCATGACGTGATCGAAACCCGCACCGGCATCGGTTATCGGCTGGGTGCTTGCGCGGGATGAGGCGCTTTGCCGCAGCGCTGTGGCCGGTGATGCGGCTGCGGACGATCATGTTCGCACTGCTGTTGCTGGTCGCGGCCTTGCCGGGCGTCGCGGCGATCGGGTTGCGGGTCTACGAAAACGCGCTGGTCCGCCGCACCGAGGCAGAGCTGATCGCGCAAGGATCGGCTCTGGCCGCTAGCACGGCCCTGGGTTTTCGCGCCGGTAGAGCGCAAGCCGACGAGGGACCACCAACTGAGCCCTCTGATTACGATGACCGTGCCATATCCACCAGCATCGATCTGCGCTCCAGCGCCGTGCTGGGTGAGCGGCCCGATGCCGTGCCGACGTCGCTGCGGCCCGATCCCGCCGCTCTGGCCATGGCCAAGGCGTGGACGCCGGTGGTGAACCAGACCAAGCAGGCAACGCTGGCCTCGATCCTGTTGCTGGACCGGCAAGGTATCGTGCTCAATGGCCGCGATGCTGGGCGCTCTCTGGCCGCGTTGCCAGAGGTTCGGGCGGCCCTGGCTGGCAGGTCGATCACCACGTTGCGGCATAATGGGGCCTACACGCATCCTTTTCCACTGGAATGGATCAGCCGCGCGACCGACATTCGCCTGCATCACGCACGCCCGATCATCGCCGGTGGGCACGTGGTGGGGGTGGTGCTCGTATCGCGCTCGCCGCGCGCGCTGTTTCGCGGCATGTATGAAGATCGGGGCAAGATCGCGGCGGGCACGGCGGCGATCTTCCTGTTCCTGGTGTTGATGACAGCACTGCTGGGCCGGACCATCGTGCGGCCGATCGAGGCGCTGAGCCAGGCCACCCGCGCACTGGCCGAAGGGGGCCAGGCCGATCCACCCCAGCCCACGCTGCGTGTGCAAGAGATCGACAGCCTGATCCGCGATTTTGCCACCATGGCCAGCGCCATCGAAGCGCGATCGCACTATCTGCGCGATTTTGCCGCCGCACTGGCACATGAGTTCAAGACGCCGCTGGCCGGCCTGAGAGGCGGCATCGAACTGCTGCAGGACCATGGCGACACCATGTCAGCCGAGGAGCGAGCCCGTTTCCTGGCGAACATGGCGGGTGACACCCAGCGGCTCAGTCGCCTTATTTCGCGCCTGCTCGATCTGGCCAAGGCCGACATGCAGCGTCCGGGTGATGCGGCCTGCGATCTGCAGGACGTGGTGGTTCGTCTTGCCGATGGCCTTGGCAGCCCAGGCTTCCGCGTGGTTTTCGATCAGAGCGAGGTGACGGCACGGGTTGCGATGGACGGCGCCGCGCTGGAAACGGTTCTCATGATCCTGTTCGACAACGCCAAGGCGGCCGGTGCCAGCGAAGTCAGCCTCAAGGGCATGCGCTCTGCTACATCGCTGGAATTAGCCGTGATCGACAATGGCAACGGCATTGCGCCGTCTGACCGCGCGCGCATATTCGAGCCCTTCTTCACCAGCAAACGGGCGCAGGGCGGCACGGGTCTCGGCCTGCCCATCGCCCGCGCGCTGGTCAATGGGCATGGTGGACAGCTCGAATTGGTGAACTCCCAGCAAAG
Source organism: Novosphingobium sp. AAP1 (assembly GCF_001295765.1). NCBI lineage: Bacteria > Pseudomonadati > Pseudomonadota > Alphaproteobacteria > Sphingomonadales > Sphingomonadaceae > Novosphingobium > Novosphingobium sp. AAP1. Next base: position 1,432 of record NZ_LJHO01000022.1, on the reverse strand, counting down.
AACCCAATTCCGTTTGGTCCTCGGCTTCTTCAGCGGATAGAAATAAAGGTCTGCTTTGAGCAATTGGTGTTGCGCCCCACAACGTCGCGTTGGCAGGGCGATCGTGGCGGAGGACCGGGAGATGGCTAGATTGGCAGCTCGCGCCCACTTGCAGTCATTCCAGAACGGTGTCAGTTTCTGTCTATGACAAGCAGACTGGCCGGAATTGTAGCAACGCTCTGGTTCTTTTTTGCGCTCCTGAGCCTCTTCATCGCGTTGGTGTTCTCGCCGATGGGGCTGCGCTTGCTTCTCCCCGATGCTCACCCGATCACATGGATCTACCCCGCATTTCTCGTTCTTCTGCCAGTCGTGCTCAGTCTCAGTGCAATCATCGGCACAAGGATGTCCCGCCTGCTACTCTGGCCCCTCGCAGTAGCACTGGGTCTGATCGTGTTTCTCTTATTCGGCTATCTTGCCGGGACTTTTGTAGGTCACTGAAGGCTGAGGCAGCTTTCCACCAACCCAGGCTGTTCATGGGGCCAGTGATGTTGATGAACAAACGACGGCTTTCGGCGTACGGGCTCAGGCGCCTGAACGGCCGCTGTTGCGGCGGTTCGTGGCGACCGATTGAGTGCCGCTGGAACCGGCAGCACGCGGCCCAATTTCTGTCGGTCGAGCGCGAAGGTGGTCAGCCGGAAGCTGACTTTTTCCTGGCACGTCGTATACGTCCCGCATGGTCCGCGAAACGTTCCAATGCCCGCCCCCAATGGAATTGTCCGAGGCAGACACTTCCGACGTTGCGAGTCTATTTGCCCGCTGCTCCGACTACTTTCTCCTCCAAGACGGCGTGGCGTCCAACCTTGATGATGCCAAAGAGCTTTTTACCGACGTGCCGCCGGAAAAAAACGTTCGCGATCAAACGGTCTTAGGGTGGCGGGATGGCGACGGCTTGTATGCAGTTGCCGCCATCCTGCGTGATTATCCACTACACCGCACATGGTATCTCGGATTCATGATAGTCGACGCTTCCCGGCGGGGTAGCGGCATTGGTCGATCGATATACGCGCAGATCGAGAATTGGACTGCTGCAAGGGGTGCAAGTGAAATCCGGTTGGCTGTACTGGAAGTAAACGAGGCAGGAGAACGCTTTTGGCGATCCCGTGGATTCCATGAGCTGCGGCGGGTCGGGCCGGACACGTTTAAGATGCGGAGCCATCGCCGGGTCGAGTTCGGCCGTCGTGTCAATTCGGCTTAGGCAGGTGTAGCGGTCTATAGCTGCCGGTCGCTTTCCCCAACCCAGGCCATTTATGGGGCCAGCGACATCGATAAACAGACGACCGCTTTCGGCGTACGAACTCAGGCGCCGAAACGGCCGCTATGAGGGCGGCAACCACCAGCCAGTGGCACCGGGCGTCGCAATCGGCCTTTCCTGCCTCGGCGCTGTTGCGATCAT
>NZ_LJHO01000021.1:0-31961 GCF_001295765.1 Novosphingobium sp. AAP1 | reverse complement strand
CACCCTGATGAATAAGACGGGCTAGCCTGGAAACGCTCGATTTCGACCGTGCCTGTGCCCGTCGTTATGGCGATGTGGTGCGCGCCATCGGCGTTCGGCGCAAAAGTTTCGATCGGTTGATCGGCGTACAGGCGCTGGAACGCGGACTGATACTGGTGACGCGCAATGAGCGCGACTTTGCCGATGTGCCGGGGTTGAAGATCGAGGACTGGGCGGATTGAAGCACGGTTGCCAAGGCCGCTCCCGCACGCCAAGGCCCCTCCACCAGCCTGCGGCTGGTCCCCCTCCCCGTGTCGGGGAGGATCGAGCAGGACTTTTTGTAGATGACCTTCCACGCTGCCGTTCTCACGCTTTACCCCGAGATGTTTCCCGGGCCACTGGGCGTGAGCCTGGCCGGGCGCGCGCTGGGGGAGGGGAAGTGGACGCTCGATCCCGTGCAGATCAGGGATTTTGCTACCGACAAGCACCGCACCGTTGATGATACGCCCGCTGGCGGCGGGGCGGGGATGGTGCTGCGCGTGGATGTGCTGGCCAAGGCAATCGATCATGCGCGGGCGAGAATGGCGGAGAGGGTGGGATACGAACCATCCTTAGAAGAGGACAGCCCCCTCCACCAGCCTGCGGCTGGTTCCCCTCCCCCGGCGGGGGAGGAGCTTGTTGATCCTCCCCATGCAATGGGGAGGGGGACCGCCGGCGCAGCCGGTGGTGGAGGGGCCTCGACCATTCCCGTCATCGCGATGACGCCGCGCGGCAAACCGTTGACCCAGGCCCGCGTGCGCGAGCTGGCGGCGGGGCCGGGGGTGATCGTCGTGTGCGGCCGGTTCGAGGGTTTTGACGAGCGCATATTCGAGGGCCGCCAGGTGGAGGAAGTCTCGGTGGGAGACATCATCCTGTCGGGCGGCGAATGTGCCGCGCTGATGCTGCTCGATGCTTGCATTCGCCTGCTTCCCGGCGTAATGGGCGCGGCTTCTAGTGGGCATGAAGAGTCGTTCGAAAACGGGCTGCTCGAATATCCCCACTATACCCGCCCCCAGGAATGGGAAGGGCGCACGATCCCGCAAGTGCTGCGATCGGGGGATCATGCGAAGATCGCGGAATGGCGGCAACGCCAGTCCGAGGATGACACACGGTTACGCAGGCCGGATCTTTGGGAGCGCCACGTCGGCGTTCGGGTCCAGTCTGCCTCTGGCGCGCGGCAAAAAAGTGCAGGACGTTTGAAAAATGAACCTGATTCAGCAGATTGAAGCTGAAGCGATCGCCGAATTCAAGGCGTCGAAGACCATCCCCGAATTCCGCGCTGGTGACACCGTGCGCGTCGGCGTGCGCGTCGTTGAAGGCGAGCGCACCCGCGTTCAGGCCTATGAAGGCGTCGTGATCGCGCGTTCGAATCGCGGCATGGGCTCCAACTTCACCGTTCGCAAGATCTCGTTCGGCGAAGGCGTGGAACGCGTGTTCCCGCTCTACTCGCCCAACATCGATTCGATTACCGTCGTCCGTCGGGGCGTGGTGCGTCGTGCGAAGCTGTACTACCTTCGCGGCCGTACCGGCAAAAGCGCCCGTATTGCCGAGCGCCGTGACACGCGCCCCGGCCAGGAAGGCTGAGAAGCCGCCGCCGCGACACGGAAATGACCGTGAAAAAGGCGTCCTGGCATATCCGCCAGGGCGCCTTTTTTGCTTATCGGGAACATCCCCTTGCCATGCAATTCCGCCTTCACCTGCTTGCCACGGCGCTGGTCTGCGCCCCTGTTCTTGCCCATGCAGCCCCTGCTGGAACAGCCCCGGTGACCGCGCCCAGCGCCGCCCCCGTGCTAACGCTCGAACGGGTGTTCGCCAGCCCCTCGCTCAACGGACCCACCCCGCGCGGCGTGCAGCTGTCGCCCGATGGGCGCTATCTCACCCTGCTCAAGAACCGCGCCGACGATCGCGAGCGGTTCGACCTGTGGGGCTTTGATCGCAAGACCGGCAAGTGGTCGATGCTGGTCGATTCGCTCAAGCTGTCGTCGGGCCGGGTGTTGAGCGAAGCGGAAAAGATGCAGCGCGAGCGCCAGCGCATCGGCGATCTCAAGGGTATCGTCAGCTATGACTGGGCGAGTGACAGCAAGACCGTGCTGGTGCCGCTCGATGGCGAACTGCTGCTCGCTGGCCTTGATGGCAAGGTGCGCAAGATCGCCGGCACCACCGGGGGCGAGTTGAACCCGCGCCTGGGGCCGCAGGGCGATACCCTGGCGTTCGTGCGCGATCGCCGGCTGTGGATCGCACCGGCTGATGGCAAGGCGCCGCCGCGCGCGATCACGCCCGAGGAAAGCGCCGAAACCGTCCACTGGGGCGAGGCAGAGTTCGTTGCCCAGGAAGAACTCAACCGCATGAGCGGGTTCTGGTGGGCGCCCGATGAAAAGCGCCTGGCCGTGGAACGCTTTGACGAGGCAGCGGTGGGCGTGGTGACGCGCGCGGCCATCGGCGCCGATGGCACGCGCACCTATGACCAGCGCTATCCTGCGGCCGGCGGCGCCAATGCCGATGTCTCGCTGTGGCTGATGGATGCCGATGGCGGCCATCGCGTTCAGGTGGAGCTGGGGGCGGACAAGGACATCTATCTGGGTCGCGTCGATTGGGCGAGCGATGGCAAGACGCTCTATGTCCAGCGGCTGGACCGCGCGCAGACCCGGCTCGATATGCTGGCGGTGGACCCGGCGACCGGTGCTTCGCATGTGCTGTTCACCGAACAGGCGCGCGAGAAGAGCTGGATCAACCTGTCGAGCAATTATCGCTTCCTCGATGATGGCAGCCTGATCTGGTGGTCGGAACGCGATGGCTTTGGCCACCTCTATCGCCGCTTCAAGGATGGCCGCTGGCAGCAGCTGACCAAGGGTGACTGGGTCGTCACCGACCTGGTTGGCGTGGACCAGAAGACCGGGCGCGTCTATTTCGCCGGCACGCGCGACGATGTGCTGGCCGGGCAGGTCTATGCCCTGTCGCTCACCGCGCCCGACAAGATCGCGCGGCTGACCGACCTGGCCTTTGACAACAAGGCGAGCATGGACGGCAAGGGCCAGGCCCTGATCGTGACGCGCAGCGCCGATGCGCAGCCGCCGCAATCCTATCTGGCCGATGCCCATGGCAAGCGGCTGGCGTGGATCGAGGAAAACAAGGTGGACGCGGCCCACGCCTATGCGCCCTATCTTGCCGCGCATCGCCCGGCGACGTTCGGCACGATCGCGGCGGCAGACGGCACGCCGTTGCACTACATGATGATCACCCCGCCGATGGTGCCGGGCAAGCGCTATCCGGTGTTTACCTATCACTATGGCGGCCCCACCGCGAACGTGGTGCACAAGGGCTGGCAGGGCGCGCTGGCCCAGGCGATCGTGGCCAAGGGCTATATTTATTTCGCGCTGGACAACCGCGGCTCGGAAAACCGTGGCGTCGATTTCGGCAGCAAGATCTGGCACGCGATGGGCACGGTCGAGGTGGAAGACCAACTGGCGGGTGCGCAGTGGCTCAAGACCCAGCCCTATGTCGATCCCGCGCGCGTCAGCACGTTTGGCTGGTCCTATGGCGGCTACATGACGGTCAAGATGCTCGAAGCGCATCCTGGCGTCTGGGCTGCGGGCATCGCCGTGGCGCCGGTCACCAAGTGGGAGCTTTACGATACCGCCTATACCGAGCGTTATCTCGGCAATCCCAAGCAGGTGCCCGAGGTTTACAAGGCCGCCGGCGCGCTGGAGCAAACCGGGCAGATCCGCGATCCGCTGCTGCTGGTCCACGGCATGGCCGATGACAACGTGGTGTTCGAAAACAGCACCGCGCTGATCGCCAAGATGCAGGGCGAGGCCATTCCGTTCGAGATGATGCTCTATCCCGGCTACACCCACCGCATCAGCGGGCCCAAGGTGAGCCAGCATCTCTACGAGACGATGTTCCGCTTTCTCGACCGCAACGGCGCGGGCAGCGGCAAATAAGACGTTTGGGGGGCAAAAGCCCCTTTCGCTTGGCTGGTTGGAACCAGCCGCTAAGGAACGGGCGCGCGCAAGGCGCCCGCAAGGGAGTGACAGGTATCATGGGTTATCGGGTTGTAGTGGTGGGTGCGACGGGCAATGTTGGCCGTGAGATGCTCAACATCCTGGCCGAGCGCGAATTCCCGATCGACGAGATCGCCGTGCTGGCCTCTTCGCGCTCGCAGGGCAGCGAGATCGATTTCGGTGAAACCGGCAAGAAGCTGAAAGTGCAGAACGTCGAGCATTTCGACTTCACGGGCTGGGATATCGCGCTGTTTGCCGCAGGCTCGGCGCCGACCAAGATCTATGCGCCGAAGGCCGCATCGCAGGGCTGCGTGGTGATCGACAACTCGTCGCTCTATCGCATGGACCCGGACGTGCCGCTGATCGTGCCCGAAGTGAACCCCGATGCGATCGACGGGTACAAGGCACGCAACATCATCGCCAACCCCAACTGCTCCACCGCGCAGATGGTCGTGGCGCTCAAGCCGCTACACGACAAGGCCAAGATCAAGCGCGTGGTCGTGGCCACCTACCAGTCGGTGTCGGGCGCCGGCAAGGAAGGCATGGACGAACTGTTCGAGCAGAGCCGCGCGATCTTCGTGGGCGATCAGGTCGAACCCAAGAAGTTCACCAAGCAGATCGCCTTCAACGTGATCCCGCACATCGACAGCTTCCTGGATGATGGTTCGACCAAGGAAGAGTGGAAGATGGTGGCCGAAACCAAGAAGATTCTCGATCCCAAGGTCAAGGTCACGGCAACCTGCGTGCGTGTGCCGGTGTTCATCGGTCACTCCGAAGCGATCAACCTGGAATTCGAGGACGAAATCTCGGCCGTCGAAGCCCAGGACCTGCTGCGCGAGGCGCCGGGTGTGATGCTGGTCGATAAGCGCGAGGACGGCGGCTATGTCACGCCGGTGGAATGCGTGGGCGATTATGCCACCTACGTTTCGCGCGTGCGCGAAGACTCCACCGTCGACAACGGCCTGTCGCTGTGGTGCGTGTCTGACAACCTGCGCAAGGGCGCGGCGCTCAACGCCGTGCAGATTGCCGAACTGCTGGGTCGTCGCCACCTCAAGAAGGGGTGAGCTGGCACACCTTTTGGGTATAGAAAAGGCCCCGGTATCCGCGCTGGATACCGGGGCCTTTTTGTTTGTGGCTACGCAGATTACTGCGTGACGCGGGTGGTGGTGGTCACCGTGCTGGCGGCGGAAGCCGTGCGCACCGGGGTATGCGCGGTGCGGCGGGCCACCTTGCGCACCGTGACCTTCTTCACCGGCGCGCGGGCTGCGCCCTGCGTGGTGACGGTGGTTTCCACCGTGGCCGGGGCGGGCTGCGGCGTGGTCAGCGCCACGGCAGCGGCCTGGCGGGCAGCGGCGGCGTCAGCTGCCGAAGACTGCGCGGCCGCGGTGGCCACATCGGCACGGGCGTTGGCGGCATCGGCCTGCTGCTGCGCGGCGTCGGCCTGGGCCTGCGCGTTGGCGACGGCTGCAGCCGACTGGCGCGCGGCCATGTCGGCCTTGTGCTTCTGCATCATGCCGATCGCCGTGTCGGCCAGGGCCGAGGCATGGATGGCGTCATCGATCGCTTCGGGCTTGTGGCCGGCCGAAAGGTTTTCCTGCGCATGGGCCAGCGCTGCCTTGGCCTGCGCGGTTTCGCCCGGGCGGAATTCGGCGGTGCCGAGCTGTTCGGCGGTATCGATCTTGGCCTGCGCGGCGGCAATCGCCTGGCGGGCGCGTTCGGCCTTGCCGGTGGCATGGGCGGGGGCCGAGAAACCGGCGATCATGGCAGTGGCCGCCAGCAGCGGCGCGACGAGCTTGGTCTTGGTCATCGAACGATCTCCACTATGGGATGGCCGTGTGCGGCCGTGTTGGCAGGGGGAACCGCAAGCGGCGCGTTTGCGTTCCGCCGCGCTTTCGGTTCATCGTCAACGCGATGCGGTTTGGCGCAGAGGCGTGCCTGCTGTGCGGCAAAGCGAGTGATGCGGGGTTGCGCTGGGGCTGCGCAAAAGAAAGAATGCCAACCCCGAAACTAGAGATTGGCGCTATAGGCATTGCCGAAGCGCACCCCACGCCAGTATGGCCGCCGTCAAGGGCCAGGTTGGTCTTTGCACGTCGCCGGAGGGACAATGTTCGCACACTTCGATGCCCTTCACGCGGTTGCCGGCCTGCTGGTTGGCATTCTCGTGGGCCTGACGGGTGTTGGCGGCGGGTCGCTGATGACCCCGATCCTGGTGCTGATCTTCGGGATCAACCCCGGCACGGCGGTGGGCACCGATCTGCTGTTTGCCTCGCTGACCAAGGTGGTCGGCTCCACCGTGCACGGCAAGCGCAACACGATCGATTGGCCAATCATGGCGCGCCTGGCCGCAGGCAGCGTGCCCGCAGCGATTGCCGCGCTGGTCGTGCTGTCGTGGGCGGGCAAGGTGGGCGGGCACACCAGCCACACCATCCTGCTGGTTCTCGGGGTAATGTTGATCCTCACCTCGATCGCCACGCTGTTTCAAAAGCGGATCGTGGCGATGGTCCGCCATGTCGACGCAACGCAGGTGGGCCTGGGCACCGCTGACGAGGCCAAGCCAGTCTGGGCGACCGTGTTGCTCGGCGTCGTGCTGGGCGTGCTGGTCTCGATCTCGTCGGTGGGGGCAGGGGCGATCGGCGTGACCGCGTTGCTCATGCTCTATCCCACTTTGCGGATTTCGCGCATCGTCGGCACCGATATCGCCCATGCCGTGCCGCTGACCATGGTGGCCGGCTTTGGCCACTGGATCATCGGCGATGTAAACCTTGCCCTTCTGGTGGCGCTGCTGCTTGGCTCTATCCCCGGGGTGATCATCGGCAGCCTGTTGTCGACCCGCGCGCCCGACCGTATCCTGCGGCCGGCGCTGGCCGCCGTTCTGTTCATATCCGGGATCAAGTTGCTGACCTGATGGAAAAGACCACCACGTTTTTCGACGGTTTCGATGGCGCCCGCCTGGCGCTGCATGAAATGGGGACCGGGCGCCCGGTCATCCTGCTGCACGGGCTGTTTTCCTCGGCCGAGATCAACTGGATCAAGTTCGGCACGGCGGCGCAGCTGGCCGCAGCCGGTTTTCGCTGCCTGATGCCCGATCTGCGCGCCCATGGGCAAAGCGCGGCGCCGCATGCGGCAGAAGCCTATCCGTCTGATGTCTTGGCCCGCGATGCCCAGGCGCTGGTGACCCACCTGGGCCTGGTCGATTTCGATCTGGTCGGATTTTCGCTTGGCGCCCGCACTGCGGCACGCAGCGTGATCGCCGCGCCGCCGTTGCAACGGCTGACACCGCGCCGGCTGGTGCTGGCCGGGATGGGGCTGGAAGGACTAGCCGGCTGGAACCAGCGCCTGGCCTTCTTTCGCGACGTGATCGATCGCTTCGGCACGATCCGCCATGGCGATCCGGCCTATCTTTCGCAGCAGTTCCTCAAGAGCAGCGGGATCGATCGCGCCGCCGTGCGCCAGTTGCTGGGCGCGATGGAGGATACCGATCCTCAGGCCCTGGCCGCGATCACCATGCCCACGCTGGTCTTGTGCGGCGATCAGGACAACGACAATGGCTCGGCCGACAACCTGGCGGCCGCCTTGCCCAACGCGCGGCGCGCCACCATTCCCGGCACGCACATGGGCTGTGTCACCCGGCCCGAACTGGGCGCGGAACTGGTTTCATTTTTGACCGCCTCGGCTTGACCTGAGCCCGTTTGGGCGGCACCCCACCGGCAACGGCCACGCCGCGCGCGTGGCGGACCGGTTCAGGGAGTGCCCCCAAGATGAAGTCCCTTGTTTCCACCCTCGCTCTGGTGGCGGCCACGCTAGCCGCGCCTGCGGCGCTTGCCGCCGCACCCACCACAGCGGCGCCGTCTGCTGCCACTCCGGCCACGGTCGATGCCTGGCTGGCGCAGGCTGACAAGGCCTATGCCGATCAGACGGTCACCTCGGGCCGCGCCGAATGGGTCTATGAGACCTATATCACCGACGACACTGCCCAGATCACCGCCGATGCCGGCGCGACGATGAGCAAGCTGCAGGTGGCGCAGGCCAAGCAGGCCGCCGAATTTGCCAAGGTGCCGGGCCTGTCGCCCGAAACCCTGCGCAAGCTGACGATGATCCGCACCCAGATCACCAGCCCGGCGCCATCGACCCCCGGCGCGGCCGAGCAGTTCGCCGCGCTGCAGGCGCGCATCCAGGGCCTTTACGGCAAGGGCCACGGCACCCTGCGCGGGCAACCGATCAACGGCAGCGATATCGAAGAGGCCATGGCCACCGATCGCAACCCTGATGAACTCAAGGAAATGTGGCTGTCGTGGCACGACAGCGTCGGCACGCCGATGAAGGCTGACTATGCCAAGATGGTCGAGATCGCCAACGCCGGCGCGCGCGAGCTGGGCTATCCTGACACCGGCGCGCTGTGGCGCGCGAACTATGATATGACGCCGGACCAGTTCGCCGCGATGACCGAAAAGGTCTGGGGCGAAGTGCGCCCGCTCTACCAGCAGTTGCACTGCTATGTGCGCGGCAAGCTCAATGCCAAGTATGGTGACGCGGTGCAGCCCAAGAAAGGCCCGATCCGCGCCGATCTGCTGGGCAATATGTGGGCGCAGGAATGGGGCGGCATCTATGACGTGGTCGCCCCCCAGGGCGCGGGCGACATCGGCTATGACCTGACGGGCCTGCTCAAGGACAAGGGCTATGACCCGCTCAAGATGGTCAAGACCGGCGAGGGCTTCTACACCTCGCTGGGCTTCCAGCCGCTGCCCGCCACGTTCTGGCAGCGCTCGCAGTTCACCAAGCCGCGTGACCGCGATGTCGTGTGCCATGCCTCGGCCTGGGATCTCGACAATGTCGATGACCTGCGCATCAAGATGTGCATCAAGGTCGATGCCTCGGATTTCGTGACCATTCACCACGAACTCGGCCACAATTTCTATCAGCGCGCCTACAACGCCCAGCCCTCGCGCTGGTACATGGAAGGGGCCAACGACGGTTTCCACGAAGCGATCGGCGATACCATGGCGCTGTCGATCACGCCCGATTACCTGGTGAAGCTCGGCCTGCTCGATCCGTCCAAGGTGCCCGGTCCTGACAAGGATATCGGCCTGCTGCTGCGCCAGGCGATGGACAAGGTGGCGTTCCTGCCGTTCGGCCTGTTGATCGATCGCTGGCGCTGGGGCGTGTTCTCGGGCCAGATCGCGCCGGCCGATTATGAAAAGGCGTGGAACGAGATGCGCCTGTCCTACCAGGGCGTGGTGCCACCGGGGCCGCGCGGGGCCGATGCCTTTGATCCGGGCGCCAAGTACCATGTGCCGGCGGGCGTGCCTTACACCCGCTATTTCCTGGCGCGCATCCTGCAGTTCCAGTTCTATGAAGCGGCGTGCAAGGAAGCCGGCTGGAAGGGCCCGCTGCACCGCTGCAGCTTCTATGGCAATCCCAAGGTCGGGGCCAAGCTCGATGCCATGCTCAAGATGGGCGCATCCAAGCCCTGGCCCGATGCGCTGCAGGTGTTCACCGGCACGCGCGAGATGAGCGGTGGGGCCATGTTGCGCTATTTCGCGCCGCTCACCGCGTGGCTGAAGAAGCAGAACGCGGGCGCGGACTGCGGCTGGTAAATCCCGCGTCGCAACACGGCGCATAAGGCCAGGCGAGAGGCCGGATTCTTGGGTGAATCCGGCCTCTTTTTGCGTGCGGTGCAGCGCAAGCCATGGATTTCACAGGGTGAATTTACGCGCTTGCCACGCCCCGGCAGGTATGAGACGCTTTGCTCAACAAAACAGAACACACATGTTGAGGATGCTGGGGATGGAAATCAAACTTCCCGCCATTGCTTGCGCTGTTGTTGGCGGCATCCTGCTCGCCACCGCGCCCAGCGCCCAGGCGGAAACCGTTTCGGCCATGACGCCCGCCAGCGTGGTCACCGCGCTCAAGGCGCAGGGCTATGTCGCCACGCTGGGACAGGATTCCTCGGGCGATCCCCTGGTGACGGCCGATATCGGCGGCTGGCGTTCGCAAGTGGTGTTCTATGACTGCAACGAGGTGACGCACGGCGCCTGCCAGTCGCTGCAGTTTTCCAGCAGCTTTCACCCGGAACGCCCGTTTGATGCGGAAAAGGCCGTGGCGTTCGTCAACGCCAACCGCTTTGGCGCGGTGTCGGTGGCGGCAGACAAGTCTGTCACCGTGTCGTGGGACGTGATCACCGGCAGCGGGATCGATACCTCGGTGTTCGCCATGGTGGTCAAATCCTATCGCATGGCGCTCGATTCGATCGGCAGCGAGGTGTTTCCCGCATCCGGCCATCCGCAACTGGCCAGCGCGGCGCGCTGACGGCTGTAATCCTCCGTCATCCCGGACTTGATCCGGGATCCCGCTTCTTCACATCAAGCTCAGCGTGGAAGGAAAGCTGGACCCCGGATCAAGTCCGGGGTGACGTCGGGAGTGTGCAGGGGCGTAATATCACCGGAACGGCGGCTCGTTGAACGCGCGCAGCTTGCGGCTGTGCAGGCGGTCGCCCTCGGCGCGCAGCAGGGCGCAGGCGGTCGTGCCGATTTCCAGGTGCGCGGCAATCGCCTCTTCGTAGAACCGGTTGGCCTGGCCGGGCAGCTTGATCTCGCCATGCAGCGGCTTGTCCGACACGCACAGCAGCGTGCCATAGGGCACGCGGAAGCGATAGCCTTGCGCGGCGATCGTGGCGCTTTCCATGTCGATCCCGACAGCGCGGCTCAGGCTGAGGCGGCGGGCGGAATGGGCATAGCGCAGTTCCCAGTTGCGATCGTCGGTGGTCACGATCGTGCCGGTGCGCATGCGCGTCTTGAGGTCTGCCCCGCCGCTGCCGCTGACCACTTCGGCGGCCTGGGCCAGCGCCACCTGGACTTCGGCGATGGCCGGCACCGGGATTTCGGGCGGCAACACGTCATCCAGCACGTGATCATCGCGCAGGTAGGCATGGGCCAGCACATAGTCGCCGATCTTCTGCGTGGGGCGCAGGCCGCCGCAGTGGCCGATCATCAGCCAGGCTTCGGGGCGCAGCACGGCCAGGTGATCGCAGATCGTCTTGGCGTTGGAGGGGCCGACGCCGATGTTGACCAGGGTGATGCCCGAGCGATCCGGGCGGATCAGGTGATAGGCCGGCATCTGGTGGCGACGCCAGGCGGTATCAGACAGCCGCTCGCGCGCGTGGGGCGTGGCCGCGTCGAGCGCCAGCCCGCCCGCGCCTGTCAGTGCGACGAATTCATCCTGGCCCAGCTGGCGCCCGGCCCAATCGACGAACTCGTCAACATAGCGGTGATAGTTGGTGAACAGGATGTAGCGCTGGAAATCGGCCGGGTTGGTGCCGGTGTAATGCGCCAGGCGGGCCAGGCTGAAATCGGTGCGCAGGCCGTCGAACAGCGCCAGCGGCGCCGCACCCGCCCCGCCGTCGAGACTGGCATCGAGCGCATCGGCGATCTCGTCACCGATATGGGCGAGGTCCGTGGTGGGGAAATGCTTGGCAAGGTCGTTGGGCGAGACCGAGCCAAAGCCCAGGCTGCCATCCACCACATAGGGGAAGGGGATTTCCTGGGCCGAGGTCGCCACTTCCAGCGTCACTTCATAGTCCACCATCAGCAGGCCGAGCTGTTCTTCCAGGTAATCGGCAAACAGCGCGGGCCGGGTGATCGTGGTGGCATAGCTGCCCGGCCGTGTCAGGCGGCCAAAGGCGCGGCCGGCGGCGGTGCCATGGCTGACCCCGGCAAAGTGCAGGCGCAGCTCGGGATAGCAATAGGCGCCGTTCTGGCGCACGGCCGGATCGGGCAGGGTGCCATCGGCGATATAGCGGGTGATATCGCCGCGCAGCCGGGCGCAGGCCGCTTCATGGCGGGCGGCGAGTTCGGCAATGATGGCAGCAGGAGAGGTGGCGGTGAAAATGTCGCTTGCGTTCATGCCTTCGATGTAGCGCAGCACGATGACAGCGCAAGGGCAGCGGCAACACCGCATGCTGCCCAGCAAAAAAGGCGCCCCGGTGAGGGAGCGCCTTTTTTGTTTGCTGCCAATGCCGGCAACGACGGGATCAGGCTTGCGCCTCGCCCTCGTCGAGCAGGTCGGTCGGGATTTCGCCCGGTTCGGCATTGGGATCGTATTCTTCGGTGAAACCGCCGGTGTCGCCTTCGAACATGGCGTCGATCACGTCGACACCCTTCGACTGCAGTTCGGCTTCGTCAGGCGAACGGGCGACGTTCACCTTGACGTTGACCGACACTTCGGGGTGCAGCGAAACGCGCACGTCGAACAGGCCGATGGTCTTGATCGGGCGTTCGAGCACGATCATCGACTTGGAAACCTTGGCGCCATCGGCAACCAGGGCGTCGACGATGTCGCGCACCGAAACCGAACCATAGAGCTGGCCAGAGTTGGACGAGGCGCGGATGAGCACCACTTCCTTGCCTTCGACCGAGCCGGCTTCGCCCTTGGCTTCTTCGCGGCGCGCCGCGTTTTCAGCTTCGATGCGGGCGCGGTTGGCTTCGAAGACCTTGCGGTTGGCTTCGTTGGCGCGCAGGGCCTTCTTGTTGGGAAGAAGGAAATTGCGGGCGTAACCGTCCTTGACGGAAACTTCATCGCCGATGTGGCCGAGCTTTTCGATGCGCTCGAGCAGGATGATCTGCATGGCTGGCGCTCCTTACTTCACGATGTAGGGCAGGAGGCCGATGTGCCGGGCGCGCTTGATCGCCTGGCTCAGCTCACGCTGCTTCTTCGCCGAAACGGCGGTGATGCGCGACGGGACGATCTTGCCACGTTCGGACATGAAACCCTGAAGCAGGCGCACATCCTTGTAGTCGATCTTCGGAGCGTTCTTGCCCGAGAACGGGCAGCTCTTGCGACGGCGGAAAAACGGACGAGCCATGGCTTATTCCCCTTCGCGTTCGCGACGACGGCTGCGTTCGCGGTCGTTCTTGCGCATCATCACCGACGGGCCGGCTTCGTGTTCTTCCACGCGCACGGTCATGTAGCGGATGACGTCTTCGTTGATCGCGGTCTGGCGTTCCAGCTCGGCCACGACGCCCGCGGGGGCCTCGATGTTGAGCATCACGAAGTGCGCCTTGCGGTTCTTCTGGATCTTGTAGGCCAGCGAGCGCAGGCCCCAGGTTTCGGTCTTGGTGACCTTGCCCTGGTTCGATTCCACGATTTCGGTGGCGGTGGCGGCAAGCGCATCGACCTGAGCCTGGCTCAGATCCTGGCGCGCCAGAAACACATGCTCGTAAAGCGGCATGCTTCGCGTCCTTTATCTAGTCTAACCGATCGCTGGCTTGTCCGCGGGATTGCGGGGCCCCTCCGGCTTTCTTCGTGCTTCCTGCGGCGATTCGCGCGCAAGAGAGGTGGCCCTTAGCCCTTCTGGGCCGGAATGCAAGCCATTCAGCCGGTTTTGGCGGAGGCATCGCCGCGCGTGCGTGGGGCCAGGCGCTGCCCGCCAAAGACCACGGCGAGCAGCGGAATGCGCCGCACCACCAGGAACATCAGGATCGACAGGCCCAGCACCAGCGCCGAAAGCGCGGCCCACTGCATGGTGGGAAAGGGCCAGTCCGCCGCGCCCAGCTTTGCCAGCCCCAGGATCACCAGCATCGCCACGATCATGTGGAATAGATAGATCGCCATCGCCCCGTCCACCAGGAACGAGACAGCGCGGCTGGGCCGATCGAACAGGTGCGCCAAAAGGCGGAACACGATCAGCGACATGGCATAAGTGAGCGCGCAGGCCAGCGCGCCATCCACGATGCGCAGGGCGGGCGCGGGATCACCGTCCCAGCCCAGATGCGGGCGCACCAGCGGATCGAGCAGGAAATGCCCGAGCATCAGCGGCGGCGCGGCCAGCCAGGGCCAGCGACCATCGAATGCGAACAGCCGGTTGCCCAGCTTGAGCCGCCAGCCCAGCGCGCCGATCACGAACGCGGGCAGATACTGGCCATAGCGCAGCAGCAGTTCCTGCTCGAACACCGCCTCGTTGTCTTGCAAGCCCAGCACCTGTGCGCCCCAGGCAAGCCCCGCGCCCCAGGCGGCCAGCGCCAGCAGCGGGATCGGCCAGGTGCCGCGATCCAGCCCCAGCAGTGGCCGCCACACGCCATCGCGCACGACGGCACGGCGCGGGCGCAGGGCATAGGTGAAGACGAACCCCAGCAGCACGATCAGGAACCACAGGTGCTCGAACGCCAGTGGCCAGCCATAGAGCCCTGGCGTCCAGGCGGCCGAGAGCATGACCTTGAGATGATACTGGATCACCGCCAGGCTGGCGATGCTGGCCACCAGCGGCAGCGCCACGCGCATCATCCGATCGCCCAGCCATGACCGCCGCCCGCGCCGGGCGCTGGCCATGCCGGAGAAATAGCCGGCCAGGATGAAGAAGGCCGACATGCGGAACGAATGGATGAACGACAGGCCCACCCCCAGCACCGGATTGGCCATCCAGGCGGGAAAGCCCGGCGACAGGATCATCGTGGCGGTGGTGCCGACGTGAAAGGGAATGCCCAGCAGGAGCAGGACCGCGCGCGCCGCATCGAGATGATGGAGGCGTTGCTGCATCAAGACGGCGCGTTCAGGTCAGCGGGCGGCGGGGCAGGGCGCATGGCCAGCCCCGTAACCCCGCCGCGCGCCCGCGTCCATGGCCAAGCCGCGCGCTGCGCCCAATTGCCAGTCTTGCGCGGCAATCAGGGCCGGCACCGGGGCTTTGCGCGCCAAAGGTCAGGCAGCGTCGCGGATGCTCGGCTTGGCCGGGCGGCCCAGCGCCATGCGGCGGTGATGGCCCACGGCAAAATCGCTGATCAGCGTGGCAAACACGTCTTCATGCAGCGGGTGGTCGAATTCCAGGCCCGAGGTCATCGGTTCGGACCAGGCGATGAACGCCAGCTTGGGCTTGAGGCCGGGCAGCATCAGCATGATCGGCTCACCGATGCGCTGCTTTTCGAGTCCCTCGATCCGCGCGCCATAGGGCGTCAGATCCTTGAGCATGACGGTGGCCCGCACCAGCCCATGCTTGACGCGCACGGGCAGTTCCACGCCGATGCGGGGGAAACGGCGCGCCTCTGCGCTGTTCGCGCCGGGCGTGGGCGGCATGCCGGGGCCGCCTTCGCGCGGGCCGGTTGCATCCAATTCCTGCTTGCGAAACATGGTGTTCTCCACTGGCCAAATGCCTTTGACCGGGAAGAACGGCGGATGCCGGGCAGGTTTCAGCCGCCCGCGCAGATTACCTTGCGAACCGCGCAAGGATCAGCGCGCGGCGAGCTGCTTTTCCACCAGCGCAATGGCGGCCGCCACGGCGGCTTCGCGCCCCAGGGCCGAGGTGTCGAGCAAGGCGGCGCCCGGCGCCTGGCGCAGCGGCGCAGTGGCGCGGCCGGCGTCCCGTGCGTCGCGCGCGGCCAGGTCTGCCTCGATCTCTTCGCGGGAGACGGTGCGGCCCTGGCCGGTCATTTCCGCCCAGCGGCGCAGCGCGCGCGAGGCCACGCTGGCGGTCACGTAAAGCTTGGCATCGGCGTGCGGGGCAATCACCGTGGCGATGTCGCGCCCATCGAGCACCGCGCCGCCCGGCTGGTTGGCAAAGGCCTGCTGCCGCTCAAGCAAGGCGGCGCGCACCGCCGGGTGGATCGAGACGCGGCTGGCCAGGCCCCCGGTCGCTTCCGAGCGCAGATCGGGATCGGCCAGCAGGCTTTCGGGAAAGGCCGTGGCGGCCAGGGCATCGGCCGGATCATCGGGGTTGCCGCCCTGCAGCGCCACCTGGCGGCCGACCGCGCGATAGAGCAGCCCGGTATCGAGGTGCGGCAGCCCGAAATGGGCGGCCAGCGCGCGGGCGATCGTGCCCTTGCCCGATGCAGTGGGGCCATCGATGGCGATGATCATCGCGCCTTGTTCCTTCTGTCGTGCAGTGCCTTGCCCAGGCCCCACAGCGCAATGGCCGACCAGAACCCTTCCAGCACCAGCGAGGCGGGGTTGAGGTTGACCATCAGCGACACGGTCAGCAGCGCGGCACCGGCCAGATTGGTGCCGTGCTGCACGAACGGGTTTGGCCGCCGGCCATGCGCGCCCTCGCGGGTGGTATAGCCATAGGCCAGGATGATGCAGGCCATGCCGATGAAGCCGCAGATATTGGCGAAAAGCGGCGATAGCGTCATGCGGCGGTGGCCGTGGCGATCAAGTGTTCGAACACCGGGAAGCTCGTGGCGATCGGGCGGGTATCGTCGATGCCCACACCATTGGCGCTGGCCAGGCCCGCCACCGCCATCGACATGGCAATGCGGTGATCGAGGTGCGTGGCCACGCTGGCGTCAGCCTGCGTGCCTGGCAGCGGGCCGCCGCCGGTGCCATCGATGATCATGCCGTCTTCGGTTTCGGTGACACGCGCACCGGCCAGTTCCAGCGCCACGCGCATGACCGTGATGCGATCGGATTCCTTGACGCGCAGCTCTTCCAGCCCGCGCGTGATCGTGCGGCCCTGGGCATGGGCGGCGGCGACGAACAGCACGGGGAATTCATCGACCATGCTCGGCACCACGGCGGGATCGACATCGATGCCGGTGAGGGCAGAGGCGCGCACGCGCAGATCGGCCACCGGCTCTCCGCCCACGTCGCGGCGATCGATTTCCTCGATGCTGCCGCCCATCAGGCGCAGCACGTCGAACAGCGCGGCACGGGTGGGGTTGAGGCCGACATTCTCGATCACCAGGTCAGACCCCGGCACGATCAGTGCGGCCACCACGAAGAACGCGGCCGATGAGGGATCGCCCGGCACGGTGATCGCCTGCGGCTTGAGCTCGGCCTCACCCACCAGGCGGATCACGCGCGCGCCGTCGCTGGCGATCTCGACCGAGAGATCGGCGCCAAAGCCCTTGAGCATCCGCTCGGAATGATCGCGCGTCGGGATCGGCTCGATCACCGTGGTAATGCCCGGGGTGTTGAGCCCGGCGAGCAGCACTGCGCTTTTCACCTGGGCCGAGGCGACCGGCAGGCGATAGCTGAGCGGCACCGGCGTCGCCGCGCCTTCCACGATCAGCGGCAGGCGCCCGCCGGGATAGGCGGTGAAGCGCGCGCCGACCTGGCTGAGCGGATCGATCACCCGGCCCATCGGCCGCTTGGACAGGCTGCCATCGCCCACGAAGCAGGCGGTGATCGGATGGCTGGCGACGAGGCCCATCAGCAGGCGGGTGGAGGTGCCCGAATTGCCCATGTCGAGCGCGCCGGCCGGTTGCAGCAGCCCGCCCACGCCCACGCCCGCGACCAGCCAATCACCGTTGGCCTGGCGTTCGATCGTGGCGCCCATGGCGCGCATGGCGGCGGCCGTCGAAAGCACGTCTTCGCCTTCGAGCAGCCCGGTGACGCGGGTTTCGCCCACGGCGAGCGCGCCCAGCATGATCGAGCGGTGGCTGATCGACTTGTCACCCGGCACGCGAATCCGGCCCTTGAGAGGCCCCTGGGCAGAAAAGCGGCGGGGGCGCATCAGGGCGGGATCGGAATGGCTGCTCACGGGCTCGGTCTTTCCAGAATGGCAAAAGGGCGGCAAAAACGCGCGGCTTTTGACAGCGCGCGGCCACTATGGCAAGGCGCGCGCCGCAGTCTGTCGTGCGCACGCTTGATTTCCGGGTAACGCGCCCCCAAGACGTTTTTTTGGTTCCGGTCCGCGCCGCATCGGCAGCGGGCGAGCTTTTCGAGGATTATTCATGGTCAAGCCTGAATGGGGCGCCAAGCATAGCTGTCCGAAGTGCGGCACCCGCTTTTACGACCTCGGCAATGCCGACCCGGTCACGTGCGTGGAATGCAAGTATTCCTGGCACCCTGAGCCGGTGCTCAAGTCCAAGCAGCCGATCCCCTATGAAGAGATCCAGAAGGAGAAGGTCGAGGCCGACGCCGACGTCGATCTCGCCGAAGAGGATCTGGACATCGACGAGGACGGCGATTCGCCCGACAACGACGTCGACCTGGGTGGCGACGATGATCTCGGCGTGGGCGCCCACGAGGGCGAGGACGACGATAACTAAGGGTTTCCGGCCGGGCCGGGGGATGTCCACAGGACATTTTCCGGCAGGCCGGTAAAATTGGCGAGAGGCGCAAAAAAGCCTCTTGCCAGCCGCCACCCTCTCCCTTAGAGGCGCGGCTCCCGGCGATGATCACCTTCTGGTGTGACCGCAGGGCAGGGTGCCTCCCAGGGCATTCTGGCAGACTTTCGGGGCCGTAGCTCAGCTGGGAGAGCGCTACAATGGCATTGTAGAGGTCAGGGGTTCGATCCCCCTCGGCTCCACCAGTCTGCGAAATACCCTGGTTTTCCAGGGTGCTTCGTTCCTCGTGGACGATCAAATGCCTGGAACGTGTGGGGCCGTAGCTCAGCTGGGAGAGCGCTACAATGGCATTGTAGAGGTCAGGGGTTCGATCCCCCTCGGCTCCACCAGTTCCCTTCCAAAAAGCCCCGCGGTCTGCGGGGCTTTTTGCGTTTCGGGGCTCAAGTCATTCGCGTTCGGGCACCGGCACGTTGAAGCCGTTGAGCGTGACCGACACCAGGGCATAGAGCCCGACCAGGAAGATCAGTTCTTCCACGCCAGCCTGGCCGAACGTCTGCTCGGCCAGGGCATAGACCGGCTCGGGCAGCACGCCCCCGCGCGAGAGGGCATAGGCGAGGTCGAACGCCACGCTTTCGTCTTCGGCCAGGTCGGCCGGCTTGAGATCGGCGGTGAGGGTGGCAAGGCGCTGCGCGCTCATCCCTTCCTTTTCCGCCACGGCGACGTGGGCATAGATTTCATAGGCGGCATCATAACGCGCGCCCACGGTCAGGATCACGATCTGGCGCACGCGATCGGGCACGGTGGCCTTGGCCGTCAGCGCCAGGGTCAGATCCCAGATCGCCTTGCCGATTTGCGGCGAATGCAGCCACGGGTTCCACGGCCCCATCAGGGCGCCGGATTCGTCGATCACCTTGAAGGCGTTGAAGTTGCTGGCAATGCCTTCACGCATCGCCGCGTAAAGCGGCTTCTGTTCGTCGGTCAGCTGTGACGGCGGAATGAGCGGCAGGCGCATGGGCGCTCCTTTTTTGTGCGGTGCAACAGGTCCCGTGCCTGCAATCCGCCCATGGCCTGCCGGTTCCGCCCGCGTTTACATTTTCAGGCCGATCTCGCGCAGGCGTTCCTGCAGGTAATCGTCAGCCGTGATCGAGACGGGATAGCGATCGGGATTTTCCGCCGTGATGCACTGCGGCAGGGTGTGGAACGGGAAATCGCTGCGCAGGTGCAGGAAGAACGGCATCGAATAGCGGCTGTAGCTGGCCCGCGCGCCATCGGGATTGCGCACGCGGTGGGTGGTCGATGGCAGGACGTGGTTGGTCAGGCGCTGCAGCATGTCGCCGATGTTGACCACCAGTGCGCCGGGCGGGGGTGAAACCTCGATCCAGCGGCCATCGCGGGCCAGCAGTTCCAGGCCCGCTTCCTCGGCGCCGAGCAGCAGGGTGATGAGATTGATATCCTCGTGCGCGCCGGCGCGGATCGCGCCGTCCGGGGCGCCGGGCACCGGCGGATAATGCAGCAGGCGCAGCACCGAATTGCCATCGGCAATGGCCGGATCGAACCAGTGCTCGTCCAGCCCCAGCCACACCGCGATGCGCGAGAGGATGCGCGCGCCGACCTGATCGAAAGCGGCGTAAAGCGTGGTGAAGGTTTCGTGGAAACCCGCGATCTCGGCCGGCCAGACATTGGGCGGCATCGCCCCGGCGAGGGGGTGACCAACCGGCAGGTCGCGGCCGACGTGCCAGAATTCCTTCAGGTCGCTGACCTTGGCGCCCTTGGCGATCTCGGTGCGAAACGGCGTATAGCCGCGCGCGCCGCCGATGCCGGGGATGGCATAGGCGCGCTTTTGCGCATCGGGCAGGGCAAAGAAGGCCTGGGTCTGCGCCCAGGCGCGCGCCACCAGATCGGCATCCAGGCCGTGGTCCTTGACCATGGCAAAGCCGAATTGCTGGAAACTGGCGCCGATATCACGAGAAAGTTCTGCCGGATCGGCAGCCAGGGACAGGACGGGCAGAGTATCGAGGTTCATTTGGCTCCCCGGGGGAAAATGCGGTATGGGCGCGCCTCTATTCCCATAGTCCGCAAGGTTTCCATGATTCAGATCAGTGCCGATACCCAGCTTTGGCTGATGAAGTCCGAACCCGACGTATATAGCTGGGACGACCTGGTCAGCGAAGGCGAGGGCACCTGGGATGGCGTGCGCAACCACTTGGCGGCGCGTAACCTGCGGACGATGAAGGAAGGCGACCTTACGTTCTTCTATCACTCCAACATCGGCAAGGAAATAGTTGGCATTGCAACGATCAGCATGCCGGGCCTGACCGACCCTACCGATCCCGACGGCAAGTGGGCAGCGGTGAAGGTCAAGCCCGTGGCCAAGCTGGTGCGCCCGGTCAGCCTCAAGACGATCAAGGTCACGCCCGATCTGGCTGACATGGAATTGCTGCGCCTGTCGCGTCTGTCGGTCTCGGCAGTGCGCCCCGCCGAATGGGATCATATCCTGGCGATGGCCGGCGGCACGGTCTGACCAGGGTCACCCGCCCCTGATTGTTGGCCATGCTGCCCTTTGGGCCGGTCGCTCAACCGTTCGTCTCACAGGTTGGAACCAAAGCCGCGCCCAAGGCGTAGTTGCTTTCGAAGGATGCGGCCGGCTTCCCCCTCTCACGGCCGCATCCACCCCACCTTTTCAAGGAGATACACCATGGGTGAGCTCAAGGATCGCGCCAAGGGTCTGGCCAACGAAGCGGTTGGCAACGTCAAGGAAGCCGCCGGCAAGATGACCGACAACGGCAAGCTGCAGGCTGAAGGCCTGGCGCAGCAGGCCAAGGGCAAGACCCAGCAGGCTGCTGGCAAAGTCAAGGGCGCGCTGGGCGACGATATCTGATCGACGCTGACAGTCCCTGAATGGTCTGACCTGTAATGGTCTGGCGGGCCGCCCTTTTCCCAGGGCGGCCCGCTTTGTTTTGGGCGGATGATTGTGCGGCCTGTCCCATGACGGAACGCCGCCGAATTGGCGGCGACTGCGCCGGTGCCATCATGGTTAAAATCGCGTTAAAGCGAATAGTCATGTTCGAATCCACGCCCCACCCCGATGGCCCTGGCGCCCAGGCACCCGGCCACCCGTTCCGCGCCACCCTGCCGCGCCGCGTGCTGCTGCCGATGCCGGTGTTCGAGCCGGAAGTGCAGGCGGCCATGGCGCGCGCCGCGATGCGCTCCCAGCCGATGAACTGGAAGCGCATCACCGTGCAGGACGTGAAGGAATTCCTGATGGCCTACTGCGCCTGCTTCATGGCGATCATGGCTTTCATGAGCTGATCGCCGGGGCGAGCAGCGGGAGCTATTAACCCGCCATCTCGTCAAACGTGTGGGTTTCCTGCGCGCCCAGGTGGGCGACTTCGGCGCGATAGAGCAGCCAGCCGAGCCAGGCCGAAAACAGGCAGAGAATGCCCGTCAGCAGCAACTGGTCGACAATGCGCATGCCCGCTGCCGTCAGGCCCATGGCCAGCAGCGAGCCGGCGAGCATCGCGCCGGAATTGACGATGTTGTTGGCCGCAATCGTGCGCGCTGCCTCGCACTTTTCCACCACGGTGGTGAGAAAGGCATAGAGCGGCACGATGAACATGCCCCCGGTGATGGCGATGCCCAGCAGCGTGCCGATCAGCGGCACGGCCAGCGGCGCGGTGATGAAGGCCGTGAGGTTGAGCAGGCCGCGCTGTGCTGGCACCGGCCAGGCCGCGCAGACGAAGTGGAAGCCGACGACGAACAGCGCGGTCCCGACCACGCAGATCGGGGCATAGCGGGCCGAAACCGTGCCCTTGAGCAGGCGGTTGATCGAGACCGAGCCGATCGCGATCCCCACCGAGAAGATCACCAGGAACAGGCTGGCCACTTCCTTGCTGCAACCCAGCACGTTCTTGGCCAGCGGTGGGAACTGCACGAACAGGATCGCGCCCACGGCCCAGAAGAAGCTGATCGCCGCAATGGCCAGGAACACCCGTGGATGGCGCGTGGTGGAATGGACCAGGCGATAGAGCGAGACCACCTGATCGGCCACCACCACCGGCACCAGGCCCAGCGCGCGCAGCACATTGCGCGGGCGCGCCAGGAACGGGCGCAGCAACGGCAGGGCGAGCGGTTCGTTCGGCTGTTCGGGCGGGGCGGGGGGCACGCTGCGGCCGGCAAAGAAGCCGATCAGCGCGGTGACGATCACTGTAACCGCCGCTGCCGGCGCAGAGATATAGCCGGCCACGATCGTGCCGGCCAGGATCGCCATGTAGGTACCCGCTTCGACCAGGCCAGTGCCGGCCAGCACTTCATCGGCATGAAGATGCTGGGGCAGGATGGCGTACTTGATCGGGCCGAAAAACGTGGAATGCACGCCCATGGCGAACAGCGCCAGCAGCATCAGCGGGATGGCCAGCCCTTCGACATGGAAGCCCTTCCACGCCAGCAGCAGGCCGGTGGCGCCCACGGTCATGATCCCGATCTCGCAGGTTTTGACGATGCGGATGATGCGTGCCTTGTCGCGCATGTCGGCCAATTGGCCCGACAGGGCAGACAGCGCCACGAAGGGAATGATGAACAGGGCCGTCGCCATGCCGGAAAAATGCGCTTCGGCTTTTTCCGAATTGTACACGTTGAACACCACGAACAGCACCATGGCATTCTTGAACAGATTGTCGTTGAACGCGCCCAGCAACTGGGTGACGAACAATGGCAGGAAGCGGCGGGCGCGAAGGAGATGCGTTGTAGTTGTCATTCTAAGCGGTGCCGGGCATCCCTGGTCTCTGTTCCGCCTGCCTTAGCGCGCCACGCCGGGTGGGCAAGGGGCAAGCGGTGGGCGCCACAAGATTTAACCCGCAGCCCGTCTTACATGGGTGGCACCAGGGCGCACGGCAAGATGGGCTGGGGCAAAGGCGCCACGCAAGCATGATGGCAGGCCCTTCGTGCACAAACCGTTTCCATGTTGGCCCCGGCCGTCTTATTGCGGAAAAGACATGCTCACGCTGCCCAACATCCTCACCCTTTCGCGCATCGTTGCCGTGCCCTTGCTGGTTGCCCTGTTGTGGTGGCCGGGCTGGCCCACTGGCTATGCCCTGGGTTTTGCCATGTACTGCCTGATGGGCGTGACCGATTATTTCGACGGCTATCTGGCCCGCGCGCAAGGCACGGTGTCCAAGCTGGGCGTGTTCCTCGATCCGATTGCCGACAAGATCATGGTGGCCGCCGTGATCCTGGTGCTGACCGCGCAGGGCGTGCTGACCGGCCCCTATGTGGGCGACATGCACGTGATCGCCGGCCTCGTCATCCTGCTGCGTGAAATCGCTGTGTCGGGCCTGCGCGAGTTCCTGGGCGGCATCCAGGTGTCTGTGCCGGTGTCCAAGCTCGCCAAGTGGAAGACCACGTTCCAGATGGTCTCACTCGGCGCGCTGATCCTGGGCTGCGCCACGCCATGGTGGACGCTTACGCTCCAAGGGATCGTCATCAATGTGCCGCATACGGTGGGCCTCGCCACGCTATGGGGCGCGGCCGGGCTGACCGTGATCACCGGCTGGGATTACCTGCGGGTGGGCTTGAAGCATATGGATTGAGGCGGGGAGTGCGTGAAGCAAAGCTGGACCCCGGATCAAGTCCGGGGTGACGGTAAATTTATACGTTAGCTCTATTCTTCGTCACCCCGGACTTGATCCGGGGTCCAGCTTGATACCTTAAACAGCGGTCGCCGTCCTTAGCCGCAAGGCGGCAGAGCCGCCTTCACAAACTCTCCGCCAGATAGCGATCGGGCCGGTGCCAGGTCATGATCATCAGGTTGGCGCAGACCGCGCTGGCCAGCGACCAGATCGCGCGTTCGGGGCCGAGCACCAGGGCCGAGGTGGCGATGATCGTGGCGTCGGTGATCATCAGCAGGCGGCCAAAGCTCCACCCCTTTTTGCGGCTGAGCCAGCGGGCGATCACGCTCGATCCGCCCACGGCGGTGCCGTGGCGCGTCACTGCCAAAAGGCCCATACCCATCACCGTGCCGCCGATCACAGCGGCGGCGGCCGGGCTGGCTGACGTCAGCACCAGGCCTTTGGCCACCAGCGTGACCAGGCCGGTAATGGCCAGCGTCGCGACCAGGCTGCGCAGCGTGTAGCGCGTGCCCTGGCTGCGCCAGAAGATCAGGAAGATTGGCAGGTTGAGCGCGGCAAACAGCGTGCCGGGCGAATATGGCGCAATATAGGACAGCAGCAGGGCAAGGCCGGCCATGCCCCCGGTGATCAACCGCGCCTGGTGCAGCAGGTGCAGGCCCAGCGCCAGCAGAAGGCACCCGGTCGCAACCCCATAGAGATCTTCCAGCGCGTTGTGGCGCTGCACCTTCATGGTGTGCGCAATTCCTCTGCCAGCAGGCGAAACTCGTCGGCGCGGGGCGAATTCTTGCGCCACACCAGGGCGATTTCGCGATAGGCGTGATCGGATTGCAGCGGGCGGGCAACGATATGGGTGTCGTTGAGGATGCCGGCGTCCACCGCCATTTCGGGCAGCATGGTCAACCCCAGGCCATTGTCCACCATCTGCACCAGGGTGTGCAGGCTGGTGCCGATCATCGTCGCGCTGGCGCGCAGTTCCGGCCGGTTGCAGGCGGCCAAGGCATGCTCTTTCAGGCAGTGCCCGTCTTCCAGCAGCAGCAGGCGCGTTTCATCGATCAGCGCCGGCGGCACCGATTCGGGCGGGTTGCGCGGATCGTCCTGCGGGAACGCCACATAGAGCCGGTCCTTGAACAGCGGCGCTACGTCCACCTCGCCGGTGGCAAAGGGCAGGGCCAGCAGCACGCAGTCGGCACGGCCGTGGTGCAGCGATTCGATCGCGGCGGCGCTGGGCTCCTCGCGCAGGAACAGCTTCAACTGCGGGCGTTCCTGGCGCAGGCGCGGCAGGATGCGCGGCAGCAGGAACGGCGCGATCGTGGGGATCACGCTCATGCGCAGTTCGCCGGCCAGCGGCACGCCGTGCGATTGCACCAGTTCGGACAGTTCCTCCGCCTCGCGCAGCAGGCGGTGCGCCTTGGCCACCACCTGGTTGCCCAGCGGGGTGAAGCGCACGACACGGCGCGTGCGCTCCACCAGCGTTACGCCCAGGAGCGATTCGAGTTCGCGCAGCCCAGCCGACAGCGTTGACTGCGAGACGAAGCACGAATCGGCGGCTTTGCCGAAGTGGCCATGTTCATGCAGCGCGACGAGGTATTGCAGCTGCTTGAGCGTGGGCAGGTAGGTGCTCATTCCCCGAGTGGCTCGCCAGCTTCGGGTTCGGCCGGGGTGGTCTTGGCTGGGCCGTTGTTGCCGATCTGGTCGATGTGCGCCATCTTGAGCTTGCCGTTGACCACGGCAAAAGCCAGGCGCCCTTCCACCAGTTCCAGCGCATCGCGGCCGAACTGTTCGTAGCGCCAGGTTTCCAGCAGGGCCAAGCCCTTGCGCTGCCCGGCGGCCAGTGCCTCTAGATCATCGCTGCGCGCCAGGAGGCGCGAGGCCACGTCGATCTCGCGGCTGCGGATCTTGAGCAGCAGCTTGAGCAGGTCGGCCACCAGCGCGCCTTCCTTGCCCAGCGGGGCGCCGCGCGGCGCGCGCGGGGGCATTTCCGCCTCGGTCAACGGCTTGGCATCGGCCAGCGTCTGCATCAGGCGGCGTCCGATATCGTTATCCTTCCATCCGGTGGAAAGGCCGCGCACCTTGGCCAGGTCGTGCTGTTCGCGCGGCGGGTGGCTGGCAATGTCGGCCAGGGTTTCATCGCGCATGATGCGCCCGCGCGGGATATTCTTGTCCATCGCCTCGGCCTCGCGCCAGGCGGCAATCGCGCGCAACCGGCCGAGCACGGCGGGGTTGCGGCTGGGCGGGCGAATCTTTTCCCACACCTTGCCCGGGTCGTTGCGATAGTTTTCCGGGTCGGCCAGCTTTTCCATCTCGATATCCAGCCACTCGCCGCGCCCGGTCTTGATCAGGCGCTTGAGCATGCGCGGAAAAATCTTGGACAGGTGGGTCACGTCGCCGATCGCATATTCGATCTGGCGTTCGGTCAGCGGGCGGCGCGACCAGTCGGTGAAGCGGGCGCCCTTGTCGATCGACAGGCCCAGCCACGCTTCCACCAGGTTCGAATAGCCGATCTGCTCGCTTTGCGAGAGGGCCATCATCGCGATCTGCGTGTCAAAGATCGGGTGCGGCGTACGCCCCGAAAGATTGTAAATAATTTCAACATCCTGGCCGCCGGCGTGGAAGACCTTGAGGACGTCTTCGTTGTCGACCAGCAGATCGAGCAGCGGCGACAGGTCGATCCCCGGCGCCAGCGGATCGATGGCCGCGGCTTCCTCTTCATTGGCGATCTGCACCAGGCACAATTCGGGCCAATAGGTGTTCTCGCGCATGAACTCGGTGTCGACCGTGACGAAGTCTGACTTGGCCAGCCGCTCGCACAGATCGGCAAGCGCGGCGGTCGTGGTAATCAGCGGATGTATCTTCATCGTTCTTTTCTGTATGGCCCGAACCGCAGCTGGGTGCCAAACACCCGTGGCGGCATGGGGCCGGTGGTGCCCCCGTCCGGGAGCGGCGGCTTGACAAAAGCGTGGCCATCGCCTCTTGGCCGCGCCTGACATTTAAGCCTGTCTCACCTGCCTTATTGCAGACCGATTGGAAAGAGTTTCGATGCATCCTTACCGTTCCCACACCTGCGGCGCCCTCTCGCGCGAGCATGTCGGCGAAAATGTTCGCCTTTCGGGCTGGGTGCATCGCAAGCGCGACCATGGCGGCGTGCTGTTCGTCGATTTGCGCGATCACTACGGGATCACCCAGATCGTGGCGGACAGCGACAGCCCGGCGCTGCCGCTGCTCGAATCCGTGCGCGTGGAAAGCGTTGTGACGATCGAAGGCGTGGTCAAGGCCCGCAACGATGCGACCGTCAACGCCAACCTGACGACCGGCGCGATCGAAGTGTTCGCCAAGGTGGCGACGGTGCTTTCGGCGGCAGAAGAGCTGCCCATGCCGGTGGCCGGCGAGCAGGAATATCCCGAAGATATCCGCCTGCGCTATCGCTTCCTCGATCTGCGCCGTGAAACCCTGCACGCCAACATCGTGACGCGCACGCGAATCATCTCCGACATGCGCCGCCGCATGGAAGGCGCGGGCTTCACTGAATATTCCACGCCGATCCTGACGGCATCGAGCCCGGAAGGCGCGCGCGACTTCCTGGTGCCGAGCCGCATCCACGCCGGCAAGTTCTATGCGCTGCCGCAGGCGCCGCAGCAGTACAAGCAGCTGCTGATGGTGGCGGGCTTTGACCGCTATTTCCAGATCGCGCCGTGCTTCCGCGACGAAGATCCGCGCGCCGACCGCCTGCCGGGCGAATTCTACCAGCTCGACCTGGAAATGAGCTTCGTGACCCAGGAAGAAGTCTGGGAAACGATGGAGCCGGTGATCGGCGGCGTGTTCGAGGCCTTTGCCGAAGGCAAGCCGGTGACGCCGATTGGCCAGTTCCCGCGCATTCCCTATGACGAGGCGATCCTCAAGTACGGGTCTGACAAGCCGGACCTGCGCAATCCGCTGCTGATCACCGATGTTTCGCACCACTTCACCCAGTCCGGCTTTGGCCTGTTTGAAAAGATCGTCGGCACCGGCGGCGTCGTCCGCGCCATTCCGGCGCCGAACACGGCGGATAAGAGCCGCAAGTTCTTTGACGAAATGAACGACTGGGCCCGCGCCGAAGGCCATGCTGGCCTGGGCTATGTCACCCGCAAGGGCGGCGAGTTTGGCGGGCCGATCGCCAAGAATCACGGCGCCGAAGGCATGGCCGCGCTCTATGCCGAGCTGGGCCTGGGCGAAAACGACGGGCTGTTCTTTGCCGCTGGCAAGGCCGATCAGGCCGCCAAGCTGGCGGGCCTGGCGCGCAACCGCGTGGCCGCGCAGCTCGGCCTGGTCGAAGAAGGCACCTACAAGCTGTGCTGGATCGTCGATTTCCCGTTCTATGAATGGGATGAAGACAACAAGAAGGTGGAATTCAGCCACAACCCGTTCTCCATGCCGCAGGGCGGGATGGACGCGCTGACGGGCCAGGACCCGCTGACGATCAAGGCCTTCCAGTACGATCTGGTCTGCAACGGCTATGAAATCGCCTCGGGCTCGATCCGCAACCAGTCGCCCGAAACCATGGTCAAGGCCTTCGAAATCGTTGGCCTGACCAAGGCTGACGTGGAAGAGCGCTTTGGCGGCCTCTATCGTGCGTTCCAGTATGGCGCGCCGCCCCACGGCGGCATGGCCGCTGGCGTCGACCGCATTGTCATGCTGCTGTGCGGGGCGCAGAACCTGCGCGAGATCACGCTGTTCCCGATGAACCAGCGGGCCGAAGACCTGCTGATGGGGGCGCCCTCGCCAGCCGAGCACAAGCAGTTGCGCGAGCTCAACATTCGTGTTGTCGAACAGCCCAAGGGCTGAGCGGCAGCGCATTCCGACCGGCGCTTGTGTCCCACGGCTGACAGGCCAGGATGCGGGCGCCTCTTGCCAGCGGTTCAACAGCCTATTAGGGCGATGCCTGACCCGCGACCACCAACCTGTTTCCTGCGAAGGGGCATATAATGAGCGATACCGCCGACCGCGTTAAGAAGATCGTTGTCGAGCACCTCGGCGTCGAGGCCGACAAGGTCACCGAAGACGCCAGCTTCATCGACGATCTCGGCGCTGACTCGCTCGACATCGTCGAGCTGGTCATGGCCTTTGAAGAAGAATTCGGTGTGGAAATCCCCGACGATGCGGCCGAGAAGATCTCGACCGTGTCCGACGCGATCAAGTACATCGACGAAAACAAGGGCTGATCGCCCCGCTTCCCCAACCGTTCCGGCCAGCAAGTGCGGGCCGGGCAGGGGAGGAATTCGGCAGGCTCAGTCCCCATATCTGCGGGGCTGGGCCTGTTCGTTTGTGATTTTGCGGAGAAAAGAATGCGTCGTGTCGTCGTAAC
The DNA here is from genome assembly GCF_001295765.1 of Novosphingobium sp. AAP1. Taxonomy (NCBI): domain Bacteria; kingdom Pseudomonadati; phylum Pseudomonadota; class Alphaproteobacteria; order Sphingomonadales; family Sphingomonadaceae; genus Novosphingobium; species Novosphingobium sp. AAP1. The sequence goes on along the minus strand of NZ_LJHO01000021.1, from coordinate 2,992 downwards.
CGGCCTCGGCCTTGTCACCCCGCTGGGCGCGGACGTGGAAACCGTTTGGGCGAATCTGCTCGCCGGCAAGTCTGGCGCCGGGCCGATCACGCGGTTCGATGCCAGCAACCAGAAGTGCCAGATCGCTTGCGAAGTGAAGCCGGCCGACCATCCCTATGGCTTTGATGCGTCACGCCGAGTCGATCACAAGATTCAGCGCCAGGTCGATCCGTTTATCGTCTATGGCATCGATGCTGCCGGCCAGGCGCTGGAAGATGCCGGCCTGGTGGACATGGACGACGATCTCAAGACGCGCACCGGCTGCTCGATCGGTTCGGGCATCGGCGGTTTGCCGGGCATCGAGAGCGAATCGATCGTCCTGCACGAAAAGGGCCCCGGCCGCGTCTCTCCGCACTTCGTGCATGGTCGCCTGATCAACCTGATCTCGGGCCAGGTTTCGATCAAGTATGGCCTGATGGGCCCCAACCACGCGGTTGTCACTGCCTGCTCCACCGGCGCCCATTCGATTGGCGATGCCGCGCGGATGATCAAGGATGGCGATGCTGACGTGATGCTGGCGGGCGGCGCGGAAAGCACGATCAACCCGCTGGGCGTGGCCGGCTTTGCCCAGGCGCGCGCGCTCAACTGCAGCTACAACGACCGGCCGGAACAGGCCAGCCGCCCCTATGACAAGGACCGCGATGGTTTCGTCATGGGCGAGGGCGCCGGCGTTGTCGTGCTGGAAGAATACGAGCACGCCAAGGCGCGTGGCGCCAAGATCTATGCCGAAGTGGTTGGCTATGGCCTGTCGGGCGATGCCTATCACGTGACGGCGCCGCACCCGGAAGGCAAGGGCGCCGAACTTGCGATGCGCATGGCGCTGCGCAAGGCCGGTCTGGAGCCGGGCGACATCGACTATGTCAATGCCCACGGCACCTCGACCATGGCCGACACCATCGAACTGGGCGCGGTCAAGCGCGTGCTGGGCGATGATCTGTCGGGCGCCTCGATGAGCAGCACCAAGTCGGCCATCGGCCACCTGCTCGGTGGGGCCGGCGCGGTCGAAGCGATCTTCTGCATCCTGGCCATCCGCGACCAGATCGTGCCGCCCACGCTCAACCTCGACAATCCCGATGAGGGTACCGAGGGCGTGGACCTGGTGCCGCACGTGGCCAAGAAGCGCCAGGTGCGCGCCGTGCTCAACAACTCGTTCGGGTTTGGCGGCACCAACGCCAGCCTGATCATGAAGGCGGTTTGAGCCGCAAGGCCAACCCGCGTGGCAAGCCGAAAGGCCGCCGTAAACCAAGGAAACGCGCTCCCATGATTGCCCGCATCGGTAAAGTCCGGCTGGTCATCCTGGGGGCGCTGCTCCTGGCGGCAGCATGGGGCACCCACTTCCTGTGGGGCTGGTATGGCCCGGGCCCGCTGGCCAAGGATACGGCGTTCGTCGTGCCTGATGGCGCCAGCATCGGCTCGATCGCCAGCAAACTGGAGGCCGAAGGGGCGGTGGCTTCGGCCAGCACGTTCCGCGCCCGCGCGCGATTGCTGGGCACGACGGCGCCGATCAAGGCCGGCGAATTCAGCCTGCCGGCCCACGCCAGTGGCTCCACCATCCTCAAGATCCTGCAAGGGGCCGAAGGCGCGATGCGCCGCCTGGTCACCGTGCCTGAGGGCATGCCCGCGATCATGGTGCAGGAACGGCTGATGGCGCAGCCGCTGCTCACCGGCACGGTCGACGTTCCCGAAGAGGGCACCGTGCTGCCCGACAGCTATGAATTCCGCCGGGGCGAGCCGCGCAAGGCAGTGCTGGCGCGCATGCAGGCGGCCATGACCAAGACCCTGGCCGAACTGTGGGCACAGCGCAGCGCTGATACCGTGGCCAAGACCCCGCAAGAGGCGCTGATCCTGGCCTCGATCGTGGAAAAGGAAACCGGCAAGCCGGCCGAGCGCCGCATGGTGGCCGGGCTCTATTCCAATCGCCTGCGCAAGGGCATGCTGCTGCAGGCCGATCCCACGATCATCTATCCGATCACCCGCGGCAAGCCGCTTGGCCGTCGCATCCGCCAGTCGGAAATTCAGGCTGTAAACGATTACAATACCTATTCGATGACCGGCCTGCCCAAGGGACCGATCACCAATCCCGGGCGTGCCTCGATCGAGGCAGTGCTGCACCCGGCGCATACCGAGGCATTGTATATGGTAGCCGATGGCACCGGTGGCCATGTCTTTGCCGATACTCTGGCCGAACATAATGCCAATGTGGCCAAATGGTTCGCTATTCGCCGGGCGCGCGGTGATCTCTAGGCTGGCATTTGCGCAACTACGGCTCTATTGGTCCGATACGGAGTTTTACGGATTTGCCGCCTGATGCGCGCGCGCATCGCTCCGGCTGTTCCGATTTCTCCCGCGCGGCGGGTCGCGCCGGGTGAGTGGGCCCCTGGTCCTGACAGCCCGGCTACCCGCCGCGCTCTTTGGCCAGATGGAAGGGTTGCGGCGCGCGCACTATCCGCCCGAACGCAATCATGTGCCGGCCCATGTCACGCTGTTTCACGCGCTGCCGCCCTCCGCCCATGGCGAAGTGCAGCGGCTGGCAGCCCGCGTTTGTGCGCAAACTGCGCCGCCGGCCGCGCAGCTCGCGGGGCTGGCAGACCTGGGCACTGGTACGGCCGTTGCCGTGCACAGCCCTGCGCTGGCAGCGGTGCATGCTGATTTGGCGGAAGCGCTCCAGGGGTTGCTCGGCCTGGCAGACCAAGGCCGGCCGCGCTTTCATGTAACTGTCCAGAACAAGGTTGTCCGCAGCGATGCGCGGGCGCTCCAGGCGGCGCTGGCCGGCCGGTTCGAGGGCCAGGCTTTTGCCTTTGCGGGGATTGACCTCCACGCCCTGCAACGCCTGCCTAGCGGTGGCGCCACCTGGCAGCCTGTAGGGCAGTGGACGTTTCGCGGCCGCTAATGATCCTCCCCGGCACGGGGAGGGGGACCGCGCGAAGCGTGGTGGAGGGGATGTTCGGCCTGA
>NZ_LJHO01000020.1:0-34414 GCF_001295765.1 Novosphingobium sp. AAP1 | reverse complement strand
GTGAGATGGCGCTGGTTTTCTGGGCAGGGCTATTACCGACCTGATGGACCGGTACGAGAATGAATACGACAAGAAAGCGCAGCAACGCTGAGTTCAAGGCGATGGTAGCGCTGGAAGCGATCCGGGGCGATCTGACGCCGGCAGAGTTAGTAGCCAAGCCGGCGTCCACCACACGATGATTGCGTCCTGGAAGCGGCAGGCCATTGGCGGGGTGCTGGCCATGGGGCTTCAAGAAAAATTTTTCCCGGGGCATGCTTTGAGGCATATCGATAATGCGCGCAGATCAATTACGTTTGAAATCATGATCTTGTAGCTTAAAATTGAATCCCTCCGTCTCCGCCACATCATTCATATGGCGATCCCCATCGAACGCGCATCCCAGCCGCAACGCACCCACCGGGTGCGAGCCGGCCTGATGTTCTGATTGCACACGGCTTAAAAAACGCCGCATGACGATGGTCACGCGCGTTTTTTGCTGAAAGGCGGGAATGGCGGCGGCGCTTTGCGGTTCAGGCGCGGGCCGGTGCCGGGCGCGCGCTGGCGCTCAGGGCCATGCCGACAATGATTGCCAGGGCTATGCTGCCCGCGCCGATGGCCACGAACGTCAGGGGCAGGCCATGGCTGAACACGGTAACCAGCGAGACCAGCGCCGGGCTGACGAATTGGCCCACGAAGAATGCGCAGCTCCAGAAGCCCATGCCGCGGCCGCGGTTCTCATCGCTTAACCCGCGCATGGTCCACAACAGCAGCGTGGGAATGCACAGGCCGGCGCCCAGTTGCTGGACGGTGCAGAACGCAGTCATTTGGGCGGCCGAAGCGCTGGCGCCAATGCCGAGCAGGCCAGCGCCCATGAGCGCAAAGAAGATGCCGATCTGCCAGCCGGTGCCAAGCCGGCTCGATGCGGGCTTGAACAACAGCCCACCGAAGAAGACGCCAATGTTCGCGAGGCCGATCAGCATGCCGATCGTATCGGGCGACGTGACGCCGACGCCGGGAAACAGCAGGCCAACCTGGACGATATAGACGTAGTAGATGCTCGAAGCGAGCAGGGTCACGCCACTGGTGATCAGGACATGGCGGGTGGGAAAGCCGGCCACGGCCCCGGGCAACAGCGTCTGGCTGCGCTTTGCCGGCTCGAACAGCAGGAATGCCATCGCCACCGCGATCGGGATGGCGCAGGCATAGACCAGAAACGGAATGTTCCACCCCACCCCTGACAGCATGCCCGACAGCACCAAGAGCGAGACGCCGAAAAACGGCTGCGCGGCGGACTGCACGGTCAACCAGAAACGGCGCCGGCCTTCGTCAAAATAGTCACCCACCAGCGTGTTGGTCACCGTCAGGATCGCCGCTTCGCACACGCCAAGCAAAAGACGCGAGGCAAACAGCGCGGGCAGGCCGTCGATGAACACCGGGGCGATCCCGACCAGGCCATAGACTGCGGTGGCAACGACGAGCAGCCGGCTGCGGCCATGGCGATCGACCAGCCAGCCCATCGCCGGCGACAGCAGCGCGACCATCAGGCCCGGCGCGGTGACCGCCAGCGGCACCCACAGGCTCGCCCCGGGGACACCGGCGAAATGCGCCATCATGCGCGGCACTGCCGGCGCCAGGGCGACGATCGCCAGGATGGGCAGAAAGCTGGCGATCACCACGACGATGCCTTGGGGCAGGCCCGCCTGGCGTGGTGCGCCAATATCGGTTGCGGTACTCATGTTGCTCGTCCTTTCAGCAGTGCGCCACCGATGCCGACGGCTTTCATCCAGGCGAGGTCCTTGGCGATGCCGTCCTTGGTGATGTTGCCGTTCATCCAGGGCCACCACACCCGCGGCTGCGCCGTAACCGGCGGGTCGGCAAGCGCGTCGGGCGCCGGATGGAGCTGCCCGCGCCATGGGCAAGCATCGGGCCGGCGGCGCGGGAAAGGCCCACGAAACGTCTAGGCAATTGTTCTCTCCCTGACATCGGCCCCTGGCATCGGTGATGGCAGCGCAGCGTCGTCAACGGCGCCGACCGTGGCACCACGCCATTTTTAATCAGCGATCAAATGGAAAGCAAGCCGGATCGGTCGTGTCGTCAGCCGTCGCCGGACCGGTGCTGTTCTTCGCCAGCCCGGCTGCGGCATTCGTCATCGGGCAGACACTGTGGGTCGATGGGGGTGTTTTCCCCCGTGCACCTTGGCCGTACCAGCAGTAAGAGCTTGCTTGATGCTCTCTACCACTACCCCGCTGCTCGATCGCTTGCGCGCCATTGTCGGCGCGCGCCACGTCCTTACTGGCAGCGATGCGACCCGCGCCTTTGCCACCGGCTATCGCTATGGAACCGGGGATGTTCTTGCCGTGGTGCGCCCAGGCACGCCGCTGGAACAGTATCACGCGTTTTGCGCCTGCGTCGCCGCCGATGTGATCGTGATTGCCCAGGCTGCCAATACCGGCCTCACCGGCGGCTCCACCCCGGACGGGCACTATGACCGTCCGGTGGTGATCATCAACACGTTGCGCCTCAAGGGCGTCCACTCCCTGGCCGGCGGAACGCAGGTGGTCTGCCTGGCCGGCGCCACGCTCTATGATCTCGAGCGTGAACTGGCGCCGCTCGGCCGTGAACCGCATTCGGTCATCGGATCGTCGTGCATCGGTGCCTCGGTAATCGGCGGCATCTGCAACAATTCGGGCGGCGCCCTGATCCGGCGTGGCCCCGCCTATACCGAAATGGCGCTGTTTGCCCGGGTCATGGCCGATGGCACGGTCGAACTGGTCAACCATCTCGGCCTGGACCTCGGCACCACGCCCGAGGACATTCTCGGCCGTATCGGCCAAGGGCGCCTGCCCGTCACCGGTGAGGCCGGCGCGGCCCCCTGCGCTGCCTCGTGCCAGGACTATGCCGCGCGGGTGCGCGACATCGCCGCCCCCTCGCCCGCTCGCTATAACGCCGACCCAGAACGCCTGTTCGAGGCTTCAGGCAGCGCGGGCAAGGTCATGGTCTTTGCCGTTCGGCTCGACACCTTCCCGCGCGAGGAACAGACGGCAACGTTCTACATCGGCACCAACGATACCGCCGAACTCACCCGCTTGCGCCGCACGATCCTGGCGCAATTTCGCGAACTGCCGATCTCGGGCGAATATATCCACCGCGACGCGTTCGATATCGCTGCGGTCTATGGCAAGGACGTGTTTGTCGCGATCGAGCGGTTCGGTACGGATCGCCTGCCCCGCCTCTTTGCGTTGAAGAACCGGATCGACGCTGTGGCACGGCGCTGGCGCATCCTGCCGGCCAACCTCTCCGACCGGGTCATGCAGGCGGCAAGCCGGCTGCTGCCGCAGCATCTTCCGCCGCGCATGCGGGCGTGGCGCGATCACTTTACCCACCACCTGATCCTCAAGATGCCACGCGATGGCGTGGACGAGGCACGCACCCTGCTGGCGCAGATGTTTCCCAGTGCCACGGGCGACATGTTCGAGTGCACCCCGCACGAAGCGCAGAAGGCCTTCCTCCACCGTTTTGCCGTGGCCGGCGCGGCAATCCGCTACCGCGCCATGCACGCGGATCGGGTTGGTGACATCGTTGCCCTCGACATCGCCCTGCGCCGCAATGACGAGGACTGGCTGGAAGTCCTGCCCCCTGCCATCGCCGATGCGATCGAGGCCCGGCTCTATTACGGCCATTTCTTCTGCCACGTGTTCCACCAGGACTATATCCTGAAGAAAGGCGTCGACCCGCTCGCGCTGGAGCACCGCATGTGGGACCTGCTCGACGCGCGCGGTGCCGAGTATCCGGCAGAGCACAACGTTGGCCACCTCTATCCGGCCAAGCCGGCGCTGGCAGCGCATTACCGGGCGCTCGATCCCGGCAACCGCCTCAATCCCGGCATTGGCCAGACGAGCCGGCAGCGCGACTGGCAATAGCGCGGCGCCAGGACGACTTATCCCTTACGGATGTCGGCAAAGTCTGCGGCATGCAGTTGGCGGATCATCACGTTGCGGAACAGCATCTCTGCCCCGCCATCTCCGGCGCGCGGTCAGTCGGGAGCGAGCACGGCGCGCAAGGTGATATCGACGATCGTTTCGGCAATATCCACGCTGGGCAAGGCACCATCATCGCTGGGGCGCAACACCCCCTTCTTGCGCATCGTGGCAAAGCCATAGATCGCTGACCAATAGGCCACGACACGCACGTCGGCATGGGTTTTGTCCACGCCGTCGAGCGCGCCGACAACCTGTTCGCGCAGGGCATTATGGCCCGCGCGCTGGAATTCCAGCAGCGTGGGATCAAGCGTTGGCGTGGTCAGCTCGCTTTCGTACATGAGATCGAGCAGATGCGGGTTCTCTTCGGCGAAGCGGATGAACAGCAAACCCATGCGCCGGAGCTTGTCGGCCGGGCTGGCCTTGCCGGCAAGAACCTGCTCGGTGCCTGCCAGCATTTCGTTGAACCCCTCGGTGGCAAGCGCCAGCAGCAGCGAACGCCGGTCGGGAAAATGATAATAGGGCGCGCCGGGCGACACCCCGACCTCTTGGGCCAGGGTGCGGATGGAAAGCCCGTTGTGCCCGTGCTGCTTCAGGTAGGCACGACCGGCATCAAGCAGGCTGTTGCGCAATTTGTCCCGGTGATACTGCTTCTTGTCGCTCATTCGTTCCCGCCCGGTGATGTGCCGGTTGCCTGGGGCGGGCAATAGCCGCCCCGCTCCGCCGTCATCAGCGGCATTGGCATCCAGCGCCTTGCCTTTTGTACCGCGCGCCAGACGATGTCAAAACGTGAACAGCGCACTGTGGCTGGGCAACGGTATGGGTACTCGCAATCCCCGCTTGCGATAATTTGATCACCGATTAAAAACACAGGGTATCCGCCGGTCAGACGGTATGGAATCCAGGGAGATATGCATGAAAACCACCCGACGCGGCGCGTTGACGCGCCTGGCCGCGACCGGCGTTGCCACCGCCGCGCTGCCGCACGTGGCATCCGCCGCCAGCCGGGCACCAGCCGCAGCGCCCGCCGGGGCCGCGGCTGACGGCTGGCAGCCGCTGTTCAATGGCCGCGACATGGCCGGCTGGACGTTCTTCCAGGATGGAGTGGGCCAGCAGGATCGCGATGGCGTGGTCGATGTCCACGATGGCATGCTCCACCTGCTCGGCCCGCGCTATCGCGGCCCGGCCAAGGCGGGCATGGGCTACCTCGCCACCGATCGCGAGTACGAGAACTATCACCTCAGCCTCGAATACCAGTGGGGCACGCGCCGCTACGAACCGCGCACACTGTGGAAGCGGGACAGCGGCATCCTCTATCATAATCCCCTTGGCCGCGAGTTGCTCTGGCCGGATTCCATCGAATACCAGATCATGGAGCGCAACACCGGCGATGCCCTGCCGATCAACCACCGCGCCATTCCGGCCATCTCGCAAGGCGGGCTGCCCGGTTGGCCCGAAGACCTTCCCGGCAATACGCAATACGCACCGCAAGTCGATGCCGGCGGATCGCTGCGCCAGTGGATCCGCGCCGATGGCAGCTTTGACACGCTGGAGGGGTGGAACACGGTCGAACTGATCGCCCAGGGTGACAAGGCCGCCCATATCGTCAACGGCCGCATCGTGACCGCGCTCTACGGCCTGCAACGCCAGGACCCTGCCGATCGCTCGCGCTACATCCCCCTCACGCGCGGCCGCATCCTGCTGCAGATCGAGGCTGCGGAAATCATGTTCCGCAACGTGAAGATCCGCCAGCTCTGACTTGCGCCGTCATGGAAAAGCAATGGCCCCCGGTGTGCGCGCACCGGGGGCCATTGCTTTTGGCGCCGGCCCTGCAAGGCGCGGCGCGCTTTTGCCCGCTCAGGGCAGGACAATCGTTGCCAGCCGCTCCCCGTTCACCGGCAGGGGCTGCAGGTGCGGCGGGAAATAGGGCGAACGAACGCGTGCCGCCACCTTGACGCGATGGATGCCGGGGGCCAGCCCACCCGCCTTGGGCACCAGCACGCTGCCAAAGTCGCCCATCGCCCAACGCACCGTCGTAGCGTCGCGCATGGCGTCGAGATCATAGACCTCGCCATGCAGGCGCAGCTTGGTGATTTCATAGCTGAAGAACTCGTCGTCGAGCGTCACGTCCACGCCGTCGAGCAGCGACAGACGCATGCCGCGATAGTTGGGCAGGCGCAGGCGCACTTCCACCCCCTCGCGCGCATCTTCGGGGCCGTAGTTGCGGAAGCCGGTGGCCTGGATAAGTTGATATTCGTACATGGCATGTTCCTGGAAAATGGCGGTCTAGGGTGCGAGCGGATCAGGCGTCGGCCAGCGCGGCGTCGTATTGCGCCTCGAGCTGGCGCATCATGACGTGCTGGCGGCGGACCTGGTCGATCGCCACCCACGGCTCGCGCGCACCTTCGTATTCCGAAGACAGGTAACCGCTGTAGCCCGCGCGCTTGAGCACCGGTATCACCTTGTCCCAGGGGATGTTTTCGCACTGCAGATCATCGTTGATGTAGTGGAACTTCGCCTGGATGAACGCCACGTACTTGGCGATGTCGAGGAACTCTTCGGGATCGACCGCGATGCCGTTGATCAGCTTGGCGTGATCGCTATCACCCTCGGGCACTTCATGCTGCCAGCCCTTGAGCGGACGGTTTTGGAAGATGCCGGTATCGATCAGCAGGCGGAAGTTGGGGGTTCCGGTGCGCTCGATGAAATCGATGTAGCCTTCCACCGCCGGGTGCCTGATCGGCGTGGGCGAATGGATTTCGGGGCAGATCACGATGTCGAATTTATTGGCGAGATCGAGCACCCGCTCGACCGCGCCCGACCAGATCGGATCGGGGGTGAGCTGCGCGTCGATCACGCCGAACTTGGGACGCAGGAACTTGAAGCCAAGCCGGTGGGCCAGGCGCAAGTCACGCTCAAGCTCTCCGGCACCTTCCTCGACCGTCAGCTGTCGTCCCAGGCGCAGCTTGGTATCGACCCACGAGCACATGTTGGTCGGCTCAAGCTGGTAGCGGTCAAGCAGGCCGAACCACGTGTCGAGCCATTCCTTGCTGGGTTCGGGATAGCACTCCACATGCGTCTCACCCAGGATCTCGATCCCCGTGGCCCCGGTATCGGCGGCGTGATCAAAGCCATCCTCAAGGGTCATGATGCTGCCGAAGTCTTCGGTATAGCTGTAGAGCGATACCCCGTATTTGAACTGCCCGGACATGCTCAACTCCCTGTTCTGTCAATCCCGTGGTGGATCGGGCCATCCGGCCCGTTCTGCGTTCCTGGCCTGCTGCAAAAGCCAGAACAGGAACTACATTCTAATTACGATTTAATCGGTGATCAAATTCCTGGCAAGCGGTCATTCCGCCATCGCGCGGCTGCCTATCCAGCATCCCTGACGCGCCTGGTGGACATGCCGGACTTGAGCGCCGGCCCAAAAACAAGGCTTCGGAAGCGCCCCCACGCTCCGAAGCCTTGCATCACTTCCGATCGAAAGAGATCAGAAGTTGATCCCTGCCCGCACGCCGATGGTGCGAACGGAGTTGAAGCTGAAGCGCTGGTTGAGCGTCAGCACGGCCGGGCTCAGCGAGGCATCACCGCCGTCCGAACCGATCGAGATCGGGCGGATGGCATTGGTGCAGTTCTTGCAAAACACCGACAGCGTCCAGTTTGCCGCCTTGAGGCCCAGGCTGGCATCCAGCGTATCCCAGCTCGGGATCTGGAACGCCGGGCCAAAGCCGGCTGACAGCGACGAACGGTGGTAATAGCTCAACGAAACCAGGCCATCGAGCGTGTTGGTCAGCGCATGCTGGTAATCAGCGCCAAGCGAGGTGCTGAACTTGGCCGAGAGTGGAATCTGATACCCCGCCGCATTGAACGAACTCTGCGTCGCCGAGCAGCCGCCGGTGGTCTGCGTCGGGTAGCACTGCGCGCCGGGGAAATCGTTGTACTTTGCATCCGCATACGTGGCCGAGCCGGACAGCGTAAGGCCCGGTGCGACGCGCGCGGTGAACGAGGCGTCCACGCCCTTGGTCGTCGCGGTTGCCGCATTGGCGAGCACGAAGGTGCGCAGCACGGTGATCCACGACTGCACCTGAAGGTCGGTGTAGCGGGTGTAGAAGCCCGAAAGGCTCAGCGTCAGGTGATTATCGAACAACCGGGTCTTGATGCCGATTTCGCCGCCCTTCGAAATTTCCGGGCGCACCGCCAGGTTGGCGCCCGGCGCCGGCGCGGTGTTGGAGAAGCCAGGGCCCTTGTAGCCACGGCCGTAGAAGCCATAGACCAGCGTCGTGGGCGTTGCCTGCCAGTCGAGGCCGACCTTGTAGCTGAAGTTGGTGGCATCGGTGCTCTGGACCGAGTGGTTGTTGGGAATGCCCAGCGTGACGAAATACTGGCCGGTGTTTTCGAGCAGGTCGATGCTGGCCTTGTCATACGTGACGCGGCCGCCAGCGGTCGCCTTCAGCGTGTCGGTCAGGCCATAGCTGACCTGGCCATAACCGGCGAAGCTGTTCTGCTTGAGGGTAAAGCGCGAGTCCTGGCCGAGGAACGAGGTGTTGCTGACCGGGCAAGCCGCCGGCGGCGCGCCAAGTTGGGTGGCACCAACGCAGAACGGGAAGGTCGGCAGCAGGAACGAAGGCAGGCCGTTGTTGCCGCCCAGCAGATTCTGCTGGTTGAGCTGCGAGTGGAAGTAATACAGCCCGGCCTGGCCGGTGAGGCGGTTGCCCGAGGGCAGCGCCAGGCGCAGTTCTTCCGAGAACTGGTTATAGTTCTGATGTGCCGAATTGGTGTTGAAGAAGTTGTACTGGGTTTCGTCGGAATCGAACGAGAAGCCCGTTGTCATGTGCTTCCACGCGGCAATGTTGATCAGCTGGACGCCGCTATCGAACGTGTAGCTGATATTGGCCTGCGCACCGCCGGTTTCAGTGTCGCGGAAGTTGGGGGCATCGGCCTGGAAAATACGATTGGTGGTGCCAGTCGGCAGGCCCAAGCCCGTATAGGCACTGCCGGTGCCAAGCTCGCGATAGGTGATGTCATAGCGGCCGGTCACGCCGCGCTGGCGGTTGTAATCGCCCAGGATATAGACGCTGAGCGCGGTGTCCGGCTCCCACAGGTACTTGGCGCGCAGGCCCAGGCTGCGCAGGCCCATGTCATTGCGAACCTTGGGATTTACTTCAGGCCAGGTCACCGAATCCTGCCCGCTGTAGATCGCGTTGAGGCGCAGCGCGCTGTTCTCGCTCACCGGCAGATTGAGCGTGGCACGCCCCTGGATGCCGTGGCCATTCTTCACCGGCCGGTCGCGCGTGACCAGTTCCAGGTCGGCATTGCCTTCCAGCTTGCCGATCTTGGGCTTGGCGGTGGTGATATTGATCAGGCCGGCAGAGGCATTCTTGCCGAACAGCAGCCCCTGCGGCCCGTTGAGAACCTCGACGCGCTCCAGATCGTAGAACGCGTTGGCGGCAAACTCGCCATTGCCCAGCACCACGTCGTCGACCATCTGCGAAACGCTCGATTCCACCGTCGTGGCAAACGTCGCCGTGCCGACACCGCGGATCGAATAGGTGTTGTCCTGCGCCACCTGAAGGCTGGGTGCCAGCTTGGTGACGGCGCTCAGGTCGTTGACGCCGCGCTTCACCAGCGTTTCGGCGGTGACCACCGAAACGCTGAGCGGCACTTTCATCACGTTTTCAGACCGGCGCTGTGCGGTCACGACGATTTCGCCAAGGCCGTCAGAGGCAGCCGGGGCCGCAACCTGGCCCTGCGCAACCGGCGCGGCGTCCTGCGCCGATGCGGCGGCCAGCGGGGCCAATGCAGCGCCGACGAACAGCGCAGTGTGGATGGACGTTCTGATCATGATGGCCTCCCTCTCCATGTCGTGAAGCACCAGAAGGAGACCCAAGGCGCCCTTTCGCCACTGCGGGCGCGCGCGCATTATCGGTCTTTCCTCCGGCGTCCTGCGTTAGGCGATACATTTTTAATCACCGATTAAAGTCGCCAATATTTTCCGTCGGGCGCCATGTCAAGCGGCTTCGCCCGATCGCCACGCACACGACGCTCGCCAGCTGCCGATGCGTGCAGACAGGCGCGACGCGTCGAGGGGGGCGCAGATAGAAAATGAAGATCAGCCGCCGGGCGTGATGCGCCGGCAATCACGCTGGCTAATGCCGCCAACGCGGCGCGCACGCCAACGCGACCAGCACAGCGCTGACCCGTGGCTGCTTGCGTTGACCGTCCGCTACCGCGTCAGCGCGAGCGGAAATGATATTCGGCGAGAGTCCTGACGATCTGGCCATTGGCATCGACCAGCGCGATGCCGATTCCATCGACCTGCCCCTGGGCGCGCGGCGGCTGCTGCCCGGTCTTGGCCATATAGGTGGCCAGCGCGGGATTGGCCTCGTTGGCCAGCAGGGTCAGATGGGGATCGAACTGCATGAATACATTGGGCGAGCCATAGCGCTGGAACGCGGGCAGCTTGGCCGGATAGTCCTTCATCCAGGCCGGCGGCGCCAGGTCATGGTCGCGCAGCGGTTCGGCCGCCAGGGTCACTTCATCGGCCAGGCGCTGCAACGCGGGGGTGCGCGTCACGCGCAGGAACAGCCAGTTGGTGGGCGTGCGCTCGGTGCCGTCGATTGCCAGGGGCAAGCGCTTGTGGCCGCGCGCCAGCCGCGCGATCGTGGCCTTAAGGCGGGGCAGCGCGCTGACGGGATATTGGGTCAGATAAAGCGTGGCATGCACCGCCTGCCCGCGCTGGCGAAACGTGGTCATGCCCAGTTGCGCCAGATCGGCGCTGGCCTGGTCCACCGCCGCCACGATCGGGCGCGAGGGGATGGCATAGATATCGATGCTGACCTTGTCCGCTGGCGCGGCCACCGCCGGGCTGGACGCCGCCAAGGCTGCGGATATGCCCCAGAAAAACGCGCGCCGCATCATCGTATCGTCCCTGCACAGGCCTGCATCATTGCCATCGGCGTGGCAGCCGCGCGCCGCACTTACAACCGCAAATGGGCGCGCAGGCTGCCTTCACCCGATCAGGCTGTGGTGGCGCGGGCGATCAGCCGGGCCAGCCGCGCAGCAAAGGCGCGCGGGTCGCGCGGCGGCTCACCATCGACGATACGCGCTTCGTCCAGCAGCAGTTCGGCAGCGTCGGCGCGCAGCGCGTCGCCTTCCGGCAGAGCAGCGAGCGCCGCGATCTGCGCGTGCGCCGGGTTCACCTCCAGCACCGGTGCCGCGCCGGCCGGAAGCTGCCCGGCGTTGGCCAGCAGCTTTTCCAGCTGGCGATCGAGGCCACTTTCGCTGGCCACCAGGCACACCGCGCTGTCGGTCAACCGGTCAGACGCGCGCACCTCGGAAACCGCATCGCCCAGCGTGTCCTTGACGAACGCCAGGAACGCACCCACCGCATCGCTCGGCTCGGCCTGGGGCGAGTCGGCGCCTTCAGGCAAGGGGATGAGGCTGAGATCGGCTGCCCCTTGCGTGACCGACTTGAACGGCTTGCCATCCAGATCGATCGCGCCGCGCACCCAGAAGCTGTCCACCTGGTCGGGCAGCAGCAGAACTTCCACGCCGCGCGCGCGGAATCCTTCCAGCTGCGGCGAACTGGCGATGCGATCCAGATCGCTGCCGGTGGCGTAATAGATCGCGGTCTGGTTTTCCTTCATCGCCGCCACATAGTCCTGCAGCGAACGCCATTCCCCGCCCGAGGCCGTGGTCTTGAACCGCGCCAGGCGCAGCAGGGCCTCGCGCCGCTCGAAATCCTCGTAGAGCCCTTCCTTGAGCACCGCGCCAAACGTGTCCCACAGCTTGGCATAGGCCGCCGGATCGTCCTTCGCGGTCTTTTCCAGTTCGCCCAGCACCTTGCCGGTCAGGCCCTTCTGGATCGCGGCGAGGATCGGGCTGTCCTGGATCATCTCGCGCGACATGTTGAGCGGCAGATCGGCGGAGTCGACCAGGCCGCGCACGAAGCGCAGATAGCGCGGCAGCAGCTCTGCCTCGTCGGTGATGAACACGCGGCGGACATAGAGCTTCATCCGCCCCTTGCGATCGGGATCGAACAGATCGAACGGGCGGGTTTCGGGCACGAAGGCCAGCACGGAATATTCGTGCCGCCCCTCGGCGCGGTAATGCAGCGTCAGCGCCGGATCGTCCCACTGCCCGGCCACGCTGCGGTAGAAATCCTTGTATTCCTCGGGCGTGATGGCGCTCTTGGGCTTGGTCCACAGCGCAGTGCCATCAGCCACCTGGGTGCCTTCGGCATCCGGCTTGTCCTTGACCGTGATCGGCACGGGCACGTGGCCCGATTGCGCGCGCACCATCTGCTCGATACGCGGCGCTTGCGCATAGTCGGCCGCGTCATCCAGCAGGTGCAGCACGATGCGCGTGCCGCGCGCCGGTGCATCCTGCGCCGCAACCGCGCCGATGGTATAAGTGCCCAGTCCATCGGAAGACCACATCGCCGCGCCATCCTGCCCGGCCCGGCGCGAGATCACGTCGACCTTGGCCGCGACCATGAACGCGGAATAGAACCCAACGCCGAACTGGCCGATCAGCTGGGTGTCCTCAGCACCCTTGGCCGCCGCGATGCGGTCCATGAACGCCTTGGTGCCCGAGCGCGCGATCGTGCCAAGCGTTTCGGTCATGTCGGCCGCGGTCATGCCGATGCCGTTGTCCTCGATCGTCAGGCGGCGCGCATCGGCATCGACAGTGATGGTGATGCGCGGGGCCGGATCGTCGCCCAAGAGATCGGGCTGGGCAATCGCTTCATAGCGCAGCTTCTCGCACGCATCGGCCGCGTTCGAAATCAGCTCGCGCAGGAAGACATCCTTGTCCGAATAGACGGAGTGGACCATCATGTGCAGCAGCTTGGCCACATCCGCCTCGAAGGCGTGGGTCTGCGGGCTGGCGGCGGTATCGTCCAGAACGTCGGCGGTCATCGGTGGGCTCGGCTCCCTCTGTTTGGCAAGACAATGCAATAGGCGCCTTAGGTGTGCGCCCGCCAAGCCGAGTTCAAGCCCGGAAAATATGGCGCCCTGCCCGATATTCATCGTGCCACGGCGATTAGATTGCGATATGAAACCCAAGCATACGTGCTTTGCGAAGAATGGGCTGCCTTTCATGATCGAATTGACCGTCAACGGCCAGAAACGTCAGATCGACGCTGATGGCGATACCCCCCTGCTGTGGGTGCTGCGCGACGACCTGGGGATGACCGGGACGAAATATGGCTGCGGCATCGCCCAATGCGGCGCCTGCTCGGTCATGATCGACGGCACCGTGACGCGCAGTTGCGTGACGCCGGTGGAAGCGGTCGCCAGCGCACAGATCACCACGATCGAGGCGGTAGAGGCCGATCCGGTGGGCGCCCGCGTGGTGGAAGCCTGGGTCAAGCACCAGGTGCCGCAGTGCGGCTATTGCCAATCGGGCCAGGTCATGGCGGCCACCTCGCTGCTCAAGCAGAAGGCCAAGCCCAGCGATGCCGATGTCGAAGCGGCAATGACCAACCTGTGCCGCTGCGGCACCTATAACGCGATCAAGGCGGCGGTGCGCGATGTGGCCGGTCTTGCTCCCGCGCAGGAGCACGGCGCATGACCGAATGGACCCCGCTTGATCCCGCGCTGGCCAAGGTGCTGCCAACCGGCGAGCCGGTAAACGTATCGCGCCGTGGCTTCCTCGGCGGCGCCAGCGCCGGCGCCCTGGTGATCGGCTTTGGCCTGCCGGTGGGCGCAGCCCGCGCGCAGGCAGCCGGCGCTGCCCCGGCGGTGGTGCCCGGCACCCGCGTGCCGGCATTCTTGGCGATCAACCCCGATGGCACGATCCGCCTGCAAAGCCCCTTCGCCGAAGGCGGCCAGGGGGTGTGGACCGCCATGGCCCAGATCGTGGGCGAAGAACTCGATGCAGATCCTGCCACCTTCGTGGTGGAAAACGCACCCACCGGGCCGGATTACCAGGTCATCAATGGCAAGATGCGGATCACCGGCGGATCGATGTCGGTGCGCAGCAGCTACGACACCATGCGCCGCCTTGGCGCATCGGCCCGCGCCATGTTGATCCAGGCCGCCGCGCAACGCCTGTCGGTGCCGGCCAGCGCGCTCAGCACCCAGCCCGGCCGCGTCGTGCACCAGGCCTCGGGCCGCAGCCTGAGCTATGCCGAACTGGCACCCCACGCGCTCGATCTGCCCGCGCCGACCACGCCGCCCACCCTCAAGGACCCGAAGGATTTCCGCTGGATCGGCAAGCCGCAGGCCCGGCTCGACGTGCGCGCCAAATCGACCGGCAAGGCGCAGTTCGCCATCGACAGCAAGGTCGACGGCATGCTCCACGCCGCCGTCCAGCATGCGCCGCGCCTGGGCCTCGCCGTTGGCAAAATCCGCAACGAGGCAGCCGTCAAGGCGATGAAGGGCGTGCATTCAGTGCATGTCCTCGATGGCGCGGTCGCCGTTGTCGCGCCGCGTTTCTGGCACGCGCGCCGCGCGGTGGAAGCCGCCCAGGTCGATTGGGTTGAGCCCACCGGGGCCAGCTATCGCCCAATGCCGGCCACCTTCTCCACGGCAGACCACGCCGCCCATCTCGCCACGGTGCAGGGCACCGAAGAAGTGGCCGAAAGCACCGGCGACGTTGCCAAGGCCTTTGCCGATGCCGGCGCCAAGGGCACGCTCAGCGCCACCTATCACAGCCAATACCTGAACCATGCCCAGCTTGAGCCGCCCTCGGCCCTGGCGCGGTTCAACGCCGATGGCACGCTCGACATGTGGTTCCCCAACCAGGCGCCCGACATGTTCCTGGCCGAAGTGGCCAAGGCGTCCGGACTGCCGCCGGAAAAGATCCGCATCCACTCGCCCCTGCTTGGCGGGTTCTTTGGCCGCCACTTCCTCTATCCCAAGGGCAATCCCTATCCCCAGGCGATCGAACTGGCCAAGCGCGTCAACGCCCCGGTCAAGCTGATCTGGACGCGCGAAGAGGAATTCCTGCGCGACCCGCTGCGCCCGATGGCCGCCGTGCGGTTTCGCGGCGTGGTCGATGCCAGCGGCATGCCCCTGGCGATCGAGGCGGTGAGCGCCACCGAAGGCCCGAGGGAGGGCATTGCCGACAAGCGCAGCGGGGAAATCGATCCCACCGCGCTCGAAGGGCTGGCGGGCAAGAGCTATGCCCTGCCCAACAAGCGCATTGCCCAGATCTTCGTCAAAAGCCCTACCACCGTGGCCTATTGGCGGTCGGTCGGCAATTCGATGAACGACTTCTTCTATGAAGCCTTCCTCGATGAACTGGCCGACAAGGGCGGGCAGGATCCCTATGCTGTGCGCTTGCACCTGCTCTCGGGCAACGCCCGCTTGACCACGCTGCTCAAAGCGGTGGTCGATCTGTCCGGCGGCTGGAAGCGCGGCCCGTTCACCGCGCCCGATGGCACCACCCGCGCCCGCGGCATGGCCATGGCCTCGCCCTTCGGCACGCAGACGGCGGCCATTGCCGAAGTCTCGATCGCCGATGGCCAGGTCAAGGTGCACGATGTGTGGCAGGCGATCGATCCGGGCAGCATCGTCAACCCCGCCATCATCACCGCGCAGGTCAATTCCGCCGTGGCGCTCGGCCTGTCGCAAGCCCTGATCGAGGAAGCCGCCTACAAGAACGGCGAACGCGTGGCGCGCAATTTCGATGGCTATCCGATCCTCACCCCCGATCGCATGCCGCGCGTGCACGTGCGCATTGTCGAAAGCGGGGAGAAGATGGGCGGCATCGGCGAGCCCGGCCTGCCCGCTGTGCCACCGGCCGTGGCCAATGCCGTGTCGCGCCTGCGCGGTCAGCGCGTGCGCACTCTGCCCATCGGCACGTTGAGCTGAAACAGGCGCGCCTGATTCTCAGCCAAAACGGGAAAGATCGAACGGCGCCAGCGACACAGCTGGCGCCGTTTCGTCGATCAGCGCCGTGATCAGGTGCGCGGTGGCCGGCGCCAGCGTCAGCCCCAGGTGCTGGTGGCCAAAGGCATAAAACAGATTGGCCGCGCGCGCTGAACGGCCGATCGCCGGCAGATAATCGGGCAGCGTCGGCCGGCAGCCCATCCAGCGCCGGAACGGCCCGGCCATCGGCAGGCCGAGTTCCGCCACATGACGCTCCAGCCTTTCCCACTTGCGCGGATCGGCCGGGGCATCGGGGTCGCCCAGTTCGACAAAGCTCGCCGCCTGCACGCTGTCGCGATACCGCGTGACGATCATCGCGCGCTGTTCGAACACCACCGGCGGCAGATCGGCCGGCCAAGCGCGCGCGTCGGCGCGGATGTGATAGCCGCGCTCGGCAATCATCGGCACCGCATGACCCAGGCCTTGCAAGATGGGCGCGGCACGCACGCCAGCGCAAACCAGCACGGTGTCAGCCCCCAGCCCCGGTATGTCTGCCCGACCATGCGCGATCGCCACTTGCGCGCGCTCGGCGTGCAGGCGTCCGCCGCGCGCCACAAAGGCATGGCGCAGCGCTTGGCGCAGCGCATCGAGATCGGCAATCTGCGCCGTACCGGCAAAGCGCACAGCGCCCGCCACCGGCTGCCCACACAGGGCGGAAAGGCGCGCGACATCCTCATAGGTGGCTCGCGCCACCCTTGCCGTGCCGGTCTGGGCCGCCTGCCATGCGGCACGGCCGGCAGCGGCAGCGTGGGCATCATGCCAGGCGACAAGATGTCCTTCTTCGCGCAGCAAGTCTGGGGTGCCGATCCGCGCCACCAGGTCACGCCAGGCCGGCAGGGCCTGCGCCATCAGCGGCGCCATGGCCGCACAGCCGGCATGAAAGCGCGCCGGGCGCGCCGCTGCCATCAGCCGCAGGCCGAACGGCAGCCATCGCCCGATGGCGCCCGGCGGAAAGGCCAGCGGCCCGCCCCGGGAAAACAGCCGGCCGGGCAAGGCGCGGATGGTGGCAGGCGACGCAAGTGGCTCGACCTGTTCGGTCGCGATATGCCCGGCGTTGCCCCACGATGCGGCTTGGCCCAGGCGATCGTCATCGATGATGGTGACGCTGTGCCCGGCCTCGACCAGCGCGATCCCCGCACAGAGGCCGACCACGCCGCCACCGACAATTCCGATCACCGCCACGACGACGCCACTCCCCCTTGCGCGCATCCCGCGCCAGGCACATTCACTCAGGTAACCTGGAAACCAGCCCAGAATGGATCATCGCGGTCAATCCAGATCGTATTGAAGCCGGTCGCCACAGCCGATCCCTCGATCGAAGGGATGATCGCGGGCTGGTCGCCCAATGTCACTGCCTGCTCCACCCGCCCGATAAAGCGCGAACAGATATAGCTTTCGTGCACGAAGGTATCGCCCACGCCCAGCTTGCCCTGCCCCGCCAGATGCGCCAGGCGCGCCGAGGTGCCGGTGCCGCAGGGGCTGCGGTCGATCGCCTTGTCACCATAGAACACGGCATTGCGCCCATCGGCGCCGTCATGCTTGGGCTGGTCGGTCCACAACACGTGGCTGACACCGCGAATGGTGGGATCGAGCGGATGCACCGGCTCGAACTGCGCGCGCACAGCCTCGCGCACGCGTTGCGACAGCGCCACGATCCGCGCCGCGCCCAGGTCGTCCAGGCCGGTATAGGCGCCCTGCGGCTCGACAATGGCGTAATAGTTGCCGCCATAGGCCACATCGACCGATAGCGCGCCGATGCCCTCCACCTCCACGGCTATGCCCCGCGCCGCCACATAGGATGGCACATTGGTGATCCGCACCGACGTGACCTTGGCGCCTTGTGCCTGGTAGGCGATCTCGATCGTGCCCGCTGGCACTTCCACCTTGAGGCGGCCAGGCACCGCCGGCTGGATCAGCCCATGTTCCAGGCCAAACGTGATGATACCGATCGTGCCATGGCCGCACATCGGCAGGCATCCGCTGGTCTCGATGAACAGGATGCCAATGTCGTTGGCCGGATCGACCGGCGGATAGAGAAACCCGCCCGACATCATGTCATGCCCGCGGGGTTCAAAGCACAGACCGGTACGGATCCAGTCGAAGCGCGCCAGGAAATCCTGCCGCCGTTCCGACATGGACGCGCCCTTGAGCAGCGGCGCTCCACCCGCCACCAGGCGCACGGGATTGCCGGCCGTGTGCCCATCGATGCAAAAGAACGTGTGGCGCATCGCCGCCCGCTCAGGCCAGCACGGGTTCGGCGCGCGTCGGGGTCAGATCGGGCCGGGTGGCAGCAGCCTTTTCGACCATGGCAATCACTTCGGCGCGGCGTGCACCCTCGAGCACATAGCGCGGCGGCAGCACCCGTTCCGAACCACGGCCCATCACCTGCTCGGCCAACTTGATCGACTGGACCAGGTCATGTTCGGCATCGAGATGCAGCAACGGCATGAACCAGCGATAGATTTCCAGGGCCTTGGCATGGTCTCCCCGCTGCATGGCATTGACCAGTTCCACCGATTCCCGGGGAAAGGCATTGGTCAGGCCAGACACCCAGCCCTGCGCGCCCAGGAACAGGCCTTCCAGCGCCACGTCGTCCAAGCCGGCAAACAGCACGTAGCGATCGCCGAAGGCATTGCGGAAATCGGTGAAGCGACGGGTATCGGGCGCCGATTCCTTCACCGCCACGATGTTGTCCACCTCGACCAGGGCCGCCAGCACATCCTTGTCGATCACGGTGCGATAGGCCGGGGGGTTGTTGTAGAGCATGATCGGCAGGTCCATGCTTTGCGCAACGCCCCGGAAATGGGCGACCAGTTCGTGCGGCTTGGGCACATAGACCATCGGCGGCAGCAGCATCACGCCATCCGCCCCAGCCTTCTGCGCAGCCCGCGCATAGCGCACGGCGCGGCGGGTGTCGTATTCCGAACAGCCGGTGATCACCGGCACGCGGCCATCGACCACTTCCACGATGGCGGAAAGAACCTGGACCTTCTCGTCGAATTCGAGAGAGTTGTTTTCCCCCACGGTGCCCAGCGCGATCACCCCGGTAACCCCGTCGCGGATCAGGTCGTCCACCACGCGCTGGGTGTCGGCCAAATCGATCGACAGGTCTTCGCGAACCTGCGTGGTGACTGCCGGGAACACGCCCTTCCAACCGATTGCCATCTATCGTCGTCCTGATCCTGCTTAGCTGCCAGATCGTATACGATATCATGGGGTGGTCGGCAATCGTGTCTTGCGCGGGTTACGCAGCAGGAGGTGCGCCAGACGCCAGAAAGGCCCCGTGCCTTGTTTGGCCGGGGCTGTTGTTATGTGTGTGAGGTGTAAGATGGTTGCGGGGGCAGGATTTATCCGGTCATTCAATAATCCACATATTATTGATTTTTTAAGAATATTCCAATTTCCTTGGACAATACCCCAATTTGTACCCCACTATCGGCCGGATCGTTGGAGCGCCCGAGATGCACGACGAAGCGCTGGCAGGGAACTCTGGCCGCAGGACAACCTCTGTTTCGCAACGTGTACGCTTATGCGTACCCCAGTGGCATTGCCCAAGCCGATCCTTGAGAGAAGGTCGATGCCGCGCTGAAGCCGATGCCGAAGAAAAGCCGCCAACCCGCAGTTACGGAGTTGCGCCGGATGCCGGCGAAGGTGGATGACCTGCCCCCCGCTGGTCCCGCGGTCATAACGAGAGTCCACCGGTTTGTGCTCTGCTACCCAACCTTGGACCGCTCGGGTCTAGAGTTTTCGGCCTGATCCGGGGCCGGAGGGCTGGTGGCTCCGGCCGGGTTTGCCAGCATGAGCGGGGGAATATTCCCGATCGCGCTGTGCGCTCTCTCTTCGTTGTAGTGTCTACGCCAGCGGTCCAGCTTCTCGCAAGCGTCTTCCAGCGACAGGAACCAGTGCGTGTTCACGCATTCGCTGCGTAGCTTGCTGTTGAACGCTTTGATGTAGGCGTTATCCGGCATGATGCATGTCGGTGACTCGTTCCTGAGGTCAGCACGACCTGCTAGGTTCTGCTGATCCGGGCCATGGGGCACCGGGAGCACGGAAAGTGCGGGCAGGCCGTCGCACAGACATGAGCTGCGAGCTCGAGGTCGTTATCTGGCCGCCCCTGCGACTAGCCCGGATGCGCTGCGAGCGCGGATCCGTAATTGTCGTGTCGCCCGCCAGCTCCCTGAACCTTGTTGGACCAAGGAGGAGGCTATGCGGATTGTCGGCATGGACATTCACCGGGTAGCGGCAGAGGCCGTGGCGCTGCTCGATGGTAAGTTGGTGAAGCTCGGCCGCATTCCCATGTTACGCGAGCGCCTGGCGGAGTTCGCTAGGACGCAGCTCACGCATGACGATCACGTCATCGTCGAGGCGACTGGCAACGCTGCAGCCGTGGTCGAGGTCCTTGCCCCGCACGTCGATCGCGTCGTCATCGCCAACCCGAAGCAGGTCAGACTGATTGCGCATGCCAAGGTCAAGACCGATGCGATCGATGCTGCGGTGTTGGCCAAGCTCTATGCATCGGGCTTCCTGCCGGAAGTTTGGGTTCCCGACGGAGCAACACTCGCCCTTCGACGACAGGTGGCCCGCCGCACCCAGCTGATCCGCCAGCGAGTGCGCCTGAAGAACCTCATCCAGTCGATCCTGCATGCCCATCTGATCCCGCCGTGCCCGCACGGCAACCTGACCGGCATAAGCGGCCGGAAGTGGATTGCTGCCCAACGCCTTCCCGAAGACGAACGCGCTGCCGTTCAACGTCACCTGGCCCAGATTGATCTCATCGAAGGGTCCCTCAAGGACGTAGAGGCCGATATAGCCAAAGTGGCCATGGCTGACCCGGCCATCCGACGCCTGATGACGCTACCCGGCGTCGATATGACCGTCGCATCCGGCGTAGCGGCCGCCATCGGCGATGTGCGACGCTTTAACGATCCCACGAAGTTGGTCGGCTACCTCGGATTGAACCCAAGTACGCGTCAGTCTGGTGAGGGGCCTGCCTATCATGGGCGGATAACCAAGCAGGGCCGGGGCCAGGCTCGCGGAATGCTCGTTGAAGCTGCATGGGCAGCAGCGCGTTCGCCGGGCCCGCTACGCGCATTCTTCCAGAGGGTAGCAGCCAAGAGGGGGAAGCCGATCGCCGCCGTCGCCACGGCACGCAAGCTCGCCATGATCATCTGGCATATGCTGACCAAAGGCGAGGACTACATCTGGGTGCGACCGGCGCCGCTGGCCCGCAAGTTCCGCAGCATCGAGCTCAAGGCAGGATTGCCGCCAGAGCACTCCAAGCGTGGTGCGGCCTACGATTACAACATCCCGGAGAGGCGGGCCGCCGAACGGGTGCGCGTTGAGGAGGCTGAGGAAGAGTACGCTGGCTTCACCTCGAGGTGGCGAGCCAAGCCTCGCAACCGGCCTCAGCGGGAGAAGAAAATGCCTGCACCTGCTTGAAAGGGCTTTTCTACAACATCCGTGTCGGTCAGTGCGGTGCGCCATTCGTCCGGACCCAAACCAACGGAGATGATCGAGCCGTAGGTCAGATTATCGTCATTGCTGACGATGGCGTCGATGAGTTCAGGGTGCTCGCCCAGGATGTCGGCGACATAATCGAGCATGAAGACATGGCGGACGGTGGGCATCAGGCAGCAGCCTTTGCTGCCGGCAGCAGCGGGCTCCAATTCCAGGGTAACAATTCGTCGAGCCGGTTGATCTTGTGATCGTTGATGCGCGCCAGCACGTCGGCAAGGTAGGCTTGCGGATCGAGGCCATTCATCTTGGCAGTTTCGATGATGGTCATTGCCCGCGCGAGAGTTTCGGCGCCGGTGTCGGCCCCGGCGAACAACCAGTTCTTTCTGCCGATTCCAATGGGTTTGAGCGCCCGTTCCGCCGCATTGTTGTCGATGGCGACGCGGCCATCCTCGAGGAACAAGCAGAAGGCCGGCCAGCGTGCGAGCGCGTAGCGGAAGGCATTGGCGAGGTCGCCCTTGATGGGAAGTCTGGTCAGTTGGGCCTGAGCCCATGCGTGGAAAGCCTCGACCCTGGGCTTGCTCTGGGCCTGACGCGTAGCGAGCCGATCGGCGGCGCTTTTCCCCATGATCTGCGCCTCGATATCGTAGAGGGCACCGATGCGATCGAGAGCCTCGCGGGCGATTGGCGACTTGGCACCGACCCACAGGTCATGGAAATCACGGCGCAGATGCGCCCAACACGCCGCCTCGCGGAATGGCGCGGTGCCATTAGGTCCCGGCGCGTAAAGTTTGGCATAGCCCTTGTACGCATCGGCCTGGAGGATACCGCGTGCATCGCGCAAGTGCGCGAGCACGTGTTCCTGCTTCCAGTCGGCGGCGAACTTGTAGGCGATACCTGGCGGGGCCAGCCCGGCCCACGGCCGCTGGTCGAGGACATAGGCCCAGATGCGCCCTTTGCGCACGCCTTTGCCGATTTGCCCGCCAACCCCGGCGGTGCGCAGGCTGCGATCGAGCACCCGGATCGGCGTATCGTCGGCATGCAGCAGGTCATGCGCCAGGACGTGACCCTCGATCCGCTCGATCAATGGCAGGATCAGCTTCATGGTACGCCCACACCAGTCGGCCATCGTGCTGTCGGGGATATCCGCGCCCATGCGCGCGAAGATCTCGTTCAGCCGGTACAGCGGCAGGTGATCATCGAACTTGGAGACCAGAATATACGCCAGCAACGAGGCGGTCGCCATGCTGCCAGGGATCGGCCGGCTCGATGCCGGCGCCTGCACCATCCGCTCGCAGGCGCGACAGGACTTCTTGATCCGCGCGATCTCGATGACCTTCAACCGGGCGGCGATCAGGTCCAGCATCTCGCTGACGTCCTCGCCGACCACGCGCAGGGTGCCGCCGCAATCGGGGCAGGCCGCACCGGGATCGAGTTCGCGGCGTTCGCGCGGGGTCTCGGCCGAGACGCGGGGACGGCGGCGCGGCGCCCGCGCTGCCGCCGCGGGCCGGGCCGGTTCGGGCGCGTCATCATCATCGCTTGCCGGGGCCAGACTGGCCTCGGCCCTGGCGATCAGCAGGCCTTCGAGCGCGAGTTCGAGTTGTTCGATCTCGCGCTCGACTTTCTCGGACTTTTTGCCGAACGCCTGCCGCTTGAGCTTGGCGATGCGCAATTGTAGGTCGGCGATATGTTGCTCGAAGACGCGCACCGTGGCCGACAAGGCGCTGTTCTGCGCCTGCAAAGCCGCCACCATCGCCTTGAGCGCGATGGGATCATCGGGCAGTGATGCGGCGATCGATGGCATGCCCACGGGATAGCAGAATTGTCGTCAATCCACCAGAAAAATACCCAAAATCAGCCTGATAGATCACCCAACGCGTGCCGGCGGCGCCCCCCATGACGGCCGCCGCCAGTCGATCCCTTCCCACAGCATGGCCAGTTGCGCCGAGGTCAGCCGCGCCACCGCATCGCCGCTGCCGGGCCAGGGAAACCGGCCCTTCTGCAGGATCTTGTAATAGAGGCAAAAACCCTGCCCGTCCCAGTAAAGCAACTTGATCCGATCGCCCTTGCGGCCGCGGAACGCAAAGACCGCGCCGCTGGCGGGGTTCTGCCGCAAGTGTTCCTGCGCCAGAACGGCAAGGCCCGTGATGCTCTTGCGCATATCAGTCGCGCCACACGCCAGATAGACCCGCGCGCCGGCGCCAGGCCCGATCACGCCGCCCCCAGCACGCGCAGCAACCGGCTCAGCTCGGCATCGCCGATCGTCTCGCGGCACCGTAGTTGCCGGCCGTTGCCCAGAATGATCGTCACCTCGGACGTCGACGCCTCGCACGTTGCGGGCCCACCCGCATCTGCGGGCACAGGCAGCAGCTCGACCGCCACAAACGCCTCGCCGCCGCGGCCAGGCCACACCCCCTTTTGCCGCAAATCCCGCCGCCACTGGTACAAATGCTGCCGCGTCACGTCGTGACGGCGCGCAACATCGCTCACCGTCCAGCCATCAATGCCAACCTCGGACAGGATCGACGCCTTCGCCGCATCCGACCAACGCCGCCGCCGTTCAACATTCAAAACCTCGAGCACCGCCACGCCGGCCTCCATCGCTCATGACGTACATAACGACGTCAATAACGACATGGCTTATCCATGCGAGGCGGTAGCAATCGGGCGGTTACCATCATGCCGGATAATGCCATCGACGAATTACGAAGCATGATCGCCGACGCACGGCGATCTCCTGACGAATGGGAGCAATTCCTGCAGGACCTTGTCTCCGATCCTGCCACCATCGAAATCGTCAAGGCCTACAAGCTGCGGTAACAATCGGGCGATTACTTTTCAGGTGGCAGAGCACTCCCAGCCAGGGAGAGATTACGGCGGAAAACTCTAACTCAAAACGATCCAGTTTTCCGGGATCAGATCAGCGCATCCCCAGCGCCCTTTATAGAGCAACCGTGGCGCTGTGGAATTTGTCCACGCCGCCTAGCCATAATAAAATTTGCAATAAAATATGTTCAGAACATTCTTACTGGGGAACGTAACCTAAAATTCCTTCGTACACGTAACCCGCATTTACACCCTCATCATATGTTTCGGTAGTCAGAAAATCTGTGGCACTGGAATTGTGAAATCGATATAGCGGAACCAATCCTGAAGAGGAGTTGTCAGCCGCATACCCAAAAGCCCCCTCATTACTCAAACCTTCACAGTTCTGCTGAACGGAAATTAAGCGAACCTGATTTGATGCGTTGTAGCAACGGTATAGTGGATGCATTCCAGATGCAGAGAACTTATAAACAAGGAAACCATATCCTTCAAATTTGAACCCAACATTGGCACCCTCTGGATAATAATTTGTATAGAAATGTGAAGGACCTTGATAAAATCTATAAACTAGTAAGCTTGCACCACTCGTATCAACTACAGTTATTACATTTCTATTTTCAGCTTGATCGTAACTATAAGCCTTTTGATTTCCACCAGAATTACCTTGATTTTCTGAATATATCAAACTCCCTTTCGAGTCATAGACATAAGACATATTTTGCGCCGCACTTGCATTATCAATGATATAACAATTAATTAAAACTACCAAAGCAGCGGTAAATTTCTTCATTCTTAATTCCTTTTATTTTGAAAAATTACATATTTTCGGGAAAGAAAAAATTTTAATTTAACTTTTTTCTCAATTTAACCTATATGCCAAAATTATTGCATTGGCACAGATGCGCCAGCGTAGGGATCGAATCCATTAGGAGACAATGCAGGTCTGTTTTGAGAAATCGCAGGCGGAGGTACGAACGTTGTATCTGTGCTGGCAGGCAACGCCGGATGCAGATTTCCGATGATACGAGCGCTGATCATCGGTGCGCCCAGCAACAGGAATATTCCCACAACAACCAAAGCTGCGCGCTGCAAGCGCAACCGTCCCTGAAACAGAGAGAGCCCGACCAAACTTATCGCTACAACACACAGCGCCGTTGCCAAGCTGCCAGACAACACTTCCCGCAGCCAATCTGCTACGACGCCAAAAGCTTGAATGTGGGCCGGTTCAAACAGTGACGCGGTTCCAGCGTTCATGTCCGATTGCTCCAAATGGCGGCGATATGCCGACGCCCCGCTATGCGTTCGAGTTGCACGATCACGTCGACGGTCGATTGCACATAATGGACGATGTTTTCCCAGCTCAATCGCGCGCCCGTCTGCAGAATTAGGAGCGCGAGTTGCTTGATGGCCCCTTCTGGACTGTCGGCATGGATTGTGCTCATCGAGCCAGGATGGCCGGTGTTGACTGTGCGCAGGAATGTATAAGCCTCGCGACCGCGCAGTTCGCCAACGATGATGCGATCGGGACGCATGCGCAAAGCTGCGTTGAGCAGATCGTCCGTGCTCACGGCAGCTTCGCGCAATTCGTTGCGCGCTGCCAGCAATCCAAGGCTGTTGGGCTGGTCCAGGGCGATTTCCGGCGTGTCCTCAATAGCAATCAAGCGCTCCTTGCTATCAATCTCCCGCATCAGCGCATTGAGGAATGTTGTTTTGCCCGTCGACGTGCCGCCTGAGATGAGAATGTTTCTCCGGGCTCTTACGGCCTGGCGCAATCGCGCTGCGTGACCACGTCCAACTTCATGGCCCCTGTCGGACGCCGTCGTTTGCCTTGAGCGAGTTGGCATAAGGCTATCGACCATGGGATAATTGTCCAGCGTCAAGCTCTGTATGACGTGGCGGCGGATAGCTAAAGCCACGCCAGTACGCGTTGCCGGCGGCATCACGACCTGAATACGCGAACCATCGGGCAGGCTCGCGGCCAGCAATGGATGCTCACGGCTGATGCCTTGGTTCGACCAGGCCGCTACCTGCCGAGCCATTCGCAGCAACGCAGCCTCGTCCAGGTCTGCCACTTCGTGCCGCTCGATTTTGCCACCCAGAGTTTCGGTCCAGACTTCGCCAGCCTGATTGACATAAATATCGGTCACGTCGCTCTGATTGAGGAACGGCGCTAGCGGCGCCAGCGACGCGGTCAGATAGTGTCCGGCCCGACCGTGCATATCACGGTCTCTCGTCTATCGACGAAAAATCCAGGTCACGGGCGACGAAGACGGAAACGCTCGCCCCCTGCTTGACCGTCACGGTGCTCCGCACGTTCGCTCCGCCGGTCGAGCCGGTGGTTGGCGTGGTTACCCCTGGCCAGCCGACGATATAAGTGCCGTCGGCCAGCTTGCTGGTAGCCACATTCATGCCAACGTTGAGTGCCGATTGGAGGATTGCCCCACCGTAGCGCTCCAGAAAGTGACTGTTGACCTTACCCTTGACCCCGGCACGGCCAAGCGTATCGGCCGAGGGCGATTGTAGCGCGATCGTCACGCCATCGGGACGGATCAGCCGTGTCCACCGGATCAAGGCGCGGCTTTGTCCGCTGGCGACATCGGACTGATATTCGCCGATGAGGCGGCTGCCACGCGGCACCAGCACTTGCGAGCCGTCAAATCCGCGCACATCGCGCGAGACGATGGCGCGGGCGAGGCCCGGCTTGGTCGTGTCCAAGGCCGTTTCAAGCACGCATTGGATCACGGAACCTTGCGTGACGGTGGTGGCGGGGTTGAGCAGGCGAGTGGCCTTGACGCGCTCGGGACCACTGGTCGGGCTTGCGCCTTCCCCCGCTGCGGATGGAGCCGAGGGTGCACTGGACGGTGGTGGCGGGGCATCGAACACAGTGGTCGGGCCCGTGACTGATGAACCGCCGGAGCCAGACGCAATCGGCGGGTGTAGCGGCGCGTTATCCCATCGCGTACGTGAAGGTGTTGCCGCAACGACCGATGGTGAGGTGGGAAGCATTGTTGGTTGCGCTGTCCCGATGGGCATCGCCGTTGCCGGAGGCATTGCCACGAGAGGTGCTGGTTGTGATTCGGCATAAGGCACCTGAAGATCGGGAAACGCGGTTCCGGGCACCGCCATGTCCTGCGGGGAAGCGCGGGTTGCCGGCGCGTTGAGCGCCTGGCGATGCGCGTCGAGTGTCATGAACAGCATTGCGCCGCCGACCATTGCCGCTGCGCCGAATGCCCAGATGCCAAGATTGCCAGACCGCACCGCAACCTGTGGCCGGATGTCGTCAGTGGCCATTGGCATTCTCCCCCGCCTTGGGACCGGTTATAGTCAGCCGCACGGCTACCGCCTTGTGCCGGTCTATCCGAAAGACCAACTCCGGCCAGACCCGATCGATGGTATAGGCACCATCGCGCATAAACCCGTCGATCGTCATTTCGCGACCGGTCTCGTCCACGGCAAAGACAGCCGGCAACGCCTTGTCTTCCGACCAGCGAATGTAGGTGCGCTGACCATCGTCCGCGATGGAATCAGGCTGAAGCGCCTTATCGCCCGTCACACGATAGCGCTGTGCCGCCGCTTTAGCTTTCGCAGCCTGCAATTGCGGGAGGAACTGGGCTTGCGGGGCGAACTGCCCTTGCGATTGCACAGGCGGCGGCGACGCATTGGCAACGACCGAGAAGCGCAGCATGGTCGCCGCGAACGCATCACTGGGTTCCAACTCGAGCAGATAAGTCCTGCGATCGGTCCGCACGATCATGGTGGTCATAACCGCGCTGGATAGAAACCGCACGGTAAGGCTGCCGGCATCGCGCGCCACGGTCACGGCCCATGGTCTGGCATCGGCCAAGGTCACATTGGTGATATGCTCGTCTTGTCCGAACTGCATGGTCAGCGGCGTGGCCGAGCCAACTCGGACATGGACCATCTCGTCGCGATGCCAGATGGCGGTCTGTATCCGGGAATCGCCCGCACTCGGCACAGGCCAGGCGCGGGCTTGCGCATAGGCGTTCATGGGCACTGCCAGCGCCAGGGTCAGCAGGCATAGTGCGCCGCGCGCGCTCATGGTTTTTTCGCCGAAGCGCCGGCCTTTGCCATCGGAATGACAGGCGGCGGCGCTGAGGTCGCCACGCCGGGTGTGGGCAGGGCAGCGGGCACAGTCGGAACTACCGTTGGTGCAGGCACCCTGAGCGAGGCAGGCGCCGTATCGGGAATGTTCTCGGCATCGCGCCGATAGCGCGTGACCTGGAAGCCGAGCGGATTGATCAGGCGATCCTGCACCGTCATCGGATCACCCGAATAGCGATAGCTGATCACCGCCGCCCAGTCCTGATCTGCCGCCGCAGAAGCCGCAAGATCGGCACGATGCGTGCGGAAGCGCACCAGCGATGTAGCCGGCCCGAGCGAAGACACGCTCTTTACCTGCACTTCGATCTGTGCGGTGCGCGGCAGCGACGCCAAAGGACTGGTGGGATTGGTCGCCTGCGTGGCGGCGATATAAGCGGCGCGCGCCTCGGGCGCAGACCACAGCGCAGTCTTGCGGTAGTTCGCCTTGATACTGCCCAGATCAAAGCTTTCGCGGGCGATCACATATTGCACCAGGAAAGACCGCGTCAGCGCAGCATCGGGAGCGATCGATTGGCGTTCCAACGGCTTGAGGGCTTCGACATAGCCGGTCTGGCGGTCGACCAGCAGCGTGTATGGCTCGACAGTCTTGAGCGGAGCCAAGGCAACCAGCGCAAACGCCTCGGCAATGGCGACGAACGAGGCTCCGCCCGCAACCCACCACGCGATACGCCGCGAACGCTGGTCGCGTGCATCGCGATCTTCAGCCCAGGTCGCTGCCTCGCGATAGTAGGCGTCCAGGTCTTTCTTGCGTTCCGGTTTCATCGTTTCCCATCTCGCCGCTGGCCTGCGGCCGTGACGCGGCGCGTAGCGCGCCGGTACGTTTCTCCAAGTGCGGGTTCACCAGCACGCACGGGTTGCGGCTCTCCAGTGCCGGAACCCGTGGCGGTACGTTCTCGCTCGACCAGGATCGGCACGCGCGCCGGTGGCGCGGCGCCGCCGCTAACTCCCACGCTGCTGCTTTCTGCCATCAAGAGGGCAGGACTATCGCTGACGGTGGTGCGTCCTGAGAAGCGGCCTCGTTGCCCGAAAATAGACGAGCCGAAAACATGCGATCGTGTTTCGCCCGCCACGGCCGGTTGCATATCGGCCCATCCCCGCTGAAACGCCACGCGTCCCAGGATGCTGATCAGTATCAACGCTGCGATGGCGAACGAAAGGGTGATGACCAGCAGTTCGGTAGGCGCTGCGGGCGTGGCATAACCCGCATCGCGCAATTGCAGCGCGCCGGCCAGCCAAGGCTCGAGCACGGCAAGTTCAGCAGCATAGACCACCGTCAAGCCTAGTGACCCGATCAGGCATAGGACCAGACCGCGCGCCCAGCCGGCGAAAAGACCGCGCGTCGCTCCAAGCCATAGCGCCCCGGCCATCACAGGTGCCAGTGCGAGGAGCAACCCCGCAACGAGGCGAATGGCTACCAGCGGCCCCAAAGTGCCGACCAGAAAGGCCACCCTCGCCCACCCCAGGGCGGGATGGTCGTCGAGGGCAATCGCCTTGAACGTCGTGCCACCGTCCGCGACCGGAGCATAGACTTCGCGCCCGGTGCCTTGCGTAGTCAGCGCCATGATCCCGTCGTCGGCCGCCTGAAGCCGCATGGCCATGCCCTGCCCCATGCCCGGCAGCTGGTTGTCGACATGCAAACCGGCTGCCAGTTCGGCCGGGCCATGCAGCACCAAATCATAGATCACGATGCGGAACGCAGGCCAACTGGCCGCCAGCGTAAGGGCAATGCCGACCTTGAGCGACGTGCCGATTAGATCGCTGCCGGACACGCCACACCCCGCCAGCAAGCGGATCGCAAACGTCGCGATGAGCAAAGTGAGCAAAGTCGTGACAACCGTTTGCCCCAGGCCACCCGGTTGAGCCAGGGACTGGAACCCAACCGAACCCAATGTCGTCGCCTGGCAATCCACATGCGCCAGCATCGAGGAAAGAAACTGCTGGCCGGTGGTGACGGAAGGGCAAGCCATCGCTCAAGCCGCCCTTTCCAGCAAAGGCGCCAGCCAATCCTGCGGATCGTCGCCCAGATCACTGCGCAAGGCGTCCAACAGGCGCACATTGGCTTCCCGCCCTGACAGGATCGTGAGGATATCCTTCTGCCCTGAGAGATCGAGCCGCGCCACCACACTGTCGTTACCGTGCTTGATCAGGAAACAGCGCTGGCTGTCAGGCATCGCGCGGATCAGGTCGAACTCGTGCTGGGTCAGGCCAAAGCCGCCGATGTAGTCCTCGGCCCGCGCCTTGGGATTGACCATGAAGATCTGCGTCGCCGCCTGCTCGATGATCGCGCTGGCGATGCGGCTTTCCAGGGCATCCTGCGCGCTTTGCGTGGCAAAGCCGACGATGCCGTTGCGCTTGCGGATGGTTTTTTCCCAATCCTTGATGCGGCGCACGAAGACTTCATCGTCCAAGGCTTTCCAGCCTTCATCGACCACGATGATCGCGGGCGATCCGTCGAGCCGCTCTTCCACGCGGTGGAAGAAGTAGAGCAAGGCCGGCGTGCGCAGCACCGGATCGTCGAGGATCGCAGTCATGTCAAAGCCGACGGTTTCCGCCGCCAGATCGGTGCGGTCCTCGGGATTGTCGAACAGCCAGGCGCGCTCGCCATCGCCCCACCAGGGCCGCAGACGGGACCACAGATCGCGGGCGTGCGGACGGGCATAGCCGCGGAACAGTTCGACCAGATATTGCAGCCGCCGGAATTCTGCAGGCTGGGCAAAGTTGGCGTCGATCGCCGCGCGCACCGCTTCGGCTTCCTCGGCATCGATCCCGCCGGCCAGCAGCGTGATCCATTCGGTCAGGAATGCCCGATTGACCGCCGTATCGGGCAATTGCAGCGGATTGAGCCCGGATGGCAACCCTGCGCGCAGTTGATCGTACTGCCCGCCGATGGCGCGGATGAACAGTTCGGCACCGCGATCCTTGTCGAAGAAGATAATGCGCGGCGTAAACTTGCGCGCCTGGGCAAGCAGGAAATTGAGCACCACCGTCTTGCCCGAGCCCGAGGGGCCGATGATTGTGAAATTGCCCAGGTCGTTCTGGTGGAAATTGAAGAAATAGGGCCCGGCCGCCGTCGTCTCGAACAGGGTGACGGCATCGCCCCAATGATTGCCCTTGGCCTGGCCAACGGGGAAATTGTGCAGGCTGGCAAGCCCCGCATAGTTCCGCGCCGAGACCAGCGCGCGCCGGCCGATATAGCGGAAATTGCCGGGGAACTGTGCCCAGAACGTGGGCTCGAGCGCGATATCCTCGCGTACGCCGACCATGCCGAGATCGCCCAACACCGCGAGCACTTCGGCCACCTGCTTGTCGAGCGTGGCCAGGTTCTCGGCATAGAGCACAATCGTCGCATGATGCTCGCCGAAGGTTGCCCGGCCGGCCGCGACCTCGTCCTTCGCCACGCGCAATTCCTCGCGCAGGCTGACGGCTTCATCCTCGGTCGAACGCATGCGCCGCAGCGCCAGGTTCATCCGCCCGAGGGTTTCCTGTCGATCGACAAAAGCGAAGGACTGGCTGACGGTCATGTCGAATGGCAGGCGATAGAGTTCGTCGAACATGCCGGGCATGCTTTGCCCCGGATAATCCTTGATCGAGACCACCGCGCCGAACAGCCTCGCCTGGTCTCCGGCCTGACCTAGTTCGAACGCATCCTGGCCAAAGCTCACGCGGCGGTACGGCAGATAATGGCCGATATCGCCTTGCGGCAGACCGACCGGGCGTAGATCGCCGTTGTAGAGGCAGGAGAGGAATTCCAGTGGCTCGGAGCGGAAGCCAACGGGGGTATCGTAGACCCGCAACAATTTGGGGCTATAGCTGGAAAGCGCCGCCATCAAGGCATCGCGCGCCGCATCGAGTTGGCGCACTTCGCCGGCGACCTGCGCGCTGGTGCCGCCTGCCTGCTTCTGCCTCTGCAATATGCCGCCCAAGCGCTCGAACATGCCAAGCCGGCCACGGACGGGACGGCGCACAATCGTCAAGAATAGCTCGTTGACGTAAAGTTCGCGGGTTTCGAGCAGATTGCTCCAGCGTACGTGGAGATCCTGGGAAAACGCGTCGCCGAACTGCGCATCCAGATCGGGCTGTACCTTGCGGCGAATGACATGGTGATAGACGGCGAACCGCGACGACCCGATCGCGCGCAGCATCGCGTCGCGCATCTCGGCGCGATAGTTGATGTCCTGCGTATCGGCCGTCTCGAATAGCAAGCCACCCAAGCGGATCGTCTGCATCAGCAGACCGTCGCGCGTCTCGATCGTGACATCGTCGACATGCCGCCCATAGGGCAGATGCACGCCTGCCGAGGCCTCACGCGCAATAACTTTGGGATCGACCGTCAGGGGCGGTAGGAGTTGCATTGCCACAGCTTATGATTGTGCACCCGTGGACACCGGCTGACGCGCAGAATCCACAGCTCGAGGAAGCGCGGCTCATGCCGGCACAGCACCATTCCTGCCAGATGGACCGCCACACAAGCCAGCAATGCCAGAACGGACCGAAAAATCAGGAAAAGCTCGGCACACAGGATGCCGTTGATGACGAAGAAGCTGTAGGTCACCCCGGCAAACATCTGCGGCCGCGTGAGCGCGACAAACACCGTGTCACGGCGGAGGTTGCCCGACACGACGGATCAATACTGCCCTGCGGTCGCTGCAGCGCGGATACCCCCGACGATGCTGGCTGCACCGAACAAGATGAAGCAGCCGAGCACCACGACAGCGCCGTGACGCCAGTTGATACGTCCAGTCAGCATGCCGAAGCCAACGGCCGCAATGGCGATCACAGCAACGACGGTAGCCACGGTCCCCATCAATGTCCCTTGCAACCAACTCACCGCCGATATGAGCACGCCCGAACCCTGTGGATCTCCCGGCACGGCAGCCAGAGCCCGCTGCCCAAGCAGCATCACGAAAACAGCCAACGCAAAGCCAAAGCATTCCATCTGACGCGTCATATTCGTCCCCATTTACCCTGTTGATGACACCCCTTGAAGAAAAGCAATATCTGTCCGACAAAGGGAGACGCTCATAGCAAGATTTACCTCACCCAAGATTTTTACGACACTGATCGCCCCACAAAGCTGGACGCCTTCGCGTAAAAGTTTGACCTGAAAGTCGGACGCCTAGGCAAGAACGGTCAAGCCGTGAATTTTCGGAGACTCCGCGAAATTCTAGGTGTCTGACGAAGATTATTTTAACCAAGATCTAGAATACGCCTCATAAAATCAAAAGCAATTATCTCCGAAAGCAGAAACGGATAATATATTATATAACTATTTATTTCATATAATGAAAAATAAATGACGATCGCGGCATTCAACGTTATGACAGCAAACATAAACAATGAAAACCAAATTTTTCTGATAAATTTCTTATAAATTAGGCAAAATGACACCAAACTAATACTCAACAAAAAAAATACTTTTGGCCATTTGCTATAAAAGTATACACAAAGAATGCTGTATAATCCATACAGGACAGCAACTGATATGATGGCTTGTATGCCAAGATAATTATCGTTGGAAAATATTTTTCGAATGATTTTCATCATCACTTCCCCGCAAGACAGTTCTCATAATCTTCCTTGGCGCTCATAGCGTCTTTGATTGTTTGCGCTCCAGCCAGCAGAGCACCAACTACAGGAACAGCCTTCGCAGCGATTGACCCCTCCTTGGTTGCAAAGCCGACCATTGTAATTGCATAACCGCCGCCTGCAACGCCCAGAGCTCCTTTGTTAACGGTGGCCGCCGAGTAAATTATTGCCCCAGCGGCAAAACCTAGCTGCGTTAAGGCCAGCCCTTGAGAAAATCCTGGGACGGCGCTGGCAACAGTTCCACCAATATCTAGCCCAAGACCAAGCCCGACTTTAGCCGCACAAAACGTTCGACTTTGCCAAAAATTCTTGTTCCCACTTTGGCGTAATCCAGCACTAAAATTAGATGAAAGGCTGAGACTTGATATCGAAATTACTCCGCCAGAAACCGAAATTTTTCCCTTAATTGCTGTGACAACAATAGGCTTGTAGAAACTTGATGAATTTGCCTTATCGATATCATTTGCTGGAATAGCACCACCACCTCCTCCTGTTGAACCGCCTGTAGAATCGCCACTCCCGCTATCTTGGCTTCCATTCACGACGATGTCCACAAGCCCACTGGGATCTGTACCATTAACCGGATCTCCGCCG